>JADLFN010000028.1 GCA_020845475.1 Planctomycetota bacterium
ACGCCCAAGGGCCCGAACCACTGGAAGAAGTTCCTCGAAGAAACGCCCGAAGTGCCGCTGGAGAAAGAGTGGCCGCAAGCGCCGCTCGAAATGCCGGAAAGCTGGGGAGTGAGGCCGGCGGACAAGGCGATGAAGTTCGAAGATTTAGAAAGACCACCGCCGGAGTGATGCGGTGTGCGGAGTGCGGTGAGCGGCTCGCGGTGTGCGGTTCGCGGTGAACCGGTCGCTTCATGCACAGAATGCTCAGAAACTCAAACGGCAACGGCAAAATCCGTGCACCGTAGGGGCGACATATATGTCGCCCCTACCACGGCAGAGGCAACGGCATCTCACGCAGAGGCGCGGAGACGCGGAGAACTGCTTTTTGGGTTCAAAGGCAACGGGCAGGCCCTTGCCCCGTTGGGGCGACATAACTGTCGCCCATGCGGTGTACGCTCGCTATCGTGACTCCATGCCCCAACGCAAACGGCTCTCCAAGGACGCACGCCGCATCCAGCTTCTTGACGCGGCTGCGAGGCTGTTCTGCAAGTCGAGCTATGGGCAGGTCACGACGGCCGATCTCGCCAAAGCCGCGGGCGTGACTGAGCCGGTGCTTTACCAGCATTTCGAAACCAAGCTGGATCTCTATGTTGCGCTGGTCAAACGCGCGCGCGAGGTGACCTTCGCCAAGTACGAAGAAGTCGCGGCCGCCATGCCCACGCCCATGCTCAAGGTGCTGGCCGTGATCCGTGTGCACGGGGGCGTGATGCGCGAGTTTGACCCTTACTTCCGCCTGCACCTGCGCGCGCTGGCCGCCAGCGACATGCCGCGCGTGCGGCAGACGCTGCGCGAGAATTATCTCGCCTACGTGAACTACTTCGCGACGCTGATCCGCCAGGCGCAGGCTCAGGGCGAGCTTGACAAAGCCGCCGACCCCGAGGGCGTGGCCTGGTTCATCATGAGCCAGGGCCTGCTGCTCAACCTTTGCAACCAGTTGGGCCTGACGGAAATCCACGAGAAGGGCTACATCGACAACTTGCTCAAGGATGTGCTGGCGCAGATCTCGCTGATCGAAGCGCCGCTGGAAATCCTCGGAAAGCTGCTTCCGAAAGAGCCCGCCGCGCCCGTGGCGGATGCCGAGCCTCTGCCGTAACCGCCCTTTCTCGTGCCGCGCCGGCTGCTAGATTGACGACATGATCAAGATCGGCCTTGTTACTGTTTCCGACCGCGCCTCACAGGGCGTTTACGAAGACAAAGGCGGGCCCGCAATGCTGGCCGAGTTGCAGCGCATCATCGCGACACCTTTCGAAGCCGTGAAACGAGTGATCGCCGACGAGCAGCCGCTGATCCAGATGACGCTGAGCGATCTCTGCGACAAAGAGAAGTGCTGCCTCGTGCTGACCACGGGCGGCACCGGCCCGGCACGCCGCGACGTCACACCCGAGGCCACGGCCGCCGTGTGCGAACGCATTCTTGATGGCTTTGGCGAACAGATGCGCGCCGTGAGCTTGAAGATAGTGCCGACGGCGATTCTGTCGCGGCAAATCGCCGGCACGCGCGGCAACACACTCATCATCAATCTGCCCGGCAACCCACCCGCGATCAAAGATTGCCTCGAAGCGGTCATGCCCGCCGTGCCCTACTGCATCGACCTGATGGAAGGCCCGTGGCTGGACTTCAAAGACGACTGCGGCCTTAAGGCATTTCGCCCCAAACACGCGAAGAAACCCGGCTGATCGCGGCTTGCTTCTCGCGAACAGCTAGCTGCGAACCGCAAGCGGCGCTTTCAAACTACGCCGTTCTTCGCGCGCTCTGAAAGCTCACACGCGGCGTATGTCAAAATCATGTCCGCGCCCGCGCGCTTGATCGCGTACACGCTCTCGCGCAGCACCCTTTGCCCGTCGAGCCAGCCATTTTGGGCGGCTGCTTTCAGCATCGCGTACTCGCCACTGACCTGATAGGCCGCCAGCGGCAGCTTTGTTTGCTCGCGCAGCTTGCTGAGTATGTCCAAATACGGCATGCCCGGCTTGACCATCAGCATGTCGGCACCCTGCTCCTCATCCAGCGCGGCTTCGCGCAGCGCTTCACGCGCATTGCGGAAATCCATCTGGTAGCCCTGGCGGTCGCCTTTGCCGGGCGCACTTTCGGCGGCGTCGCGGAAGGGGCCATAAAACGCGCTCGCGTACTTCACGGCGTAGGCCATGATGGCGATGTGCTCAAAGCTTGACGCGTCAAGCGCGGCGCGAATCGCGCCCACGGCGCCGTCCATCATGCCGCTGGGCGCAATCACATCAAAGCCGGAGCGCGCGTGGTTGAGCGCCTGCTCGCCCAGCATTTCGATCGTTTCGTCGTTCTCCACGACCAGCTTGTCGTCGGCGCACATCGCACCGCAATGGCCGTGGCTGGTGTACTCGCAGAAGCAAAGATCGGAGATCGCAACTATGTTCAAACCGGCATCCTTGATGCGTTTGACCGCCGAGCAAACCTCGTTGTCGGCGGCATTGGCATGCGAGCCGCGCTCATCTTTGCGCTCTTTGGGGGTCACGCCAAACAGAATGAAGGCGCGCACGCCCAGTTTCTCGGCGCGCTTGAGTTCCTTGAGCGCAAGATCAGCCGTGAGCTGAGAAACGCCGGGCATGGATTTCACGTGCACAGACTTGCCTTTGCCCGGAATGATAAAGAGCGGCAAGATGAGATTAGCAGGCGTAACAACAGTTTGCGCCACAAGGTCGCGCAAGGCCTGCCCACGGCGCAGCCGGCGAGGTCGTTGGATCATGCGACCGTTATAACAGCGAAAATCACGGGGATGAACAGGAGGAGTGGCGCAGGCTTCCAGCCAGCGCCTCGTAGCGCCGGCTTCCAGCCGGCCTCGACGGGCGCATCTTGCGCCCGTCTGCTGGGGGCAGGATGCCCCCAGCGGAGCCGGCAAGATGCCGGCGCTACGAACACCGCAAATCGGCAAGATGGCTGCGCCACGTCAAAAACGCGCGAGATTTTGTAGCAAATCCCCTGCCCTGCTCTGGCTATGTTGGCGCCATGTACTCGCCTCGCCAATCTCTAGCCCACCGCGTGTGTTGCGCCGTCGCCCTGGTCGCAGTGCTGACCTTGGCGCTCTCGTGGTATTTCAAGGGTAGCCTGCCTGAGGGCGGCGCGGTTTCGCCCCGGTGCCTGCAAACGCCGCTGCAAACGCCGACGGCGCGCAAGATCAACTTGCACAAGATCAATGGCTTCGAGTACATGGTCGAGCCCCAGGCCGAGTACGACATTTCCGGCTGCGTGGTCTCCACCAATGCGCACTGGCGCGAGATGTTCGGGCTTGTAGGCAAGGCCACGGATACGCCGGACGTAGGCATGGTCTGGGGCGAGAACCTGACCTCGGGTGACATCAACAAAGTCGATTTCTGGAGCGGTGATTTCACGCTGTTCTTCCAGTATGGCGCCGGCGTGAAGTTCTTCACCAACGCCGGCGGCAACGTGCACGTGCTGGCCGCCACGCCCGAAGTCTATGACATCGCCACGGGCCTGCGCCGCGGCGACCAGATCCGCATGCGCGGCGCGCTCGTGAATTACTACCGCACCGATTGGGGCGCGCACTGGCGCAAGTCAAGCCTCACGCGTGACGACATGGGCCCCACCGCCTGCGAGGTCATGTTCGTCGAGCAGATCGAAATCATCGAGCGCGGCACCCCCGTTTGGTACTTCCTGTTTTCGGCCTCATTCTGGCTCTTGCTGCTTTCGCTGGCGGGCATCGCAGGAATCTTTGCGCGCGCGGTCACGAAGCCGCGTCCGAGGGTGGCGCCAATGGCGGGCCCGGTGGCGCTGCCCGAGGCGCTGCAACCGGCCGTGAAGAAGGCCACGGCCAAGATCGCGGGCCAGAACCTACGCGAAATCGAGCCTTGGCATTAGTAGTGGCGCAGGCTTCCAGCCTGCGCCTCGTAGCGCCGGCTTCCAGCCGGCCTCGACGGGCGCATCTTGCGCCCGTCTGCTGGGGGCAGGATGCTCCCAGCGGAGCCGGCAAGATGCCGGCGCTACGAAATACCGCGAGCCCGCAACATGGCTGCGCCACATGCTATAACACCGCCATGCCAAGCTACGTCATTGCCGGCGCTCAGGTTTATCATCGCGGGCGTTTCCAACTTCTTGAAGTGCGCACCGACGGCCCGTTCATTTCCTCCGTGGCGCCCAGCGTGGATCGAACCGGCGCAATCGTGATCGACGCTGTCGGCCTGCACCTCTTCCCCGGTGTGATCGACACACACGTGCATTTCCGCGAGCCCGGCCGCACTCATAAGGAAGATCTGGAAAGCGGCTCGCGCGCGGCTGTGGCCGGCGGCGTGACCAGTTATCTCGAGATGCCGAACACAGAGCCGAGCGCGACCACGCAGGCGCTGATCGATCAAAAGCTCGCACTGGCGGCGCAGAAGTCGCATGCGAATTACGGCTTCTTCATCGGCGCCACGCCCGACAACGTGAAAGACCTCGCCAGCGCCAAACGCGTCTGCGGCATCAAGATTTTCATGGGCTCAAGCACGGGCAACCTGCTCGTCGATGACCCCGTGGCGCTTGATCGCATCTTCGCGGGCACGCCCAAAGATCGCGTGATTGCCGTACACGCCGAGTGCGAGGCGCTGGTGCGAGAAAACACCGCGCGCCTGAAAGGCCGCACCGATTTCGAGGTGCACAGCGAAGTGCGCAACGCCGAAGTGGCTTACCGCGCGACCAAGCAGGCCTACGAGCTTTCGCAGAAGCACGATCACCGGCTGCACGTGCTGCATTGCTCGACCGCGCGCGAAACCGAGTTCTTCAAGCCAGGACACGGCATCGAGCACAAGCGCGTCACGGCCGAAATCTGCCCGCATTACCTGCTGCTGAACGTGCGTGACTACGCGCGGCTTGGCACGCACGTGAAAATGAACCCGCCCATCAAGACCGAGGCCGACAACCGCGGACTGTGGCAGGCGCTTCACGAAGGCGTAATCGACTGCATCGCCACCGACCACGCCCCGCACACGCTCGAAGAGAAACGCCAGGACATATGGAAGGCGCCCAGCGGCATTCCGCTGATCGAGAACTCGCTCGCGCTGATGCTTGATTGCGCGGCGCGCGGCCTATGCAGCTACGAAGAAATCGCGCACTGGATGTGCGAAGCACCGGCGAGGGTGTATCGCCTCAAGCGCAAGGGTTTCATCGAGCCCAACATGGACGCGGATCTCACGCTCGTCGAAACCATGGAAAAACGCGAAGTGCGCAACGAGAAGCAGTACACCAAAGTGAAGTGGTCCCCGTGGCACGGCCAGATTCTGCAAGGCTGGACGAAGATGACATTCGTGCGCGGCCAAAAGGTGTTCGAACACGGCAAAGTGAACGAAGCGTTCAAAGGCCACGAAATCGAATACGCATGACGCGGCATAGCTGGCGCGTTCCAAGCAAACGCGTGCAACAACGCCGCCAGTCTGTGGCTTCACGACGGGGATATTGCGCAGGCACAGGGTGGATGCCGATTTCACCCAAACGCGCGGCCGAATCGGCCAAGCGCTGGGCGTGGATGCACGTCGCATCCGCTGACCGAAAGTTCTTCGCTACAGACCGAGAACCTGCGTCATGGTGTAAAGCCCGGCGGGCTTGCCGATGATCCATTCTGCGGCGCGCAATGCTCCGCGTGCAAACGTGTCGCGGCTGCTGGCTTTGTGCACGAGTTCGACCCGCTCGCCGTCGCCCGCGAACATCACGATGTGATCGCCCACTACATCGCCGCCGCGCACAGCGTGAATGCCGATTTCCGGCTGCGTGCGTTTGCCGACCATGCCTTCGCGCCCGTGCTTGGCGACTTTCTTGGGGTCGCGGCCCGTCGCCTCACACGCGGCATTGAGCAGCGCCACGGCCGTGCCGCTGGGCGCGTCGGATTTCATGCGATGGTGCATCTCGACAATTTCGATGTCGTAACCCGGCCCGAGTTTCTGCGCCGTCTGTTTCACGAGCGAGAGCAAAAGGTTGATGCCCAGGCTCATGTTGTAGGCGCTGAGCACGGGAATTGTCTTGGCTGCGTTGTCGCGCTCTTTGAGTTCACGGTCGGTCAGGCCGGTGGTGCCGCTGACAAAGGGCGTGCCGTGCTTGACGCATTCGGCAAGCCGCGCGGAAAAACCGTCGGGCATGGAGAAATCGATCAACACATCGGCGCCGCCTTCGTAGTGGCCGACCACGTTCACTTTGATGTCCATGCCGGTGAGTTCAGCGTAGGTTTTTCCGTAGGTGATCTGCTCGATGGGCGTGACGATCTTATGGCCGCCCTGGTGGGCGAGTTCGGCGATGCGGCGTCCCATTTTGCCGAGGCAGCCGTTGAGTGCGAGTTTCATAGCGATTCCGTGGCTCGTGTTCCGTGGTTCGTGTTCCGGAAAGCAAGGTGGGCCGAACCTGGTTCGGCCCACGATAGCGGAGCTTGGCGCGAAATCTACACGGGCTTGGGCGGCGGCTCGCTGCCGCCGGTAGTGGCCTGCTTGGCGGGCCGGCAAGCCGGGGCTTCGTCACGCGCCGCCGACTCTTCCTGAGAGGGCTGATCATTGCGCGTGAAGATGGACCAGCAGTAATCGCCGCGCTTCTTCGAGCCAATCATCTTGCGAATCGTCCAACGGACGCCGGATTCAAGCACTCAGAGCATGGTACACCTCACCCTTTGAACAGCTTCGGCCGCAACTTCATTCCTTACTTGAAGCCCTTGTGCGCGGCTTCAGCGGCTACTCTTGCGATGTTGATCATGGAGAATTTCAGGCGGCCCCAATGGGTGTTGCCTTCGTAGCCGGCGTTGCGGCTGTTGCCTTCGATTCTGGCCTTGTAGAGCACTTTGCCTGTCGCGATGTCTTTCATTTCAACTTCGGCTGTGGCATTGCCGGTGCCACCCCAGCCGCCGCGCTCCATGTTGGTCACTGTGCAGGTTACGAGTACGCCTTTGTCGGGCTTGTCGTCCATCTTGAGGATGTCGGCCTGCTTGTGGACTTCCTCTTTGAACTCCTGGCGAAAGGCGACGTCGAGGTCCTCGCTGCGCTTCTTCCAGTCTTCGCCTTTCACATCCCAGTCCTTGGGCGGCGTCCACTTAAAATTCACGGCCGCGATTTTGTAAACCTGCGCCGCCGCCAGCGCCCCTGAATCGCCGCTTTGCTCAAGGATCCTGCTGTTGCTGCCGCAGCCAAACAGAAGCAGTGCTGAAGCCGCAAACAGAAACAAGCTTGCCGTTTTCATGGACGCTCCAGATTTCTCGCCAAGGCCGCAACGATACGCCAAGACCGCAAAGAAATCACCTGTTGAACGTTCGCGAAAAACAGACCCGTTCAGATTCCCAGCATCGAACGGGCGTTCTGCGTGGTTTGCTGCGCAAACTCCGCAAAAGGCACGCCCATCACACCCGCGAGGAACTCTGCCGTGATGCGCGCATAAGCGGGCTCGTTGCGTTTGCCACGGTTGGGCATCGGGGCGAGAAACGGACAATCCGTTTCGACCACGATGTCGCTGGGTTTCAGCGCGCGCGCGGCTTGCCGCAGGTTCTCGGCGTTCTTGAACGTGACCTGCCCGGCGAAACTGATGAAGAACCCGAGCTCGCGCCAGCGCCTCGCTTCTTCGGGCCCGTCAGAAAAACAGTGCGCAAAGCCCTTCCAGCCTTGCGGGCGCACCTTGCGCAACACGCGCTCGACCATGGGAAACGCCTCGCGGCTGTGGATGCACACCGGCTTGTCGAGTTTGATCGCAAGCTCGAGTTGCCGCGCAAAGGCGCGCTCCTGCACGTCCAGCGGCACGTCGGCCTTGACAGTATCAATGCCCATTTCGCCCATGAGCACGAACTCGGGTTGCCTGAGCAAATCTTCAAATTCCGCGAGGCAGGCGTCGTCGAGCAAAGCCGCGTCGTAGGGATGGCAGCCAACGCTGGCGTAAACGAAGCCGGGGTTCGCGCGTGCCAGCGCCTGAGCCTCGCGCGCGCCATCAGGCTGCATGCCGATGCACACGATTTTCTCGACGCCGGAAGTTTTTGCACGCGCCAGCATTTCGCCGCGGTCAGCGTTGTAGTTGTCAAAGTTGATGTGAGCGTGGGTGTCGATCAGCATTTCGAGAGTGTATCGGAGCCCATCGCGTTAGCGATGGGATTTGCGCCCGTGAACAGCCTGCAATCCTATCACTGACGAGATGGGTTCTGATTCTTCTGCCAAGGCCACTGGAATGCTTCAACGGGATCGTAGCCGCTGCCGCCCCAGGGATTGCAGCGCAACAGCCGCAGCGTGCCGATGATCAGGCCTTGAAAGATGCCGCGCTGCGCCAGCGCCGTGAACATGTATTCGCTGCACGTGGGCTCATAGCGGCACGAGCGCGGCAGGAACGGGCTGAGCATCCGCTTGTAGAGCCAGACCGGTACAAGCAGCGGCACCAGGCGAAGCGCCCAGAGTTTTGACCAGAAGCCGCGCGCGGCCAGTGCGCGGGAAAAGGACATCAGCTCGTGGTTGTGTGAGCACATTTCAGAGGCCGGCGCGCATTGCGATGGTTCACCCGTTCAAATGACGCAGGGCTTCGGCAACGTCAAAAGGCTCGAAACCTTCCTTGCTATAGAGCGCGCACTTCACGCCGTCGGCTTCGCACTGTGCTTCGTTGTTACAGATGAAGCCGCGGAATTTGGCTTTGCCGCGCGTGCCGGACTCGGCCGAAAATTCAATTTCCACGGGTTCTTCGGCGTTCGGACAATCCAGTTCGAATGAGTTCATGAAAAGGCTTTAGCCACGTAGGACAAGGAGTGATTAGGAATCAACACTGCAAGACTATCACGCCAGGCCGCGAAGGTGGCGAAGAACTGCAAAGAACGGCGCACAAACATCCTACGCCAGCCGGGCTGTCAGCCTCTGCCAGCTTTGAGCCAGATCCAGGTAGCCGGCTTTCTTTGCTTCGGCGTGTCTGGCGGGCAGCACCACCAGGTCAAACGCGCCCAGCTTGCTTTTGCGAAACAGCTCGCGCACGCGGCGTTTGAATTTGTTGCGCTTCACCGCGTTGCCAAAGGCCGTGTTTACGGCAAGCCCAAGCCGCGAGTGGCCGAGCTCGTTCTTTCGCCAGAAGATCACCAGGCGCCGGTCGCCGGCACTTTGCTTGAGCGCAAAAACGGCGTCGAACTGCGCGCGAACAAGCAAACGGGCGGACTTGGGGAAGGACGAGTCAGGCATGTCGCCAGGCAGGATACAATGGCGTTCGAGATTCGGGGTTCGAGTGTCGAGATTCGGTTCAGCCCGAGACTCGAAACTCGAATCTCGATTCTCGAAACTCGAGCCCCTACCATGCGCCGCGTGTTCAACAACGAACCAGGACCCTCCGAGACGCGCGTCGTCGGCCGCTTTGTCGAGGTCGCGTTGCCCACGCCCGTCGATCGCGTGTTTGATTACCTCGTGCCCGATGAACTCGCAGCGCGCGCCGGCATTGGCCATCGCGTGAGCGTGAACTTTGCCAACCGCGAGTTACAGGGCTTTGTCGTCGCGCAAAAAGACGCCTCGCCGCTGCTGCGCCACCAGATCAAGGAAATATCCAAGGCACCCGACGACGCGCCGCTCGTGAACGAAAGCATGCTGCGCCTCACACGCTGGATGGCCGATTATTACGCATGTTCGTGGGGCGAGGCATTGCAGGCGGTGCTGCCCGCCGTGGTGCGCACGGGGCGGCCGCGAAAAACGCTCACGGTTGTGAAGCTGGCGCGCCCGAAAGAGGAAGCGCTTGCGGAGGCCGCTCGGCTGGAGGCGGCAATTCAAAATTCAAGATTCAAAATTCAAAATTCGGATTCGCAGGGAACCCTGCCTTTGGCCGGTACAGTGCCGGCGACCGACGACCGAAAACCGACGACCGATAGCCGCTCCGCGCGCTACGCCAAAATCCTGCGCACGCTGGCGACATTCAACGAAGAGTTCACGCCCTTGCGGCTGGCGGAGAAACTGGGTTATTCGCTCGCGCCGTTCAACACGCTGCGCAAGCAGGGTTGGCTGACGTTCGAAAAAAGGCCCGTCGATTTCGGCGGCGTAGGTTCGCTGGGCGGCGAAGAGCGCGTGCCGCAGACATTGACGGGCGAGCAGCAGATGGCGCTCGATCGCATCACGAACAGCGTCGATCGCGACGAATTCAAGACGTTTTTGCTCTTTGGCATCACAGGCAGCGGAAAGACGGAAGTTTACATCCGCGCCATGGCGCGCGCGCTGGAACACGGCAAGAGCGCAATTGTGCTTGTGCCCGAGATCGCGCTCACGCCGCAGACCGTGCGGCGCTTTTCGCATCGATTCGCCAGTGTCACGTTCCTGCATTCAAGCATGACCGACGCCGAGCGCCGCGAGGCCTGGACGCGCATCAAGGATGGCATCTCGCGCGTGGTCGTCGGGCCGCGCTCTGCACTGTTTGCGCCCGTGAAAGATCTCGGCCTGATCGTCGTCGATGAAGAGCACGAACACACTTACAAGCAGGACAGCACGCCGCGTTACAACGCGCGCGACACGGCCATCATGCGCGCACGCCTCGAACACGCGGCGGTAATTCTCGGCAGCGCCACGCCTTGCCTGGAAACCTGGAAGAACGCCCAAGAAGGAAAGTATGAGCTGCTCGAATTACGCAGCCGACCGACGACGAAGTTAGAGGTCAGAGGTCAGAGGTCAGAAGTAACTGCGGACCTCGAACCTCGAATCTCGAATCTCGGCCTTCCCAGTGTCGAAATCATCGACATGCAGCGCGAATGCCACGAGCAGCACGCGCTCGCCTGGTTCTCAAAGCGCCTGCGCGGCGCCTGCGCCCAAGCGTTGGAGAGTGGCGAGCAGGTCATCATCTTCCTCAATCGGCGCGGCTACCACACCGTGCTCAGTTGCCAGGCTTGTGGAGAGGGCCTCACGTGCCCCAATTGCACCACGCACATGAGTTTTCACCGGCAATTGAACAAGGCCGTGTGCCACTACTGCCTCGAAACGCGCGAGCTGCCCAGGCGATGCCCCACGTGCGATGGCGGGCCCGTGAAGCAACTCGGCATCGGCACCGAGAAACTCGAAGAAGAAATGAAACTGATGTTCGGCGGCTTCAACATCGCGCGCATGGACAGCGACGCGATGAAAACGCGCGAGGATTACGAGAGCACGCTCGAAGCCTTCCGGCAGGGCGAAACGCAAGTGCTCGTAGGCACGCAGATGATTGCCAAGGGCCTCGATTTTCCCAACGTCACGGTCGTGGGTGTCGTCGCCGCGGACATCGGCATGAATCTAGGCGACTTCCGAAGTTTCGAGCGCACGTTCCAGATCGTCACGCAGGTCGCAGGCCGCGCCGGGCGCGGGGAAAAGCCGGGCACCGTGATTGTGCAAACGTTCAAACCCACGCACCCGGCAATCGTGTGCGCGGCCAGACAGGACTATCGCGGCTTCGTGGCGGGAGAAATGGAGCACCGCCGCATCAGCCATTACCCGCCGTTCTCTAGGCTCGTGCTGGTGACAGTCGAAGCGCGCGAAAAGCCCAAGGGCGAAGAATTGGCAAGGCAGATCGCGGCCACGGCGCGCGATTTCGGCAAGATGAATCAGGGCAGTGTGTTTGACGTAAGCGACCCCTTCGAAGCCCCCATGGCGCGACTAAGAGGCCGTCACCGCACGCAGGTGATGATCAAAGCCAAAGGTTTTCGCGAAGTGCGCGCTGTAGTCGATCGCATCCAGCCGCTCGTGAAAGTGCAGGAGAAGCTGCGCGTAAGTATCGACGTCGACCCGCTCGATATGATGTAGCGCTACTTGCCGGGCTTGGACTTCTTGCGCGCCACGGCCTCGGCGCGGTTGCCTTCGGAGACGCGCAGTTTCTTCTTCGATTCCTTGGCGCTGCGGATGTCGTGGGACTTTTTCTTGTTGAAGTTGTCGCTGCTGACTTGGGTCATGGATGTCCTCGTCTAACGGTTGAGGGCGGCGAGGATGCCCTGCTTCGTCTTGCCGCGGTCGCAAAAATCGCGGAACTCGGCACGGTTGAGCACGCGGTTGCCCTTCAAACTGAACTCACCGAATTCGTCGGTGAGGATGATGTAGTGAGACTCTTTCAGCAGGCCTTCGCTGATGGTGCCCCAGTCGCCTTTGGGTGCGCCCTTTTCGTCGATCTCCCTGATTTTGGGGGGCGTGGCGTACCACGCACGCAGCTTGACCGGCCGCACGCCGAGCGTTCCCCAGCAGCGGATTGACAGAGGATTGGTGTACATCGGCACCGCCACGCGGGTGTCAACTGCAAGATCAAAGTCGGATCGCCATAGTGCTTCTTTGCGTTCAGCAGGGATGCGTCTCGGGTCATCAATTGCGGCCCCGCCCTCGTACCAGTGTTCGGCCCAGTGGGCGGCAAGCCTATAGCAGTCCCAACGTTTGGGGACTTCGTCCATCATCAACTCGTCCTTCATGCCGATGTCCTCGCATGAAATCAGATGCAGGCCGTAGAAGAAGTCGCGCATGGACTTGAGTTCGTCGCGCAACGCCACGGGGCGGCTTCCGCCCTCGCGCTTGCCGTGCATTGGAGAAGCTCCTGGTCCCTCCATCCAGTCCGTCAGGAACGTCTCCAGAAACGCATAAGCCCTCGCCGTCCGTAGATAGAAAGTCGGGTTGGGCTCGACGCGCAGGCGCGGAGCAACTTCCGTGGGCGGCGCGGCGCTGCCGGCGCCTCCAGCCAATTGCCGCACGTGGGTTTCCCGGCGCTTGGTCACCAGCGCCTTGAAAGCTTCGAGCATGCGCTGCTTGTACTTCTTCGTGAGCAGCAACTTGGAGTTCTCCGAGCCGCGCTCGGGCAGCAAGAACGTTTCCAGCGCGTAAATCTGGTAGTCATACCAGCCGCTATTGACGCGCGGCTTGAGATCCACCTTTCCGCTGCGGACGGCCTTGACGAATTCGAGCATCAAATCAGCACTTTCAGGCAGACCCGAGGGAAAGAGCCTGTTGAACAGCTCCAGTTCACGCGAGGTTGAGTAAGGAAGGAAGTGGACTGTCGGAGGTTTGCTTTCGGGCAGGCCTTTTAGTTTCCAGATTTCATCAAGTGACTTATCCGGATGCTGCGTCACATCGCGCAATGTCGGGGCGGCAAAGGGGTTGGTCAGGCTGGCGTAGAAGCTCAACATGCGCGCGTACTGTTGTCGTGCTTGCTCGTTCACCTGGATTGCGTTGGCGAGTGAATGCGCCAGGGTCCACTCCTGCTTCTCGAAGCCCTGCTGGAGAAAACGCAGGAATTTGAAGCAGCGTTTCAGTTCTTCGTTCCATGTATAAAACCCCACGGGCTTGCTCTGCGTTGCATCCATTTCGAAGCGGCGAACATGCTCTATCACCGGTTTCGGCAGTGCTGGAAGCGGCGCATCCCCCTCGTCAGGCCGAAATCCAACTGCTAGCGCTGCTTCAAGGAACCAACGCGCTTCGTCGGTCAGCGACTCGACTTTCAGCAGGGTAGTGCACAGTTCTCGTGTGTCGCGCACGCCTTCAAGAGTGTTTTCCGTTTGCCACAGGTCGAGTGCCGCATACAGCCCGTCATCGAATTGCTTGGCCTTGCCATCGATCATGTTCACCGACGGTAGGATTCGATTCTGGCCCAGCGCTTTGGCAGCTGCGGCAAAGCTCGAATAGAGTTTGTCGAATCCTTCGTCGTCGCCGATGTCCTCAATGTCCAAGCCAAGCACAGCGCCGCTGGCATTGAGTTGCCAGATGTCGTCACGCCTGCTTCCCAAGAGTCGCAAATCGACTATTCCGGCATCAAACACGGGCTTTTTGTCCGAGAGCTTGTCGGCGGAAAGCAGGTCAATAACGCTTTGCGCCGGTTTGGTCTCGACGATCTCTTCTTCGTAAGTCCCGCCCTCGTTGCCGGACGGCCTTGCCGGCAACTGGGAGTTGCCGCCGCAGGCCGTGAGGAACACGATCATTGCACTCACAACCACTAGCCAATGGCGCATGGCGCCTCCTCTCACAGGATAGCGCGATTGGGCCTCTTGCGCACAGGACATCGATCACTACTTGGAGGTGCATGGCAGTGGCGCTGCCAGAGGCTATTGCCGACGCACCGCGAGCCTAACTCTGCTGCGGCGGACGTCTTGGCGGCGTGGGTTTGATAGCCGCGACTGGGGTGGGTTTTCCGGGGAGGGGCTTTTTTATGGCGGGCGCCATTTTGGGCAGGGGTTCACGTTGTGCGCCAGCGAGTGACTGCTTGAGCGTGTCGATCTGCCCGTCGTCGATGGCCACGAAGTCGAACACATCTTCTGACTTCTCGGTGGCTTTGCCCTTCTCGATAGCTTTGTAGGTCACCTTGCACGAGAGATAGGTGCTCTTCCCGCATGAGGGGCAGCGGTGCAGCGTGAAGTTTGCTGTCTTGTCGCTCTTGGGGTCGCGGCTTGGCGTGATGATCGCGGCCATGTCGCCTCGATCGATGGCGGTCTTGAGCGGCGTGAACGCCGCAGGAGTGAGCGAACCCACGGGCTCGCGGGCCGCCCACTGGTCGCAGCTTTCGCAAAATGGCTGGTTCAACTGCATCTTGGCCAGCACTCCCGCCGCACCCGCGACGGCACCCAGTTCAATCAGCCAGATCAACCAAACGAACGGGCCGGAAATCGGCACCCCGCTTACTTTGTTGCCGATTTTCCAGCCGCTTTCCGCTCGCATATCGAGGAACGTGCCGAAGTCGAAAGCGCCTTCAACCTCCGATGCGCTCATGCCTTGAGCGGCGAGCTCTTTCTGGACGTCGGCAAGCACGATGCGGTGATTGACGACGTGCGAAGCTGCGATTGCGCATACCCCGCAAGCCGCGCCGATGAGCTGGGCAATGGCTCCGTTGCGGCATTTGCCGAGTTTCAGTGCAAACCCGGCGGCAAAGCCGATGCCCGCGCCCAGTGCGAGTGTGAGCAGGAAATTCACATAGATGAAAGGGATAAAATACACAGCATATTGGTAAATCACGGCCAGCAGCACGCCGGAAGCAAGCCCTGCGGCCGGGCCGATCAGCAAGGAGGCCAGGCCCATGCGTCCGGAATGTGAATATGTTGGCAACGCCATGATGTTCTCCGATTCCAGGGCGCATCTTGCCATCGCCTACTCGCAAGTCGTGCAACAAAGTGGGTTCGCACACCGTGCTTGTTCATGGGCCGTCAATCAGTGCCAAGTCTTGCCGCACGATTGCGGGGCGCAGCTGGAACTGCCTGCTGCCTGACCCCGTTTCTTCCATCGCGCGCGCGCCCGCCAGCACCACTTATCTCTTTGACCATCCTCACTTTGCAAATGGCGCAATATCCATGTATCGTCGCCTGTTCTGCTGGCCCGTCCTCTTTGGAGACTGAGCATGTCTTGTTTCAAGTCCTTAGCTTTGACTCTGGCCGCGACTCTTGTAGCCGCGCTTGCGATCAATGGTTGCACGCCCCTGGACCGGAGCGGCGGCCCGGAATACGACCGCGACCCTGAAGGGCGCGAGATGTACAAAGGTGAGGACGTTTCCAAGTTCCACAAGAAGAAAGAGGGCGGCGGCGAAGACCCGAGCATCGGCAAAGACCACGCCGGCTGCCCGCTTCCGCCGGCGGCCGAGAAGGACGTGCTCAATAACCTGAAAGTCGGCGATGCGTTCCCTGACTTCACGCTCAAAAGCGTGACCGACGGCAGCGATGTAAGCCGCGCCAAGCACGCCAAAGGCCATTACCAGTTGCTGTTTGTGTGGGCTTCGTGGTGCCCGTATTGCCAGAACGCGTCGAGCAAGCTGCTCAAGCCGCTTTACGACGATCTGGGAACAAAGTCTAACGTGGACATCATTGCTATTGGCATTGACCTTCTAGGCGACACGCCTGATGGCCAGAAGGCTTACCTGAATTCCAACGGCTTCAAGTGGACGGGCGTGTTTGATCAGGACGGCAAGGTGCGCAATTCGGCGGGTGCGAATTTCATACCCACGGCGATCTTGCTCGATGACACCGGCAAGATCGTGACCTACGGCTATTACGAAGTGGATCGGCCGTACACCAACCGCCTCAACCAGTTCCTGCGCGAGGCCTGTGAGTTCAAGGAAAAGAACCCCGGCAAATAGAAGTCGTCGGCCGTCGGTTTTCGGTCGTGGGGAAAAGCAAGCAGCTTCCCGCGACGGGACACCGACGACCGGCTACCGAATACCGACGACCGACTCATGGCTGAAGCTGATCCCATCCTTGCTGAACACAAGACGCTGGGCCCTTACACGCTCTCCAAGAAGCTGGGCGAAGGCGGCATGGGTGGCGTTTACCTGGGCAGGCACAACGTGCTGCAGGTCGAGCACGCCATCAAGATCATCCGGCCGCGCATGGCCAGTGATCCGCAGCTCGTGGAGCGCTTTTTGCGCGAGGCGCGCCATGCCGCGCGGCTGATTCACCCCAACATCGTGCAGGTGCTCGCTGCCGACGTGGCCAACGGTCTGTATTACCTCGCGATGCAATACGTGCAGGGCATGTCCCTGGCGGATGCCGTGGCCAAGGGCAAACTCTCGCCGCACCGCGCTGTGCGCTACATCCATATGGCGTGCCTGGGCCTGCATTACGCGCACCGCAAGCAGATCATTCACCGCGACATCAAGCCGGGCAATCTGCTGATCGACGACGAAGACAACGTCAAGATCACGGATTTCGGCCTGGTGCGCGACATGACGGCCGATGACACCGGCCAGAACAACCTGACGCAGACGGGTTTGATCATCGGCACGCCGCATTTCATGCCGCCGGAGCAATGGCACGGCGAAGGCGTGGATCACCGCAGCGACATTTACGCCATGGGCGTGACGCTCTACCACCTGATGAGCCGCAGCTATCCTTACCCGGGCCGCACGCCGCCGCAGATTCTGGGTTTGCTCATGCAGGGCAAGCCCGAACCGCTGAAGAAATTCGTTCCCTCGATTGACGACGACTTGTGCGCGATCGTGCTCAAGGCCATGGCCACGGATATGTCCGCGCGCTACCAGAGTGCCGCGGAATTCGCCGCCGACCTCGACAAATGGTGGGCCGCCCATCCGCCCAATGAAGCCGAGCAGATGGCGCTGAACACCGCCGGCGCCGATGGTGGCGGAACCAAAATGGTCTCGCCCACGCAGCTCAAGGCGGGCAGCACGCTTTGGTCCAGCACACCCACACGCGCCGTTTCTCCTGCTGCGACTTCGGCCGCAGCGGCGCCGACAGCCCCGGTACCGGTCGCTCCGGCGACACCGGGCGTGGGCGTTTCCGGCTCGGTTCCTACGCCCACGATGCCGCAGCAGGTAACGATCATTCAGCAGGGCAGCAAGTCCGGCCTCGTGGTCGGCCTGACGCTGGTGGCGCTGATTGCGCTGGCGCTTGGCGCCTATGCGGTGTTCGGCACCAAACCGGGCCGCGATGGCTCCAATAGCATTGCCGGCAACTCGACGCCCGATCCCAGGAACACGCCGGAGTTCACGCTCGCGCTATCGGCCAACGAGGGCACGGAAGCCAATCCGCTGTTCACCGACGTTGCCAGTTTTGCGTTTGAGGGCAAGGCCAACGTGCCGGTGATGCTTGACGGAAAGCCCTACAAACTGGGTGAGCCTGTGCAGCTCAAGGCCGGCAAGCAGACGCTGGAAATCACGGCGCAAGTCGGCGCCGAGAAGTTCTCGCGCAAGTTCTGCGTCGTGCTTGATGCCGATGCGCCCACACTGGCCGTGCCCCTGTTCGACAAAGCCCAAAGCGGTGAACTGCCCACGGAAGCAACCAGCCTGCTCATTGCCGGAACGGTGTTCGACATTGACGAAAAAACGACCGTCACGGCGCGCGTCAATGGCTTGTCCGTGCCTGATTTGCCCGTGGGCAAGGGCGGCGATTTTGAGTTCAAGGTCAGTATGGGCGATGCCAACGCCAACATCGAGATCCAGGCCCAGGATCGCCTCGGCCATAAATCGAGGGCGCTTCAGCTCGTGGTGGTGC
Source organism: Planctomycetota bacterium (assembly GCA_020845475.1). Lineage (GTDB taxonomy): Bacteria > Planctomycetota > UBA8742 > UBA2392 > UBA2392 > UBA2392. The sequence goes on from JADLFN010000028.1 coordinate 17,885, forward strand.
CCGACCGCGCGGCTTCGAGCGTGATGTGGTTCAACAGGATGGAGGGTGACCTGATCTGGTCGGTAACGAAGGAAACCACGATCAGCGGCAAGCTGGACAAAGTGAAGGGCCGCACGCTCACGTTCGGGGGCAAAGAAGTGAAGATCGCCGCCGACGGCAAGTTCAGCGTCACGCGCACGCTGGAGGAAGGCACGCACACGCTGGTGTTCGAACTCAAGGATTGGCTGGGCCGCGAAAGCAAGCCCGAGGCCAAGGTGAAAGTCGATCTGTTTGCGCCGAGATTCAGCGACATCAAGCCCGCGCCCAAGCAGGTGTTCGAGTTCGAGAGCCTGCCGGCCGAGGTTGTAGTCTCGGGCACGGTGGACGACGAAAGTGCGCGGATCAGCTGCGCGCACGATGGCGATTTCGGCGCAGGCGGCGGCAAGTTCACGCTGAAAATCAAAGTGGAAAAGGAGCAGGATTTTTCTTTCAAGGTCATCGCGCGCGACAGCGCAGGCCGCGACGGCGAACACCTGATTGAGTTCAGTGTAAGGCTGCTGCGCTACCGCGCGCTGGCCAAAAACGCGCAGGGCTGTATGGAGTACGAGCGCCTCAAGGACGGCATGATTTTCGTGGCGCTGCCCGCGGGCAAATTCAAGCAGGGCATCAAGGATGAACTGCCTGACGCGCCGCTGCGCGAAGTAAGCATGAGCGCGTTTCTCATGGCCAAGTATGAAACGACCAACGCACAGTTCGCGGCCTTTCTCAATAGCGCGGGCTTCACGGACGCCACGGTTTTCACGCGCGACATCCTGGCCAAAGATCCTGAGGGCAAGATGTGGAACCTGAAGTTCGACGGCGCTACCTGGTCAAGCGACGTCGGCTCGCAGCCTGTTGTGGGTGTGACCCACAACGGCGCGCGCGCCTATTGCCGCTGGGCCGACGAGTCCTCCAACCTGCCCAGTGAAGCCCAGTGGGAATATGCCGCGCGCGGCACCGATGGCCGCACTTACCCATGGGGCACGCAGGGGCCGAACACCGCGCGCTGCAATTTTAAGGAAGGCGGCCTGGGCGGCCTGGCGAAAGTAGGACTGCTCAAGGACGGCGCTTCGCCCTTTGGCGTGATGGATTGCGCGGGCAACGTGGAAGAGTGGTGCCTCGACTGGTACGACGTTTCCGGCTACACCAAGATGCTGATGGAAAATCCGGTGCTGTCCGAAAAGCCGCAGACGAGCGAGCGCCGCGTTGTGCGCGGCGGCTCGTTTCTTTCCTCCGCAACCTCGCCTGCCAAGCCCACCAGCGAAGATGCGCCCTCTGACCTGCGATCGTACCAGCGCGGCCGCGCTTTGCCGCAGAGCGGCGCCAAAGACCGCGGCTTCCGCGCCGCGGCCAGGATGCCGGAGTAGCAGGAGAGATTGGGTGTTTGAGAGATCGAGAGATTGCGTCTTTGCCATCTCTTGTTCGCTTCATCTCTCACGACTGACGATTCGGCAATGGAAATTCGCGCGCGCAGGCGGCACAATCGCGGTGCGTTCTGAAAGGAGAACTCCATGACAAATCGAATGGCGGCGCTTTCGCTGCTGATCCTGGGCTGTGTGCTTGCCGGTTGCGGCGGGCTGCCCAAACCGAAAATCACCCCGGCCAAATCCAAGGCCGGCACCGCCAACGTGCGCGTGACGCTGGTAGGCACCAATTACGACACAAACTGGGACAAAGAAGGCGTCAAGCTCTACGTCACCCAGCAATGGCGCAACAAGGATGACGTGCCGATCGGCGAAGAACTGGTGGCCGAAAAGGCCTTTGCATCGGGCCAGGGCAGCACACGCGGCATCATTGCGCTGCGCGATGGCGAGAAGAAAGAAACGAACTGGGTGGTCTTGAAGTTCGAGCTCAAGAGCGGCCCCGACCCGCTCAACCAGAACGTCAGCGCCGCCATCACCCGCGAGTGGAAGGTCTCCAGCTCCTGGGCCGAGGCCGACATGGTGCTGGTGTGCGCGATCTCGCGCACGGGCAACAACAACTACGCCATTGACGCTGTTTACGCCCAGAACCTGGCCACGGGCGAAATCGAACAGGTGCTGCCCTTTGAATAACGGCTGCGCTGAATTGAACGAGGCGGGCTTTGGCCCGCCTCGTTTCTTTGAGGTCAGCGTTCTTTGATGCGGCGGCGGATGTCGTAGATCGCACCCAGCAAAAGCAGCGCGCAGGTTGCCATCGGCAGCCAGTCTGGTTCAGGTTCGGGCTCGCACGGCAGGCAGCACCGAAACAACGTGCCGCCTGGCTGCGCTTCAACGACGCGGCAATCACCCAGGCTGACTTTGCAGCGCGCGCCGTTCTCCGCGGCAATCTGCAACACGTTGCCCTGCTGCGTACACCTCACCCAGCCATCGAGATTGCCCTTGAGCGCAAGCGCGCCGGCATCGAGGCGTGATTCACAGCCGCGTGTGCGCAGCACAAGCCAAGGTTCGCCCGAGGTGCCAAGCGCACCAACGTCGCGCCCGAACTCGGCCACGACCCAGCCATCAGTCGAGAGAAAATACTGCCGGCCCGGATCGAAGGCTTCAAATGTCCAGAGCGGCACGCTTTCGCCCACGCGATAGACCGACTGCACGCCGTGCCGATTCAAGTGCAGCCGGTACTGTCCATTGGGTGCAGTGACAATGCGATTGTCCGGAACCGGCGAAAGCGCAAATAAAGGCGCGCAGGACGCAAGCACAGCAAGAATGATCAAGCAGCGCGGCATGAAGTCCTCAACACACAAACGCATTTCCGTAAGCAAAGGGTTCAGGAAAATGCCTATGAGACGGGCGCCAACCAAGGGCTCGTGTCGATGTTGTTATTTCCCCAGCTTCGCCAGCGCCGCTTTCATGCGCGAAAAGAGAACCAAAGGATCGCTGGTGTCTGGCTCGGACTCATTTGTCCATTCACTGTCGGGTATGAAGTGCTCGCGGCCCTCAAGAAACCCTTCCAGCAGTTCAATGGCTCGCTCGTCGTCATCACTGGAAACAACTTGAACCGGCAACGCACGCGGGTTGGAAACCAGGAAGAAACAGAGTTCCCTGTGCCACGTTTTGACAAGCGGACGATACTGCGGATAGGCATCGCGCAATTCGTCGATTAGCCGAAGCAGGCGCGCCCGATACCGCCAGCGAGTTGAGTCGCTGCATAGGTCAATGAGTGGCAGCGCACGGTCGATGTCCTCGTTGACATTCCAAGTGCTGAAGATGGCCTTGTGCAGCGGCATTTCAGCGTTGAGCAACGATCGAATCATGTCGAAACCGGCCATTCGAAGTTCGAGGTCAGCATGCCCGAGCAGTGCTTTGAGCCATGAGCCCAAGGCTTTTGCGCATTCCGGTTCACAGCAGGTCACGCGGTGCCACGCGTAAGCACGCCCACGGCAGACAAAGGGATAATCCGCTGGGTTCGTGGCCAGATACTCCAGGACTGGTTTCAACTCGCTCGTGGTCTTGGCGTGGGCGAGTGACGCCATCAGCCACAGTTTTCGTGCGCTGGAATCCGGGGGCGGATCGTTGAAATCGCCGCCGCCCGCAATCGGATGGCGCTTCAGAAACTGAGCAGCTTGAATCACGAGCGGGTTGCGATGCGCGAGCAGCACGCGCCATTGGTTCGGTTTCAGCGTGCGCCATTTTGATTGCAGGTCTTCGTCTCTTTGAAAAGTGTGATCGAACGGAAGGCGGGGCGGAGCCCAGAGTTGCCACGCGCGCGCCGCGACAATCACGTACCACTCTTTGCCGGGGAGTTCGCCGGCCTCCAGCCACGCGACGGCATCCTCGTCGAAGCGTGCAGGATTCCACGAGTCGCGGCAATGTTGCAGCGCCAGGTAGTCCGTGCAAAGTTGCCGCAGGCGCCTGTTCGCGACCTCACTGCTTACGATGGCGCACATTTCGGATTCGCGTTCCTCCGCGAGTAAGGTCGCGTACCGAATGTGGGGTTCGCTGCCGCGGAACAATTCGGGCGCGAGCGAGCGGCACCGCCGCGCGCAAGTGGCATCCGACTGTCGCGCGCCGTGGTCGCGCACGGAATGAAGCCACGCGCGCGCGCAGCCGCGCTTCATGTGTTCGTCAACGCGGGCCGCTGTACCGAGCGCGTATTCCAACACTTCGGCAGCGAGACTGGTCTCCTCATTGATGCAACCGTACATGGCCATTATTGGCTCGCGCCTTTTCGCGAACTTTGCCAGCAAATAGCGCAAAGAGTCAGGGTTGAGCTGTGCCAAACCCTTGAAGCCGAACAAGGCTGCGACGCCGGACTCGGAGTAACAGAGTGCCTCGAGTGCAGTCGTGCATTTTGACTTCAGTAACCGATGAAACGCGATCGTTGATCGGGGTGTTTCGCCCGAGAAACCCACACCTCCATCGGCAAAGCAAGTGGCGGCCAGAATGAAGCGAAGCTCCGAGGCCGTCGCGTCATCCACGGCCGCAAGAATTTCATCGCTGGAGCGCAACACGTACGGGGGAGGCACCGTCTGCGCTTGGACGAGAGCGGCAAGACAAACACACATCGCAAGAATGCCCAAGACGCGCATGACCATATCCTAGCACGCAATCGGTGTTCGTCTGATGTCATCGGCGGTTTCAGCGCGAGCGTCGTTCCAAAGCCCGCTCTTGCGCCTTTCTGGTAATCGGGCAAGATGGTTCTCCCCTCGTGCGCCCCGCTTTAGGCTTTGCATGACTCGACTCTTACTTGCTTGCGTGTTCGTGTTTTCGGCGGCCTTGAACGCCCAGAGCGTCATTCCCGGATTTACGCTCGATATCGTTCAAGACCCCGTGTCGCAGGCGCGCTGCCTGGCGTTTTCGCCTGATGGACGTCTCTGGTACACCGAGTTCGCCTCGGGGCAGATTCGCATCATCACCTCGCCCACGACCACACCCACGCTGCTGGCCACGCCCTTTGCCACGGTCAGCGCCTTTGTGACCAGCCCCGGCACGGACATGGGTTTGCACGGCATCGCTTTTGATCCGGCGTTCTCTACAAATCGCTTCGTTTACGTCGCCCACACCAGCGGCACGCTGGGCAATCCCACGCTGGTGATCAAGCGCTTCACCGAAGACACCGGCACGCCCAATACAGCTACAGGCGGCAGCGAGACCATCGTGTTTGGCCCCATCGCCATGACCGCTTCCGGCCAGCGCCACGGCGCGCGCATCACCTTTGGCCCTGACGGCAAACTCTACGTAAGCGTGGGCGATGGCGGCGGCGCGTTCTCTGCCTCTGGCGTGCGCGCACAGGACAACGCCCAGAACCTTGGCAAAATTCTGCGCCTCGAATCCAGCGGCGCCATTCCCACCGATAATCCCACCAGCGGCAATCCCGTGTTCGCGCGCGGCTTGCGCAACCCGCGCGGTATTGCCTTCAATCCCGCCGACAACGTGCCCTTTGTGACGGACAGCGGCAATGATTCACCCGCGACTGTCGATGAGCTCAACCGCGTGTCGCAAGGCGCGCTCAATTTCGGCTGGGATGTCAGCGGCCTGTCGGGCGACCAGACCAACGCCAGTTTCACGAATTCGGCGTATTCGTTCACCGCGGGCACGCTGCCCAGCGGTGCGGCGTTCTATCCCACGGGTGCGAGCAATTTTCCCGCTGATGGCTTCCGCACCGGTATTGTTTACGTAGGCGGCGAGAGTGCTTCGGGCCGCGTCTTTCGCGTGGTGTTGAACGGGGCAAACTCGGCCACGGGCGTGACCTCCAAGCAATTTGCCAGTTTCACGCAGCCGGTGTTTGACCTGAAGTTCGGCCCCGACGGCATGATGTACATCGCCACAACGGGCACGATTTATCGCGCGCGTTTTTCTGGCAACCAGAGCACGAACGATCCTGTCGCCAACGCCGGGCCCGATACGAGCTTCAACGAAGGCACAAACGTGACGCTGTCAGCCGGGCTTTCAAGCGACGCTGACGTGGGCACGACGCTGACCTTCACCTGGCGGCAGGTGGGCGGCAGCCCGACCGTGGCGCTGACCAACGCCACTACGGTCAACGCCAGTTTCACGGCGCCACAAGTTACATTCAACCAGGTGCTGACTTTTGAAGTGATCGTTGAAGACGGCTTTGGCGGCGTGGATTCCGACTTCGTTCTGATCACGATCAATGACACCAGCGCGCCCGGCGGCGGAGACGACGGCGGCAGCACGGTGGGGGAAGAGGGCGGCTGTGTCGCGGGCCAGGGCGCGTTGCCGGTTGTACTGGCGATGTTGATAGCCGCGCTGTGGTTCGTACGGAAGCGGAATACAGGCAGGCGAGAAGTGTGATCAGTGGCGTACGGCAGGCATACCCCGGGGCAGGGCACCATGAAGACGACGAACAAGCTGGACGTAACCAAGGCCGATGCATCGACGGGCGAGAATCTGGACGAGTTCATCAAGCTCACGGAGGAATACTTCCGTGAGAACTGGCCGGAAAACCTGGAGGGCCACACAGATTGGCGCGCGCACTACAAGAGCTGGCTCAAGACGCGGGCCAAAGAGGGCGGGCGTCGGCTCTGGATTATCAAGGTGGGCGGCAAGTCTGCGGGGCTGGCCAACTTTTACTCAAGCGGGCCGGAAGGTGCCCGCGTCGGGCACATCAGCGAGTTTTACGTCAAACCTGACTTCCGCCGGCGCGGCATCGGCCGCGACCTCTTCTATTTGATCCGCCACGAGCTGGAAACGGACGGCTGCCGCATCCTCAAAAGCGAAGTGCAGCCTGACGAGCCGGGTCGAATTTCATTCTGGGAAGAACTCGGCTTTGAAGTAGTCAAGGTGCAGATGGCGCTGAACCTGGCGGCGGACGAAGAAGAGTAGCGGCGGCAGTCGGTAGCCGGTCGTCAGTCGCCGGCAACTGCTTCTACACCGCTGACCGACGACCTCTACTTGCCCAGCTTGAGTCGTTCCGCGAGGAACGTGGGCAGCTTCTTGGTGTCGAGGATTTTCTGGATCGTCTTCTCGTAGTCGTACTCGACGCGGCGGAAGATCAGCTTCGAGTTGTCGAGGATGACGTAGCACGAGCGCGTGTCGTGGTCGCGCGGCTGGCCCACGCTGCCGATGTTCACGAGCAGCTTGCGGAAACGGCGCAGGTCAAGCTCGCCGTTGGGGAAATTCTTGGGGTGGCCGTACTTACCCGTTTCGCTGTAAATGCCCGGGATGTGGCTGTGGCCGCAGAAGCAGAAGCGGTCGAACTTGGCGAACATGCCCTTGATCTTGGCCTGGTCGAGCGAGTCTTTGGGAAACACGTATTCGTGCGTGGGCTTGCGCGGGCTGCCGTGCACAAACAGCAGGTCGCCCTGCTGGTGCTGGCGTTTCTTGGAAAGCTCGTCGAGATAGTTCCAGTATTTCTGGCGCTTTTCGCGCGCCATTTCCGGGTCGTTGAGCTTCTCGCGCGTCCACTCCACGCTGCGCATCGCGCGCTCGTTGAAGTCTTCGGCCACGAGCATCAGCGCTTCTTCGTGGTTGCCCAGAATCGACATCGCGAATTTCTCAATCGCGATGTCCAGCACTTCGCACGGGTTGGGCCCGTAGTCGATGATATCGCCCAGGCAGTAAATTCTATCCACGCCCATGGACTTGATGTCCGCGAGCACGGCTTCCATTGCTTCGATGTTGCTATGGATGTCGGAAACCAGGGCGAGACGCACGACAATCCTTCAATGGTCCAGTGCAAGTCAAGTGGCGCTTATGTTGGGCGTTTTTGCGCAAGTTGCAATAGCGCAGTTAGTTCGGCGGCGCCGGCGGCTTGGGGCCGGGGTTATCCATCTGCACGGCCGTCAGTGTGTCCACGTGCAAAAGCTCACCGTTGCACAGCAGGTGTACTTCAAACACGCCCGCGCGCGGGAACTGCAGGCCCGGCAGGTTCAGGCCCGTTTCAAAATCGTCCAGCGGCGTGCGGTACTCAACGCCCTTGAGATCAGCGCGGCCCAGCGTTTGCCCGTCGCTGGGGTCCATGAACTGGATCGTGAAGTCGTACTTGCCATTGAGCTCTCCCAGCATCAGGTAAAGGCCAAAGCGGGCATGAAACACCGGAAACTGCGGCGCATGCACACGGCGGAACACGCCCACGATGGTGTACTTGCCATCGGTCGAGCGAATGACCTGATCGCAGATAAGGAAGGCTTTAACCTTTGGTGACTGGCTCATGGCGCGCATCATGCCGAAGGATAACCGCAAAACAAGTACGGCCCGGACGCGCCCGCCAATGGCGTTCGCCGGAATACGCGGCACGTGGTTTGCGGTTAAACCCTGTGTATGCCGTTGTGGCGCAGTCCGCCAAGCGGCTTTGCAACGGCAATTGACGCTTATTGGGGCCGTGGTACCGTCTAGCACGCAGGGGCCATTTTGCCCCTCAAAGGGCCGAGCCGCGCCGGTGTTTGCGGTTCACAAGAGGCAATCATGTTCGAACAATTTACCGAGCGCGCCCGCAAGGTTCTGGGGCTGGCCCGTCAGGAAGCACAGAAGTTCAACCACGAGTACATCGGCACCGAGCACATTCTGCTTGGCCTGATTCTCGAGGGCAGCGGCGTGGCCGCTACCGTTTTGCGCAACATGGATGTGGATCTGCGCAAGATTCGCCTCGAGATCGAGAAGCTCGTGCAGCAGGGCCCGCAGGTGATGACGGCTCCCAGCAAGCTGCCATTCACCCCCCGCGCCAAGCGCGTGATTGACCTGGCCAAAGAAGAAGCGCAATCACTGAACCACGAGCACGTCGGCACCGAGCATCTGCTTCTCGGCCTGTTGCGCGAGAACGAGGGTATAGCCGCGCAAGTGCTCATGAATCTGGGTGTGCGGCTTGATGAAGTGCGCGAAGAAGTGCTCGAACTGCTCAGCCCCGAGCAGCAAAAAGGCCAGCCCAAGCAGGAGGGCACGGGCGAATCGGGACGCAAGCCCGGCCAGCAGCGCGACACGGCCAACATCAACCCAAGCGCGGGCCCTGGCAACCCCAACGAAAAGTCCAAGACGCCGGCACTCGATGCCTTTGGCCGCGATTTGACCGAACTCGCGCGCGAAGGACAGCTTGATCCGGTGATCGGGCGCAAGAACGAAATCGAGCGCGTGATCCAAGTGCTGTGCCGACGCACCAAGAACAACCCGGTGCTGATTGGCGAAGCTGGCGTGGGCAAGACCGCCATCGTCGAAGGCCTTGCGCAGGAAGTAATCGGCGGCAACGTGCCGGAACTTCTGCGCGACCGCCGCATTGTCGTGCTCGATCTCGCGATGATGGTGGCCGGCACCAAGTATCGCGGCCAGTTCGAAGAGCGCATCAAGGCCGTGATGACCGAAGTGCGCCGCGCCAAGAACGTAATTCTGTTTATCGATGAGCTGCACACGCTCGTCGGCGCGGGCGGCGCGGAAGGAGCGATCGACGCTTCCAACGTGCTCAAGCCGGCGCTGTCGCGCGGCGAAGTGCAGGTGATCGGCGCGACCACTCTCGATGAATACCGCCGCTACATCGAGAAAGACGGCGCTCTTGAACGCCGCTTCCAGCAGGTGATTGTTGAGCCGCCAAGCCCCGATGACGCGCTGGCGATTCTCAAGGGCCTGAAGTCGCGCTACGAGGCGCACCACCGCGTGCGTTTCACCGAAGGTGCCTTGAAGATGTGCGTGGATTTCAGCGCGCGCTACATTCCTTCGCGCTTCCTGCCTGATAAAGCCATTGACGTGATGGACGAGGCGGGTGCTCGCGTGCGCCTGCGCTCCATGAGCAAGCCGCCGGATCTGGGCGATGTAAACAAAGAAATTGACCGCCTCGAAACCGAAAAGGACGAAGCGATCAGCAATCAGGAGTACGAGAAAGCCGCGCAACTGCGTGACAAGGCCATGCAGCTTCGCAAAGAAAAGGAGCGCATGCAGCGCGAGTGGCGCGAGCAGGCCAACGTGATCTCGGGCGTGGTCGATGAAGACGTGATCTGCGAGACCGTTTCCAAGATGACCGGCATTCCGCTGACCCGTATTGATCAGGGTGAGAGCGAACGCCTGCTGAAAATGGAAGATGAACTGCACCGCCGCGTGATCAGCCAGGAAGATGCGATCAGCCAGATCTCGCGCGCCGTGCGCCGCTCACGTGCTGGCTTGAAAGACCCCAAGCGCCCGATCGGCTGCTTCCTGTTTGTCGGCCCGACGGGCGTGGGCAAGACGCTGCTGTGCAAGGCGCTGGCGAATTTCATGTTCGGCACCGACGACGCACTCGTGCAGATCGACATGAGCGAGTACATGGAGAAGTTCAACGTGTCGCGCCTCGTGGGCGCGCCGCCCGGATACGTTGGCTATGAAGAAGGCGGCCAGCTGACGGAAAAAATCCGCCGCCGTCCCTACGCCGTCGTGCTCATGGACGAAATCGAAAAGGCGCACCCGGACGTTTACAACATGCTTCTTCAAGTCATGGAAGAGGGCAAGTTGACCGACAGCTTTGGCCGCGTCGTCGATTTCCGCAACGTAATCCTGATTCTCACGTCGAACATCGGCGCGAACATCATCAAGAACCAGACGGGATTGACCTTCGTCAAGCAGTCGGCCGAGCGCAAGTTCGACCAGATGAAGGAAATGCTGATGCACGAGATTGAGCGGCACTTCAAGCCGGAGTTCCTGAACCGCCTCGATGAAGTGATCGTGTTCCGTCCGCTGACGCGCGAGAACCTGTACCAGATCTTCGACATCGAAATCAGCGGCGTGCGCAAGCGCATGGCGCAGCACGAGGTCGAACTCGACGTCACGCTCGACGCCAAGAACTGGGTGCTCGACAGCAAGGACTGCCAGAACCTCGAGTTCGGCGCGAGGCCTTTGCGCCGCGCGATCGAGAAGTACATCGAGAATCCGCTTTCCGAAGCCCTGCTCAAGGGCGGCATGACCGGCAAAGCCAAGGTCACGGTCAAGACGCGCAAGCTGGGCGACGCCGGAGTGGGCGAGAAGGGCCCCGAAGCCGAGAAGACCGAACTCTGGTTCGACTTCGCCGAGCGCAGCGCCGAAGAGAAAGAAAAGAAGAAGAAGGAAAAGGACACCGTCACGATCAGCGGCAAAGATGCGTAACGCAGGCCTCTTGGCCAGTGAAAAAAGGCCCCGCAATGCGGGGCCTTTGTATTGCCGCCATTGTGTGACTCAATAAATCGGTGATGCCCTTCGACTCGCTTCGCTCGCTCAGGACAATTGAAAAGGCCCCAGCATTGCTGGGGCCTTTTCAATTGGTGGACCGAAGGGGATTCGAACCCCTGACCTATGCATTGCGAACGCATCGCTCTACCAACTGAGCTATCGGCCCACGAAGCTTGTTTGGCATTCGCATTGCGCCCCTGAGGGGACGCGCGCCACCGGCCGTGGCATCCCGCTCTTCAAATATTACGGGAGGGAACAGGGTATATCCATCTCCGTAAAGTGCAATCTTTCGCTGTAAGTTTCGTCCTGACAAGCACTTGACACCTTTTTCGCCGCGCCTATCCTGCCCCGCTTTCTATGCAGAAACTGGCTCCCAGCCTCGTTTTCATTGCTTGCGCCATCGCGCTTGGTGCCTTTTTGCCCGCGCCTGAAGCGCGCGCAGAATCCTCCCAGGCTCTACGCGAGACCGGTTTGCGCGTTCTGGGCGCCACGCGCGGCTACGCCGTGGCGGCGCTTTGGTTGCGGGCAGGTGACGCTTACAAGCGCGGCGATTTCTTCGAAGCCGAGGCCATGTACTCGCTGATCCGCGAGCTGCAGCCGCGCAATCCTGCCGTGTTCAGCTACCTGAGCTGGAACGAGGCCTACAACATTCCCGGCAACTTTCCCGAACGCGAGCGCAAGCTGCCCTGGCTCGAGCGCGGCTTGGCCACGATTCACGAGGGCCAAAAAGCGCTGCCGCGCGACGCCGGCCTGCGCATGGAGGAGTGGCATTTCATCTTCAACCGAACGCGCGATTTCCCGCTGGAAGTGCTGCGCCTGGAACTCAAGCATTGGCGCGAGCGCGAGCCGAAGTGGGCGCTGATTGTGGACGATCTGCTATTGTGCCGCGGCAAACTCAGCGACGAAAACCGCCGCGCGCTCGATAAATTCAGTGATGAAGCCGTGCTGCCCGTGGAGCTGCCGCAACTGGTCGAAGAATTCACACGGCTCTCATCCGCCGACCAGGCCAAAATCCTTGACGCGAACTTTGACGAGAAGACGGAGCCCGCGCTCGCGGAACAGTTTGATGTGGTCGCGCGCCAGCAATTGCAGGCGTTCATGCCCTTGAGCGTGGAGGTCAAGGCGATTTTGGCGCTCGCCAACTGGGCGCGGCTGCATTTGATGGCGCAAGCCGCGCGGCCGGCGATCGAGTTTATGCCGCGCGGATTGTCGGCCGATGGCGCGGTGCTGAACAGCTACAAGTATGCGCAGTTGAACCTTCCGCCGGAATTGGCGGAAGTTTTCACGCCCGTTTACAAAGCGGGCGTGAAAGCCGCGTACAAGTCAGGGTTGGAACTTGCGCGCAGTGCATACGGCGAAGAAGGCGCGCAGCAGTTCGCGCAACACCAGCGCGAGAACTTTGCAGATTTGCCGGGATGGTTGAACTAGCGGATCCAGGAATCGAACGGAGACAAACATGCAGGTGGTCATCAAAGGAAAGAAGCACAACATTTCGCCGCGCCGGCTCTTTGTAGCCGCGACGCTGGTGAGCGCGGGCTTGCTCGTGGCGCTGCTGGCGCTGACGAACCCCAGCGGGCCGGGCGAGTTCTTCAAGCTCGAAGGGCTGAAGAGCGCAACACTGAACGTGGCCGAGGCCGCGGGCATCGACACCGGCCGCGAGTACCAGGTTGCAGCGGACAAAGAACCCGACAAGCCCAAGGTCGCGCCGGAGTGGGTGCGTGGGCGCAGCGACAAAGACAACTGGTTCATGCGTTCCGAATACAAGGTTGAGAAGAAGGACGGCGACACGTTTATTGAAGGTGCGGGGTTCTGGGGCAGTTGGTACTACACGATTCCAGGTGTGCTGCTTTGTTTGTTGGCGGCTGCCGCGGCATTGTTCATAGCGCGCAAGTTCCACTTCGAAGTCAAGCAGCGCGAGCCCGGCACGCCCAAAATGCAGGAAATCGCTGATGCCGTTCGCGAAGGCGCCATGGCTTACCTCACGGCGCAGCGTGGCAGGATCATACCGGTGCTCGTGGCCACGGCCGTGATTGTCGCGGTGATCAACGCCGTGGGTATGAAGTGGTGGCTGAGCATTTTCGTGTTCTTTGGCCTGCTCTCAGGCGGCCTGTGCAGCTTCATTACCGGCTGGTTTGGCATGAACACGGCCACGATCGCCAATTGCCGTACCGCCTACGCCTGCACCAAGAAAGATGGCTTGAATGAGGGCTTGCAGGTGGCCTTCCGTGCGGGCGCAGTGATGGGCCTGATGGTGGTGGGCGTTGGCCTTGCGTTCGTCACAATCTGGCTCTTCATTATGGGCGGTATTGTAGACGCAGCGGCAACCACAGTTTCGCTCAATGAAGTTGCGAACGCGATGATCACGTTCGGCCTGGGTGCTTCGCTGGTGGCGTTGTTTGCGCGCGTGGGTGGCGGCATTTACACGAAGGCCGCAGACGTAGGCGCGGACCTTGTGGGCAAAGTGGAAGCCGGCATTCCTGAGGACGACCCGCGCAACCCCGCAACGATTGCCGACAACGTGGGCGATAACGTGGGCGACGTCGCAGGCATGGGCGCCGACCTTTATGAGTCTTACGTCGGTTCGATTCTCGCGTGTATCGCGCTTTCGTGGTCGGCGGCCATGGCGCTGGGCCGCGACCCATGGGGCTTTGCGGTTGCACCCATGCTGATCGCGGCAGGCGGCATCATTCTCTCGCTGATCTGCACCAAGTTTGTGAAAACCAAAGAGGGCGCAACGCTGCAGGAATTGCTGGCGGCGCTGCAACGCGGCGTGAATTACGCCAGCATCGGCACCGTTCCGGTGATTTTGCTGGTTTCGATTTTGTGCTTCGGCTGGATGTTCTGGGGCATGTTCCTGGCGGCTGTCGTCGGACTGGTTTCGGGTATCGTGATTGCCGAAGCTTGCGGTCACTACACCGGCTACGACTTCAAGCCCACTCAGGATGTCGCGCTGCAATCGCAAACGGGCCCGGCCACGGTCATCATCGGCGGCCTCGCCGTGGGCATGATGAGCACCTGGATTCCCATTATCACCGTGTGCGTTGCAACGGTTCTTGCATTCGGCTTTGGCGGCGGCTTTGCACCCGGCGGTTTTGCGGCCGGCGTTTATGCCGTCTCTTTGGCGGCCGTCGGCATGCTGTGCACGCTCGGCATTACGCTCGCCACCGACGCCTACGGCCCCATCGCCGATAACGCGGGCGGCAACGCTGAAATGGCAGGCCTGCCCCCGGAAGTCCGCGAGAAAACCGACGCGCTTGACGCACTGGGCAACACCACGGCGGCCATCGGCAAGGGCTTCGCCATTGGCTCTGCGGCGCTTACTGCGCTGGGCCTGATTGCGGCCTACAGCGATTCGTTTGGCGGCATTGCTGCGCACATGGAGGTGAAACTGGGCCGTGGCGGAATGGAGCAGATGCTTTCCATCATGTCTCCCGGCGTCATCATTGGCCTGTTCATCGGCGCCTTGCTTGTGTTCATCTTCTGCGCTCTCACGATGAAGGCAGTCGGCGACGCGGCCAAGGACATGGTGGAAGAAGTGCGCCGCCAGTTCCGCGAGATTCCCGGCCTGCGTGAAGGCAAGGAAGGCGTCAAGCCCGAGCACGCCAAGTGCGTGGAGATTTCGACCAAGGCGGCGCTGCGCAAAATGATGCTGCCCTCGATCATTGCCGTGGCCGGCCCGATTCTCACGGGCGTGTTCTTTGGCGGTGGCGCAGTTTTTGGTTTGCTCGCCGGCGGTCTCGCGGCTGGCTTTGCCATGGGCGTAATGATGTCCAACGCCGGCGGAAGCTGGGATAACGCCAAGAAATTCATCGAAAAGGGCGGCCTCGCTGAGTTGCTGATCGAGCAGGGCAAGTACGACCCTGCCAAGGATGACCCCAAGCCTGTGACTGTCTCGGGTGGCGGCAGCGACGACGGCAAAACCAAGAAGAAAAAGAAGAAAAAGGACGGCGCCGAAGGCTCAGGCGATTCCGGCGGCGAAGAAGAAGTGGCCGAAAGCGGCTCACACGAAGCCGTGGCGGCCAGCAGCGCCGAAGCTCCAAAGGTCGAGGAAGTGAAGGTCGAGGCCCCGAAAGCGGACATGTCCGCCGTAGCTTCAGCGAAGGCGGAGCCGGCAGCCGTAGCCGCGCCGGCGCATGAGGAGCCCAAGAAGAAGAAATACGCCCGCTACATGAAGGGCAGCAATGAGCACAAGGCCGCAGTGGTAGGCGACACCGTGGGCGACCCGTTCAAGGATACCTCGGGCCCGTCACTGAACATTCTCGTGAAACTCATGAGCATGGTGGCGGTGGCCACCGTCGCGCTGACGCTGCTGGTCAACCGCGGCGGCGGCGTGTTCAGCTGGGTGTTCGAGCTGATCTTCACGACTACGAAGTAAGGCCACACGAAGTTGTCGCCCAGAGCCCCCTCGGTAACGAGGGGGCTTTTCTTTCAGCCGGGCGCGATCATTCGCTTTGCGTCGTTAGTCGATGCCGGCACAAGTTGCCCCGTCGTCACTGAAGGGGCTCTGAAATTCATTCGTTGATTCGCCCAATCACATGTGGGAGCCGCCATGGACCGCACGCTGATTGCAGCCGTTATCGCGTTCACTCTGCTGGCGCTGGGCTTCATCGCCATCGAGCGGCTTTGGCCCGCCGTTCGTGGCCAGCGCCTGCTTCGCGACGGCTGGAAGACCGACGCCGTTTACTGGCTGTTCACACCCATCGTTTCCAAAAACCTGGCGCGGCTTGGTATTGGCGTGATGCTGGCCGCGCTGTTGTTGATTTCGGGCGCGAAGGTGAACCGAGAGAACATAGAGGCCGCGATTGCCGGCCGCGACACCTGGTTTTCAACCTGGCCGATCTGGGTGCAGGCACTGAGTGTGCTGGTGCTGAGCGATTTCACAGCCTACTGGATGCACAGGGCATTTCACGGGCGGCTGTTTCAGGCCTCTGAGCGAAGCCAATTTCGGAGCGCCGAGCGAGCGGGGCAAGGCAGCCGAGCCGAGGCGTGTCTGGAGGACACGTGCGGCGAGGCGAACGCAGCACTGCGAAGCTCGCCGCCCGAAATTGGCCGCGAACGGGGCCTGAAACAGCCGCTTACGGGTTGGCTGTGGCGCGTGCACGCCGTGCATCACTCTTCGCGCGAACTGGATTGGCTGGCCTCGGTGCGGCTACACCCGCTGAACGAACTGATCACGCGCATGGTGCAGGTGCTGCCGTTCTACTTTCTCGGCTTCAGCCCGCTGGTGCTCGCGGGCGTGGCGCCGTTTCTGTCGCTCTACGCGATCTTGCTGCACGCCAACGTGAACTGGAGCTTCGGCCCACTGCGCTACGTGATCGCAAGTCCCCTCTTTCATCGCTGGCACCACACCAGCGAAGAAGAAGGGCTGGACAAGAACTTCGCAGGCCTGCTGCCGATCTGGGACCTGCTTTTCGGAACGTGGCACATGCCCCAAGGCAAACACCCGCAAAAGTTCGGCATCGTCGGCAACGACATGCCGCAAAGCCTCTGGGGGCAGATGATGTACCCGTTCAGGGTGAATAGGTCGCCTACGTCTGCCAGTTTTCCGCGGCAATGCCATCGCTGAGCATGACTCTTCGGCCTCCTGCGAGAATAGTCCGACGACTGCATAGAGTTGATTCGTCGCTCTTCATGGCCACAATGCCTGGATGCAGAGACGCGCCGCATACATGCGGTACTTGATTGCCTATGACTTGTTCAACGCGATCGGCCTTGCCCTATTGACCGTCGGAGTTTGGTTTTCGTGGCATTGGCTGCGCTTTCAGGGCTTGCTGGTCGTGCTGACGCTATGCATGCACTTTGGATTCATTGCCGTTACAAACGTCGGACTAGTATTGGGCCGCGACTTCGGACCCAAGGTCGGCTTGCGACACTCCGCGCTGATTTTGCTGATTCTGGCGGTCAATCTCGTGCTATCGCCTGCGGCAAGCCCTCATGTGGACCGAGCTGAAGTTATTGCCCGTTGGGCAGTCGCTGGCACCCAGTGTGTGATCCAGTGTGCACTCCTGTATCTTGGTTACCTGGCCTATGTGGCGGTTGACGAAAAAACTGTACCTGTCGCAACTGAGGAATCCGATCTGCATTCTGCGGCTTCGCTGGTGCTGGCAATGGCTACAACGGCCGATGGCAATCCCTCCGCAGCAAAGACACGATTAGCGGCCCAACGCCTGAGCGACCTGATGGGCACCGGCGCGACTGTTGAAGCGCTGGAACGGCGCATCAATTTTGCGTTGAAGTCGGCCTCTGATGCGGCGCTTGAACGCGCCTGCGTCGCGCTGGCTGCGAACTACTCGCCGGAACAATTGAGTTGGCTCCAGAAAGCGGCCGCCGAGATCGCAGGTTCCGATGAACTCGCGTGCGGCTGGCTTGAAGAGTTGGCGGCGAAATTCGGAACCACCTAGAAAGGGAGTCAGGCAGCTTTTGTTTGCGCGATACTGGCAAGCCGAGTGAGATTACGTTGAACAGCTTTTGGGCCTGCTTCGCGTAGACGGCGGATGCGCGAAACACATGAAGTATTGGCCTTTCGGTCGCGCGCAGATTTGAAAGCTCGCCCATGGCTTCCAGTGAACCACGCGGAAGAGCCCTTCGCAGCCTTGGCTACGCGTGGCTGATCGTGGAGGTGTTTGCGCTCATTCCCGGCCTGACGGTGTTCTTCAGCCCTGTTGGAAAGGACTTCGCCTTTGCGGGCAGTGTGTTCTTTTACGGAAACCTGGCGTGCGTTTTCCTCATGTTCTGGATGCTCATCGCGCGCTCAAAAAGCTGCGCGATCGTTGCGGCTGTGCATGCACTGCTGAACTCAACGATGATCGTGACCGCCGCGATCATCGTGCTGAGTGCTAAGTCGTCCAGCAAGAGTGGTGACGACGCCGGTTTCATGTTCTTTCTCGTGGCGATGCAGGCCATCGTGATTGTTTTTGCCGTGCGTCTATGGAAGGCGACGGACGACCCCATGGCTGAGTGGATGAGATCCAACCCGCTCGAGCACGCGCTGCTTTTCATCTTCGCGCTGGCGGCGCGCGAGGGCGGCGGGCCCACGCCGGAAGCCTGCGCGCTGGCTTTGGCCGCCTATCAGGACGTGTTTGGCAGATTCGAAAACGAGGCCGTGCTGAAAGAGCGATTCGTGCGACTTTGCGAGATCCCTGAAGCCCGCGAGCAGTTTCAGCGTGCCTGGCCGCAGCTCATGCAGCGCATTTCCGCCGAGCAGCGCGCGTGGGTCTTCTCACGTGCGTGTGCCGTCGCATCGCCTGACGGAGACACCCTGCCGGCCACCCGGCAGTTTCTGGATGAGCTTTCTGTAAAGCTGGATCTGGCGCCCAAGCCAGGCCAGACTCCATCGGCCTACGAGCCCTTTGGCCGGCGGTGAGGATTTCTTGAGTACCTTCGCGCCCATGCCGCCTTTAACATGGCATGGCGCTGAAACTTGATCCTTTGCGGCTGGCGGAACTCAAAATGGCGATGGCCGATTTCGAGCCCTTTGTTGCCCGCCATAACAAGGGTGTCTGGCGTTATCTACGCCTCCTTGGCTGCACGCCCGATGAAGCAGACGACCTGACCCAGGACACCTTCATTGCCATCTTCCGCTCCGGCATGCGCGACATGGGCGATGCCGCGGCGGCTGCCTATCTTCGCACCACGGCGCGCCGCCTGTTCATTGATCTGCGTCGGCGCGAAAACCGTTTGCCCGCCAACGCCGACCTCGACGCCGCTGATGCAGTCTGGGCCGGTGCCGCGCCCGATGATTCCGGCGAAGCCCAGTTAGCCGCGCTACGAGAGTGCATGCAGGAACTTGCGCCGCGCGCGCAGGAAGCCGTGCGGCTGTTCTACGGCAGCGAAGCTGGCCGGCGCGACGTCGGGCTAAAGCTGGGCATTACCGAAGATGGCGTGCGCAACCTGCTGGCACGCGCCCGCGCCAATCTGCGCGAATGCCTGGAAGCGAGGCTGGCATGACTGACTTCGAAGAACGCAACCTCGATAACATGCTGCAAGAAGAAGGCGGGTCGGCGCCGGCGCCGGACTTGACCCGGCGCATCATGGAACGCATTGCCAACGAAACGGGCGCGCCCAAAGGGGGCGACGCCGACGCGCCCGATGCTATACTCTTGCCCCGCGATGTGCGGCCAGGGGCCCAAGGAATCCACATGACTGACGAAAATCAGCCACCGCAGGATCCTGAAACGCTGATGGACATTGAGCCAACGGCAGGCCCGGTGGTGCCCCCGCAGGGCACGCGCCGGCCTTCGGTACCGCCGCGCACGCCCACTCAGGGCGCGCCGCGCATTCCCAGCAGTCAGGTTCCCGCCGTTCGCTCCACACCCGGCACCATGGCTGAAGAGCCCGGCCAGGCTCCCATGACCGGCGGCAAGATCATGGTCGGCACCAAGCTTGGCCAGATCGAGATCAATGGCGTGCTGGGCAAGGGCGGCATGGGCCAGGTGTTCCGCGGCTACCACGCCGCGCTGGACATTGAAGTCGCGATCAAAGTTCTGCCCGACGAACTCTCGCGCAATGAAGTCGTGCGCCAGCGCTTTTTGCGCGAGGCGCGCCTGTGCATCAAGCTTGATCACCCTAACATCGTGCGCGTTTTCAACGTCGATGAATGGCAGGGCAACCTCTATCTCGTGCTCGAGCTGATTGAGGGCACCGACGCCGCCGGCATGCTCAAGGACGGCGGGCGCTTCCGCTATAAGCGCGCGCTCGAAATCGGCAAGGCCGCCGCCGAGGCTCTGGCCTACGCCCACCAACAGGGCCTGGTACATCGCGACGTCAAGCCGCACAACATTCTGCTCGGCGCCGCAGATGGCAAGATCAAACTTTCCGACTTCGGCCTGGCACGCGCGGCTTCTTCCGCCAGCCATTTGACGATGT
Organism: Planctomycetota bacterium; assembly: GCA_020845475.1. GTDB lineage: Bacteria > Planctomycetota > UBA8742 > UBA2392 > UBA2392 > UBA2392. The sequence continues at coordinate 37,807 of JADLFN010000028.1, forward strand.
CCGGCCAGATCATGGGCACGCCGCACTACATGAGCCCGGAGCAGGCCGAGAGCAAGGAAGTCACGGACAAGTCTGACGTGTATTCGCTGGGCGTGACGCTCTACCACATGCTCACGGGTGAGACACCCTTTGTGGGCGACACGCCGATCTCCGTGGCGGTGCAGCACATCGCCAAAGAAATCCTGTATCCCGAGATGCGCTTTGCCGCGTTCCCCAAGGAACTCGTGGCGGTGCTCAAGCGCATGACGGCCAAGGATGCCGCCAAGCGCTGCAGCGCCAAGCAGGCCGCGGTATGGTTGCAAAAACTGTTCTCCATGGCCGGTGACGATGACCTTGCTGGCGAGCCCGCGGCCATGAAATCGCTCGCGCCAGTAGTGGCGGAAAGCGAGGCTTTCCGCCTGGCCGCCGAGCGCCGCAAAGCCAACGACGCGCGCGCCCGTGAAGAAGCCAAGAGCATGGTGATGATGGCCCGCACCATGCAGGAAGCCATGCCGGCCGTCGCCAAAACGATGGTCGAATCCGGCCAGCCGCAGCCTGTGCAGCCCGCACCCAGTGCCTCTCAGTCGCAATTGCAGCCTGCGCCCGCGGGCGGAGGCATGGGCAAGATTATCGCGGTATTGCTGCTGTTGATTCTGGTGGGTGGCGGCGTGGCCGGCTGGTACTTCGGCTTTGGCCCAGGCGCCAAGCAGAACCCCGCGAACAACTCTACGGTCATCGGCGGCGACGGCGGCAAGTCTGACGGCGGCAAAACCGACGGTACGAAGTCGGATGGCGGCAGAACGGACGGCGCCAAAACCGATGGCGGCAAGACGGACGGAACTTCCACCGATGGCGGCAAGACAGACGGCGGGAAAACCGACGGCACCAGCACCGATGGCGGCAAGACGGACGGTACCACCACCGACGGTGGAAAAACGGACGGCGGAAAAACGGACGGCGGAAAGACCGATGGCGGGCCTACGGACGGCACCAAGCCTCCGCCCGACAAAGACAGCCAGCTCGTAGCCGCGCGACTGAACGAGGCTGAGGCCTCGATCAACAGCGCGGCTTCAACCAGCGACTTGAAGAAGGCCAAGGCCGCCCTGGAAGCGGCCAGCCTGGCCCAGGGTGAAGCCAGCGAAACCCAGCGCATGAAACTGCGCGAGCTCAAGGACAAATTCGAGCGGCAATGGGCCTACTACAGCGTGACCGAGGGCCTGGACACGATTGAGGCCTCTCTCAATGCGCTGCGCACTGACCCCGAAGCCGACATCCAGCTGAACACTGCGATCGAGGCCAAGGAGTCGATCGCCAGGCTGAGTATTCCCGCTGATGTGGAGGTGCTGGTCAAAGAGCGCCGCGACGAGTTGTTCGGGCGCGTGGATCTGGCCTTGAACATGCGCCATGACGCGCTGCTCAAGAAAGCTGAAGCTGCGGCGCGCGAATCCAAGTATGAAGACGCCGAAACTTACTTCGCGAAGTTGCTGGCGCTGATGCTCGATGACAAGCGCAAAAACGCTGCCGCGGCGCGGCGCGAGTCCGTGCTCTGGGAAGGCCGCATTTCCGGCACACAGGCACTGGTCAACGGCAAGCAATATGCGGAAGCCCGCAAGCGCATCGCGGACTTCAAGGCGCAAGGCGTGCCTGACGCGCAAAAGGATCGCTTTGCCGCGCTCGAAAAATCACTCGATGCGGCCATTGAGGGCGATCTCTCCTCGCATATTGCCACTGCAAAGGCCACGGCTGACCAGGGCCAGTATGAAGCCGCGCGCGGTGCGCTGATTGAAGCCGGCAAACTGCCGCTCAATGATTCGCAACTGGTGCGGCTGGACGAAGCGCGGATTTACGTGAATCTGAGCGAGCCGCTGACCGCCGCAGCCACGGCACTCAACGCCGGCCAGCTGGCGGAGTGTGCTGCGCAGCTCAAGGCTGCTGAAGGCATTGTGGCCAGTGCGGGCACCAAGAAAATAGCCGAGGAACAGACAACAAAACTGTCCGAGCTGAACACCAGGCTTGCTGCGGCGGTCAATGCCGAATTCGAGCGGCTGATGAAGGACGCGCGGGAATGCGTTGCGCGCAATGAGTTTGACAAGGCCGGCCAGAGTGTCGAGAAGGCGGGCACACTGCCCCTGAGTGAAGATCAGCGTCGTACGCTGGATGATTTCAAGACCGGCAACGCGCAGAAGCTGCGCGAGTACGTGAAGAAGATGCTCGATGAGGTCGAAGAAGCTCTCAAGAAGGACGACTTTGACAGCGCGATGAAAGCGCTCAACAAAGTGAATAGCATGCAGCCCATCGCCGAGGAACACCAGGCGCGCTTCACAGCTTTGCAGCAGAAGGTAAACGAGGAGTCCGCCAGCCGCTTCCTCGCGGCCTACAACGCGGCGAACACGGCGCTCAATAGCGGTGATTTCGCAACGGCGGAAGCACAGCTTGCCAAGATGAAAACGCTGCCCGTGGGCGAAACGCTCAAGGCCAAGGTCGCCGAAGTTGAACAGAAGGTGGAAGGCGCGCGTACCGATGCCGTGAAGGCGCTGCTTAAGCAGTGCGGCGAGTTACGCGTTCAGGGCAAACACAAAGAAGCGAAGGTCAAGCTCGACGAAGCTTACGCTATCGCCACAACCGAGGCGTTGCAGAAGCGCTGCGAAAGCGAACGCGTCGAATGGCAATCGGCGGTCGATGATGCTTTTGACGACCTGCTCTCCAAGGCCCGCAAGGCTCGTGAAAACAAGGATTTTGCCGCCGCGGACAAGCATCTCGATCAAGCCCGGAATCTGCCCTTGAGCCAGGCGCAGTTGCTGAAGCTTTCCGACGCTGTGGACGACAACAAGGCCAAGCGCGACGAGTACATTAAAGATCTGTTCACGCTGCTGGAAAGCGCAGTCGCGCGCGGCGACGAAAAGGGCGGCGAAGAAATCGTCAAGAAGCTCAGCGGTTTTTCCCTGACGGTCAGCGATCAGCTCAAGCTCAAGAATCTGAGGGCCAGCCTGAGCGGAGAGACGCGTGACGCCCGCATCAAGCGGATGCCGGCGCAACTGCAGAAACTCGCTTATGACCGCTACTTGCAAAGCGAGCAGATGTTCAAGGCCGACGAGAGCATCGAGGCAGTCGCGGCCTCTGCCGACGGCAAAGTCGGCGCCTACGGCACGCGCGGCGGCAAGGTCGCGTTTTACAACCTGCGCCGCGGCACCCTGATTGGCCAGAGCACCGGCGGCCGGCGCATCATCAAGTCCATGGCCATAAGCCCGGATGGCAACTGGGGTGCGTGCGGCAACGATGACGGCAATGTGGTCATCTTCGACCTCAGCGGCGCCACGGTGCGCGCGCTGGCCTGCGCCGAGCGGCTGGACGACGACATTACCGGCCTGGGCTTCTCCTCTGACAGCAAGACGTTGTTCGTGCTTGTGCAGGACGGCACGCTGGCGCGTTTCAACGTTTCATCGCAGACCAAAGCCGGCGCGCAGCCAACGGGCATCTCCAAGCCCAACGTCATGGCCGTCGATCCCACGGGCACGTTTGTAGCCGTTGGCGGCAACGACGGTGAAATCCAGGTGTTTGATGCCCGCAGCCTCGTGGCCAAGCGGCCCAAGCCGATCACGCTCACAAACGACAGCCTGGTATCCGCGATCAGTTTCTCGCAGGACGGCAAGTATCTCGTTGCGGCCAGCGAGGGCGACGGCGTTGGCATGTGGGAAACCGCGCGCCTGACAGACAAGCCGGCGGTGCAATACAAAGGCTTGGACGAATGGGCCAAGGGCGTGGGCTTCTCCGCCGATGGGAGGCGCGTGTGCGGCTTTGATTCTGAAAAGCGTTTTGTGGTCTGGGATCGCGCCAGCGGCACGGAAAACAAGCGCCATGAGTTCGAGGTGTTCAAGACGGCCAAGCGCTTTGAGCCGCGAGCGGGTTTCATCGGGCCCGACGGCACGGTGCTCATGGGCACGGCGGATGGCGAGTTCATTCACTTCACGGTGAAGTCGGCAAACTAGCGTGGCCAAGGCGCTTGCCATCAAGATTCTGGCGGTTGCGGGCGTGTTCTTCGCGCTGTGGTTTGGTTCGCCTCCGGTTTCATCTATCGTTGCGAGCGCCGTCGTTGCGGTGGCGCTCGCGTTGCTTTTGTGGGGCGTGTTTGACGTCAACTCCTCGCTCTGGGCGCCAACGTTCTGGCGCGCACAAGGCAAGCAGGCGATTGCCCTGACATTTGATGACGGCCCCGACGAACAATTCACGCCGCGCGTTCTTGAAATCCTTGCGCGCGAGAAAGTGCAAGCCGCGTTTTTTGTGGTGGGTGCGCGCGCGAGTGCAAAGCCCGAGTTGCTGCGAGCAATCGTTGCGGCGGGTCATATTGTCGGCAATCACAGCAACAGCCACGCCTGGAATATCAACTTTGCGCTCCACGGCAGGCTGCGCCGCGAAATCACGGCCTGCAGCGAGGCGGTCAAGGCGGCGATTGGCCGGATGCCCGCGCTCTATCGCGCGCCCTTTGGGTTCAAGAATCCCGCGCTGGGCGACGTGCTGGCCGAGCAGGGCCTCGCGTGCGTCGGCTGGCAGGTGCGCGGCTTTGACGCCCTTGGCGGCACGCCTGAGGGTATTGCACGCAGGCTGGTGCTCAAAGCCAAGGCGGGCGGCATACTGTTGTTGCATGATGGCGCGGGCTTGCAGGGAACCAGCGACCGCAGCGCCACATTGGCGGCGCTGCCCATGATCATCGAGGGCCTGCGCGCGCGCGGCTTTGAATTCAAACGGCTCGACGATCTGCTGGAAAAGCCGGCCTATCTGTAGGGGCGACTTATGCGTCGCCCCTATGCGGGTGTAATCCATTCACTGCGCAAAGCTGCATAGCAGTAGGTGTCGCGGCGCGTGCCGTCAGGATCGACGGAGTGAGAGCGCAACACGCCCTCACGCGCCATGCCTGCCTTTTCGGCCACGCGCTGGCTGGCTTTGTTCGCGCCGCTGCAACGCCAGGCAAGCCGCAGCCAGTGCCAATCGGAAAACCCCCAGCGCAACAACGCCTTGAGTACTTCGGTGCCAAGCCCTTTGCGGGCGCGGTCGCCGCGAATCCACATGCCGATTTCTGCGTTACCCAGTTCAATCGGCCCTTCGCGCAGGTGATAGCCGCACCCGCCCAGCAGGCGTTTTTCGTCAGGCGCCCAGATGCCGATTACGAAATCTGTGCCGCAAAGCCAGCGCCCGGAAAAGTCGCGAACAAGTCTCTCGCTGACCTCAATGCTCTGCGTCGGCGTGGCCCAGGGCATGAAGGTTTTCAGGTGCTCGTAGGAGGCGTTGACGGCCTCACTCAAAGCCGCGCCATCGCCGGGCATGTAGCGGCGAAGGACAAAGCCCGCAGTCGAGCTCCGCTCAGGTGCAGCGAACAGGGGAGTGTGTTCGGGCATGACGAGAGACTTCCGAACCGAAGCTAAGGACTTGGGACAAGGAACTCTGGGCTAGGGCTTGGTGCCAAGGGAGGGACTCGAACCCTCACACCCTTTCGGATTGCGGTTTTTGAAACCGCCGCGTCTGCCATTCCGCCACCTTGGCACTGCCGCGAAGTGTATCCAGCGGCGCGGCTACTGCCAGTGCCGGGCTATCGTTGGCGGCCTTTGTATGAAAAACCCTGCGCCAGCTTCATGATCTCAAGGCCGGGTTCGGCGGTGGTCTGGCACAGCAGCATCGGCTCGCGGTTAGCTGCTCCCGGCGTCTTCACGAGCGATTTGCAGCGCAGACAGGTGCCGGCAATGCAGAAAAGACCAAAGTCGATGCGCACTTCACCCGTCATCAGGCCCCAGAACTGCAAGCCGCGCCAAAGGCTGTTGTTCTCGGGGAGGTGTATCTCTTCGCCGAGGCACTTTATCGGAACGAGTTTTTCGTACGGGCGCAGAATGTCGTTGGCGTCGGCGATAGCGTCGTCGCTCACGTTTTTGAAAAAGGTCTTCAGGTCAAGCTGCGCCACGGTCGCCCCGCGTCCATGATAACGGCCGCGCCGGCCAAGGCGAGATGCGGGCAAAGGATCACTTGCGCTGCATTTCTGGTCAGGCAACTTCAGCCCGTGGCACTGGTGATCACGCGCGAACATTCGCGGCGCTTGAACACATTCATCGGAGCCAACATGAAACTGACGTTGATGTCTTGGGCGGTGCTGTTTCTTGTGTGCATGTCAGGGTGTCAATCGGCATATGCCGGCGAACCTGGGCAGCTTGAGAGTGAATTGGCGCGCCTGCGCACTGAGGTGGATGCGCTGCGCGAAGGCGCAGGCGAGGGCGATCCTGCGCTTACCACAAGGCTGAAAAAGGGACTGTTCACCTGGAGCACCGAAGACGGCAAATTCAGCCTGGAAATGAACTTCCGCACGCAGGTGCGCGTGACCTACAACGACGAACGCGGCGCCAACGCCGAAGGCCCCAGCGATCCCAACTCAGCCAACGCCAGCAACGGGCGCGATTTCTGGAACTTCCGCATCCGCCGCGCCAAGCTCAGCTTCAAGGGCAACATCTTCGAGAAAGAGTTCAAGTACTACATAACGCTGGCTTTCACCAACGGCGGCGCGGGCTCGGAGATTGCGGAAGTGGCGTACTTCCAGTGGGCCCGCTTCAAGGAATTCAACGTCAACGCCGGCCAAGAACTAATTCCCGCAAACTGGGAGCAGCTTGTCTCCAGCGGCCGCCAGCAATTTGTGGATCGCTCTTTGGTCAATGCCACTTTCCAGCAGTCGCGCGGCAAGGGCCTCTGGTTCTCGGGCTCCATTGGCGGAGACACGCCCTGGATCAGGTATTGGGCGGGCGTGTTCAACGGCGTGCTGCGTTCAAGCGGCGATTTCCGCAACAACGATCAGGCGCTGACCAATGACACGTTCAGCCAGACCGTCGATGCCGAACTCATGCCTGCGTTGCGCGTCGAAACGCACCCGCTGGGTGAGGTCGCGCAGGATATGGTGGACTACCGCGATCGCGAGGCTTCCAAGAAAGTCCTGTTCTCAATCGGCGCGGCTATGAACTGGCTGATCAGCCGCATGAACAATGCCGCGCTGCGACCGGTGAATGCCAGCGCGGGTTCCGGCCGGTTTGACACCGGGCAGGACACGCTGCATGTCGTGCTCGATGGGCATCTGCGCTGGTTTGGGCTGAGCGTCAATGTGGAATGGCACTATCGCCACACCGAGTTCCACAACTTTGGGCCCAAGCAGGGCAATCGCATCACGGCCAATCGCAACAGGCCGGGCGACCTGACGGATACGGGCTTCTCGCTCATGGTGGGCTTCTTCATTCTGCCCAAGCAGTTCGATGTGGCGGTTCGCTTTGGCATGGTTGACGCTGACGAATTCTGGCTCAGTGGCAGCACAAGCAAGCAGAGCGGGCTGGCTCCTGACACGAGCGAATTCGGTCTTGCGCTGGGCTATTACGTGGCGGGACACAACCTGAAGATTCAGGCCGACTTCTGCTACTACACGTTTCAGCAGGTGCTGTACATCGCGGGCGCGCCGAACAATCCCGTTACGGGCGTGGCCAATGATTCGCGCAGCGCATCGAGCATTGCCAACGACAACAGCGACTACCTGAACGTCTGGCAGTTCCGTGTGCAACTTCAGTGGATCTTCTAAGACGTGCTGAATGGCGGGCCGTAGTTTTCCTTTCCGGCGGCCCGCCGTTTCGGTTCTCAGGCCTGTACGGGCGGGTGGCGCCCGCTGTCAGTCTGGATCGCGCGGATGATGTCCGTGACGAGCAAGTCAAGGTACCCCAAATAAGCCTGCTTGAACATCTCCGGCTCGAACTGGCCGGGGAACTCGGAGGCAAGCGCGTTGAGCACTGAGGCGCAGGCTTGCGGCGAGCACTTCAAATCGCGCTTGAGCAGCGTGTTGAGCGTGATGCGCGTTTGCGCGAGCTGCGGCGCCATGTTCAGTGTCTTGGCCACAACGGCGCGCACGCGCGGGAAGAAGATGTCGAATTTTGAAAGCGAGCGGCTCTTCACGCTCACGGCAGGCTTGCCCACGCCCGGCCCAGCCGCGCCGCACTTGATGCAGGCAATGGCGGTGGGTGACGCAAGGCACGCAAAGCACACGCCGCACAGCGGGTAGCGCTTGCTCAAGTCCTCCACGCGCACGTCAATGGGCGCAAGCCGCACGCATTCTCGCAGGCACTTTGCCGCGCCCTGCATGTCCTCGAGCGCGATCAGGGCCTCCACTCGCTTGACCCAGAGATCAACGTCTTCCGGCGCGCGTTTCAGCCCGCTGGCTGTGGCCTTGACCACGCCCTCAAAGTTCTTCACGGACGCCAGCGTCTGCGCCAGCAGTCGCCATGTCTCCAGATGATCCGGCGCGGCCAGCGCGACTTGTCCAAGACGTGAAGCAACCTGGCAGCGTTCGCGAAACACGGCTTGCTCGTCGCCGCTGATCTTTCCAAGCGCGATGCGGGCCATTTCGGTTTCGAGAGTCGCGGCGTCCAGCTCGCGGGCCTGTTTCAGGGTGTCAACGGCGGTTTCTTTGTCGCCACGAAGCCGCGCGCGCTGGTAGTCAGCGATGAGCTTGAGGATGCTTTCGCGGTATTCAGGCATGGAGCGCTTCGCGCAATGAATAATTCAAAATTCAAAATGGGCTGTGGTGCCAAGGCGTGGGGGTGTGCCTTTCGGAAGAATCAGTTTTGCGTCTTGAATTCGGCCGCAACGCGGCCGCCTACCATTCCACTTCTTTTCCGGCGAGCCCGTCAATACTAACGATGCGTAAGTTCGCGCCGCCCTGCTCGCGCATGAAGATCCGCCATACCGGCACGAACACCGGCTCGATGCGCTTGGGCGAAGCTTTGAAGCGCTGCTTGAAGCTTGATTTCACGGTCTCATCAGCCGCGCGGCCCTTGAACTCGTTTTCGTCAAAGTTCAGGTCCGCGGGCTGGCGCGGTTCGAACGTGGCCACGCCGTCAAGGTCGCGGATGTCGCTGGCGTGATCATCGGGCTTGTCGGCAAAGCGCATGCCGTCGCCGGGTGTAAAGGTCAACACGCGCAGCGTTTTGGGATGCAGGTACACGCTGCCCAGTTTTTCATCGTGCGATGGGCCGAACAGGCGAAGGAAAATCATGCGCGTGACCTTCTCCTGAAAGTCCAGGCGCAGCAGCAGTCGATACTCCAGCTTCAGGCTCTCCACCACTTCATCGGTGCCGATCATGCCCAGCGTCTTGGTCTTGCGCAGGGTTTCGCCAATGCGCACGGCCTGGTCTTTGGTGATCGTGCACAGCGCGGCCGTGACCGGCTTGGTCAGGCCCAGATCCGGGCGCAGCCCCGTGTCCTTGGCGTAGTACACGCTCGCACGGCCTTCCTGGAAGACTTTCGCGTGGCCCTCGCGCACCAGTTCACGCAGCAGGTTGCGTGCCTTGCCTTCGCCTACGCCCACGCGATCCGCGAATTCGCGCGCGCTCATGGAGGGTTTGCCTGAAAGTCGCTTGATGTAATCGGCCAGCTCGGCTTCGCGCTTGGCGCGGGCCTCTTCTTCGCTCATGCCGGGGGCTTCGTCCTCTCCGGCTTCCTCAATGGAAATTTCGGCGCTTTCGTCTTCCTCGGAGGCTTCATCCTCATAGGCGGATTCCGCGCCGGTTTCGTCGATGTCGCTGTCGGCTGCGGCGGGGCCGGTGACGACGGTGGTGCTGGCGCTGGAATCGGCCAGCGCCTTTTGCTCGCCGCGTACTGTTTCTTCGATGGCGCCAAAACGCTCGCGCCAGCGTTCGTCGGCCAGTTGCTCGATGCGGTTTTCATCGAGCGTTTTGTGCTGCGTGTACAGCCAGCGCGTTTTCATGCGCCGCGTTTCATTGAATTCGTCAGGGCACAGAAAAGCGAACTGCCCGGGCTTGAGCGTCGGCAGTTCCTCCATGATTTCGTCAACGTGTCCGGGGTCGAGCGATTTCACCGTGGGCTGAATCTTCTTCTGGTCCTGGCGCGTGGTCAGGCGGCCCAAGCCCCACGTGCCGAACTGCGCCATGGCTTTATAGTCCACGTCGCCGGGGTTCTGCGTGGCCATCAGGCAGCCTACGCCATACTTGCGCGCCTGCTTGAAGAGTATGGCCAGCGAATCCTTGCAGGCTGGTTTGCGCACGGGCGGAATGAAAGGCGCAACTTCGTCCACGTAAAACAGTGCTTGCGGCTCGGCGCTTGGATTCTTCAGCATCCAGTCGTAGAGCCGCTCAGCCAGCGCCGCCACGAAGAATTCTTTCTCTTCCTGGCTCGAAAGCGTGTTGAGGTAAACCACGCTCACGCGCGTTTTTCCGGGGACCTCACCGCCGCGCTCGCCCTTGCCGAGCAGCAGGTCAATGCTCAGCGGAATGCCTTCATGGAACAGCACGCGCCGCGCGCCGACATCAAGCCGCGCCAGTTTCTTGCACGCGCCCGCGATCTTTCCGGCGTCGAGGTATTTCGTATAGGGCTTGAGTGCTTTTTCATCGAGCGAACTCAAGTAGCCTGCGAATTCCTCAAGATTGCGCGGGAACACCGTGCGCCGCTTCAAATCAGTCAGCGCGGCATCGAAAACCGCGACCAGACCTTCGCCATCGTCGGAGTCGAGCTTGTAGCCGAGCAGGCTGACGATCATCGTGGCCGCGCTTGAGATGGAGCGGACGATTTCATCGGGGGCCAGTCCGGAGAGGTCGATGTTCAGCGGATCGGCGGAAACGGGCACGCCTCTTCGCGAAGCGGGCGTGAAAATCACAACGTCAGCCTTCTCGCGATAAAGTTCAGCGTAGGCGGGATCGACGCCTTTTTGGCGCAGCGTTTCCGGTTCATCGGTGGGCAGCGCGAGCGAGCACAGGTCCCCCTGCGGGTCGATGCAGATGGCGGGAATGCCCTGTAGCACGCACTCTTCGACAACGGCCTTGCAAAGCACGGTCTTGCCGCTGCCCGATGAACCCAGCGACATGAAATGGCGCAGCAGCGTGCCGGGGCCAAGTTCAACGTTCTCGGGCGGGATATCGTCTTTGGTTTTCTCATCGCTCGCGCGCTCAAAACCCAGCAGCAGCGTTTCCGGCGCAGGGGGCAGGCCGGGCGTTTGTTCCGGTGCTCCGCCGGGCGGGGGCGGCATGGTGGTGCCGTGCGCGTCAAACCGCGATTCAGAAAGCGGATCAGGGCCTCGATTGAGTTCGCGTGTATCAGGGATGCGGAAGCTGGCTTGCTTGAGCGCGCGTTTCGCGGGCGCCTGCGTGTCCGCAGGAGGCTTCTTCAGTGGGCGGTCTTTTTCCGGCATGGGCGGGAGTTTAGCGCCCGGCCCGTCATTGCACCACGCCCAACGAACACGAGCGCGTTGCCGCGCTCAGTTCGTGCTTCCTATGACGGTTGAATGCTAGTCGCCCACGGCCACCAGGTCACCCGCGCTGTCCTTGCTGGTGGCGGTGTGAATGTCGGATTCGGCGCTGGGTCGCAGCACCGAGGAATCGCTCGAGGCTTCGTCATCGAACACCGCGCGATGCTCGCCGCTGGCGGTGAGATCGGCTGCGAACTCCATGGATAGCCGCGCCAGCGCTTCACTGTGCGCCACGCCGCTGACTTCGAGCTGGGCTTCGGCGTGTTCATCGATGTGAGGCAGACGTTCGCTGCCGTCTTCGGCGTGCATGCCAAACCGCAGCAGCTCAATGCGGCCGTCGAGGTGTTCAACGAGCGCAGAGCAGCTCTCCACCCAGTCGCCGCAGTTGCCGTACATCACGCCGTCGATCTCGCGCAGGTCGGGCCGGTGAATGTGGCCGCAGAAAATCATGTCGGCTTTGTGCTGGCGCGCGTACTTGGCCACCGATTGTTCGTAGCCGCTCACGAACGAGATCACCTTCTTGACGCGCCGCTTGACATAGGCCGCCAGCGACCAATAGCCCCAGCCCAGGCGGCGGCGTACGGCGTTGAGCCCGATGTTGATGGCCAAGAGCCAATCGTAGGCCCAATCGCCCAAGTGCGTGATCAGCGTGTAGTTCTTGACGATGTGATCGAACATGTCGCCGTGAATCATCATTACGCGCTTGCCGTCGGCCGTGGTGTGGTAAGCCACGTTGGAAACCTCGACGCCGCCAAAGTGCAGGCCGTTGTATTCGCGGAAGAGTTCATCGTGGTTGCCGGGCACGAACACGATTTTGGTGCCCTTGACGTCGCGCTTGAGCAGGCGGCGGATCACGTCGCTGTGCGAAGTGGGCCAATACCACTTGCGCTTGAGCGACCACAGGTCAATCACGTCGCCCAGCAGGTAAAGATAGTCGCACGAGATGCTCTGCAAGAAAGCTACCAGACGATCGACGCGGCATGCCTTGGTGCCGAGGTGAATATCGGAAAGCCAAACCGCGCGATACTTCGTCTTGGGCTTGTTAGCCATGGTCGCTGCACCCCGGACTGTCAGTAACTTAACCCGGTGCTGTTGTTGACACGTCAAGAGTGCAACAAGTTCGTGTGAATCGTGATCAATAGGGCAGTGTCCTCCGCAAGCGGCAGCACGAAGCCACGAAGTTCACGAAGACACGAAGGAAGGCCAAGGCAATCAGTGGTTCTTGGTGGCTTCGTGCCCTTCGTGTCTTCGTGCATGCAGTAAGTGCGTACGACTCTTCACTTCACACTCTCTTCACACTTTGAACGTAAACTGCCGCCGCGCCCGGGGCACCATGGACACGATTCAACTCATACTGGTGGCGGTGTTTGGCCTCAGCGCCTTGATCAACCTCGCCCAGCTTTCTTTCTATTTCGTTAATCGAATCGTGCTGGCGCGCACGGGCAGGCCTGTGGCGATGACGGCCTGGCCCAGCGTGGACGTTTGCATTCCCGCGCGCGATGAGCAGCCCAACATCGAGCGTTGCGTGCGCTCGTTCATGGCCCAGGACTATCCCGGTGGATTTCGCATCACCGTGCTCGACGACGAAAGCTCCGACCGCACGGCCGAGATCGTAAACGCGCTCGCCAAAGAAGACCCGCGCGTGAACCTGATTGACGGCAGGCTCGAACCGCTGCCGCCCGGCTGGATCGGCAAAGTGTGGGCGAACACGCGCATGGGCCGCGCCGCCAAAGGCGACTATCTGCTGTTTGTGGACGCCGACACGTTCTTCGATGCCGACATGCTGCGCAACGCCATTGCCTGCGCGCACCAGAGCGCAAACCCGCCCGTCGGGCTCTTCTCCGGCTACCTGCGCTTTGAGCAAAGCACCTTCTGGGAAGGCTCGCTCATGGCCTCGTTCTTTACGTCGCAGCACATGCTGCCCTTGCCGCTGGCGCTGCGGCGCAAGGCGGGCGGGCCCGCGCCGGGGCATTGGCACATGTTCAAGCGCGAGATCTACGAGCAAGTCGGCGGCTACGCCAAAGTCTGGGACAAGGTACTCGACGACATGGAAACCAGCGGACTCGTGAACCGCGCCGGATTCCAGACTCGGCTATTGCCGCTCGAACGCTGGGGCGGCGTGCGCATGTATCGCACCTTTGGCGAAATCTGGTGGGGCGTGCAAAAGAGCATCGGCTACACGCTGCAGAAGAGCTGGCTCAATGCGCTGGGAGTTTGCGCGGCCATGACGCTTGGCGGCGTGCTGCCCTTTGCGGCGCCTGCACTCGGGTTCTGGCGCGGCTTCACGTCGCCTGAAACGCTGCTGGCGTTTGTGGCGCTGGGCGCGATTTTGCTCTGGCGCGCGTTGATCCAGCGCGACCAGACAGGGCCGTGGTGGGGGTTTCTCACGCACCCGATTATGGCGATTTTCCTCGCGCTCAATGGTTTACACGGGGTGGCAGCGCTGAAATTTGGAATCGGCGTCGTATGGAAAGGCCGCCGCTACGACGGAAAAAGACCGCCAGCCGCGCCAAATGTGGGTTCTGGGGCAAATGGGTGATTTCGCTAGGGTTTTCAACATTTCACTAACAGTGGAGTTTCCCTCTGGAAACTGATTACGCTCGTGCGCCAACAGCAGCGAAAACGGAAAGTTCGCTGGGAAATCAGGCCGCGTGCGGCCCTTACTTTTGAAGGTCCACACCAACAGGAGAATGGAACATGGCAAGGAAGCCCAATGCAGCCTTTATGAAGCCGATGCAGCCCGACGACGTGCTGAGCGAGATCGTTGGCAGCAAGCCGATCCCGCGCACGGAAGTGACGAAGAAGGTGTGGGCCTACATCAAGAAGAACGGCCTGCAGGACAAGAAGAACAAGCGCAACATCAACGCCGACGACAAGATGAAGGCCGTGTTCGGCGGCAAGGCGACGGTCAACATGTTCGAGATGACCAAGCTCGTCAACAAGCACCTGAAGTAACTCAACGCAAACGCACAAAGCCGGCCGCATCAGCGGCCGGCTTTTGCATGTCTGGCAGGGCTTAGCGCGTGTTGATCTGGCAGTGGGGGTGCGACTTGGCGAAATCCGTGATCGCCTGGCGGCTCAATTTTGTGCAACGCCACAGGGCCAGCAGTCTGAGCTTGGGAAGCCCTGCGAGCTTGGCCAATCCAGCATCTGTGACCAGTGCAAGGTCGCTCAAGTTCAGCCACTCCAGAGATTTCAACTGCACCAGTGATTCCATTCCCTCGTCATTGACTAGCGCCAGGCTACTGAGATCGAGATACTCCAGCGCTGTCAGCCTGCTCAAATGTTTCAGTGTCTGGTTCGTCAGCGTGTAACACATCGGCAGCCGCAGCTTGCGCAGCGATTTCAGCTCCGACAAATTCGCGAATCCCGCGTCGGTCAGGTTCTCGAGGTTCGTCAAGTCGAGCTCCTCGATAGTGGCAACTTTGCCGATGTGCTGGAGGCTGCGGTCCGTCAGTTGCTTGCACTGGCCAAGCTCCAGCACGCGCAGCTTCGGAAGACGGCAGATTGCCGCAATGCCGGAGTCCGTGATCCGTTCAAGGCGGCTGAATTCGAGCTCCTCAAGCGTGGCGATTCTCGATAGCGCTTCAAGTCCGGCATCCGTTATCGGGTTGTATTGCGAAAAGCAGAGCTTTCGCAGGCGGCTGTGTGCGCCCAGACGCCTCAACGTTGCATCCGAAATCTTTTCGTTGCCATGCAAGTCAAGTGATTCAAGTGACTGCACAGCCGCGAGAGCGACCACGTCGGCATCCGCCAAGCCGCAATTGCACAAATTGAGTTCGCGCAGGTTTGGCAGCGCGGCCAGCGCTTTGACAACATCGGCCGTTACTTTGTCCTGTTGGAGACCAATCACTTCGAGAGTCTTGCAGGCACCCAATGCCGCAAACGCGCTGCCGGGTACTTCCTGGGCATTGAACAGCTCAACCTCGACCAGAACCGGCGCCTTGGCCAACGCGGCGATGGACTGTGCATCAAGACTGATGCAACCGTACAGGTTCAATTTCCGCATGCGAGGCAGTTTCGCCAAGGCCTCGACTCCGGCCATGGTCAGTTCTGACTGGGAGACGTCGATGTCTTCGAGCGTTGTGGCCCTGCAAAGCCCAACCACGCCACGGTCGCCAATGAAACTCTCATCAAGATTCTTTCTGTTAACGCTTCCTGCCGCTCGCAGGCCGACCTTCTTGAGCGATGACGATGCGCCAAGCGCCGCCACCCCGGTGTCGGTGATCCCGCGACAAAACTCCAATTCGAGTTCTTCCAGCTTGGTATGCTTGGCGCAGGCCGCAAGGAAGTCGTCGTCAACGGCCGGCTGAGATTCCAAGTTCAGGGAGCGGAGCTTCGGCAGGGCCAGCAGTTGCAACAAGCCCTTGGATGAGAATCGCCCGCACTTCTCGAGATTCAGCGCCTCTATGGAAGTCAGCGCGGCTATCCGCTTCAACCCTTCGTCCGTAATGCTCCAGCACTCGGACAAATCGAGGCGCTTGAGATTCTTCAGTCGCGCAAGCAAGCCCAATTCCGCGTCACCGATACCCGGGTGCGAGCGGTGGCCCCCACCATTGACGGCCTCGGTGTTTTCAGGAAGTGCTGCAATCTCCGCTTCGGTAGCGGCAAAGGCCCACTGGGCGGTATCAGCCTTGGCTTCACTGGCGGCGGAGGGATGCTTTTCCGCCGGCTTGCTCGTGGCGGGCCTGGCCTGTTCCGTGTTGGCGGAAGGCGGGGGCGTTCCCCCGCCGCAGGACGCAATCAGCAGGGCGAAAACAATCAAGGACGCAGTGAACCTCATCGATCCTCCTACCCCGCCGGAATGGCCGCTTCGAGGCGGCGCTTGAGTTCGTCGGTCATGTTCACTTTCAGTGCGCCGAGGTTTTCCTTCAACTGCTCGAACTTTGTGGCGCCTGTAATTACGCACGTCACGCCGCTTTGCGCCATGGCCCAGGCAATGGCCAGTTGCGAGCGCGTGCAGCCCATCTCGTCCGCAATCGGCTTGAGCTTCTTCACTGCGGCGCGGCTTGCCTCCGTTACGTAACTGGCGCGCAGGTTTTCGCTTCGCGTCAGGCGTGCACCCTGGGGCAGGCCTTCGTCGTATTTGCCGCTGAGCATGCCGCTGGCGAGCGGGCTCCAAGTGACGACGCCCGCGCCAAGCGCGCGGCATGCGGGGCTGATTTCGTCGAGGAACTTCTGGCGTTTGATGAGTGAGAGCTGGGGCTGCTCGACGGCCGGCTTGACGAGATTGCGCTTGTCGCACACGGCATGGGCTTCGCGAATCTGGTCGGCGCTCCATTCGCTCGTGCCCCAATAGAGAACTTTGCCCTGGTGAATCAGGTCGTCCATGGCGCGCGCGGTTTCCTCGATGGGCGTGTCGGGATCGGGGCGGTGGCAGAAATAGAGATCGACGTAAGGCGTGCCGATGCGGCGCAGCGACTTCTCGATGCTCTCCATGATGTGTTTGCGCGAGAGCCCTTTGTCGTTCACGTCGTCGCTCATGGGCCAGAAGACTTTGGTCGAGATCACCAGCTCATGGCGCGGGAACTTGGCCAGCACCTTGCCCATCGACTTCTCGGCCTCGCCTTTTTCGTAAACGTCGGAGATATCAAAGAAGTTGACGCCTGCCTCAAAGGCGGCGGTGATGATGCGCTCGACAGTGTCAGAGTCCTTTACGCTCGCGCCATAGGTCGTCCAGCCACCCAGCGCCAGCGCCGAAAGCCGCAACCCCGAAGCACCCATCTTCCGGTACTGCATAGCCGCGTTGAACATGGTGGTCTCCCTGCCGGTAACTCAACTCTGCTATGGGGCGGTGGCGCCGACAAGCTTGCAATTGGCGCTTTACAAAACATAATGACATGATATAATTCTGCGGGGGTTGTCATGAATCCGCTTGTCGTGCTGCTCATTATTGCGCTGGTGATTTTCGCGATCATCGGTGTGATTGCCACGATCGCCAAGTTGTTCGAGCGGCCCGCGCAGGACATGCCGGTGCGCTGGTGTTCCGCGTGTCAGGGTATGCGGGCGTTTGTCGAGGGGCGCTGCATTTCATGCAATTGCACCAACGCCGAATCCGTGCGCTGCCAGATCGAGCATTGCCTGTTGGGCACCTACGACGCGCGGCTGCTGGCGGCGACCCATCGGCTTGAAGCCGCTCAGGTGGAAGCGCTTGAACGTTTCTACCTCGACACGCTCAAGGCCGTGCTGCGCGAGTCGGGCACCATTCACAACGCCGTGGGCATCATGGGGCGTTTCAGCCAGCGCATGCCTGCACCGGCGACGTCGGCTGCGCCAGCCGCAGCGCGCCCGTCTGCGCCGCAGTTCGCACAAGAGAACAACCCGGCGCCAACGCCGACGGTGGTCGCCAATCAATTCTGGGGGCAGCGCGAGCCCGTTGTTCACGCGAAACCGGTCGAGCCGCAAATCGTGGCGGCGCCCCCGATCAACCTCGAGACGCGCGATTTCACGCGCGCCGAGTTGCTGGCCGCTCGCGCCGAGGCTGCGCCGCCCGTGCAGGCACCGCTAGTTCAGCCACTGCCAATCATTCCGCCGCCGCCCGCCGAGCCGCCCGTGCCAGTGGCCGAGCGCCTGACGCGGCTGCTGCTGGGCCTGGGCGTTTCCGGGCTGGCCATAGCGGCGCTGGTGATTCTCACGGCGCACGACGGCAGCTACAGCCCGCTGAAGATGCTGGGCTTTGCCGGCGCAACGACGGGCATCTTCTGCGGCGGCGTAGCGTTTTCGCTTTGGCTCAAACTCGAGCGCACGGCGGGCGCGTTCTATGCGCTGGCAGCGCTGTTCTTGCCGCTCAACGCGCTTGCGGGCCATGTGTTTGGTGTGTGGCCGATTGACGACACCGTTGCGCACTGGGGTCTTGTCAGTCTGGCCTGTTCGTGCGTTTACGCGGCTTGCGCGGGCGTGCTGCGCTCGCGACTGTTTGCGTTGCTTTCGGGTATCGCGTTTGTGGCGGGAGCGGGATTCTCCCTTGAGGCAATGGTGCTGCGCGATGTGCTGGTGCCGTGGATGCGCGATGGGCTCTTTGCGGCGATTTCGCTGGGCATGGGCGTCGCCTGTGCGCTGGTCATGCGTCAGAAGTTTGGCCACTGGACATTAGCCATTCCCGGGGGCGAGACGCTGCAGGCGCTGCTCGCCGGGCGTGTGCTGGGCGAAGAAGGCCGTGAAACGGCGACCGCCAAGCCGCTCGAAGCATGGCAACTGCTGGGCATGCCTCTGCGGCTTTGCGCCGATGGTGCCGCGCTTGCGTCCGGCATCTGGCTGATCTTGAACGTTGCGTTCGAGGGCAAGCCGGCGCTGCCTGGCTTTGGCGCGGGTGCCGCCGTGCTCGCGGCCTACGTGACGCTGCTGGCGCTGGGACGCGGCTGGCCGCGCCTGATGTACGCGACTGCGGGGCTCTTCGTGGCGGCGTCGCTGGCGTGGGTGGTTTACTTCGGGCGCGGCGGGCAGAGCCTTGCGCCGGTGTTGCTGGTGATCGCGGGCGCGCTGTACGCGGGCGAGGTGTTGTTTGGGCGTTTCAAGCGAGCGGAGTTTGGACTGCCGCTGTTTCATGCGGCTCTGGGCCTGGGTCTGATCGGGCTATTGCTGGTCGGCGCTGAGTTGCCGCGCCTTGAGTTCTGGCGCCGCCAGTTCTCGTTGCAGCCAATCAGCGTGAGTGCGGCGTCAGTTGCGCTGGGCGGTGCACTGGTTGCAATCCTGTTTGGCTGGTGGTCGAGGCGCGAGGGCTTTGCCTGGGCCACAATCCCGGCACTGTTGGCATTGACGAGTTGCGTGCTGCTGGGTGCGGACAAGTTGGGTGTGCCAATTCAGGCCGTCTTCACCGCGCTGGTGCTTGTGGGCGCCATCGCGCAGTTCGCCGCCATACTGGCGCGAAAGCGCCCGGTGCTTGCGGATTGGCTTGGTTGGCAGGCCTTCGGCTATGGCGTGGTGGGTGCGTGTCTTCATGCAGGGCTTCACGCGGCAATCGTGGCGAATCAAGAGCAGATTGTCTGGATGGCGCCAAGCGTACTGGGTGGCGTCGCGCTGGCGCTGGCTACAGCGCGTGATCGCAAATTCGCTGATGTAGCCGGCTTTGCCGGGTTCCTTATTCCTGCTGGTGTCCTGGCCGCGCTGCGCACCCTGGAGGCGAACGGCGGCTTCGCGCCCGGGTGGATGTTCGTCTGGTTCGTTGTCGCAGGAGGGGCGCTGGCGGCATTGGATTACGCCCACGCCCGATTCTCGGCGCGCGAGTTGGCAGTAGCCGCGCGTTCTGTGGCGATAGGCGGGGCATGTTTGGCGGCGCTGGGCTCGGCGCTGGCTCTGGGTGTATTGAACTTCCAGCAACTCAAGCCGGAAAACCCGGCGGCGCTGAATCTGGCGCTGCTGGGCGGCGGGGCCCTTGCGATATGGCAGGCGCTGCGCTGGAAGCAGCCGTGGATGTTGATCGCGGCGGATGTGCTACTTGTGCCCCTCTGCATGTCGCTGGTGTTTCAGGCTGGCGGCGACTGGCGCTTGCAGGGCGTAGTACTGGGCGGCATGGCCTGCGTTCACGGCGCCATTTTGCTTGCGCCGCTTGGCCAACTCTGGCGCGCCACGTTGCTCGGGCTGGGCGCCACGCTTGCGGGCGCGGCGGCCTTGTATTCGCTGGGCCAGCTCGGCCTGGAAACGCACCTGCTGCCCGTTCCGGCGTTGGCGCTGAGCGCGGCTTTCTTTGCCCTTGCAAGCGTGCGCAAGAGCCACATCGCGCTGAGCATGGCAGCCAGCGCGTGCGTCGGACTGGCGTTGCACGGGCTGCTTCGGCTGGGCGTGTCGCTTGACGGGCTCGAAGTTGCAGCGGCGCTGGGCTTTGCCGGCGCACTGGGCGGCTGCTGGATGCTGCATGCCTCGAGCGAAGAGCGCGGCGAGCGGCTGGCGCATTGGGCCTGGGCGCTGCGCGTGCTGGGCGAAGTCACCTGCGCCGCGGCTGGACTGGTGGCCATGGGTGTTGCCGTCGATGCGCGATTTGCGCCCGATGCGTTGGTCTCGCCTGCACTGGGCGCGCTGGTGAGCGCGCTGGGTCTGGCGCTTGGAACCGCGCTTGCCATTGCACGCGGCGAAGAAAGCTGGCGCGCGGGACAGGGTTTGCTGGCGCTTGTCTTGGCCTCGCTCGGCGCGGCCATGGGCCTGCGTGTGCTCGGCGTCGAGCCCCATTGGCTGGGCCTGTGCCTGGTGCCGATTGCCTATGCCGCGCTGTGCGGCGGAATGGCGCTTTCGCGGCGCGAAGAGCCCGCGCATGGGATTACGTTGACTCTTGGCGGTCTGGCGGTGATGGCCGCGGCTTGTGCGCAGGCATTGATCGGCAACCAGGGCGGAGATGTCTCACGGGGACTGACGCTGGGCACCGCCTCGGCGAGCCTGTTTGCGGTGCGCTGGCTCTTTGGCGAACGCCACTTCACCTACGGCGGCGCGGCGCTGCTGGCCGCCAGTGCCGCGTTCTGGCTGCACTTTGCGGGTTTGAATTACGCCGGCATCTGCGCGGGCGAGAGCGCGCTTGCGCTGGCGTTTGTGGGTGTGGGCCTTTGGCGCACTCGGGAAATCACCGAGTCTGCGCTGGCGATGTGCGGGCTGGCATTGTCAGTGCTGGTGGTACTGGCGCTGGGAGCGCGCGGCGCTGAATGCATTGCCGGCGACCTCCTTCCCTGGACCACGCTGGCGGCGTTCATTCTGGCGGCGCTGCATTTGTTCGCCGCGCGGCGCGCGAAGCTCTCCTTCCTCGACTTTGCGGCTGCGCCCGCGCTGGCCTTTGGCGCATTTTGCGCCATGCGGCATGGGGATTTCGGCGCGACAGCCATTCTCCTCGGCGAAGCGATAGTGGCCTGCGGACTGGTCGGCGCGGGGCTTTGGCGCACGCGCAATCTGGCGGAGTCGCCGCTGGCGCTTTCGGGATTAGGGCTTTCCGCGCTGGTCACGGTGGCGTTGCCGGCCTTTGAGCGCGGCTTTCTGCGCGAGCCGCAAATCGCGCTGACACTGGGCCTGTGCCTGCTGCTGGCGGCGCTTCACGGGGCATTGATCGCGCGCACGCGCGTTTCGCAATTCGCGGGACTGATGCTGCTCTACGTTGCACTGGCGTGGTGTGTGGCGATGCACTGGGCCGGCTTTTCTGCGCCAGAGGTATACCTGCTTGGCCCCGCGCTCTGCCTGGCCGGTCTGGGCGCCTTCGAGGCCAAGGTGCGCGACGTGCTTTGGCCGCGCGAGTTTACGCCCAATGTGAAGATGGCGCTTGGCATGGCGTTGTTCTTTGTGCCACTGGTGGCGCACACGCTGGATCTCAACCATGGCTGGGAAGTGGCGATGGTGTTTGTGTCAGCGGCGATTGTCTGCATCTCGGGTGTCGTGCTGAAGCTGCGCGTGCCGCTGCGCGGCGGCATCGCTGCGGCACTGTTTGCGCTGGTGATTTCGCTGGTGATGGTGATCCCGTTCTCGCGAATGGGTTTTGGCTGGTGGATCGGCATTGCAAGCACGCTCTTGATCCTGACCGGCATTGCGCTGGAAAAACGCATCAATGGCTGGTTGCGCAGCAATGTGAAGCAAGTGCGCGACCGCTTTGCCGCGGCGTTCTCGGGCTGGAAGTGAACACAGAGAGGTTCGGGCACAATTTGGCGACAGCGCCGAATTTGAGCCAGAGCCTAGCCGCAGTGCTGTTCAAAGATCTGGGTCAGCTCGCGGGCCACGGCTTCAGGGCCATTGCCCTCAATGTGCGAGCGCGGCACAGCGGCGACCACTTTGCCGTCTTTAAACAAGAAGGCGCTGGGGCTCGAGGGCGGAATCTCGGGGAAGTAGCCGCGCGCTTTGACGGTGGCTTCTTTGTCCTGGCCGGCGAATACGGTAACAACCTTGCCGGGCTTTTTGGCGGCCTTGCTTAGAGCGAGGTTGAGGCCGGGGCGCGCGGCTCCGGCGGCACAGCCGCACACGGAATTGACGAAGAGCAGCGTGGTGCCCTTGTGGTTGGCAAGTTCGGCGTCAACGTCGTCGGCTGACTTGAGTTCCTTGATGCCCTTTGTGCTGAGTTCTTCGCGCATGCGGCGAACTGCGGCTTCGAAATCGGCGACACTGTCGTAGTGGTGCATAGTAGACCTCCGTAGTCCACATTATGCCAAGAGCGCGCGCGTTTGGAAGGGGCGCGCGCTATTTGGGCAACGCGGCAAAGTCGCGCTGAAGCTCGCGCCAAAAGGCGGAAGGCTCGGATTCGAGTTTGCGCATTTCGGCAAGCGTGAGCCATTCGGGATGCTCCGGCGGCCAATCGTGAGGCGAATCAAAGATAGGCGACGCGTCGAGAATGCGGCATAACAAACGCCAAAGCGGGGTGCCCAGCTTCTCAGCCGACTTTGGCTCTCCCCAATAGTCCACTCCGGCGGCTTTGCACAATGCCGCAGCCGCGTCACGCGCGACTCGATAGCACACGGGCGCGATGCGCGGCTGAGAAAGATAGTCGCGCGCCAGTTCATCGGAGTAGCTCAGGGCGAACTTCTGGGCGGATTCCTCGCCTCCGGGTCCGCTGGAGGCGAAGTAAACGAGCCACTCGCGCGCCATCCACTTGAACATGAGGTCGGATCCGCCGGCGTCGCGTTGAATCGCCTTCATGATGCTTGCCCAGACTGCTGGTTCGTCGCGAATCATGGGGGCGTAATGATCTTGGCTGAGGTACTTGATTGAATCGTAGAAATGAAAGCGCAGATCGCGTCGCGCCGAAATTGCGAACGGCAGCCAATATCGGGGAATGCCATCGAATGACCTGACGAAGTTTGGACGGAACCAGGCGTCGTCGTACATGTCCCTGTTAGAGTGAAAGAACGCGTTGGTGCACTCGTCAATGGGTGTTTGCGGGAAGCGATCGGGATATGCCGCGAGAAAGCGATCGACTGCCTTTTTGTCGTCGCCAAGGTACTCGTGCCCGCGCCGATAGAGCCAGTACTTGAGATCTTCGTGATCCTCGGGCGGTTCTTTAGCAATTCGGGCAAACGGGTGCGCCTTAATCGTCTTGGCCGACTCTTGGACGACGATGTTGGGGTGCGATGTCAGGTAACTCCACGTTGCGTCGTCCAGGGAACGAAAGGCCTCAATCTCCCTGATTGAGTACAGTCCGCGTGAGCCGTGGTGACGAATGCTCGGCGTACGTGCATCGACTGCCAGCCTTTCAATCTCGAACAGCGCGCGGTTGCGCGGGTCCGGCACAAGAGGGAACGATTTCTCTCGCGCTGCCTTGAGGGCTTGATCGACACGCTCAGTGGGTTTGTCCGGGTAAACGATAAGGGGCTTGTTGCCGCATGCGAATTGAAGTGCGGCGCGGCGGGCCGCGCTGCCGGGTGGGAGCGTGAGCGCCGTGAGTTCTTCGCGAGAGAAGCCTTCGATGTTTTCGCGATAATATCTGGCGCCTGCGAGGATGGGCAGAGCGGGCAAGATCTCGCGTGCCTTGGCGCTGATTTCCAACCGCTGCAAATCAACCCAGCTTCGCAGCCTGAGGAAGGACTTCGCGATCTTCTCGTCATTGCTTTCGGCGAGGTTGTCGTGGATGCGGCAGAGCCATATGTCGAGATAGCGCGCGATCTCGGCATCAGAAGTCTCGGCGCCGACCTGGTCGAGCGCAAGCGCCGCCAAGGCTGGCATTGACATCGAATGGCCCTGATCGTCCCACAAAGTCATGACGTATTCGTAGCGTCGCAAGAGCGACGGCAGCAACTCCGGCAGGCGCTGGCGTTTCAAAATGCGTACGCCTTCGACTCCGTACGCGGCTACCACTGGGTCGCGCGCGTGGGCGAGTTTGATGAAGTAATCGACGTCGCCCGTGCACAGCAGGCGGCCAAAGGCGCGGCGGTCGCGGGGTGAGCAGCCGGAGCTGCCGCTGAAGGTGAATTCCTGGCGCGCGCCCCAGTGTTGCATCAGAAAGCGCGTCTCCGAGGCCACGCCGTCTTCTAGGCCTTCCATGAGCTGCTCGTTGCTGAGCAATTCACTGCTTTGCGGCGACTGGCAGGCTGCAGCCAGCAGGCACATCAGCGCGGCTATGAACTTGAGTTTGGACATCTTTGCTCCGGGGTGGAGCGGGGATCTTCGCTTGATTTTGCTCCCTTGTGACGGTTGGTGCAAGGCTTGGCTCTTTCGAGTGGTGGGTTCATTTGAATGTTCTCCCAAACCTGATCGCGGCAAAAGGCTCAACGCAGAGGCGCCGAGACGCAGAGAAAAGCCAGGCACGGCCTGCTGCACCCCGATGGCAGGCAGTGGCTAGAAACAACGCGGCCTCGTGCAGTTCTCTGCGTCTCGGCGGTTTGCCTTTTCCAGCCTTCGGGTTGTTGAGCGCTTTCAAACAGACCCACTACCCTCTTCCGAAAGACGGGGACTGTCCCTCGGCGCAAAGGGCGCGCCGGGGACAGTCCGCTTAAATAACAGGGAGGACCTTTCGGTCCTCCCTGTTTCCCCGAGGCGATCTTGCGGGATGACGCCTCGAGCGCACGACTTTGCCCATCCCGGGGCCTGCGACTAACGCTGGACGTAGATGCCGCCAGCGAGCGCAGCGAGCTGTTGCATGAATGTTTGCGCCGAGCCCACGCCGCCGATGCAGATGCACACCAGCGTGCAGTCGGTAAAGTGCGTCCACCATGCGGGGAAGTCGGCGAGAATCTGCGAAGCCGAACCGCTTACGTTGGGTGAGCCGTCGGTGAGCAGGAACATCTTGCCCAGATCCACGGGGTAAACCTGGCAGGCTGTCTTGAGGCAGGCGTAAGTGGGCGTGCCGCCACCGGGGTTTGTGGCCGGGCCGTTGACCCAGGCAATAGCCGCGCTCTTGTTGCCGGAGGTGGCGGGCTGGAGGCCGCCCCAAAGGAACGTGGTGTAAGTGGGCGCGGCGAACTGAGAGCCGTAGGAGCAGGCGTCGAACTCGTCGTCATCTGTGAGCATGCCGATGACCGATGTGGTTTCGGCGCGCACGGAAGCGATGCGAGAGCCATACATGCTGCCGGAGGCGTCGAGCAGGAAGGCGAACTTGCCTTCGCAGGGTTCATCGTAATACGTGGGGGGGATCTCACCGGGCGGGGGTGGATCGGTCTCGGTGGGGGGTACGTCATCTTCGCCCACGGGCGGAACGACGATGGGCCCGGGCGGGGGAGGCGGTTGAACCGTGCCGCCACCTGAGCCTGCGGGCGGGGGCAGCTTCATTTTGATCATGCCCACGCCGCGATCGTGGGTATCAGTCTTGGTTGAATCCTTGTTTTCGAGTGTCGGCTGAACGGGCGTTTGTGCCCAAGCCGCGCTTGCAAAGACGACAACGAGTGCCAGAAGAACTTTGCGCATGACTGTTTCCTGAAGTTGGTTGATTCCCGCAATCGTGCTTTTGCATGGCCTGTGCCAATGTTTTGGCGGCGCGTGCGTATGGAAACGGGAACGGCTGCAAAGTGGCTCTACGCTTGGCTTGTAGGGCAACGTAGCGTGGCGGTAGCGCGGCGCGTCGGCGCGGTGTAACGGCGGGATGGTGGGTGCGCGCCGTTTGGGAACCGTGCGGAAACGGTGTCACCGGCCCTTTGGGGCGTTGGGCGTAACGAAACCGGGGCCCGACTACGCCTTGCGGGCTTCCAACTTCGCTGAAGCTTCGTTGGACGAGTCGTCGGGCAGGCGCCCACGATTGAGGGCGGAACGAAACCGGGGCGACCTGTTGGCCGCCCCGGTGTGGTTCGTTCGAGAGTCAGGGACCGTCCCCTGCGGGGACAGTTCCTTAGAAGATCCACTGAATCTGGACGCGGAACTGCCAAACGTTCAAGTAGTCAGCGTTGTCGTTGGCGAAGCTGGAGCCGCTGCGATCGTCAAAGGCGCTGCCCGTAACCACGTTGCTGGGCGAGTTGGCGATAAAGTCAACAAGCTGGTACGTGATGTAAGTGAAGTCAGCCTGGATCTTGAGGTTGTGGCCGCCCAGATAGTAACCCAATGCCAAGCCGAATTCCTGCACGTCCGGGATCACGCCGGCAAACTTATTGGTGCTGCCGCCGCGCCAGTGTTCGTCGCCGTCCACCATGCCCCAGCGGATTGCCACGTCAAACTGCTTGGGCAGGATGAAGAAACCAACCATGAAGCTAAGGCCGTTGTCCGTCATGTCGCCGGGACGGTTGCGGTTGGCGGTGATGCGGTTGCCTTCCTTGGGGCCAAAGTTGTGGAACTCGGTATGGCGGTGGTGGAACTCGATGTTGACGCTCAGACCATACCAGCGCAGGTGGCCGTCCAGCACGAGGTGAACGGTGTCGTGGCCGGTGTCAAAGCGGCCAGAGCCGGCGGAAGCGTTGACGGGGCGCAGGTCGCCGTTGTTCATGCGGCTGATGAACCAGTTGAAAGCGGCGCCAACCGAGAACAAAACCTTCTTGGAGGCTTCGCGATCGCGGTAGTCCACCATGTCCTGGGCAACTTCACCCAAGGGGTGGGTCTCGACGCGCAGGCCGGGCATCAGGTCCGCATCCACAGCCTGTGAGAAAGTGTCGCTGAGGCGGTTTTGATCCGCGTTGCGGAAGTCGCCGTTGCCCTTGAGCACGCCGTTCCACACGCCGACCCAGTACTTGACCCAGGGGGTGTCGCCGCCGATGACGCCCGAGAACCACAGGCCCTTGGCGTAGTCCTGGTTGAACATTTCGTTGACGACGGAGCGATCGATGAACTGCTGGCGGCCGCTCGAGGTCAGCTCTTCAAAGCCTTGGCCCGCAAACTTGGCCTGGCCAACGTTGACGTTGAATTCCTTCCAGCGCGCCCAGGTGAACTGCGCGGCTTCAACAATGCCGTCGCCGCCGGAGGTGAAGTTGAGCACCACCTCGTATTTGAACTCCTTTTCGAAGATATTGCCCTTGAAGCCGAGCTTGGCGCGGCGCACACGGAAGTTCCAAAAGTCGCGGCCGTTGCTTGCGTTGCCGCTGTTGGCGTCGCCGGGGCCTTCGGCGTCAGCCGCGCGTTCATCGTTGTAGGTCACGCGGAACTGGACGCGGAAGTTCATTTCAAAGCTGAACTTGCCGTCTTCGGTGGCCCATGAAAACACGCTCTTCTTGAGCTGGGTCTTGATCGGCTCGTCGCCGCCCGCGCCTTCGCGCTGCACGGACTTCAGGGCGTCCATCTCGCTGCGGAGCTGCTTGATCTCCTGCTGCAGGCGCTCGGCCTCTGTCTGCGCGCTGACCGGGGCGGCAAAAGCCGCGCCGAGTGCCAGCGCCAAAATGCCAAACCAGTGCTTCTTCATGCTTCGCTCTCCTTTGAAGGGTTGAACTGCTCCGCATGCAGCCGCAGGCGCGGCTGCACGTCCGTTTCCGTCAGATGGCGGGAAGGTAGCGAGCGGCGAAGAGCAAACAATGAAAGCAACGGAAATGAAGAAAGATTGACGCTGCGTTGACGCGGGCTTGGCGGGTTACTGAAGAAGCCTTCACAAATGCAACCGGGGGCGGCCCGCCTTCGCCCTGCGGGCTTCGGCGCGCAAGCACTGGTTCGAGGCGACGTTAAAGCAACCGAGGCGGCCTGATGGCCGCCCCGGAAGTTTACAGAGCTGTTTCCGTCCACAACCGGTGGTTTAGAAAATCCACTGGATCTGGATGCGGAACTGCCAAACGTTCAACCAGTCAGCGTTGTCATTGGCAACACTGTTGGCGCTGCGCGAGGGCAGGGTGCCGCCAGGACCGTTCAGCGCCGCGCCGTTGGCCGAGCCAAAGAACGCGAGCTGATAGCTGATGTAGCTGAAGTCGAGCTGAGCCTTGAGGTTGTGGCCGGCGATGTAGTAGCCAACCGACAGACCGATTTCCGTGCTGTCCGGAGCAACGGCGAAGCGCTTGTCATCGGCGCCGCCGAGCCAGAACTCGTCGGAGTCAACCCAGCCGAAGCGGAAGCCAACGTCGAACTGCTTGGGCAGGATGAAGAAGCCAACCGAGAACAGCAGGCCGCTGTCCGTCAGGTCGCCGGGCAGGGCGCGGTTGTTCGCGTTGCCGGAGCCGCTGAGAGGACCGTGGTTGTGGAACTCGGTGTGGCGGTGAATGTACTCGATGTTGACCGACAGGCCATAGAAGCGGAAGTGGCCGTCAATCGTCAGGTTGACAGTGTCCTGGCTGGTGTTGAAGCGGCCAGAGCCACCGGTCGGGCCGGCGCCGGGGCGCACGTCCGAGTTGTTGAAGTCGCTCAGGAACCAGTTGAGGGCAACGCCAACGCTGAACAGGATCTTCTTGCTGTCTTCACGTGAGCGCATGTCGACTTCGTCGTCAGCGACGTTACCCAGGGGGTGCGTCTCGACGCGGAGGACGGGCATGAGCTGGGCGTCGATACCACCGGCGCCGCTGCTGAAGGTGTCAGCGTTGATCGACAGGTCCTGGTTGCGGAAATCGTTGTTGCCGCGCAGAACGCCGTTGAACACGCCAACCCAGTACTTCACCCAGGGGGTGTCCTTACCGATGACACCGCTGATCCAGAGGCCCTTGCCCCAGCCCTGATTGAAGGTGTTGCTGACCACCGAGCGGTCAATGAACTGCTGCTTGCCGCTGCTGACGCCGAACTCGTACTCGAACGGAACCTTGGTCTGGCCGGCCGAGACGTTGATTTCCTGGTACTTCGACCAGGTCATGTACGCCTCTTCAACGATGTTGTTGCCACCGTTGGCCCAGCTGAGCAGCAACTTGTACTTCCATTCCTTTTCGAAGATGTTGCCTTCAAACGTGGTCTTCGCGCGACGAACGCGGAAGTTCCAGAAGTCACGACCGTTGGTGTCGGCCGGGTTGCCCAGCGTTTCGCTGTGCTGGCCACGCTCGTCGTTGTACGTCACGCGGAACTGCACGCGGTTCGTCATGGTCAGCGAGAACTTGCCGTCCTCGGTGGCCCAGGAGAACACACTGTTGTTCAGCTTGGTTGCAAGGGCGGGAGCCGCGTCGTCCGCACCCTGGCGCTGAACCGACTTCAGATTGTCAACTTCACTGCGGAGCTTCGAAAGTTCCGCCTGCAGCTTGTCCACTTCGCTGGTCTGCGCCGAAACCGGCGTAGCCCACGCGCCTGCGCCAACCATCAGCGCAAGAGCCAACGACCAAAGTTTAACCATGCCTCGCTCTCCTTAAAAGAACATGAAATCCGGAATATGCGTCCGTCCATCGCTGCCGGAGAGCCCTGGCACAGCCTTTCCGTGATGTGCAAGGGCCGCTCGTTACAAAGACGGGCAAGACAATAGCGTGACACTTCTTTGCGTCAAGCAAGAATCTTCACGATTGCTTGTTCCCATCCTTCTAGAACTTACAACAAAGCTTGTTGTTACCGGGCGTTGCCTTACTTCACAACAATGCCCTTCGGCCTCAAACCCGCTTCGGAGGCCCGTATTGGGCCCATATCGACAACTGCGTCCGATAACTTTTGAACTTTACAAAATATAAATTACGCAGCGGCGCTTGTCAATGCGTTTACACGTTCTTGCGGTCGCTTTCATCCGCCACATACCCGTCGCTTTCCAATTTACTGACACTCCCCCAAACATTACCAGCCTTCGGAGTTTCACGCGCAGCGCGGCTAAAGGGCGTTTGCGTTGCCGCGATCTGATGGAAACGCGCTTCCGCGCGAAGCTTGCGGCGCGCAGCCAGAAATCGTTCTCGAAAGTATCGAACAACCAGTTAGCGCGATGTTTGCTTCGGCTCACTAGTCTTTAGACGACCGCTGGCGTTGGCCAGAAAACGGCGTTCATCCGGCGCAAGGCTGTTCATGCCGGCCGTCGAAATTTTTGCCAGCAGGCGATCCATGCGGGTTTGAATCTCTTCGCGCGTCAAAAGGTCAAACTCGTCAACAAAGTACATCGTGCCCACGTGGCCTTCGCCGCGCTTTTCTACCTCGCGCAACTGTTGCTTGCGGTGTAGCACAAACGCTGCAACGCCCAGCACCGGTCCAACGCCTGCACCTGCCAGCAGGCTGTCGTAGCTGTCGCTGGGCATGAAGGCCGTCAGCACGCCTGCCAACGCCACGAGCAAGACCAGCAACAACATGCGAAAATCGTTGTCCCGTTCCTGTGAAGTCTCCCTGCGCTCCAGGTGAATCAGCACCGAAACCGTCAGCAGAAAAGCCGCGAACGCGATTGAAGAAAACGCCATGCCCGGTTTCAAAGCGAGTGCCAGCGCCGCATGAGCCGCACTGCAGGCAAGCCCTGAGGCCAAGGTCCGGCGCGTACCGAGGTAAGTTTCAACCATGGGCCCGGCCGACAACAGGCTCAGACTGCACATCAGCCAAAGCAACAGGCTGGAAAAAAAATCCAGAGGAGAGAATCCCGCGCCGAACTCGGGGCTGGATCCAAACACCGGCGCATAGTGCGAGACAAAGAAGAACAGGCTCTGGATGTTCAGTGTGCCTGCATCCAGTGACAGCATGTGCGCCAGTGGAATGCCCGAGAACTCGGCGACGTAAATAATCGCTTGTGCAACAGCGATGATCAGCACCAGGCTCAGGGAGACGGGGTGTTGCGTGCCGCGCTCCATCATGTTGTCGCGTGCAAAGAAGCTGGACATCCAGTTACGCATGATCGCACCACCCGGCCACACATGAAGTTTACCGCAAATTCAGCGCGGCTCAACAAGCCGGTGCGATTGTGGGACGATAGTTTTCAGCTCGGCAACGAACGCCGCGCCATGACCCGGCATTGTCAACTTTCCGCGCTGCGCTAGATTGTTGCCATCGGGGTGTAGCTCAGCCTGGTAGAGCGCTACGTTTGGGACGTAGATGCCGCAGGTTCAAATCCTGTCACCCCGACCAGCTTTCTGTGTTCTGCAAATTCTCTTTGACAAGGCGTGCACTCACCCGCCTGCGGCGGGCCGTTTCACTCACGCTCGGCCAGTGGGCCGGGCTGCTTCGCTGAGTGGACTGTTCGCTGGACAGTTCACAGGTTCAAAAGCAGTCACCGCGCACAAAACTCTTCCGGCCAGCCGCGCTCCCTTCCCATCCAATCGGTACGCGAAAGACAGCCGTTTCCGGCTGTCTTCCTTGTGCCTCCTCTGAACTTGCGTTATCAGCGTTCAAATCTTGAGGGCCAGTCGTCCGCGGGATCGCGGAATCGGCCCCAGCTCGGGTCAAAGCGCCACACACCAGAAAGTGCAAAGCCTTGACGTGCGTGGCCCGGCTGTGCGCCGTGCACCATTGCGCCATCGAAGAATCCCGCCAGCGGGCAGTCGTACAGAAGCGTGCCCCCGAAACAGCGCGTGCCGCGCTGAACGAGGTTCAACTCCTGCCCGCCGTGTCGCGGGTTTACGCCGGCGGGAGCGTACAACCGATAACGTGTCCCTTCCCCGGCCAGCGTGTCGGCTTGGCCCTGCACTGCGAGCTGCGAGAAGCTCGCGGCTGCGATCGCCATCGTTCCGCCGCGCTGTGCATTCAGCGTTACGAGCCAGCCCGCTCGATCACCGAAGACCTGGCCACTGTCCACGAACGTCGTGAGGCCTCCGCTGGCGGTCGGTTCGGCGCTCCAATGCCCGCCCGTTCCGGCGCCGCCCGCAAGAGCTGCATCCACGAAGTCAAACACCACGAAGCCCGCGCCCAGTGTGGCGATGAAGCGGCTTTCCGGATCGTGCACTACAATAGAAACCGCGCTGTTGGCCAGCACTGTGGCGCAACGCAACCTGTCAGTGCCGCTCTCCAGTGCCACGCGCAGCTCCCGACCCGCTAGGCTGCCCGGCACCAACAGATTGGCGACAAGGTTTATGGTTGTCTGGCCCGCTACAGGTGTGTCCGCCTGCGCGTTTGCTACGAGCCCGCCGCCGTCAAAGAGCACGCTTCGAATCAGCGGTGCGCCAAAGTCGGTGGCGCCATACTCGGCGAGGCGCCGGCCTGCTGCGTTGCATACGCCCATGAGGCGCCCGAGCGCATCTTCCACGCGGAAGCGGCTTTCTGTTTGCGCGTCCGAAACGGCGAGTTCATGAAGCACGCGCTCCGGCAGTCTGGCAAACTCCGGTTCGGCCAGCCTATGTGCCGGCGCCACGCCGTTATCGGGCGCGGGGCCCAACAGGTATTGCGTGAAGCCAAGCTGCATTGCACCTTCAAGCGCAACTTCCGTGTGCGGGAACAGGCGATCGTCATAAACAAGTGCGCGCGTTGCATAGCGTGTCGTCACGCCCGCGGTGTAGAACGACTCTTCCAGGACGCGCCGGCCACGCGCATCATAAGTGTAAACTCGCTCCGGAGCATTGAAGTCGCCTTCGATGTCTTCTGCGGCGAGTCGTCCCTGCCAGTCATAGGCATAGTACAGGCCCGTGGACGCGTCAAAGCTGATGCGCCCGGACGCGCTGCCGCTGATCGCTTGACCATTCACGTTCGTATACTGGTTGTTTGCACCCGTGATGTAAGGCGTGTCGTAAACAACCTGTGTTGCGGCACGCTCACGCACACCCGCACGATTGGAACGTGCGTCCAGCGTGTAATCCCGCGCGAGCGCAAAGTCGGTGGGCAGATTGCCAAGGGCAGTCAATTCGCCCAGATCCACACCCTGGTACGCCTGAAGCAAGCGCGGCTCTGAGAGAATTGAGAAATCATCGAACGGATAAGGAGTCTGAACCGGTTTGAGCTCGGTCGAGAAGTTATCGAACGGGTAAGGAGTCCGAACCGGCTTGAGCTCGGTCGAGAAATTGTCGAACGGGTAAGGAGTCCGAACCGGCTTGAGCTCGGTCGAGAAATTGTCGAACGGGTAAGGAGTCCGAACCGGCTTGAGCTCGGTCGAGAAATTATCGAACGGGTAAGGAGTCCGAACCGGTTTGAGCTCGGTCGAGAAATTGTCGAACGGGTAAGGAGTCCGGACCGGCTTGAACTCGGTCGAGAAATCGTGTTCAACGCGCGGCAGGTCATCGTGCCGGTACACTTCACCGAAGTTTCCTTCGTGCGCGTACCGCTGGGCCATGACGTTGCCTGCGGCGTCACGTCTGGCCTCGCAACCGAACAGAGTTTCTGCGCCGCGCTTGAGTCGCGCGCTTTGCAGCAACTGCGCGTCGTAGCCGTATTCGCACTGGGTACCATTGCCAAACACAACCGAGTCGATGCGCGAACCGGTGTAGCTGTAGTCCGCAAGCGAGTCGCTTCCCTGGGTGACGCCTGACACGCGGCCGAGCTCGTCGGCGGTGAAGTGAACCTCGCGTCCGTTGGGGAACGTCTGGCCTGTGCAAAAGCCCCGGGAGTCAAAGGTGCGCGTGGCGTTGTACGCACCCAGGTGCAAGCCGTCTCGCCGCCAGAGGTTCTGGGTGCTGGACTCAACGCATGAAATCGTGTTGTAGTTGAAGGTCTCCGTGCAGAGCGTTTGGCCGCCTTCGGCGTTTGTGGACTGCACAATCCGGCCAAGCGCGTCGTAGGCCCAATGCTCGTTCGTGTTTCCGCGCACTCCGGGGGCAAGCGTCATAGCCGCATGTGTGCGCAGGCCTCGTGCATCATGGGTGAACTGCGCAAGCGTGCCATCTTCATTGACGCGCCAAGCCAGGTTGCCGCAGGGATCATGGCCCAGCGACAAGCCGCCGCCGCCGGGAAATTGGATGCCGTTCACTTGCCTGCGGGCATCGCGCGTGTAGTTCGTCCATTGGTACGCCGGCATGGGTGCGCCGGCGTCTTCCGCGACGCCGCGGCTGACCAGCAGCCCGTCGGCATCAAATCCGTGCGACGTCGCTAACCAGGAATGCGGATCCGCAGTTGGCTTGAGCGTCATGCCTGTCAGCAGGCCGCGCAGGTCATAGCGGTACTCGCTGGAAGTCGCGCGCCCCGGCTGGCGTGATTCGACGAGTTGAGAAAACCCGTCGTAGGCGAAACTCGCTTCCGTATTGAGGTCCACGCTGAAACGCGCGTCGCGAACACGCAGCACGTTTCCGCGCGTGTCGAGATCGGCGTAGCTCGCAAAGACGGTGAAGCTCGATGTGCTTGAGTTGTAATCGCGCTGGGTGCGGCCCACTACGCCGCCCGCGGCGTCATGGCTCCAGGTCGTTTCATTCAGCGCGGCATCGATCTGTTTCGTGAGCCGACTGGCGTTGTCCCAGGTGAGCGACGTTGCGTTGCCGGCGTCATCGGTGGCACTGAGGGTTCGCCCCAGGGCGTCGAGATGAAACGTTGTGGTGTTCTCGCCATCGCCGATTTCTGAGCCTGCTGCGTTGCGGGCAAGCTGCCGGGTTCGCCACAGCCGGCCCTGTTCATCGAGATCCAGAGACATGCGCGCAAGCAGTGTTTGTGCGCCATCGCGAGATTCGCGCAGGATCAACTGGCCGGCGGCGTTATGGCTGAAACAGGTTGAATTCCCCAGCGGGTCGAGGGTGCGCGTCCTTCGGTCGAATCCGTCATACTCACACAGCCAGCCGAAGCCGCGCGCGTCGGTCATGCGGGTGACGTTGCCGTTAGAGTCTGGGTCGTACTTCCAGAGACCGGCCACGGCCGTCGATGGCGCCAGCGTTGATGTGAAGGGCAGGTTTCGCTCGTCCAGCGCGCGCTCGACAACGCGGCCTTGGGGCGAAGTCAACGAGACGCAATTGTGTGAGTCATCGTAACCCAGTGTCCATGTTGCCCGCGAAACCGGATTGCCCGCAGCAACGTCAAGAATGCAGGCAACCGGCTGGCTGCGCGTGTTGTAAACGCATGAAGTTTCAATCCATGTCGCAGCCATGGGCTGGCTTGCGCGAGGGAACGAACCTGGATCAAACGGGTTCGCGGGCGGTTCCGGCTCAGCCCCGGAGGAGGTGACATACTCGCGCAGGCGGGCGGTAACATTGCCGTTTTCGTCATGGATGAAGTGTTCTTCGGCGCGCGCGTTGCCGGATTCATAAAGCAGCGGGCCGGTGCAATGCACCACCTGGTCATGTTCGTTGACGGCAAAGGACTGTTTGTGTGAATCGCGAATCGCACCCGGGGCATGGGCGCGGGGCGGCCAGTAGCCGATGACCTGTCCCACCGAGTTGCGTTCATACTCGTGCGTGATCGCCAGGCCCGTGGGCTCCAGCACGATGCGCTGAAGAAACCCCTGTGCCTCGCCCGATGCGAAATACTCATATTCTGTGGCCACGCCCATCGGATCAAGGGTCCGGATCCGCCGGCCACGGGTGTCATAGGCGAAGCTCCATACAGATGACTGGGGTGCGGCCTGGCCTGCGCTGACCGCAGGCAGGGCAAGCGCTACGAGATTGCACTCGTTGGGGTCATCCGCTCCGGCATTTTCGTAGCCCCAGGTGTAGCTGGTCGTGTAGCCGCGTTCATCGGTGTGCGAGCGCGGGAACTGGAAGCGAGGCTCATAGGTCGTGAATGTGACGATATCCGGCTGATTGCCAACCGGTCCATCCTGGCGGATGACGCTGAGACAATTGCCCTGGGCCAGTGGGTCGGGATTTGCGGTAAAGAGTGCGTATGGCGCCCCGACGGCAAAACCGTCCGCTGTCAGGTTCTCGAAGGTGCCAAGCGCCAGCGTTGTGGCACTGTTGCCGACAACCACGTAGTAGCGATACTCACTGGCATCAAGGCCCACGCGCAGCCAGTGGCCGGCATGCTCGTTTTCTGTCCAGTTATGCGCTGAGTCGCTCAGTGTTGACGGAGTGAGTGCGCTGACAGTGCCGCTGACAAGCTCCTGCGGGTCTGGATACTCATATTTGATTCTGTTGCCGCGCGGGAACGTGTGGCGTTTGACTTCGCCATTGAGGCCGTAGAGGAATTCCTCCACGAATGTATCCGGATCCGTGCTGCGCAGCTTCGGCGACGTCTGCGCCACAAGCGTGTGATCGGGCAATGAGGCCAGGTCCACCGCCCAGAATGCCGAATAGCGT
This sequence comes from Planctomycetota bacterium, assembly GCA_020845475.1. Classification (GTDB taxonomy): domain Bacteria; phylum Planctomycetota; class UBA8742; order UBA2392; family UBA2392; genus UBA2392. Next base: position 73,780 of record JADLFN010000028.1, read on the forward strand.
GTGATGGTGAGTGCTGCTCCCTTGCCGTTGAGCAGGTAGTCAGTGCGCAAGCCGCGCGGATCGATGACGCGGCGCTGCTTGTTGGCCGGGTAGCGCAAGTAACTCCAGGCGCCACTGCCGCCCAACCGCTGAGCCACAATCTTGCCTCCGGCCCAATCGTTTTCGAGGAAGGGCAGGCCGGCGTGGGCGACTTCGCGTGGGTTGTATATGTGCGTAATACGGTGTTGTCCGTCATAGTGGTATTCGCGCGTGAGCCGGTCGGTGCCGGCAAACTGCGCGGTTTCGGGCGCCCTGCAGCGGGTCAGGTTGCCGTTGCCGTCGTACAGATATTTGAGCGTGCGCGGGTTGGTGTCGCTCCAGGCACGGTCGCGCAATGTTTCTACCCGGCCATCGGCGCCATAAAGCAGGCGCACGCGCTCACCGCGGCTGTCGATAATCCGGTAGAGCTGACCCAGATGGTTATACTCGCATTCGATGACGTTCTGGTTGATGTCAGCTATGTAGGCGAGGCGCCCGTGCGAGTTGAACAGCAGGCGCGTGCCGTGGCGCACCGTAAGCGTTACTTCGCCGCTGGCGGCGCGCTGGGCCTTGTAGTAAAGGCCTGCGGGCGCAACAAATCCGCCGGCGACCGCAGAAAACGCCTCCATTTTCAGGTCGGGCGTGAACCATTTGATATCCCCGTCGTAAACCACGCGCTGAAACATCCAGGACTGCCAGCGCTGCCCCAGGGGGCCGTCAAATTCGACATCACTGTGGTAAGTGCGGGTAAACTCGAGATTCAGGCCGACGCCTTCAATGGTCAGGTCGGTTTCTTTGCGAGTAAACGCACCGTTCTTGAGAATGACGCCCTCGCAGGCAACTGCCGCGTTGCGCCGGGCCTCCGAAGCTCCGCCTTGTGGCAAGCGATCCGTCGGGTACGTGATATTCACAATGCCCTGCGCTTGCGGCGCCGGAACAAGTGTTGTAATGCCGCCTCCCAGCCAGACCACTCGGGGCCCGGCCGCGGCATCTTCCGCCACGCTTATGGTACAGGTAACGAGAGTGGCGCTGGCCGTGCACGAATGCACCGTGATGCCCGCGCCGAAGTCGGCCTCGGTCACGAGATCCAGGCCTTGACCGCTGAACACAACGGACGCACTCGTATCCCCGTGGTGCACAGGCGTGCTCGCCTTGATCACGGAGGGAGATGCGCCTTCCACGAACACGCGGCGCAAAACCCAATCCGAATGCCGGCCGCTCTGGTTGGAGATTCGCGCGTAGAGCGTGTATTCGCCCGGTTCGAACAGGATGCCCGCACTGCTCTGGCTTACGAATGAACTTGCGCCCGTAGCGCTTATCGATGCGAGGAAACCCGGCACATCCGCAAGATTGTGGCCCGCCGCAATGGGCGTATCCGCAACTATGACCGTGCGCGACGCGCGCACCTGAAGCGAGCCTTGGGCTATGTTCGCGCCACCCGCGGAATCGAACGCCAGGTCAATTGTGAAAGCGCCAACGGTGTCGCTTTCGGCCGCCGGCGTAACAAACGCAATCGCCGGTGCAATTTCGGGCTGCCAGGAAGTCGCAAGGGCGCGCGGCGGCCCTGAATGAGGAAGACTCGCGGGCTCGTCTCTCTGGACGAGCGCAACAAAGGCAATCAGCGCCACTATTGGCGCGTATTTCAGTTTAGACAACATGGCACCCCTCCCGTTCAAGCGGGTTTGATTGAAAAGTGAAATACAGCCCGGTCAGGTGGGAGTTCGGCGGGTGCGAGACAACAGGGATGAGAGAATGTGTAAACGCATATTCATTGCTCGTGTGCTGCAATGAACGTAGCGCGGCGCCGGCCACAACCGGCGCGAGTTCAAAAAAAGACTGCAATTGTCAGTGACAATATGGCGTGAGCGCCGGCGAAACTGTGGCACAGGCATGACACCTGCGCCGTCCGCGAAGCATCCTGGCGTTCAGATCATGCCGGTGTGCAACGGCATTCGGGCGCGGCGCGCCGACGCGCTCGGGCGCGCAAACCAGAAATCGAAAAAAGAGTGATAAATAGCAATGGCGCAGCAGGCGCTGCCACGCATGCAAGCCGAGGAAACTACAGCGCCGCCACCCTATGCTTTTGACAGCGTCGGCGCGGCTACGTGGCCGCGCTTGCCGAGTACGTGGCGCAGCGCCGCCTCGAGCGTAGTGTGGCGGAACTTGTAGCCGGTGGCCTGGAGCTGTTTGGGCAGCACGCGCGCACCGCCGAGGAGCATTTGGTCGGCCATTTCGCCAAGGATCAGCCTCATTGGCAGCGCCGTGACAAACCAGGGCAGGAACCAGATAACGGGCCTGAGCAGCACTTTGCCCATGGTCTTGGTGAATTCACGGTTGGTCACTGGTTCGGGTGCGGTCACATTTACGGGGCCGCGCAGGCTCTCGCTGACGATCGCGTGGTGAATGGCGCCAATCGCGTCGTCGATGCTCACCCAGCTCATCCATTGCCGGCCGCTGCCGAGATTCGTGCCCAGCCCGAGTTTGAAGGGCAGCAGCATTTTGCCCAGAGCGCCCCCGCGCGGGCTGAGGATGATGCCAAAGCGCAAGTTGACTACGCGGATGCCGGCCTCGATGGCCGGTTGGCAGGCTTGCTCCCAGGCGCGGCACACGCTGGCAAGGAAACCGCCGCCGTGCGAGGAACCTTCATCAAGCGATTCATCGGCGCGGTCGCCGTAAATGCCGACGGCCGATGCACACACAAACACCTTCGGCGGGTGTTTGAGCTGCTTGAGCGCCTGGCTCAACAGACCCGTGCCGTTGATGCGGCTGTCGTAAATGTCGGCGCGGTGTTTGCGCGTCCAGCGCTGGCCCACGTTGGCCCCTGCCAGGTGCACGATCGCGTCAAAGCCCTCGAGATCGGCCACGCTGAGTGCGTTGCGCTCAACGTTCCAGATGATATCGGCGCGGGTTCTGCCAAGAGTTTTGACTTCATGGCCGCCGGCGGAGAGAAAACTTTTCAGTTCGCGTCCGACCAGCCCCGACGCTCCGGTGATGAGAATGCGCATGGCCTTGACTCCTTTTGCCGCTAGATGCGCCGCAATGTCCGCCGCCGTGACGGCATGCCGGTATGCAAACGCGCTCTCAAGCTTGTTTTGAACAAATCGCCGTCCCAGCGTATTGCCAAGAGCGCCAAGCGGCAGTTGATAATCGATGCGGTCTTCCAGAACACACTTCTCGCCCTGTGGTTCAAAGCGGTGCACATGCTCCCAGCGCGCGAAAGGGCCAGCAAGCTGGTGATCGGAGAACATGCGGCCTTGCTCCATGGGGCCGTGCTCGGCGAGCCATAGCAGCGATACGGGCCCGGTGTGCACACGCAGTTTCACACGCGCGCCGGGCTCCAGGCCGCCATCACGCTCCAGCAGTTCCACGCGATCCCACGGTGGCGAGAGTCGCTCCATGGCGCCCTTTCGGGCGTGCCAGCAAAAGACCTCTTCAGCCGAGGCATCAATCAAAGTGCGCTTGATGAATTGCATGGCTGGCTCCGTTCATGTGGCGGCGGGCGGCTGGAAGGGGGGCATCTCCCGAGCTCGCCCGCCCGCCACGTTGAGCGGCACGATGCCGTCCAACGGGTTTTAGTATAACGAAAATAAAAGTTCATGCAAGTAAAATCCGCGCCCAAGCGTGAAAATAAAAAAGCCCGGGCCAAGACCCGGGCTCTTTGCTTGTCGGTCACTCACTCTCGTCGGAAAGGCTTGGGCTCGTATTTTTCGCCCTTGGCTTCCTTTCGTTCCTGTTTGCGCTTCTCCGCGCGCTCCTGCTCGCCCTTGCTTGGGCCGGCAACGGTAGGCGGCGCCTCAGGTTCGATCGTGGCCTCGGGAGGCCGCGCGGCTTCCTCGCTCCGGCCTGCGTTGGGATCACTCGGTGGGGGCTGGTTGGGCTTGCGGTTCCTTTCAAAGTCGCGCGAGATCTCGGCATCCGAAACCGGCTTGCCTGAGTCGCTCTTGGCTGAAACGCCTGTGGGTATCGAAATGAGCGCGCCACTGGTGCTGGTGAACATCACGCGATCTTTGCCCACGGCCGGCTTGGACGCAAAGGACTGCCCCTCGAACTGGTAAGCCCAAATCGTCTGGCCTGTGGCGCGCGAGAACGCCAACACATAGCCGTCACTTGTCGCAACGATCATCATCTGCGCGCTGACCACAGGTGTCGTGAAGTGGCGAGCCTGGCTGCCGGCTACCGCAACTTCCCAGTGTTTGGAGCCCGGTGCCAAGCCCAGCGCCGAGATTCGACCGTTGTGGGCGAAGAATGCCATCTCGCCGTCGTAACCGGGCCGCGCACCCTGGTAGTCCAGACCACCATTTCCGTGCGGGCCGGTCATGCCCGGATTTTGCGCTGGCGGCGCGCCGGTGCTGAACAAGCCCAGCTTCTGTGTACCGTGCGCTACGAGGACTTTCTCTTCAGACTTTGAGTCGCTGCCCGGCTCGCTTGTTTCAGCAGGCTTGACGGGCACAACCGAGTCGCGGTCACTTTCCGGTTTGGCGGGCTGAGATTTCTCGGCCGGCTTGGGCTCCTTGGAGTCTGCGGGCGGTTCTGCGGTTTTTGGCGCCGCCACAGGCGTGACACACAAGATGCCGCCGGGTACGGCCACCGGCGCGACAGTCAATCCCAGAGACTGCTTCCAGTTCAGCTTGCCGCTATCGAGATCGTAGCAGCCGAGTGCGCCATCTGTGGTTGCCAGCAAGACACAACCATCGCCGATCACAGGGCCTTGAATGCCGCCGTTGGCGCCCGCGTTGATCGACCATTTTTCAGCGCCTGTTTCGATCGAGTGCGCAGTCAGGCGCGTGCCGTTGGCGCCCTGGTACGAGCAGAAGGCCTTGCCGCCTCGCACTGCCGGCTGATTGTCCACCGTGGGGGAGATCCACTTCACAAAGGCAATCTCCCCGGAGATCAGGCGCACGCGTTCGAAGGTGCACGAATACGTAGTGTAGTAGGCCGAATCGCCGTCAATCTCGATGCTGGAAATGCCGGCATCTTTTGAAGTCGCCATCCATAACTGGCGCCCGGTAGAAATATCCAGGCCGTACACCTGGTTGCCGCCGCCCGAACCCACGACGACGATGTCCCCGCTTGCCGCCGGAGAGCGTGGATTGTTGTGCGCGACCTTGCGAACCCAGGCGGATTCCTTCGTGTGGGGCAGATCGAAGTTGGCGAAGGAGTTCGCGCCTGCGGTCGAGTTGCGCAAGTCAACCTTGTGGGCCACGCGCCACAACTGCAGCTTGTCTGCGTCCGTCAAGGGCAGAGCTTCGCAGTTCCTCACTGGCGCCACGACTGGTTGGCGCGGCTTTGAAGGCGGTGCGGCTTCCTCTGCTCGCTCCAGCGGCGCGGGTTTGATGAAACGAACGGAGTCTTTCTTCTTCTCGACTACCTGCGCGGACACAGAAACACACATGACCGCCAGGAGGGAGAAAGCGAAAACGGGCCGAAACATCGGCTTGCAGCGCTTCCTACGCATTGAGAGTTTCCTGCAGGGGCAGGACGGGGACCAGCAACGGTAAATGTGACCCATGAATGCCCGATCGTCAAGTCGAACGACCACTTTCGTCCCCTTTTGTTCAACAGCCTTGCCGCAGGCATGTTGAGGGGTTACTACTGTTCCAACTAAAAAGGGAGCGAAGGTGCATGAAGCCGCAGCCACCTGGTGCATAGCCCAGCAACTCACCACCGACGTAAAGCAGGTCTGTTCCGACGCGCGAGTGCCGGCGCTGGTCGCACGCGTGCTGATCAACCGCGGCCTGCGCGAGCGCGCTGATATCGAGCGGTTTCTTCGCCCGAGCGCAGCGCACCTGCACTCGCCCTTTGCCTTTCGCCACATGGATCGTGCGGTCAATCGCATTGCGGGCGCCCTTGCGCGCGGCGAGAAGATGCTAGTGCAGGGAGATTACGACGTTGACGGCTCGGCCAGTTCGGCCCTGCTGCTCAACTGTCTGCGCCACCTCGGCGGCAACGCGCAGGCGAGCATCCCCGTGCGTGCGCTTGACGGCTACGGCCTCAACGAGCGCGTGGTGCGCGAAGCGGCGCAAGACGGCGTGAAGCTGCTGATCACCTGCGACAACGGCACCACGGCGGTGAAAGAGATCGCGCTGGCCAGCGAGCTCGGCATCGACACGATCATCACCGATCACCACACGGTGCCGCCGGAACTGCCGCGCGCATTTGCAGTTCTCAATCCGCACGTGAGTGATGAGAAGCTGCCGTTCAAAGATCTGTGTGGTGCGGGCGTGGCCTATAAGCTGGCGCTTGCGCTCATCGAGCGTTTGCAGCCCAACGTGGCCCAGAACGGCTGGCGAGACTTCCTTGAAAGCGCGCAAAGCCTCGTGGCCATGGCCGCGATTGCCGACGTCGTACCGCTGAAAGGCGAAAACCGTGTGTTCTCGCGTTTTGGCCTGCGCAGCATGCCGCAGAGTGCCAATCCCGGCATCCGTGCGCTCATGGAAATTGCGTCGCTCGATCGTGTGCCGACGGGAACGGACGTGGCGTTCAAGCTTGCACCACGCCTGAACGCGGGCGGGCGTTTGGGGCGTGAAACACTGGCACTGGAAATTCTCACCTCGCCCAGTTACGGAGAGGCCGTCAAGCTCGTGGCCGAGAGCGATATCCTCAACCGCCGCCGGCAGCAGCTTGATCGCGAACATACCAAAAAGGCTGCCGATATCGTGCGCGCTGACGCCGCCTATGAGCAGGATCGCGTGCTGGTCGTGGGCCACGATGATTTTCACGCCGGCGTTGTCGGCATCGTCGCCGCGCGTTTGACCGAGACTTTCAACAAGCCCGCCGTGCTCGTTGCTTTCAAGGGCGAGCATGGGCGCGGCTCGGGGCGCAGCGTGCCGGGCTTTCACCTTTACAACGCGCTCAATGACTGTGCGCATTTGATGAAGCGCTTTGGCGGCCACGAGCAGGCGGCGGGCCTGGAAATCTCACGCGAGAACTTCGGGCTGCTGCGCCGCGCGGTGAATGACGTGGCCGGGCGGCACGTGCTCAATGGCGATTACGCCACGCGCACGCTGGACATCGACGCCGAGGTTTCGTTCTCCGAGATCGACATGGCCGCCGTGGAATACCTGCAACTCATGGAGCCCTTTGGCGAAGGCAACGCCGAACCCCTGTTTTCCGCGCGTGCCGTTGACGTGATAGCCGCGCCGAAGGTGGTGGGACGGGGCACGGGGCATTTGTCGTTGCTGCTGCGCCAGGCCGGCGGCCCGGCTTTTCGGGGCATTGGTTTTGGCATGGGGGCGCAGGCTCAGGACATCGTGCGCGGTGACAAGCTCCGGATCGCCTTTGCGCCCATCATCAATGAGTTTCACGGCTCGCGCGAAGTCGAGTTGTCGCTCAAGGCCGTGCGCAAAGAGTAAGGGCGAAAGCGGCGGCACAGTGCCGACTGGGACTTCAATCCAGGCGGTAGCCGATGGCTCTACCTTTTTTCAGGCGTCATCCGTAAAAGAGCGGCAGCAGCAGGTTCACCGCGTGGACGGCTTGGGCGTCTGATACCGCCCAGAGCGCGATAAAACCGTGATTCCGGTGGGGCACTTCGAAAGGCTGAACATGGACAATGCTCGACGCGACGCTCTCAAGGGAATGCTGGGTGGATCGGCAGCGCTGGTTGCACTGGCTGCGGGTGCGGGCGGTGTGCTTGCACAGGAAGCCAAGGCAGCTGCACCCGGCGGCGGCTCGGATTTTGGCAGGCATGAGGTGGCTGCGCTGCCCTTTGACGCAGGCAAGCTCAGGGGCCTGTCCCAGCAGATGATCTCGAATCACCACGGCAAGAACTACGCGGGCGCGGTGAAGAACCTGAATAAGACCGAAGAAGATCTCGCCAAGATAGGGCGCGACAGCGCGCCCTATCTGGTTGCCGGCCTCAGGCGCGCGGAACTCACCTATACGAACTCGGTCATTTACCACGAGCACTACTTCGCCAACCTCGGCGGCGACGGCAAAATGAGCGGCAGAATCGAGAAGCTTGTCGGCGATCTTTGGGGCAGCAAAGGCAAATGGGAAGAGAGCTTCGTGACCACGGGCCTGAGCCTCGGGGGCGGCAGCGGCTGGACGGTGCTCGCCTACAACTTCCACACGGGTGAACTGCGCAATTACTGGTCCGACAACCACACCACTGCGCTGGCATATGGCAAGCCGCTGCTCGTGCTCGATATGTTCGAGCACGCCTACCAGCTTGATTACGGGCCCAACCACACCAAGTACGTTGAGGCCTTCTTTGAGAACATCAACTGGGATGAAGTGAACAAGCGCCTCGAAAAGGCCGAGGCCATCGCCAAACTGCTGAAGGCCTGATTTCGCTGCAATCGGGTGCAGGCGCGTGCTAATTACTGGCATGCGCCTGATTCTTTTGCTGCTGCTTGCCGCGTCGGCTTTGCCGGCCCAGGATTTTGTGGGCTCGGCCAACATTGACTGGCCCGATCCGCAACGCGAGAAGCGCGAAAGCGCTGACGCCTGGGGTCTGTTCTCACTGCCAACTTCTATCAGCAACCGCGGCGGCGATGTTCAATACTGGCGTGCGGCTACCAAGCTCAACGCGCCCGCTTACCGGGGCGGCCGTCTGGGCATCAACGTTGACGCAAGCCTCAGCTGTCTTGGCATCGATCACAGCGAGCGCGAGCTACCGCCGCGGCTGATGCGCGCGGGCACGGGTGCCTCGCTGTTCTATGTCACGGGCAAGCAGCTACCCGCCGTGGTGGCGACCATGACGCACCTCGAGATTCGCTCCGACTTCGATCGGCCTCGCTTCGCCGATCTCAAGTTCACGCAAGCCGCGTTTGCCATGTTCACGGTCTCGCCGAAGTGGACGCTTTCGACGGGCCTGTTCTACACGACAGAGTTTCTGCAAACGCGCCTCAAGGTGCTCAGCTATTTCCCGCTGCCGTTCTTCTCCGCCACGTGGAAGCCCGACGAGAAACTTTCACTCACGCTTGGCCTGTTCAGCCTCGCGCTCGATTACCGCCCGCACCCGCTGTTTGAGCTGCGCGTTTCGCACGACTTGCCGTTCACGCTGAACACGTCGATCACGCACCGCGTCAAAGACTGGCTCACCGTGCGCGAGTTCTTTGGCCATCACGAAGAGAGCTACAACCTCACTGGCAAACGCTGGCAGGAGTACAGCAAGGCCGAGCTCGTGGGCTGGGGCGTGGGCGCCATGCTCGACTTTCTCCCGTTCAACGGCTTGGTGAGCGCAGCTGCGCTGAAGAACTCCTACGTGCGTTTCACGTACCAGTTCGGCTTTGCGCAGCGTTGGCGGCTGTTCACTTACGACAACGACAACACGCGTGCGCTTTATGAACTCAACAGCACGCACAATTTCGCGCTGAACGTCTCCGTGGCGTTCTGATGTCGCGGCGCGCGCTACAATGCCACCATGCAGCCTTCACCGATTCATGGGCGCGGAGCCGCGTTCAACCCCGAAAACCGCTTCACGCAGATTCGCGTGGAATGGCAGCCACACGAAGAGGATGCGCCGCCACCCCAGACGCAATTCCTGCACGACGACAGCCAGAGCATCATCGTCTACAACGAAAGCCCGGACATTCCCTACGCCGCGGGCATCAACCCCTATCGCGGCTGCGAGCACGGCTGCATTTACTGCTATGCGCGGCCCTATCACGAATACCTCGGGCTTTCCGCGGGGCTCGACTTTGAAACGAAGATCTTCGTCAAGATGCGCGCGGCTGAGCTGCTGCGCCGCGAGTTTTCAAAGCCCTCGTGGCAGCCGCAGGCCATCGGGCTTTCCGGCGTGACGGACTGCTATCAGCCGATTGAGCGAAAGCTGCGCATCACGCGCGGCATCCTTGAGGTCTGCGCCGAGTTCCGCAACCCGGTCATGATCGTCACCAAGAACGCACTGATCCTGCGCGACCTCGACGTGCTGACACAATTGGCCAAACATCGTTGCGTCAGCGTGGCGATTTCGACCACCACGCTCAGCGAAGAGTTGCGCCCGCTTCTGGAGCCGCGCACGAGCACGGGGCTCAAACGCCTGGAGGCGATCGCGAAGCTGAATGAGGCGGGCGTGCCTGCGGGCGTGCTCGTCGCGCCCATCATCCCCGGCCTGAACGACACCGAAGTGGCAGAAATTCTCAAACGCGCGGCTGGGGCCGGTGCGAAATTCGCGGGCTACACGGTGGTGCGCCTGCCGCACGCTGTGGCGCCACTGTTTGAAACCTGGATGCGCGAGCATTTCCCGTTGCGCGCCGAGAAGGTGCTCAAGCGCATCAGGGAGGCCCGCGGCGGCGCCATGCACGATCCACGCTTTGGCAAACGCATGAAAGGCGAGGGATTTGCGGCCGAGGCGATCGGCAGGCTCTTCAAACTTGCGGCTCGGCAAGCCGGCATCGGAGAGAGTAGCCGCGGGCCTGAACTGACGGCCGAGGGTTTTCGCGTGCCAGGCACAACCCGCGCGATGTTCTAAAGAAAACAGAACCGGGACACTTGCGCGTCCCGGTTGGTGTGCTTGTGCGGAAGATCCTATGCGTTGCGGCGGCGGCGTTTCAGCAAGAGCCAGAAGGAGGGAATGGCCGCAGCGAACCAAACGAGATTGCTGCCGCTGTCGGTGGAGCAGCCGCCCCCGCCTCCACCGCCGCCCCCGCCTCCGCCTCCAACGGAACTGCCTCCGAAGTAGCTCCAGGTCTGGGTGAGTGTGCGCGGCGGCAACGAGCCACTGGTGATGACGATGGGCAGATTACTGCCAGAGCCCGCGGCCGAAACCAGGCCTGTTACCTGCGTGCCGCCGCCGGTGATCACCGGTGTGCCGGTGCACAGCGTGCCGCCGAGCGTGCAGGTGAAGGGCAGCGTGAAGCCCGAGCCGGTGATCGTGATGGCAGTGCCGCCGGTTTGCGGGCCATTGTTTGGCGTAAACGTTGTTACGTTGAACACCACGACGCCCAGAGTGTTGGAATCAGGCGCGGGTGTTCCGAACAACACAGTCACGCCGCCTACCACTGAGACGTCGCCGGTGCTGAGTACGACAAGCCTGAATGTTTCCGGTGTGCTGCCGCCGGCATTGGCAAGAACGTTGAGGCGAACCCATACATCTGCGCTTGCGGAATTGGCCACATTCAGCGTGCTCGTGAAGTTGCACACGTTGAGGCCAGTGACGCCCGCACCGGAATAAAGCAGTGTGTCCAGACCGGCATCAAACACACCGTTGCCGTTGTCGGCGTAGAGCTGCACTCCGTTGGTCGGGTCGAGGTGGTTCACGAAGTCGCCGCTGCCGCCCGCTGTAAGGTTCAGGCCGGTCACGCCGATGGTGGCATTGGCCGCCGTCAGGCGGAACTGCGCCAGTGTGTAACCAAACGCCGTGCCCGCCTCGCGCAACTGCGAAACGGGAGACGCCGGGCCCAGGGCCGCAGTCAGCGCGGCTGCGCCAATGATGAAAGAGGTCGTAGCCGCGCTGGGCACGCCCGAGAGTTGTCCGCCAGCGGGCGGAGTGCCCGTGACGCTGGTCAGCGCGACGTTGAAAGTGGCGCCGGTGCCGGCCTGGCCGGACATCTTGACGACCACAAAGAAGCGTCGCGAACTCTGCGCACCGAAAGCCTGGTTGGTGAGCGTGGCGACATAAGTGCCGTCGTTTCCGGCAAAGGCGGTGGAAGCAAGGGGCACAGCGAGTGTGTCCACGCCGATGCCATCGAAGGCGCCGTTAGCGTTGATGTCTTCGTGCAGCGCGAGATAGTTGAAATCCAGCGCATCGTTGCCGCTGCCGCTTGCGGTGAACGTGAAGCTGGTGACGTTCCAGGCGGCGTTGATGGTGCCCACGGTGAAATCGCCAAGCATCAGGCCCTGTCCGCCGGCGCCCTGGTCATTGGAGTTGATCGAGGTTGCGGCCAGCGGCCCGTTGACCGTGACCAGCAGGTTGTTAGCCAGCAGGTTCAGGCCCGGAGCAGCGCCACCCGTCGGCGCGGGAATGCCTTGAGCAGCGGCGCCCAAGCCCATACCCGAGGCGGCAGTCACTTGAGAGGCGAACGTTGTATTGTTCGCGCCATTGAGGTTATACGCAACGACGATGAAGTAGCGTTTAGTTACGCCGGCGGTCCACTGGCTTTCGGCGCCAGCCAATGTGAACGTAACTGTACCGTTGTCAGCGCTGAAAGCGCCCAAGGTGTCGACCTGGGTATCCTGCCCAGATTCGTATGCCCCGCTCGCGTTGTTGTCGCGATAGAGCGATACCGAGGCGTAGTCGCTGAGGTCGTCGCCCGATCCTGTTGCCGTAGCGGTAACTCCGGTCAGAGTGTTGTTCGGGCCAGATGCATAGCCCACTGTGAAGGCCTGCAAGACAAAGTCTGACCCGCCAACAAACGCCGTGCCTTGGGTCGCCGGGCTGGCATCTGCGAAGACAAAGAACAGCGTCGTTATCACCAGGCCCGGCGTGTAAGCCGTCGGCGCGGGGACACCTGCAGCCGTCGAACCGGCATAGCCGCCAGTGATCGCAGAGACGCGGCTTTGGAAAGTGTCGCCACCTGCCGGCGCAGCACTGAATGCGACCACAACAAAATACCGGCGCGTAGTTGCGGCCGTGAAGCTGTTATTGCTGGTCAGCGAGATTGCGGCGGTCCCGTTGTCCGCTCCGAAGTTGGTCATGGTGCCGGCTTGTGCATCGCCAGCATCGTAGGCTCCACTGGAGTTGGTGTCGAAATAGACGGCCACGCTTGCGTAGTCCGCAGCATCATCGCCGCTGCCTGTGGCTTGAAGAGACACAGTGGCCAACGTGTTCGCCGGGCCGGCAGGATAACTGACTGAGAAGTCCTGGAGCACAAACCCACCGGATGACGGAAAGGCGGTTGATTGCGTCAGCGCATTGTCGGTGATGGTGAACGACGGCGCCTGCATCACGAGTCCGTTGATTACAGCGGAAGGCACGCCGCCCTTCGTGCCGGGTGTCTGCACTGTTATGTCGCTGATCTGGAAATTGAAAGTCTGACCGGAGGTTGCCAGAGGCGTTCCGTTCAACTTCACCACAACAAAATAAGTCCGGGACTGCGATGCGTTGAACGCCTGGGTCTGCGTGAAAGTAAGACTGCCGTTGTCTCCAGGAAAGGTTGTTGCGGCAGTGCCATACAAAGTATCGGTTCCGAATTCGAAGCTTGAGCTGGTGTTCGTGTCTTCGTAAATGGCCACCTGCGTGAATGCTTGGTTGTCGTTGCCCGAACCGGAAGCCGTGACCGTGACGCTGTTCAGAGTGGCCGATCCCTGCGAATTGGCGGCAATGGTGAATGTGGCGGCCGAAATGCCATTTCCGCCGGTGCCGGTAGAATCGGCAAACAGCGACTGTGCGGTTCCGGTCGCTGCTCCGACTGCGAGGCCTGGACCGGAGACGTAATACATTTCAACGCGGGCCAAAGAGCCTGAGGACTCACTGGAAATGGCCCCTGCCTGCGCCGACTGGATGCTAGCCTGATAAACGAGACGAGTGATCGTAGTGGAGAGGCTCGCAATGGTCGTGTTGTAAGGCCCCGTGGGGGTGGCATAGGACATTGAAAGCGTGGTTGCGCTGGCGGCGCGACCACCAAGGATACAGATGAAATCACCTGTGCTGACCGCAATGTTAACCGCCACCGTCGAAGTACCTGCCACGCCTTGAATGTACGCCAGCGTTGTTCCCGTTGTGGAAGCCGAATACGCCGGTGGTGCCGCAGCGGTGCGAATGACTTGCATCCACTGGTCGCCGGTACCAACATCAGTCGGCACGCGCAGCCCCGTAATAGTGAATGAGGTGGGAGCCTGGAACCAGTAGCCGCGCGTTTGCGAGGATGTGTAAGTACTGCCATGGGCGGGCAGAGGCATCAATGTTTGCGAGCACAAACCCGTTGAAAACAGTGCGACCGCTAGAGCCAGCAACAAGAAGTGCCTTCTCATCAGTTTGACCTCCGCTTCGCCAATACCCCGGATTGCCGCCCCTCGTTACCGATGTTCGATTACTGCAACCCTTTTGCTGCCCTGCACCGCAAAGTCAACCAACTTGACGCAACCGCCAGCGCCAGTGCCGCAAGCCACAGCGCGCCGGTTTCGTCACCAGTGGAGCAACCACCACCGCCGCCTCCGCCGGATGTTCCGCCGCTGCCGATGGTGCCGCCAGCCGTGTAGCTGAACGTCTGTGTCAGTGTTTTGGCGCCCAACGCACCGTTATTGAGCACGACCACGAGATTCGTTCCGCTGCCCGCCGGAACTTTTAGTCCGGTCACCTGCGTGCCGTTGATGTTGATCACCGGCGAGCCGGGACACAGCACGCCGTTGATCGTCAGCGTGAGCGGGGCGAGGAAGCCTGAGCCAGTGAGCACAATGTTGGCGCCGCCCGACATCGTGTCATAGCTGGGCGACATCGAAGCAACGTTGAACAGCACCACGCTGCACAGAGCCGAAGTCGGTGCCGGCGTGCCGAGCACCGTCACGGCGCCCGTCGCATTCACATCTGAGGCCGCGGCAATCGCCGTGCGGTAGGTTTCAGGGATGCTGGTGCCGGCATTGGCCGCAAAGTGCACGCGCACCCAGACATCTTCCGATTGCGCGTTGAGCACACTAACCGGCGTCGTGAACGTGCAGTTCATGCCCGGCACGTTGGCTGCGCCGGAGAACAGCAGGGTGTCCGTCGGTGCGCCGTCAAACACGCCGTTGCCGTCATCAAGGAACAGTTCCACGCCTGGCACTTGCAGGTGCGTAACCCAACTGCCGCTGCCGCTGTTGGTCAGAGTCACGCCGTTAACCGTGCAATTGTTGTTCGCGGCTGTGAAGCGGAGCTGTGCCATCGTGTAGCTGAACAATGCGCCGCCTTCCATGGTGGCCGCGCCCGGTGAGGCCGGGCCAAGGGTCACGGAAAGCGCAGCCGCGCCAACGATAAAGGCCGTCGAGCTTGATGTGGGCAGGCCCACCATCGATCCGCCGGTGGGGGCCACGCCTGTCATGGAATCAAGCACCGCGTTGAACGTGTTGCCGGTAACCGCTGTGCCGGCCATCTTCACTACCAGGAAGAAGCGGCGCGATGAAGTGGCGCCGACGGCCGTGTTGGCAAGCGTGGCTACATAGTTGCCGTCGTTGGCCGAGAACGCTGTACCGGCCGTGGCGACGGCCATGGTGTCAGCGGCGTCAAAGGTGCCGCTGCTGTTGGAGTCTTCATAGAGAGAGAGGAAGTTGAAAGCCGTGGCATCGTTGCCGCTGCCGTTGGCGGTGAACGTCATGGTGTTGATCGTCCAGGCCAGATTGACGGTGGTGAGCGTGACGTCAAGGAGAACCAGACCGATGTTGCCGGGGCCCTGGTCGGCGCTGCTGATCGTGCTGGCAGTTCCGGGCCCGTTGAACGAGACATCGATGTTGTTGCCGCGCAGCAGCAAGCCGGCGCAAGGGCCGCCCGCTGGGCTGGGCACACCCGAAAGCGTCGCGCCATAGCTGGTGCCGGAGATGCCCGTGAGCTGCGTTACGAAGGTGGTGTTGGTCGTGCCCGAGAGATTGAAGGCCACAACCACGAAGTATTGCCGTGTGGTGCCGGCCGCGAATTGCGCGTCGGCGCCGCCCAGAGTGAAGGTCAGCGTGCCGTTGTCAGAGGAGAACGAAGTCTGGCTTGCGACCAGCGCGTCCACGCCGACGTCATAGGCGCCGTTGGCGTTGGCGTCGCGGTACAGCTCAACGGCGGAGTAATGCGACTGGTCGTTGCCCGTGCCGCCGGCCGTGAGCGTGATGCCGGTGAGCGTGTTCGTCGGGCCTGAGGGATAGGCAATCGTGAAGCTCTGCATCAGGTAATCCGTGCCGCCAAGGTAAGCATTGCCCTGCGCCGTCGCGCTGTTGTCGGTGATGTTGTACGCCGGCTGCGTGATTGAAAGACCGGCGGTGTAGCCCGTGGGTGCGGGCGTGCCCGACGTGGTCGTGCCCGTGTAACCGTAAGTTGCGCCCGTGACGCGGCTCTGGAATGTATTGCCGGTCGTGGGCGAGCCGTTGAAAGCGGCCACAATGAAGTAGGTGCGGGTGATGCCGGCCGTGAACGCCTCAGAGAGCGTGAAGGTCACGGTGCCGTTGTCGGCGGAGAAAGCCGACTGAGTGTTGAGCGAAGTATCCGTGCCGACGTCATAGCTGCCGTTACTGTTGGTGTCGAAGTAGATCTGAAGCCCGGCGTAAGCCGAAGCATCGTTGCCCGAGCCCTGGGCGCCGAGCGTCACTCCCGTCAGGGTGTTGTTCGGGCCCGCTGCGTAGTTCACCGTGAACTCCTGCAGCACATAGTCGCCCGAGGCAGGGTAAGCCGTTGCAGCGGAAGCCGCGCTGGCATCGGCGAAAGTGAAGCCGGGCGCCTGGATGGTGATGCCGTTCATGGTGGTGGACGGAGTGCCCTGGATGAAACCGACGCCGGTGACGGTGCAGGTTTCAACGCGGGTGTTGAGCGTCTGGCCGGGCGTGGCGAGAGTCGGGCCATTGAGTTTTACGACGACAAAGAATGTGCGCGACTGCGAAGCAGTGAACGCCAGGTTCTGCGAGAACTGAACGATGCCGTTATCCGAGCCGAAGTTGCTGACCTCGGAGCTGTAGGGCGTGTCCACGCCCGCATCGTAGGTGCCGGCCGTGCCGCCGGTGTCTTCGTAGATCGCGACGCCGGTATAGGCCGTGGAATCGTCAGCCGTGCCCAGAGCAGCGATTGAGATGCTCGCCAAAGTGGGTGCGCCAATGGTGGCCGTAATCGTGAATACACCGACCTGGATGCCGTTGCCGCCGCCGGTGGCATTGGCGTAAACGGTTTGCGCCGTGCCGGCCGTGGCGGACACCGTCAGGCGATCAGGGAATACCCAGTTGGTGTTGTTGCCGGAGTTAAGGCTGTCGCCCTGGGCATTGATCGAGTTGGTGGCCACGGAATCCTGCACGTCAACCGCGCTCACGTTTTCCGTGCCCGCGTCATTGATGTTCCACACTGAACTGGTACTGGTGCTGCGCAAAATGACGCGGCTACCCGTGGCGCCAGTCAGCGTGAGCACGCCGCTGACAGTGGTGGTGCTGCCGGCGGTGAAGTAGAGCGTCTTGCCGGCAGTCGTGCACGTCAAGTTGCGGAATGTGGTGTTTCCGGCGAGGGTCGAGGCTGTCGCCGTGGCGAATGTAACGGTCCCGAGGTTGTTATTGAAGGTTCCGCTGTTCGTGAAGTTGCCGTTGACCGTGATGTTGCCGGAACTGGAAGTCAGGGTAGCGCCGGAGTTAATCGTGATATTCGGGAAAGTCAGCGCGCCCGAGCCGCTCAGTGTGCTGGTGCCGGTGAAAACAAATGGGTTAGCCGCGTTGGAGGAAGAAATCGTGCCGTTGTTGACGATGTTACCCGCGAATTCGATGGGGTAGCTGGCGCCGGCACCGGAGTGGTTGAACGTGCCGTTGGCGTTGACCGTCAGGGTGCCTGCAATGCGATGGGTGCAGACGCCGCTGAACGTCATGTTGAGCGTGGTGGCATTGGTGCCGTTTCCAACAGAGACGTTGAAAAAGCGAGGCGTGCCCGAGCCGACATAAGAGGAGCTGACATAGGCAATCACCGATGTGCTGCCGACGAACTCAAAAGTGCCGCCGGTGGGGTTGATCGTGGTCGAATACATGTAGCAGTAAGCGGTGGAATAAGAGGTACTGCCAATGCGCACGATGCCCGTGCTGTTGTTCATCGTGACGTAGTATCCGTAAAAATAGTAACGGCAGGCAAGGACGCTGGTGGCCGATGCGAAATTCAACGTTGCCTGATAAGACGAAGTGGCGTGGTAGTAAGCGTAGCACGAGAGAGTGTAACCGCTTCCGATTGTCAGCGTTCCACCGTAGTGATAAAGGCAGCTGCTCGTTGACGATGAATACGTTACGTCGATGTTGGCGTTGACCGTCAGGCTGCCATAGGTCGTCGTGCTTTGGTACTTGTAGATGTATAGGCGTTGCACACTGATGGAAGTGGTGCTGCTGAATGTGGCATTTTGCTTGCCGTAAGTAGTGTTCCAGTAAGCGTACAGGTTGGCGTAAGGGCTGCTGCACGTGCCGTTGTTGATGAAGTCGCCGTAGAAGTAAATGTACTGCGAATTCGTGACGTTGCCCCAGGCCAGGGTTCCGTTGTTTGTAAAGACCGGCAACTTGGTTGAACTGCTTCCGTAGTGGTAAAAGTATGTGGGGTAATTGTGGCTCGCCGATGAAACGGTGCCGCCGGCACTGATCGTGAACACATCAGCGTACATGTAAATGTAAAGGTATGAATTTGTAACGGTGCTCGTGACCGTGCCGGCAACCGTCGTAGGCCCGTAGCAAAACCAGTATCGATAGTAGGTTCCAGTGAACTGCAGCGTCCCGTTAATAGTGAGGGTGCCCGTTGATGATGTGTTATAGAAGTACGGGCTGTAGCTGCCGGTGCTGGTAACCGTCAGTGTGCCGTTAATCAGAACATTGCCGTAAGTGTAAAAGTACAGCGTTCCCACGCTCGCGTTGAGTGTCAGCGTGGCGCCGCTGTTGATCGTCAAGTTGCGGCAATAGGCGGCGGTAGTCGTTCCTGTTATGCTCGGCGCGTTGGCCGTGACCGGAATCGTCACGTCGGTCGCGCTCGTGGGCACTGCGGCCGGGCTCCAGTTTGTTGCGGTGTACCAACTCGTGCTGGTCGTGCCCGTCCAAGTGGCCTGGGCGGACAAGTCACCGGCCAGCGAAGCCGCAACGACTGCAAACAGAATAACGCTCAGAAAACGCGCCATGGAGTCCTCCACTCGTAAGCGTGTTCAGCTGACCGATTGGCCAGCAAGATGTTCAGGTAGCAACAATTTTACTGGAAGGCAGATTCCATACAAACAGGAACATTCGCATTCGAACCGAATTTCGTCGCGCGGGTCACACCTAACCGAACATTTAGATATCGGATCGCTTCAGTCCTGATTGCCGTAACAAGTTCACAAAATTACACTTGTGCGCAATATGCGCGTTTGCATTGAACGAAAAAAGAACGTAATAGACGTGTCATTGCCAAAATAATACAAAATGCGAACCACGGCTTTCGCGGCTCGCATTCTGTGTTTATCCCTTGTTCTATTCGCCGCCTGATCCTCACTTGACTTGTCAAGTCCTTTGCACGGGCTCAAACAAGCCGCATCGCATTGTCATAGCCGCGCCATTGTTTCATGCGGCGATTGTCTTCACTTCCGCTTCCGGTGCGAACACAGTGCTGCGTACGGCGGCGTCAAGCTTGTTGAACACCTCTCTGTTCGCCGGGTCGCGCAGGAACTCGAGCACCTGCGATTTGCCGTTGCCCAGCCTCGTCTCGCCAAAGCTCACCCAGTTGCCGCTCTTGCTCAGCACACCGAGTTGCAAGCCAAAGTTGAGCAGGTCGTTCATGTAGCTGATGCCCTGTCCGAAGTAGATCTCGACCTCGCAACGCTTGAAGGGTGGAGCGAGCTTGTTCTTCACCACGGTGATGCGCGCTCCCACGCCGATCGCTTCTTCGCTTTCGGTGATCTGCGCGGTGCGACGTACCTCGATGCGCTGGCTGGCGAAGAACTTCAGGGCGCGGCCACCGGTCGTGGTCTCCGGGTTGCCGAACATGACGCCGATTTTCTCGCGCACCTGGTTGATCATGACAAGGCAAGTCGCGCTCTTGTTGCACGCGGCCGTCAGCTTGCGCATGGCTTTGCTCATCATGCGCGCCAGCAGGCCGACCTGTGAGTCGCCCATTTCGCCTTCAAGTTCGCTCTTGGGCACGAGCGCCGCCACGGAATCCACCACGATGATATCGACGGCGTTTGAGGCCACGAGCGCCTCGGCGATGTCCAGCGCCTGCTCGCCGTAATCCGGCTGGCTGACCCAGAGCCTTGACATGTCAATACCCAGCTTGCGGCCATAGGCGGGGTCAAAGGCATGCTCGGCATCAATGAGAACGGCGTTGCCGCCCAGCTTCTGCGCCTGGGCAATCGCCTGCAGGGCGAGCGTGGTCTTGCCGCTCGACTCCGGCCCGAAGATCTCGACAATGCGCCCGCGCGGCAAACCGCCAATGCCCAGCGCGGCATCGACCGCCAGCGAGCCCGTGGGGATGACCTCGATCTGGCGCTTGGCCTGTTCACTCATCCGGATCAGCGAGCCTGAGCCATGGTCGCGCTCGATGGAGCCAATGACCATCTCGAGAGCCTTCAACTTCTCCGCGCGAATGTTGAGCACCTTTCCTTTTTCTTCCTTACTCATGGCGATTCTCCCCGGACGCGATGCGCCCACGTAGGGGCGACATATATGTCGCCCCTACAAGTCGACCTGGTGCCGGGCAGGCCGCGATTCAGTTGAGAGAACGCGACGCCAAGGCGCGGCTTGGACATCGCACCAGAAGTGTACAACGCGTTGCGACAAGGATTGGGACAGGTATCGGGTATCAGGTTCCGGGTATCAGGAACTGCTCAGAGTCAGTTCCCCGATACCTGACACCTGAAACCTGATACCCTGCGTCCGTCGATGAATTGACGCTCCGAAATCGTTAGAATGTGCAAACCGGAGAGTTGCTCATGCGCGTAGAAATGTACTGCAAGCGAAGCTGCGACTGCTGCGAGAAGGCCTTCAACGTGCTCGCCAAGTACGCCTATGACTACGACCTCAACATCACCTGCACCGACATCACGGATGACGCGGCGTTGATGGCGAAGTACGGCGAGCAAATCCCGATCGTGTTCTTCGACGGCAAACTGCGTTTCAAGGGCAAGATCAACGAAGTGCTGCTGCGCCGCCTGCTGGTCAATGCTCCGGCGCGGGTGTAGCGCCCGGCTTGTTCTCATCCAGCCACGTCTTGCACACGATCGACAAATGCAGCAGCACGCTGATGTCCTCGTTTTCCCATTCGTTCGCTATGGCCACGCGCATGATCTGGTCAGCGCCCTTGATCAATGCCTGCGTGAACTCGCGCGCCTTGACGTGCCAGAAACCGATCTGCTTGGAGTCGCCGCCCTTGGGCGCGAGTTCAAAGGCCATCACATCCAGCTTGCCCCGGCCTCCGTTCTCAAGCAAAAGCGCAAACAGGCTGCCCTCCATCACCACCGGCGCGCGCTCCGTTTCGCCACTCAGAATCGCGTTGGAAACCTGCATCAAGCCGCACAGCACCAAAGCCGCGTGTTCCTCTTTGGGCACTGCGGGCAGAACTTCGTTGCCCAGCTTGAGTGTGAGCTTGCCGCGCAGGTAATCGCCGTGCACGTGCAGGCTTGACGCGTCAACACTCAGCGCGCATTTCACGGTTTTCATGCGCGCTCCAGCGCGGCTATGGCGTCGTTGGCGCGCGCGATGCAATCGGGGATGCCGATGCCGTGATAGCCATTGCCTATCAGTTTCAGGCCGGCAAGTGGCGCGGCTAATGCCTCGATGCGCGCCAGGCGTTCCAGGTGGCCCACTTCATATTGCGCCATGCTCGCGCGATGCCGCGAGGCTACCGCGAACAGGGGTGCACCCTTGATGCCCAGGATCTGCGAGAGTTCACGCAGCGCCGTTTCTATGAGCTGCGACTCGGAGTACTCGGACTGCTGCGGCAACAGTGCACCGCCCATGAACGCACGCAAGAGCACCTTGCCCGCGGGCGCGCGTCCTTCGAATTTCACGCTCGAAAACGAGCAGGCTACGATCTCGCGTTTTTCCACGTGCGGCACGACAAAGCCCATGCCGTTGAGATCATGCGCTATCTGGCTTCGCTCAAAGGCCAGATTCACCACGGCACTGTTGGCGTAACTCACGCCTGCCAATTCCCGCGCGAGCTCGGGTTTGACGCCGTTGAGTAGCCGCGCTGCGGCGTGGGTGGGCAGGGCGATGATTACGGCGTCGGCGGAGAGCGCCATGGCCGCGTTGCCGAGCGTGCCGCTGTGCAGCGCTCCGGCGGTGCGGGCGGCCTGCGCGGGCTCCAGCTCGACGCGCCAATTGGTGCCGTCGCGTTCGATTTTCGTGGCGCGTGTGCTCAGTAGGGGCGACATATATGTCGCCCCTACTGCGGTGCTTGAAAGCTTGTTCGACAATGCATCGGGCAACGCCTGCACGCCGCCCTTGAGCGTGACGAACAGACCGTATCGCGGCCCGGCGGCTTTGTGCGCGTGCATTTCTTTGGCGCGCTTGCGCATGCCGCGCAGCACGCTGCCGAACTCGCGCTCCATGTCCATGAATTGCGGAAACGTGGCTTTGAGCGAGAGTTTCGCGGGATCGGCGGTGTAAATGCCCGCGACCATCGGCTGGGCGATGCGATCAAGGGCCTCGCGGCCAAAGCGTCGTTCCATGAAACTGGCGAGTGATTCGTCGGCGCCATCGGTGCGCGCCTTGATGAACAACTCGCGCGCGACGCGCAGCTTGCCCGCCCAAGAGAGGACACTTGCACCGCGCAAAGCCTCAATGCTGGTGGGGGCGAGCAGGAAGAACCCCTGCGGGATGGGCGTGAGTTTGCCCTCGTGCAGGATGAAGCTCTGGCGCAGTTTTTCGTTGCCGCCCGCAGTGCCGATGATGTCGGCCTCCAGACCCAGCTCGCGCGCCAGAGCCATCGCGCCTGGTTTGTTGGAGACCCAGCAATCCGGCCCCAGTTCGAGCAGGAAACCGTCACGCTTCTCAGTGTGTAAAACGCCACCGGTGTGAGCGCTCGATTCAACGAGAGTGACGCGCGCCCCCGCCTGCTGCGCGCGATAGGCGGCAGTCAGGCCAGAAATCCCCGCGCCAATGACGACCACATGTTTGCCGTTCAGGCCCATAGCGCCACCATACCAGTTCAGAGCCCGCCCGGTCACGGGCGGGCTTCCGCGACCGGTCAGGCGGGATGAAATGCTGCTCCTCATGTGTAATGAAGTTGTAGTGGGAGCAAGTGAATCTGCGTGCCACAATTCACGCCATGCTGATTACCGGCGCTTGGAAAATCTTCGGGGGCGGCAGCGGGGGCAGACATGACGGCCAAGGCGCGCCCCGTGAGCCAGATGGCTGCGGCTGCCTTGTCTACGCGCTATTTGAATCGGCTTTCTGGATTCTGGCCTTCGCGTTGGCGATGTGCAGCCACAGCCCCTGAGCTAACGCATTGTCGATTGCGCAGAGTCCGGTGAACCGTTGTTTCAATCGAAAATCGACAATCGAAAATTGGCAATTGCATTACCGCCGCGTCGATTCGTGCACAAAGTCCACGAGGAACTTCACGTTGTCGACGGGTGTCTTGGGCAGGATTCCGTGGCCTAGATTGAAGATGTGTCCGGGGTTGTCGCCGGCGTCGTCGAGCACCTGCATGGCCTTGCGTTTGAGTTCGTCGCGCGGCGCGAAAAGCGTGCACGGGTCGAGGTTGCCTTGCACGGCCTTGAAGCCGAGCTTTTCGCGTGTGGAGGCGATGGGCGTGTGCCAATCCAGGCCCATCACATCGCCTCCTGCTGCGGCCATGAACGGCAGCAGTGTTGACGTTCCCACGCCGAAGTGAATCACCGGCACGCGGCCTTTGATGCTCTGCAGCACGGCGTAACTGTGGGGCAGCACGAACTCGCGGTAATCCTCGGGTGCGAGCGTGCCCACCCAACTGTCGAACAACTGAACGGCCTGCACGCCCGCGTCAATCTGCGCGTGCAGGTATTTCGCAATTACGCGCGAAAGCAAACCCATGAGTGCGTGCCACGCGCCGCGATCGCTGAACATCAGCGTTTTGGTATGCACGAAGTTGCGCGAAGCCTCGCCTTCGATGGCATAGGCGGCAAGCGTGAAGGGCGCGCCGGCAAAACCGATCAGTGGAATGTCGCCGGGCAGCTCTTTACGGATGATGCGGATGGCATCGTAAACAAAGGGCATCGATTCCACGGGATCGCGTTCGATCAGGCGATCCACGTCGGCGGCCTCGCGAATCGGCGGCGAGAGCTGCGGGCCCTCGCCCTCGAGGTACTCCAGTTTCATGCCCACGGTTTCCAGAATCGGCAAAAGGTCGGCAAACAGGATCGCGGCATCCACGCCGAGAATGCGCTGCGCATCCAGTGTCACTTTGGCGGCCAGTTCGGGCGTCTTGCACAGTTCCAGAAAGCTGCGGCCCGCGCGCACGGCCTGATACTCGGGCATGTAGCGCCCCGCCTGGCGCATGAGCCAGATGGGTGTGCAATCGGTGGGCTCGCCGCGGCAGGCTTTGAGAAAGCGGGAGTTATGCAGCTTGTCGGAAGTGGTCATTGGGCGGGATTGTGGTTTTGCCACGCGCGCTTGTCGACAGTCTCTCCTGTCTCAGGAGGGCAAGCCTCTATTTCATCTCCGGCTCCAAGTCGATGCCCAGGCCATCGGCGAGGCGGTTGAGGTGATTGAAAAAGCCGATGATCTGGGCGGCGCTGGTAATCTGCTCGTCGGAGAAACCTGCCTCGCGCAGGCGCTGCACCTCTTCGCGATTGCACTGGGCGGGCGTGATCGTGAGTTTCTCGGCCCACTCGCACAGCGCCATGTTCTGGGCCTCGAGCGGCGCCTTGCGGAAGTCGGTTTTCACGGCGCTGGCGAGCGCTTCGTTCTTGCTCCAGGTGCGCAGATCCTCTGCGTGGGCCAGCATTCAGTATTTGCAGCCGTTGGCTTTGCTGACCACCGTGGCCAGCAGCTCGCGCACCCAGCGCCGCAGCGGGCCCTTGCCGAGCATGACGCGCTCGTAAAACAACATCGTGCACTCCAGGGCCTCGGGCGTGAGCGATTGAATGGCGAGAATCTGGTACACGCGGCCCGCGCGCTTGAGTCCCGCGTCGTATTGCTCCTTCACGATGCCGGTGGCTTCTTGATGCGACACTTTGCGGATATAGGCCATGTTCGGATTGTCGATTGCCGATTGCGGATTGTCGATTGCTTCCTTTGGAGTGCGCCGGCTTGCCGGCGCTTTCGCACGCCCTAGGCTTACGTCCGTGGCAAACCACTTCACATGGCTTTCCGCGCCCGGCCTGGCAGCGCTTTCTGTGCTGCACCTGCGCGGCGAAAGCGCGGCTATCTTCCTTCGCGCGCGCGGCTGGCGGGACTCGGAGAAGCCGCGCCATGTTTGGTTGAAAACTGCCCGCGGCGATGCGCTGGATGAAGTGATGATCGCACGCGAGGACGGCGGGCTTACGGTGACTTGCCACGGCGGCCCCGCCGTACGCGCGGCCTTCGAGGCGGAGTTGCGCGAAGCCGGTTTTGCTGCGCTGGATGCGGCGAGTCTTCCGTTGTTCGGCGCCACTACGCGCTACAAGCGCGAAATCTTGCGGCTGCTGACGCAGGCGCAAAGCGACGAAGGCGTGCGCTATTGCCTGTGGGCGCTGGAGCATGGCGAACAGGCGCTCGCGGCGTGGCTGAGTAGGGGCGACCCATCGGCCGCTCCCACGAAAGACTTGCTCACGCGCAGTGAAAGCACGCGCTATTTCTTTGAACCCTTTTGCGTGCACCTGTGGGGGCCGGTGAACGCGGGCAAATCGAGCCTGCTCAACGCGCTGTGCGGCGAGCACCTGGCGGCGGTGGGCGATGAACCGGGATTGACGCGTGACGTGATCGAGGGCCGCTTTGAGCACGAAGGGTTCACGATTCGCGTCTTTGACACGCCGGGCGAACTGGCCGGCGGCAGCGAGCTGGAGCGGCGCGCGTTTGCGCAAGCGCGCGAGCAGCGCGGAGATTGCGTGCTCTATCTGGTGCCGCCAGGCGGCGCGCCGCCCGCTGACCCTTCGCTGCTTGTGGTTCACTCGCGCAGCGATGAGCTTGCGCCCGGTCACGAGGCGCCTCCTTGGGCCGTCAGTGTGCGCGACGAGGCAAGCCTTGCGCGGCTGAAAAGCGCGCTCGTCGAAATGCAGCGCCCGGGTGTTTCGCCCCAGGCGGGCAATGCCTTTGCGCTGGGCGCGGAGTTGCGTCGCGATCTGGAGGCGCTGGCAGAGGGCGCGCTTGGCGCAGACGAGATTCGGCGCAAATGGTTGTAACCGCGCTTGGCACTGATAGCTTTTTGCGCTCACGGGGCGGGCATGGGCGAGAAGATCATTCACGACAGTGGCGACATTGCGGCGGCGCTCAAAACGCTCGTGGGCCGCATTCTGGCCGACGACAAAGAAGTGCCCGCGCTCGTTGGCATCCACACCAACGGCGTGCCGCTTTCGCGCCGCATTGCAGCGCTGATGGCGCAAGGCGGCGCTGCACCGGATATGGGCGCGCTCGATATCACGCTCTATCGCGATGATCTCGCGGGCCGCGCTTTGCCGCTGGTGCGCGGCAGCGACATCCCGTTCAACGTGGAAGGCCGGCGCATCATTCTCATTGACGACGTGCTTTTCACGGGCCGCACGGTGCGCGCGGCTTTGAACGAGCTCTACGATTTCGGCCGGCCGCGCTGCGTGCAGTTGTGCGTGCTGGTCGATCGCGGGCACCGCGAGCTGCCGATTGCGCCCGATTACGCGGCGTTCACGGTGAAGACTTCGCGCGAAGACAAGGTGCGCGTGGAATTGAGTGAAACCGGCGCGCAAGGCGACCGGGTCATCATGGTGAAGTAAAGCTACTTCGCCAGCTTCATGCGTGAAAGTTTCACCACCGTGCGGCGCTGCTTGCTCTGGTCGTCGGCCGCGCCGATAGGGTGGAAGTGCGAAGTAAGCAGCAACTGGTCCTCTTTGTCCTGCACAATCGTGACGCTCACAAAGCGGCCGTTGGGCGTGTTGCCGGAAAGTGCCAGCACGCCCGGGTCGTCGGGGGTGGCGTCGAGCATGAAATTGCCGTGCAGGTTCGAGTATCCCGCGTAGCGAATCACGTTGTCGGCCGAAAGCCCCAGCAGGCCAACCACGCCGTGCAGCAGCTGGTTTGTTTCGGAGTGGCAATATTCGACCGAGAGCTCCAGCGCTTCGCCATTGAGGCGCTCCTTGATTTCGAAGCGCACGCGCACGGGATTGCCGAGCTGTGTTTCCCCGCTGCCAATCCAGATGCCGACCCAGCGGTAATGTTGTTTGAACGCCTTTTTCATCCGTGACCAAAGTTTGCACTAGCCGCGCCCGCAGGTCAACGCCCGCCCCGCTTTTGCGTTGAGGCTTGGCGGCGCCAGCGGCCACGGGGCCGGTTGCCTTTGGCGCGGGCGCGTTTATGGTGTGCCCATGGCCAAGAAAAAATCGCTCACTTACGCCGACGCCGGCGTGCATTTTGCGACGCACAACAAGCTCGTTACCGAAATCTTCAAGCGCGTGAGAAGCACCTACGGGCCGCGCGTGATGGAGGTCGATGACGGCTTTGCGGGCCTGTTCTCGCTCGAGAACAAGAGCATCTTTGCGCGCAACTATCGCCAGCCCGTGCTGGCCGCCTGCACGGATGGCGTGGGCACCAAGCTCAAGCTCGCGTTTGCGATGAAGAAGCACGATACGGTGGGTATTGACTGCGTGGCGATGAGCATCAACGACATGCTGTGCCTGGGCGCTGAGCCTTTGTTCTTTCTCGATTACATCGCGACGGGCAAGAAAGATTTGCGTGTGCTGCTGCCGCTTGTTGCGGGCGTGGTTGAAGGCTGCAAACAATCGGGCTGCGCGCTTCTGGGCGGCGAAACGGCCGAGATGCCGGGGTTTTATCCCGCCGGCGAATACGACATCGCAGGCTTTGCAGTGGGCGTGGCTGACAGATCGCGCATCATCAAGGGCGAGGCGATCCAACCCGGCGATGTGATCCTGGGCCTGGAATCCAGCGGCCTGCACAGCAATGGCTATTCGCTTGTGCGCAAGATCGTGGACACGGCCAGGCTCTCGCTGAAAAGACGCATCCCCGAACTGGGCAAGCAGCTTGGCGAAGAACTGCTTACGCCCACGCGTATTTACGCGCGCGCGATTGCGGCGGCACTGGGCGGCAAGGGCAGGCAGGCCGTGCGCGGCATCGCGAACATTACGGGCGGCGGCATGATGGAAAACATCCCGCGTGTGCTGCCGGCCAAGTGCCAGGCGGTAATCGACACGCACGCATGGCAGCCGCCGCCGATTTTCGGGCTGTTGCAGAAGTGGGGCAACGTGCCGACGAAAGAAATGTTCCACGTTTTCAACATGGGTATCGGCATGACAGTGGTCGCCTCGCCCCGCCAGATTGACGCGATTGGCGACCGCATCGAGGCTCAGGGCGTACGCACGAAGGTCATCGGCGAAATCCGCCAAGGCCCGCGCAAAGTCGTGTTGAAGTAAGCTGATCACAGGGTTGTCCCGCGCCCGGAAAAAGAGTCAGGCTCCGCACCGGGGAAATGGGGTCAGGCACCGCAACTGCGCGGAGCCTGACCCCATTTCCTGGCCCCATTTCCGCGAAAAACGCGCGCAGGCGCATCCGCCCCCGGGCGTGCGCTGCGCGTTATGGTTGTCTCTG
>JADLFN010000029.1 GCA_020845475.1 Planctomycetota bacterium
CTACCGCAACGTGAACACGTTTATGACCATGATCTACCTGATCGGCGCCCCGCTGGGCAAACTCCTCGACCCCTTCACCCGCCAACTCACCCCAACCAAATCCATATGATTCAGCGAGGAACCTTCAATCATTGCGGTTACGCGCAGGTCGCCCACATCAATATTTACGGGTTTCGAATTTGGATTGAACGGTTCGAAGCGACTGAGCGTGTTCTGCCAAGTGGCCTGTCGAGTTACGACGTAAGCATAATCGCCGGATGAAATGGCGACGCAAAGCGGCGTCCAACTCGCATCGCTCAGGGCCGCTCGCTCGACAACGAACCCGGAAACACCCAAATCCCAGCCGCGCCGCGGCGGCACCGCGTTCACACTCGGCAATTCGCAACGCTTATCGCGCCTTCGCCACGGCTTCCAACGCGTCGGGATTCGCCACGCTGCTCAGGTCGCCGAGGTTCGTTTCGCCTAAGAACCGCTTCTGGATCAGGCGCCTCAGAATCTTCGCGCTGCGCGTCTTCGGCAAATCGTCCACGAACAACACGTTCTTGGGGCGGTCCACTTTTCCCAGCGCGTTCACTACTTGCTGGATCAACTGCTTTCTCAGCTCTTCGCTTTCTTTGTAGCCGCGCGTTTTGTGCAGTACGACAAAACACACCACATCTTGCCCCTTCAACTCGTCGGGCACGCCAATCGCCGCGGCTTCGCTTACTGCCTCGTGCGCGATCAGCGCGGCTTCGATTTCTCCGGGGCCTACTCTTCTTCCGGCGATCTTGAGCGTGTCGTCGGCGCGGCCGAAGAGGAACCAGTCGCCTTCTTTGTCGATTTTGGCCCAGTCGCCGTGGTTCCAGATTTCGGGGAACTTGCTCCAGTACGTCTCAAGAAATTTCGCGTCGTTCTTCCACAGGCTGCGCGTCATGCTGGGCGCCGGCTGCTTGCACACTAGATAACCCACTTCGTCGATCACCGGCTTGCCGTCTTCGTCAAACACGTCGATGTCCATGCCCAGGCCGGGGCTTTGCAGCGAGGCCGCCTTGATGGGCATGATCGGCAGCGGCGCGAGGAAACAGCCCACGATGTCGGTGCCGCCGGAAATGTTGATCACCGGGCAGCGCTTCTTGCCCACGTGCTCGAAATACCACATGTAACTCTCGGGATCCCATGGTTCGCCCGTGGAGCCCAACACGCGCAGAGTCGGCATCGCATGTTTGTCGGCCCACTCGTTGCCGCTGCGAATCAGCATGCGCACGGCCGTGGGCGAAATGCCCAGATGCGTGACTTTGTGACGCTCGACCATGTCCCACACGCGGTCAGGATTGGGAAAATTCGGCGCACCCTCGAACACCACGAGCGTGACGCCGTGCGCGAAACAGCCGATGATTTCCCACGGGCCCATCATCCAGCCGATGTCGGAAAACCACCAGAACACGTCGCCGGTTTTCACGTCAAAGTTGTAGCCCAGCTCCTTGCTCATCTGCGCGAGGCAACCGGCGTGCGTGTGCACCGTGCCCTTGGGCTTGCCCGTCGTGCCGCTGGTATAAATCATGAGTGCCGGTGCCAGCGCAGGCATGGATTCGGTGGCGCAAACAGGTTTCTGCTTGCCGACGATATCGGACCAGAACAGATCGCGCTTTGGAGTCATCGGGCAAGGTGGCAGCGGGGTATCAGGTATCGGGTTTCGGGTATCAGTTTTCGCTTTACCTGATACCTGATACCCGGCACCTGATACCCGCAGCCTCTCATACACAATCACCCGCTCCACACACGCCAGCCCCGCCACCGCCTGATCCGCGGCTTCTTTGATGCTGAACGGCTGGCCGCGTCTCATGCTGCCGTCGGCGGTGAAAAGAACCTTCACCTGAGCGTCTTCCAGGCGCTCGCGCACGGCGGGCGGCGCGTAGCCCGAGAATATCGGAATGAAAATCGCGCCGATCTTCTGCGTGGCGAGCATTGCGAAAACGACTTCGGCCACCATGGGCATGTAGCAGGCCACGGTGTCGCCGCGCCTGATGCCGCACTCCTTGAGCGCATTGGCAACGCGGCATACGTTCTCGTTGAGCTGCGCGAACGTGAACTGGCGAACGTGGCCATCTTCGGTTTCGGAAATGAGGGCGGTGGAGTCGTGCGTCGTGCTACGTGCTTCGTGTTTCGGACCCTTTGGTGCAACGCCGTGTTTTTCCGAAGCACGAGACACGGAATCCGAAGCACGGACCCATCTGTCCACGCAATTGAGCGCGATGTTCGTTTCGCCACCGACGAACCAGTCAGCCCAGGCGTTGCCTTTGCTCTTGTCGAGCACTTTCGAATAGGGCTTGGTCCATTCGATACCGAGGTCGGCTAGCGCCTCCTGCCAGAACCACTCGGTGTTCTTTTGCGTGCGGCGCACGAAACTGCGCGCTTCCTCGGCAACCTTTTCCGGCTTGTTTGCTGCAACCACATAGCCCAGCTTGCGCATCAGGCGCGTGACGTTGGCTTGCTCAATGACTTCCTGTGTCGGTTTCCAGACGTAGTCCATACTCTCTCCCGCGCGCATTGTGCCAAGAGATCGAGAGCTCATCCAAGCGACAGTGCGCCGTTTCTTGCTTGCCTAGTCTTCTGTGCTACGCTTGCTGCGACGTAAGCCCACAAAAAGGTAACTCGCGATCTGGAGGTTTCGGTGTCGCAGTCCGTCGAGTTACCACCCACTCCCCCAACCCACGGCCTTTTTGGCAGCGCCTACATGGCGTTGCGCCTGGCTAGTTGGGGGAGTTGGATTTACTTGCTGATAACGCTAACGCCCTCCGGATACCGCGGAATTGTGGCGCCGTTCGCTTTGTACGGGATCGCCGCTGCGATTTACACGGTCGTTGCTGGGTTTGCCGCAATGAGAGGGTCCATCATCGGTGTGCGGTTCGGAGTTTGCGAAATAGTGGTGGGTACACTGACCTGGGCGCCATTCGCATATGGCGGCAACGTACTGACTTTACATTTTGGAGTTGGCTTGTTGTTGGGCATCGGCTTGTTGGTTCTAGGGTTCAATGCACATAGCCAACACAAGCGATATCGGCAGATCGTAGTCGCGCAGCTCGATTTCAATGCCACGTTGGGAGTCAAACACCGCCAGTTTCCTTCAAAATTACTAAGCTCCACCGCGCCTGATATCTACTCGCGCCAATCGCCATTGAAAGCACCACTCCTTTCCCCGCCGTCAACGCACAACGCCTTAGTCAGCGTTTTGACGCTAGCAGCTGTGCTGGAATACGATCGCACACCAATTCGACTGGAACGCGCCAAGGCGGCCGCGAAGCAACTGCTAGGTGACAAATGCGAGGATGTAATCGCGGGCAAGTTCGCTGAGACTTCTCAGACTTCCGAATGGCGATCCAAGTTAGCCGAATTGGGCGCCTGCGTTGCTTCCGACTCGAGACTGTGCCAGCGCGTGCGCGAATGCATTGAGTTCATCCTTAAAGACAGCGGCTACCTAACTCCCGTCGGCGAGCAATTTTTGATGAGCTACGACGTCGCCGTCGGCATCTCGGGCAACAAATGAACGCGGCTCACCCCCTGGCTTGGCTTGACGGCATTGCGCCCCTGCGCGTGGCCGTGACGCCGTGCCCGCGCCCCGAGCAATTTGGCGAACTGCGTGCGGCCGGCGTGGATGTGCTCGTTTCCATGCTGGAGGCGCAGGAGCAACTCTGGCTGGGCGTTCACGACGCGGCCGTGCATTGCGCGGCCCACGGTATCGAATTCGTGAACGTGCCGGTGCGCGACCGCAGCGTGCCGGATTCAGCAGATCACGTTTCGCCCCACGCGCAAAAGCTCGCCGCGAAATTGCGCGAGGGCAAAGGCGTGCTGTTTCATTGCTTCGCGGGCATTGGGCGCTCGCCGTTGATGGCGGCGTGCACGCTGGCGATATTGGGCCACGACGTGCATTCCAGCTTCGCGCGGATCTCAGCCGCGCGCCGCATTGAAGTGCCGGACACCCAAGAGCAGTTGCGCTTCGCCATCGAGTTTGCGCGCGCGTTCAAGCCGGGCCCGTAAGCTCATGGCGGCATTCTGGTAAACGGCGCGCGCCGCGTTACATTGCTGCCATGCGTACCGATGAAACCGCAAAACAGTTGCTCAAGGACGCCAAACTGCGCGTCACCAGCGGGCGCATTTCTTTGCTTGCCATCATGATCAAGGAAAACCGTCCGCTCTCCATGGACGATGCTTCCGAAATACTGGGCTGGAAAGGCGGCGACCGCGCCACCGTGTTCCGCAACCTGCATGCACTGAGCGAAGCCAAGCTCATCCGCATGGTGCGCAGCGCGGGCAAACGCGACGTTTACGAACTTTCAAAGCGCCCCGGCGCCCACGCCCACGCGGTGTGCACCAAGTGCGGCAAAGTGGAATGCGTCGACGCCGAGGCCGCCAGCGCACAAGCCCCCGGCGGCTGGCGCATGGCCTCGCAGGAAATCACGCTCTGGGGCCTCTGCCCCGCCTGCGCCTGACGCCATATTCCCAAGCGCCCATCCCCAAGGCTAAATGGTTGCCCCAATCAAGCGAGATACGCCATGCCTGAAGTCGCCGAGCCTGTCACTAATTTCGACCTGACCGAAGAGCAGACGCAGATCCGCGATGCCGCGCGCCAATTTGTGAAAGAGAAAGTCGCGCCGCGCGCGCAGGAACTCGATGACAAGAACGAGTTCAATCACGAGGCTTTCGTGGGCCTGGCGGAACTCGGCTTTCTGGGCCTGACCGTGCCGGCCGAGTACGGCGGCAGCGGCTTTGACACGCTCAGCTATGCGATGGTCGTCGAAGAACTCGCGCGCGCCTGTGGCTCCACGGGCCTGGGCTATGCCGCGCACGTGAGCTTGGGGCTCACGCCGGTTTACCTGTTCGGCACCGAAGAGCAAAAACGCAAGTACGTGCCGCAACTGTGCAAGGGCATCGACGACAGCGGCAAGCTGACGCTGGGCTGTTTTGGCCTGACGGAGCCGGGTGCAGGCAGCGATGCCGGTGGAACGCAGACGCGCGCGGTGCGCAAGGGCGACCACTGGGTGGTCAACGGCCGCAAAGCCTGGATCACGAACCCGCATTATTCGAAGACCTGCATCTTCACGGCGCGCACGAACGACAAGCCCGCCAAGGGCAAGGGCATCACCGCGTTCATCGCCGAGGTGAACACGCCCGGCTTCCGCGTTGAGCCCAAGGAGAACAAGCTGGGCATGCGCGCCAGCGATACGGCGCAACTGGTGTTCGAGGACATGAAGCTGCCGCTCGATGCTGTGGCCGGCGGCGAAGCGCAGGTGGACGTGGGCTTTGAAAAATTCATGAAGACACTCGCCGGAGGGCGCATCTCGATTGGCGCGCTGGCGCTGGGCATTGCGCAGGGAGCTTACGACAAAGCGCTCGAATACGCGCGCCAGAGAAAGCAGTTCGGCCAGGCGATTGGCAATTTCCAGGGCGTGGCCTTCACGCTTGCCGATATGGCCATGGAGATCGCGGCGGCAAGGCACCTCGTTTATCACGCGGCTAGAACGCGCGACGCGGGCCGCGACTTCACCATGGAAGGCAGCATGGCCAAGCTCTACGCCAGCGAAGTGGCCATGAAGACGTGCACAAACGCCATCCAGGTGCTGGGCGGCGTGGGCTACACGCGCGAATATGATGTAGAGAGAATGCTGCGCGACGCCAAGCTGTGCGAAATCGGCGAAGGTACCAGCGAAGTGCAAAGGCTCGTCATCTCACGCAAGATCCTCGGCGACTTGCGCAACGTGTAGCTCCTCAGGAGCGTGCATGGCTGGCACAGATCCGTCTCAAGCAGCCGCGAGCGCCAGGAGCGTGCGGAAGCGGGTGTTGCGATGGGTTTTGGTTTTGCTGGGCGTCTTGGTGGTTGCCCTCGGCGGCATTGAGTCGTATCGCCAATACGATTTGTGGCTTGCCGAGCGCGAATTCTCACGCGTGCAAGATGAAGCGCGCGGCGAATTGGGCAATGTTCAAGATTGGGAAGCCTGGTATCGCCAACGCATCGGCGCAGCAGATTCACGCGCGGAGATCGCCTCTCTGAATGAACATTGCCGAGAACTCTGCCAACGCGAAGAGCGCGTTATTGATCGTCTTGCAGCCAAGTCTCGGGCCGGTGCCGATGACAACCGCCTGGGCGAGCAATTACCAAGTCCCCAAGACCTGCAAGAGTTCGTTGATCAATCCGCTGCGGTCTCCACCAAGGCAAGGTCATTGTTGAAGTTCGAACGCCTTCATGTTCCGCCGCAGAACATCAATCGATACATGTTTACCGGAGTTGCAATTGAGCGGGTTCCGGGACAGCGCGTTCGCGCCTTGCAGGAACTGGGTGAATTCCAGCGCGCATGGGACGAACTTGCGCTGATCTTTGCCGTCACGGCGAAGTTCAGCCTGCCTGCCTCAAGAGATGATCGGGTCTTTGCCGAGTCCCTTGAACGGGCCGGCCACAAGTTGTTCATTGAAATGGCCAAAGTGGCGATTCCTCCGGCTGACTTCGACAAATGGCTGTCGCGGACGGAGCAACCTGGATCGGACTTGCGGGTGGTCGAAGACCTGGTCGCAACCGTTCTCAAATGGGATGAACACCCCATCTTGCTTTGGGCCACCATTGACGACGGCGCGGAGTATGAGTGGCGCCTTCCGCTCACGTGGCTTGAGGCGAGGCCGCCGTTCTTTTCTCGACTGCATTTCAGCCGACCGGTTCAGACCACGCTTAGAAAAGGAACCACGGCGGTGAATCTGCTCGAGACAATGCGCGAATTGCGCCGCTCAGAGCGGTCAGAAAAATTGGAGGCAGTTTGGCCGCGCGTAGTGGAAAGCCCTGACCTGAAACCTCTACGCGAGCGTTCCCAGATTGTGTTCAGAATCCGTCGTGCGCAGGCCAATGACACCGTTGATTCCATCGATCCAAAGGACCTGCTTTCAACCGTGGTCTTCGTGCGCCGCACAGCGGCCGGTTGGGAATTGTGTTGGAATGCGGATTCGACACAAGTCCGACGTGGCGGGCTTTTGTTCGATGGATCCGCGACGGTCGTAGTCCTGCCGGATCTCAGGTAGGTTTGCTGCAACCCGTGCGACTAACGGTAGGCACTAAGACAGCCACGAATCGCACGAGTCTCACGAATTGCTTTCGTGTCCATTCGTGCTATTCGTGGCTCAGTTCTTTTCAGGGGATCAGCATGCGTTTCATGGTCATTGTCAAGGCCAACGAGCGCTCCGAGGCGGGGCAGATGCCCAGTGAGGCCGAACTTGTGGCCATGGGCAAGCTCAACGAAAAAATGATCAAGGCCGGCGTGCTCGCCTCCGGCGAAGGTTTGCACCCCACCTCGCGCGGCTTGCGCGTGACGTTTCAGGGCGGCAAGCGCGAAGTCACGACGGGCCCCTTTGCGCCCGCCCAAGACCAGCTTGGCGGGTTCTGGATCTTGAATGTGAAATCCCAGGAAGACGTGCTCGAGTGGGTGAAGCAGATTCCCTTCACCCAAGGCGAGGTCGTCGAGATTCGCAAAGTATTCGAGCCCGAGGATTTCGAGCCCGCCGTCAAAACCAAGGCCGGCAAGAAAGTCATCGCTGACGAAAAGAAGTTCTACAAGAAGCCGAAGAAGGCGAAGTAAGTAGCCGCCCGCCGGCTCAGGCCCGCGCCCTGGCCTGCTCGAACTTTGCCGTCATTCTTTCCACCAGCCCCCTGTCGGGGTCTTGCCGCACCAGCTCTATGCCGCGGGCGAACTCGGCTTTGGCCTGTGCCGGATCTCCTTGCTGCGCCAGCACAATGGCCGCGTCGCAGCGCGTGCCGCCCTCGAACTTGGCGTTTCCGCAGGCGGCGAAGCAATCCGCGGCCGCAAGCCAGTTTCGCCGCGCTTCAAGCGGCCGGCCCGTGCGCTCGCAAATGCGCCCCAGAAGATTCAGCGCGTAGCCGGCGTGCTGGTAATTCGCGATCTGCCGGTGAATCGCCAGCGCCTCGCCCAGCGCGGCCTCGGCCTCGGTGATACGGTTCGCACTGTTATGGATCGAGCCGATGTTGGTCCAGGTGAAGGCCAGCGCGCGCAGGTTGCCGTTGCGGCGATTGAACTCGAGCGCCGTCTCAAGGATCTCGAGCGCCTTTTCGGGATGGCTCATTTCAATGTGCAGCGCCGCAAAGTTGTTCAATGCTGTGCCTTCACGGCGCACATGGCTTTGGCTTCGCGCCAGTTGCAGCGCCTCATTGAGCAGGGTCTGGGCCCGTTCGAAATCGTCGCGGTCCAGCGCCAGCGCCCCGCGCGCGGCCGTCGCCACCATCAGCCCTTCGTTGTCGCGCAATTCACGCAACATCGCCAATGCCAGGTCGAGCACCTTGGCAGCGCGCCTGCCGCGCCCGCTATGGTGAAAGTGCCGGCCCAGAGCAATGAGCGCGCGGCATGCAGTTCGAAGGTTCCCGTTTCGGCGCGCCAGGCGCAGGGCGCGGCGGCAGAGCGCCCTTGTGCGTGAGGGTTGGAATGCGCGCGAAGCCGCGTCGGCGGCCTTTAGCAACTCGAGCGGGGCATCGGGGATGAGCGCCCCAAACTCAGTGGCAAGGCGCTCGAACCGCTCAGCGGCCTCCATATAGCGGAATTGTTCGACGCTGTGGTGCGCCGCGCGCCGCAGGTGAAGTGCTGCGCGCGCAAGCAGCGCCTCCTTGCGCGCCCTTTTGCCTTTGAACGTCAAGGCGGCCTCAAGGTGAGTGCAGATTTCCTCGGCGAAAGGATCGGCGGCTGTGGGTGTGAAGCTCTCGAGGTCAACACCGCACTCGGCGGGCGCGCCGTGAATCGCCTCGAGCGCGTCGGCGGCCAACTCGTGCAAGCGCGCGCGGTCGCCCGGGAGCTGAAGCTGGTAGGCGGCTTCGCGCACAAGGGCATGTCGGAACATGTAAGCTTGTTCGGCGTTCACGAACTGCTGATGGTAACGCACGCGCGCATCCGGCATCAATCACGGGTGTGCGCAAATGGCGCACAATTACGGAACAGGTCGGCCCCTTGCGGCCGCGCGTATCACGGCCTGCGCTCAGAACAACCATGAGCATCCGCTACGACGATGCCATGTGCGCTATGGCGGCAGGCGATTGCATCGCCATGGCCGCGTTGGCGCCGTCGGTGGCAATGCTGACCATACCCCAGCCAAGGCCCTTGAGTTCGGCCGTCCACAAGTGGCGACCATCGTCAAGACTCAGGCAGTGCAGGCGGCCATGATTGCCGGCGAACACCATATCTCCGTCAATCAACAGTGTGCCCACGGGCCCGCCAAACACGCCCGGCAATCGCGAGCGCCAGATTTCATCTCCGGTCAGCGGCTCAAGGGCAACAACCGTTTGTCCGACCAGCACGCAAAGGTGTTTGGGTTTGCGCAGGTCAGTGCGCTGCTTGCGCTCGATTATGGGTTGCATTCTCGGTTTCAAGGTTGGCCTCCTGCGACAACGATACCGAGGCAGGGGCCGCTGTCCGCTCCAAATTGCGCGGCCGATTCGAACGCGCATCCGCCAGTGTGACCCGCGATCACTCAACATCGCGCTGTCCAAAAAACTGAACCCGCAACAATACGCCCGACGTTTGCAGGCCGTTGACGTTGCGCGCGGCGCGAGTGACGCGTAGCATAATGTGTTCGGGCCATGGCTGAACTGACGCAAGAACAGGCGGCGTTCCTCAAGCAGCGCATTCCGGAGAATTACCTGCCGGTGCGTGAGCCGGTCGTTTACATCCGCGACCTGCTGGCGATCAAAAAGATGATCGTAGCTGCGCCTGACCCGGAATCAGCCAACCTGGAGCTTGTGGGCCAGCCCATGCCGGTTCGGGGTGTCACTGTCAATGACCTTCATGTGGTGGTGCGCCACGCCTGCAAGGCCATTGATTATGACCGCGAATGCGCACAGGCATACGTGATGCTCGTTCGCGGCGTGATTGAGCTTTCGCGATACGATGAGATGGTCGTGCACCCGGTGCCCTTGCGCGAGGTTCTGCCGCTGGCGC
This sequence comes from Planctomycetota bacterium, assembly GCA_020845475.1. Lineage (GTDB taxonomy): Bacteria > Planctomycetota > UBA8742 > UBA2392 > UBA2392 > UBA2392. The sequence continues at coordinate 9,954 of JADLFN010000029.1, forward strand.
AGCGGGGCAAATCCATCGACGAAAGCAACGCTGATGCCTGGGCTGCGTATATCGAGATCAACATTCACCTCAAGCGCTGGGACGTCGTTACCGAGAACCTGGCCAACTTCCGCGCCCGCAAGTTCGACCCCAAGCTCTCCGCCGAACTGAGCCTGCTTGCGGCCAAGGGCCAGGAGCTGCCGGCCGACGAAGTGTTGTGGTACGACAAACTGCTCGCGCTGACGCAGTTTTCCGCCGATCGAGCCGAACTCCACGGCAAGCAGGGCATGGCCTACCTCAAGCTCAAACTCAAGAAGGAAGCCGACGAGTGCTTTCACCGCGCGCTCGTGGAAGGCGGACCTTTGAGCTGGGTGGCACACCAGTGGTCGATGCTTAAGGACGACCTGGGCGTGCGCCCGGCCGCCATAGAACTCAACCGGCGCGCCACGAACTTCGATAACGATAACCGCGCCGCCAAGGCCTACGCCGAACTGTTGCGTGCGCCCTTTCGCCGTTTTGGCCACCCTTTCCCCGGCCCGGCCGCGCTGGAGGAAGAGAAGATACGCGGCATCGCGCTTCCCGGCTGTGATCCGGCAGTGGAGAAAGCCAACAACCTCAAGCCCTACGAGCCGCCCAAAAGCGTGACGCGCGCCATTGCCAAGCGCGAAGCGACGCGCATCCTGACCAAGCCCAAAGGCGGCCCGGCAAACATCAGCACCGGCGAAGGCGCCATTTCCCTCGCGCGCTCACTCACACCCGACGAGCCAATTGAGGAAGACGACACCGCCGTGGGCGTTGGCTACCTTCAACAGTCCGGCGATGCCGTCACCATGCGCGGCATCGAAAAGGAAAAGCAGAAGGACAAGAAAGATGACTCCGGGCTGCTTGTGCCGCGCGATGCCAACGTGCCGTTGCCGATGCCCGCAACGCGCACAATTCGGCGCACGGAGCTGGACAAACGGCCGCCCAAGCCGCCGGACGGCCCTCAAACCAAAATCGTTCGCCGCGCCCCCATGGTGCCCATGGGCATAGCCGCGCCAACGCCAGATGCGTCCACCAGCGAAGACAAAGAGGCGCCGCCCAAGGTGCAATACGTGCGGCCGAAGACAGGTCAGTTTCAGCCCGTGAGACCGGCGACCGGGCAAGCGCCCGCGCTTAAACCACCAACGGCCGAAACGCGCGCTTTGCGGCCGCCAACGGGGCAATCGCCGTTGCCGCCGCAGCCGGAGTCGCCGACGCGCGTCATTCGCCCGCCCACCGGCCAAACACGCGTCCTGCCGATTCCTGTCGCGCCGCTGCCGCCCATTCCGATTGCGCCCGCAACGGCGCCGGAGCCCGCCGCAGAATCCACAACGCCGCTCCAACCAGCACCGGAACCGGAACAGCCAGAGCCGCCGTCGGAAGATCCGCCGGCACCCTGACCCGTCGGCGCTTTCCTTGCGCTCTCATGGCACGGCCGCGCTAAAATGCGGCCATGCACCAACCCACGCCCGAGCAGAAGGCCTTTCTCAAGCTGCGCCTGCCGGAAAACTACGCCCCCGTCAAACAGGACGTGGATGCGCTCAAGCAATGGCTTGCCGACGCCGCCAACGCCTCTGCCGCCACCAACCCCGCCGAGTCGCGAAAGCTGCTCATCGGCCTTGAAGATCCCGAGCAAAACACACCGGTGGCGCGGCTGCAGGAAATTGTCCAGCGCTGCTGCGAGGCCGTGGTGCTGGACCGCAACAACGCGGCTGCGCACTTCATGCTGGCCCGCGCGATAACCGAGCTTGGCCGTTTTGACGAGGACACCTACCACGGCCAGGCGCTGCGCGACGCATCGGACTTCGCCGAAAACGCCAAACAGCTTGCGCCCAAGGTGGGCAAGGCCTGGCGCGCGGGCATTGAGATTCTGATTCGCCAGGGTCGCCACGATATTGCCTACGAGCAACTGGGAGAATTGCAGAAACTCGGCATTGCGCCCGGCACCCATGCCACACTCATGGCGCTGTGGCACGAGCGCCAGGGGCATTGGGCAGAGGCCGCGCAGTATTACGAGAAGGCCGTCACCTACGCGACGAACAACGCGCGCCGCAGCGAACTCTACACGCTCGAGGCGCTGGCCTGGATCAACGCGGGCAAAAAGTCCGACGCTGACCGTGCCTTGATGCTGGGCCTGCTCGAAGGCGGCGAACAGCCGTGGATTGCCCACAACTGGAGTGTGCTCAAGAACGAGCTTGGCAACTCCTGGGCCGCCGTCGAACTCAACCGCCGCGCGCTGATGTGGGATCCCGGTTTCGAAGCCGCGCAGGAATTCCGCGACTACCTGCAAAATGCGTTCACCCAACTCAAGCGCCCCTGGCCCGGCGCGCAGATGCTGCAGGAAGAGCAACTGCGCGGCATAGCCCTGCCCGGCTGCGACACCGAGATCATGGTGAAGAACAAACTCCAACCCTGGAGCCCGCCAAGAAGAGGCGAACGCGCCAAGGCGACCAGGACGTTCCGCACCGGGTTGGAAGAAGTTTGACGGACGGCAAATGGCACTTCGAAAAGCATCGCGCAAATGCGCTAAACCGCCAATGCCCGCGTTGGTTCGAGAACGGCCTACGCAGCCTGCGAGTGCGACGCTTGGTTATTCGGGTAGCCCATTGACCACCCGCGTAACGACTTCGCTCCAGGATTCTGCGCCCAGATTTATCAGCAAGCCAAGCCTCTTTCCCGTCAAACGAACGTAAGTCAGCGTCTGTCGCTTGTGGATCTTGGCTGTTTGCTCCAGTGCCTTCAGCTCGATGACGTCATTGTCTTCGACTACCATGTCGGCGCGGAACGCAGCCTCGAATACGATTTCATCCCAGATGATGTCTACATCCTGTTGAACCGAGACCTTCAGTCCCAGCTTCTTAAGTTCATGGACAAGAATACGCTCGTAAACTGACTCAAGCAGGCCGGGGCCCAACTTCGTGTAGATCTGGTACGTTGCATTCACTACCATCTTCGCGATGTCGTTTTCCGTCACGGCTCACCTCTTTTGGTAGAGTTTGCTATCTGACGTAAGGCGTCCACCCGCCCAGGCGCTCATTTGCGGTTTTGCGCATTGGCGCTACGCAGTTCGATGTGCCAAAGGCCTGCGCCAGCCGACTTCGCATTCATGCCACACTAATTCGCCGCCACGATGACGTCGCTTCCGGGAATCAGCTTCTTTACGCCCAAGATGAAATCCGGCGTCGGTTTGACGCGGAAATCCGGCGCGGCTTCGATCAGTTCCAGCTCCGCTCCGTCTTCGCCCAGCACCTTGAAGAACAGCGGCGTGGGCCCGGCGTGCTGGAGTGCTAGTTCGCTCAAGTTGCCCAGCACTTCGTCGTGAATCTGGCTTACCGTGAGTTGCAGGCAAACGGCCTTGGTGAATTTTTCGCGTGCGCCGGCTGCCGGCACCAATGCGTCAGCGCGTGTCACCACTTTGCCGTCATCCTCTTTGTTGGCCTCGCCCACGACGAACAACGCTGCGCCTTCTTTCAGGCGCCCGGCCCAGGCCTTGGCCAGTTCCTGGAAAACAACAACCTTGAACGCGCCCTTGGGGCCAATGAGCACGAAATTGGCGTACTCGTTGCCGCGCTTGCTGGTGCCGGTGCGCAGCTTGTTAACCACTCCGCCAATGCGCACGCGCACCGGCTCGGTGAGCGTGGCCAAATCTTCGGGCGTGGTATCGGTGAAGGTCTTGAAGTCTTCGTCAAAGGCCAGACCTTCGTCGGCGGAGAGTCTCTGCTCGGCGTCCTGCACATGGATGATTTCGCTGACCGTGACCGCCACTTGTTCCTGAACGTCTTCGCCTTCTTCTTCGCCTGCGGGCGCTGTTGCCTGAATCTGCGTGGCCTCGGTGATGCCGCGCACGAACACGGGCGCGTCTTCCTGGATTACGCTCTGGAATTTCTCGTAGGTGTCCGGAAATACCGTGACCTTGGTGATGCCGTTTGAGTCGGCGAGGTCGAACTTAGCCATCTTCTTGCCGAAGTTGCGGCTGCTCTCGTTTTTCACGGTGTTGACGCTCAGGCCCGAAATCAACCCGCCGATGACCACGGCGCAGCCCGGCTTGAGGCCCAGCAGCGACTTGGAGTCATACTTGGCGAACTTGGCAAATAGCTCGCGGTGCGTGTCGAGCGGGCTTGATGAAATGTAGAAGCCGAAGGTCTCGCGCTCGGCGCGCTGGCGTTCGCTTTCGCTCAATTCGGGCACCTTTGGCAGCAGCGCGAGGTCGCGCGCCTTTTCGTCGGGTTCCTGCTTGGCTTTGCCGCCAAAGAGCCCCTTCTGGCCGCGCAGACGATCAGCCGCGGCTTCGGCACAGACCTTGAGCGCGCTTTCCAGGCCCTCCAGCAACGCGCGGCGGTTGAGGCCGAAGCTGTCAAAGGTGCCGCCCTTAACGAGCGATTCCAACACGGCTTTGTTGATGTGCGTGAGATCGACGTTTTCGAGGAAGTGGAGAAAGCCCTTGAACGCCTTGACCTTGTTGCGGCCCTCAATGATTTTCTCGACGGCCTTCGTGCCTACGCCCTTCATGCCGGAAAGGCCGAAAACGACGGTGCCATCGCGCGCCGTGAACACCGCGTCCGACAGATTGATATCGGGCGGAACCACCTTCAAACCCATGGCGCGCACGTTGCGAATGCCTTCGACAATCTTGTCGTTGTTGCCGATCTGGCTCGTCAGCAGTGCAGCTGCGTACTCGCTGGGATAGTGAGTCTTCAACCAGCCGGTTTGATAGGTGATCAAACCGTAGGCCACGGTGTGCGCTTTGTTGAAGCCGTAGGCGCCAAAGCCCTCAATCTGCTGCCAAAGATGCTCGCCCAGCTTTTTCGAGAAGCCGCTCTTCTCGCAGCCCTCGATGAACTTCGGCCGGATGACGTCCATCTCTTCCTTCTTCTTCTTGCCGATCGCCTTGCGCAGCTTGTCGGCGTCGCCGGGAGTGAAACCCGCCAGGCGGCGCGAAATCAACATCGCCTGTTCCTGGTAAATCAGCGTGCCGTAGGTGTCGCTCAGGATTTCTTTGAGGCGCGAGACGGCTTCGGCGTTGGCGATGCCCTCGTTTTCGCCGGGCATGGTCACCTTGACGCGGCCATGTTTGCGCGCGGCAAACTCTTTATCGACGCCCGCCGCCAGCGGGCCCGGGCGATAGATCGCCAGCACGGCCGAGATGTCTTCAAAGGTGCTGGGTTTAATGGCCTGCATCAGGCGGCACATGCCCTCGGATTCAACCTGAAACACGCCAAAGCCTTCGCCGGCGCTGAGTGTTTTATACGTCGCGGCATCGTCAAGCGTGTGGAGAGACTTGTAGGGCGCGTCGGCGGGGACTTTGGTGGGGTCCAGCTCAATGCGCAGGCCGGTGTTTTTCTCGATGACGCGCAACGCCTGGTCGATGATGGTCAGGTTGCGCAGGCCCAGAAAATCCATCTTCAGCAGGCCCTGCGCTTCAACTTCGCTCATGTTGTATTGCGTGGCGATGACCACTTCGCCGTCGCTTCCTTCCTGCCGCATCAGCGGCATGTAGTTGGTCACGTCGGCGTCGCTGATCACCACGCCCGCGGCATGCACGCCCGTGCCGCGATTGAGGCCCTCGATGCTGCGCGCGGTATCCACGAGTTTGCGCGTTTCTTCGTCGCTCTCGTATTGCTGCTTGAATTCGGGGATTTCCTTGAGGCATTCGTCGAGCGGCTTGACCTTGCCCTGCATCACGGGAATCAGCTTGGTCAGCGCGTTGACCTTTTGCAGCGGCACGCCCAGCACGCGGCCCGCGTCTTTCACAGCCGCGCGCGCCAGAAGTTTGCCAAACGTTCCGATCTGGCAAACCGATTCGTCGCCGTACTTCTTGCGCACGTATTCAATTACTTCGCCGCGACGCTCGACGCAGAAGTCGATATCGATATCCGGCATCGAGACGCGGTCGGGGTTCAAAAAGCGCTCGAACAGCAGGTTGTACTTGATCGGGTCCAGCCCCGTGATGCCAAGCGCATAGGCAACGATCGAACCCGCCGCCGATCCGCGGCCGGGCCCGACGGGGATTTCGCGATCCTTGGCCCACTGGATGAAATCGGCAACGATCAGGAAGTAGCTGTTGAACCCCATCTTCTCGATCACGCTCAACTCGAACTCAAGGCGATCGCCGGTGATCGTGCCCTTGGCAAGCGCGTTCTCGCCGTAAAGCTTCTTTACGCCCGCTTCGACCTTCTTGCGCAGGTATTCGCGCGGCGAAACACCCTCGGTCCATTTGAATTCGGGCAGGTGGAAACTGGTTTTGCCGAAATCGAAGTTGCAGCGCTTGCCGATGTCGAGCGTGGCCTGCACTAGGTCTGGTCGGTCGGGAAACAGCGCGGCCATTTCAGCCGCGTCTTTGAGGTAGAAATCCGGGCCGTATTCGGGGCGGTCGGGGTCGTTGAGCATGCGGCCCCAGTTGATGCAGAGCAGCGCGTTGTGGGCCTGGAAATCCTCGGCGGTGAGATAGTGGCTGTCGTTGGTCAGCACCGTGCGGACTTTCATGGAGTCCGCCACTTCGAACATGCGCTTTGCGACGAGCGCTTCCTGCTCGCCGGAAAAACTGTCGCGGTGCGCCTGCACTTCGAGGAAAAAGTTATCGCGCCCGAAGATCTCGAGATACTGCTCGATCTTGGTGCGCGCGGGCTTGTCGTCCTGGCCGTGCATCAGCGCCTGAGGCACTTCACCCGCGAGGCAGGCCGAAAGCGCCACGAGGCCCTCTTTGTGTTGCGCCAGCGTGGCGTGATCTGCGCGCGGCTTGCGATAGAAGCCGCGCGTGTGGGCCTTGGAGACAATCTTGCAAAGGTTCTTGTAGCCGGTTTCGTTTTCGGCCAACAACACCAGGTGCGCGTAATCCTTCTGCTTGATGCCGGGCGAAGACGCGAGATTGGGGTCTGACTTCTGCGTCATGTCGAAGGGCACGACGTAAATCTCGCAGCCGATGATCGGCTTGACGCCGGCCTTTTTGCATTCCTTGTGGAACTCAAGCACGCCGCACATCACGCCGTGGTCGGTGAGTGCCAGCGAACTCAGGCCCAGTTTCGCGGCCCGTTGCGCCAGGCCGGAAACCTTGGCGCCGCCATCGAGGAACGAGTAGTCGGAATGAACGTGCAAATGAACGAAGTCAGCCACGACACCGTCTCCGGAGCCAATAAACTACATTGGCGTGCGACAGTGCTGATCGCGCATTTTGTGGTCAAGTGATACTTCGTTGTGGAAAAATGGCGGTAACCCCAGAATGCCTGTTTAGAGCCTTTCGCAGGGTGATGCGTGGACCGAAGTCCACGCATCACCCGCGAGTCCGCTAACCGTTCAAGAGGTGGATAAACAACACCAACTTGATGGTCAGGTTCAGAGCACGTCGCACCCAAAGATATAACTGGTGTGCGACATGATTGACCTTGCGGTGCATCGGGGCCCGGTACATCATGTTCCTTGCCTTTGTAGGGCTGGCCTACGCTTCCTGGAGGGACGAGGCCAGCCCGTCTTTTTTGCCCAAGAATTGGCCCTTAGGCGGCGCCGCGCAGATCCAAGAACACGGGTCATAACGCGCTCGCCAGTGTATCCGACGAAGCGACAGCATTGAGTGTTGGAACGATTGTTGAATGCAGAGGGCTGCGCTACTTCACAGTCACCGCGCCCAGATTCAACACGCCGTAGCTGGGCAGGTCGATTTCGTAGGTGCGGTCGGGTGCCTGGAAGTCGCTGCTTGTCACCCAAACGTGCAGGTAAACGCGGCCGTAGGTTGCGCCCTTGAGGATGCAGCGGCCGTCGGGCCCGCCGAGTTCAACGCGCGTGCGCTCGCTTTCCGGAATCTGGCCGGCGGGCGAATAACTCACCAGGAACTCCACGCCCGGCACGGGGTTGGTGTAGCTGTCGATGCAAACGAACTCCAGCGTTGAAGCCGTGCGCAGGGTGAAACTGAGATTGGCGCCCTCACGCGTCAGCGTGATCGGCGTTGAGGGTGCCTCACAGGCCAGCAGCTCGTTGCTCGAGCCCATGACCACGGTGTAGCTGCCGACCGGAACGGTGTAGGTTGTGCTGTCTGAGTTCGAACCGGCGGGAATCTCGCGATTGTAAAAGGTCTCGATCGAACCCGAGGCGAGCGGGCGCAGTGTTGCACGATAATTCCACTTCACGCCCGGCGGAGGCTCTATGCCTTGGTCGCGCGTGACGCGCAGCGTCAGGGATGACAGCTCGATCAAGAGCGGCATTTCCGTGCCCGCTGTAACCGTGAGCGATTTGACGTAAGCCGCGCTCAGGCCGTCCGCTTCGGCCACGAGAAAGTAGTTGCCGGGCTGCACGGCCAGGAACGTGGCTTTGTTGCCCTCAAGCGTGCTGGCGGCGGTATAGGTGGCACTGTCAGGCGTCTGGCGCAGGTTGCAGCGACGAAGTGTTACGGCGGCGCTGTCTGAGCGCGTGAAGGTGAACACGGCCTTGACTGCTTCCTTTGCGAAATGCCCACCCGTGGGGTCAGGATCGGCGGCGTCGAGCAGCTTCAGGTTCACGTCAAATCGCTGTTCTTCATTGGCCTTGCCCGCAATGGTCATTTGTGCGCTATAGCGGCGCGAGTCGCGCATGGCGCTGAAAGTAAAGTGTTCCTTGCGATCGGCGAGCACGGCAAACAACAGCGTCTGGGTGTCCGATGGAATCGAGTAATTGCCCAGCCCGCCGCTGTTGCCTTGCTGGGCTGTTGGCGCTTCCTGGCGGCCGAAGCGACCGGCGAGCGCGCCTTCACGCCCGCCCTTTTCCGCGCGCAGGCAATAAACCATCGTAGGGCGCCCGCCATCTTCAAAGGAGAACATCAGCGCGACGCGCCCGTATTGCACAGGCGGCATGTCGATGTTCACCGCGATTTCCTGCATACCCCCGGGCACGAGCACCGTCTGGTAGGCGTAATTGTAGCCGGGCACCACGGCCGTCACGAGGTAGCTGCCCGCATAGAGCCCTGAATAGCGCCACTCGCCTTGCTTGCCCGTGGGCTGCGCTTTGGCCGAAACGCGCTGCCAGCCCAGACCGTCCGCCTGGATATCGAGCAACAGCGTAGCCTGCTCGGCGGCGTACTCTCCTGGCTTCTTGACCGTGACCAGCAGCGAAGATTGCGCCACGGGCACGTCAACACGCGCGGCCATGGTGTCTTTGCGGCCGGGCTTGAGATCTTTGGGCCGCGTCCACTGGCCGACTGTCGTGTTGCCGCTGTCGCGGGGTGTTTCACGGGGATCGCGCGGCTTGTCGCGCGTGGGCCCAGAGCGCGCGCCGCCCGCTCCGGTGGAATCCGTGGTTGCAGTCGTTCCCGAGCCGGCGCGCCCGGGATCGGACTTGCCGGTCTTGACGGCGGGGCCGCGCGCCTCATCGGTTTCGCCTTGCGGGGCGCCCTGGGGCAGCGGACGCGCCGAGGGGCCCATGACGCCCAAAATGGCGCCAATAACAAACGCAAGCAGGATCACGCCAGCGGCAATGACCGGAAACGAGCGTAATTTTTCACGCCATTCCATGCGGTCAGTTTAACGCATTTGAAGCAATAACGTAGGGCGAGAAACCGCGCCTGAAGGGCGAAACAAGAGCGGCAGGCATTTAAGGACACATTTTATCCACTATCCTCGGCCCACGGCCCAAACTAGAATCGGGGAAGGAAATGGGGGGCCACCGCTTTGAAGGATTGGCGGAGGCCGCAATGTACGGAACCGAACAAACTATGAGCCAAAAATACACGGGCGACCTCCGCGAGACCACCCAGTACAAGGCCGGCAACGTTGAAATCAACATTGCCAAGCACAGCGGCTATTGCTGGGGCGTGCAGCGCGCCTATGACCAGACTGTGGCCACGGCCAAGACCACCGAAGGCCCTGTTTACACCTACGGGCCCCTGATTCACAACCCGCAGACGATTGATGAGCTGCGCAACGTTTACGGCGTGAATTACGTCAACGGGCCCGAAGATCTGGAAGTGGGCACCGTTGTGGTTCGCACCCACGGCGTGCCACCCGAAATCCAGGAGCAACTGCGCCAGAAAGGCGTCAACGTCATTGATGCAACCTGCCCCTATGTGCGCGTGACGCAGAACTATGCGGCGCTATTGCTCAAGCAGAAGTACCACGTGGTCATCATCGGCGATCCCAAGCACGCGGAAGTGATCTCGATTCTCGCTTATGCCAAGGGCGAGGGCACGGTGATCCACTCGATGGAAGACATCGACCGCATCCCCAAAAACAAGCGCCGGCTTGGCGTTGTGGTGCAAAGCACGCTGATCCTCGAGAAAGTCAACAAGATCGTCAACGCGCTGCTCGCGCGCGCGCAGGAAGTGCGCGTATTCAACACCATCTGCTATGTAACCACCGAACGCCAGGAAGACGCGGAAAGTATTGCGCTGAGCAACGACCATGTGCTCGTCATCGGCGGAAAGGAAAGCAGCAACACCAAGAAACTCGCGATTGTCGCTGAGCTCCACGGCGCGCGCGCGATGCTGATCGAGAGCGAGGCCGATATCGACTTCTCCAAGCTCGTCAACGCCAAGCGCATCGGCATCCTCGCCGGCGCTTCCACGCCCAACTGGCTGATCGACAAATGCAAAGACCGCCTCGTAGAGCATTTCTCCGCAGTGGTAGCCGCGGCTTGAGCCACTTGTTGCGCCATACTTGCGGGCGGCCTTGCGCCGCCCGTTTTCATTTGCGCGCGGCTTTGCCGCTCTGCCCCAGAACCACGTTGTCGATCAAGCGTGTGCTGCCCACATAACCCGCCACAGCGGCCAGTGCGGGCGCGTTGATTTTGTCGCTGAACTCGGACAGGTCGGAGAGCTTCCGGATGTCGGCGTATTGCACTTCGTCCATTTCCGCGCCCAGCGCGGCTTCCAGCACGGAAGTGAGGTGGCCGGCGTCGCGCTCGCCCTTGGCGTAGAGTCGTTCCACTTCACGCAGCGCGCGGGAGATGCAAAGCGCGCGCTCGCGCTCGGCGGGCGAGAGATAACGGTTGCGCGACGACATGGCCAGGCCGTCTGATTCGCGCACGGTTTCGCAGGGCACGATTTCCAGCGGCATGTTGAGATCGGCCACCATGCGCGTGAGAACGGCCAGCTGCTGGGCATCCTTGCGTCCAAAATAGGCGCGCGTGGGCTGCACCAGGTTGAAAAGCTTGCACACAATCGTAGCTACGCCTTTGAAGTGGCCGGGTCGAAACTCGCCGCACAGGGGTTTGGACAGTTCGACGACTTCGACCCAGGAGTCAAAGCCGGAGGGATACATCATTTCGCTCGTGGGCGTGAACACGAGATCAACGCCGGCCTTCTTGCACAGAGCGAAGTCTTGCTTAAGCGTGCGTGGATACTTGGCCAGGTCCTCACTTGGCCCGAACTGCGAGGGATTCACGAAGATGCTCACGGCCGCGTGCTTGTTTTCCTTGACGGCGCGGCGCATCAGGCTGACGTGGCCTTCGTGCAAAGCACCCATCGTGGGCACAAAGCCCACGCTGCCTCTGAGCTTCGCGCGCGCCTTGCGCAGCGCATCAATTGAGTTGGCGGTTTTCATGGCCGCAGCATACATCGGTGCGTCATCGGTTTCTTGGCAGCTTTGCGTAGGCGTCGGCGAAGGGCTCGCCGGTTCTGGGATCGCGTACGCGTGAATCGATCTGCAGAAGGGGCCAGAGCACAAAAAAGCGCTCATGCATGCGAGGGTGTGGAATCTCCAGATCGGGCTCGTTGATGACCTCGCTTCCGTAGAGAAGCAGGTCGAGATCGAGGTTGCGCGGGGCATTGGGCACGCTGCGTTCGCGGCCCATTTTCTGTTCCACGGCCATAAGCGCGTCGAGCAAACCGCGGGCACTGAGCGTTGTGCGCAGGCGGGCGACCGCATTGAGAAATGCGCCGCTGCCCTGCGGAGCATCGACGGGCGCGGTTTCAATGAACGACGAAACGCGTTCAACGACGATGCCCTCGATCAAGCGCAAGTAACCCAGGGCGCGCTCGAGGTTCTCCTCGCGTTGACCCAGGTTGGAACCCAGGGCGATATAGGCGATAGTTTGCATGTCCGATAACCGGCAGGCCGCCAGACTTCTGACAGTTTGCCGAACTTGGCGCAACTTTGATTCGCATCTTGCGCGCCAATCACGTTTAATGGCGGGGCGATGGTCTCGTGTCGGGGCCAATGGGATAACCATGACGATGTTCAAGACACTGAACATATGGGCGTTCTGTGCACTTTTCGGCCTTGCGCTTGCTTCGCAGACCATTGGCACCGACGTTCCCGGCATTGAGCTTCAGGCCGAGGGCGACCAGTTCGCTGATTCCACCAAGGCGCTCAACGCTGCCACTGACAAAGAAACCCGCCGCCGGGCCATCGACCAGGTGCTGGCGCGCGCGCAGGAGCTCAAACTTGATCCCGTGCCGCTTGTGGCCGTGCTCAAGAACCGCCAGCCGGAAGCACTCTACTCCGAACTGCTGGCCTACCTTAAGGAAGACGAAAAGGCGCGCCACATCGCCTTCCTGCCGGCGCTCATTTCCGCCGCCAATGACGGTGGAGAAAAAGCGGCCACCCCCCGAGCCATCGTGCTTGGTTACGATGCCGAGACCGTCATCGCCGCCATGCAGGCCATGCTCAAGGGCGAAGACACGCAGGCCGCCATTGCCGCAGCGGCCTTTGCGCGCGAAAAAGTGGGCAAGATCAAGGGCCGCGCCAGGCTGGTGTCGCCCCTGGTTGGAGCGCTGGCGTCGGCCAACAGTGACCTGCGCGCAACTGCCGGGCGCGCGCTGCGCGACCTTACGTTGCTGGATATGCCCGATGATTCGGCCCGCTGGCGCGAGTGGCTGGGGCAGAAAAGCGAAGAAACGCTCATTGAAGAAATCGCCAACCGCCAGGAAGAGGCGCTTCGCCAGAGCGAAGCCGCGCGCAAGGAGCTGGAAGACAAGCTGGTCAAGGTAACGTTCGACCAACTGGCGGGGCAGAAGGAGAACGTGGGCGCACTGGTGGCCTACCTGCGCGACTCGGAGTTTTCGCGGGTGCGCCTTGAAGCCGTGCGCCTGCTGACCTTGTTGCTGCCCAAACTTGAGGACGACGCCAAAGCGCAGCCCGCGATCGATGCGCTGGGGGCCATTTTGCTCGATGCCGCGCGGGAAGAAAAGCTGCGCATTGACTGCGCGCGGGCGCTGGCCGCGCGACCCGGGCCGGCGTTTGCCTATGTGGACAAAGCGCTGGAGCAGAATGGCCTGAGCGCCAGCCTGAAGCTGGCGTGCGTCCAGGCGCTCAAGGATGGGCGCGCTGCAGCGCGCCTGGCGGCGCTGCTGGCCCACGAGATTGACGGCATGAACGGCACCGGCGGCGCGCTGCTGCCCGACCTGCTGACCCAGGCCCAGAGCGTGTTCGACCCCACCACCACGGCCGAAGCCAGAATTGCAGTGCTGGCCCAGTTCGTGCGCCTGCTGCGCCTCATCGAGGCGCGATTCGGCGGCGAACTGCCCATTGGCGAACGTGACCGTTTTGCTTCGCTGGCTCAACAGGCGGCCGGCGCGCTGGTTGGCATCGCGCGCGTTCGCGCCACGGATATCTCGGATTGCGTCGAGCCCCTGCTGGATTCCGTTGCGGTGCTGGGCGCGCGCGCGCCCGCTGCGGCATCCTCCTGCCTGCGCGCGGTGCGCGAGGCACTGGGCGTGCAATCAGTGCGGACCGCGCTGGCCCAGCGCCTGCAGTCCGAGCCGTTGGCCGGCAAACTGCGCGGCATCTACGACCGCGCGGTCTCCGATGCCGCTTCGGCCTCGGTGCTGATTGCCGCGCTCGCCGTCTATTCCGAAATGGGCGCCGCGCCCGCCGACGTCATCGAGGCCATGCTCAAGGAACTGCTGGCCAACGCCGAAGCCGCGCAGGACACTTTGTCCACGGATTCCGCCACCACTACGCGGCGCGGTGCTATCCGGCGCTTGTTGAGCCGCACCACGCGCGGCCCCGAGGCCCACGCGGTACTGATTGGACAGTTGCTCGACCGCCCCTTTGGCGACAACGACGTCGTGGACCTGGTGCGCACCCTGCCGCAGCCGCGCGGCCCCGTGATCGTGCTGGCACTGAGCAAGCGCATCAAGGACGAGCCGATTCGGATCGGTTTGCTGGTGGCCGGTTTCGAAAACGACCTCAGTGCTGAAACCAGGAACTCCCAGGAGTACAAGGAGTTCTCCGAGGCTGCCTCAGGCGCTGTGCGCGCCGAGTTTGTGCGCCGCGTTGCGGCCGCACTCGCCGCCCCGCAGGAAGCGGCAGCCAAAGATGAACTCAAGCAATTCACGCAAACCCGGCTCTGGAAGCAGTTCCTCTCTGCCGCCTATGAGTGTCTCATCGCCAACGCGGCCCAGACCGCCGAGCGCGAGTTTTTGGTGGGCATGCTTATGGAACGTCTCAACGCGCTGCACCCCGGCCGCTACAAGGATGCCGCTCCCTCCGGCGCGCCCGACGATTTCAAGAAAGCACTGAGCGAACTGAAAACAAAGCTCACCGAAGACGGCTATGCCGTGGGTTGATTACTCCAGCCTGAATTCCGCCATATCGTAGGCAACAATCTGTTCGTGCATTTCGGCCTCGGTCCAGGGCAGCCACAGCACCTGGTGGCTGTTGTCGAGCAGCTTGACGAAGGCGTCAAAGGCAGGCGTGTCAGCGTAGAGCACGACCACCGGCGCTTTGTCTTCGAATTTTTCGGGCAGTGTCTGCGGCGTAATCAGGTCATGGCTGACATGATTGAGCCGCTTGCCCTCACGAAACGAGTGCACATAGAGCCCCGCTTTCAGCATGGCCTCGGCTTGCGCATTCACGAAAACGCTGCGCAGAAACGGTTCAAGCTCTTTAACGTCACGGCCCCAGAACCAGTACCCGCGCCCGCGCGGACGCGCAATGCGCGTTTGCATCCACTCCCACGCGGCCAAAGGCCTGCGCCAGGTGGGGCGGCGCTTGGCGTCATATTTGTTGTCGTACTCGTCGCCGGCGAGGCACACGAATCGGTCGCGCGCGTCGAGCATTTTCATCAGGCCGGGAATGTTCGCAAATGCCATGGCAGGATTGTTGATTACTGGTCCAGTTCGCGCCAGCCCTCGGGGAGTTCGCAGTCGCAATCCAGCGCGCGGCTAAGGACCTTGACGGCCGTCTCGCACACGTTCACGCGCGCCACCCATTTCTTGTTGGAGGGTACGAGGTGCCAGGGCGAGTGTTTGGTGTCGGTTTGTTTGAACATGTCGTTGATCGCTTCTTCGTACTCGTCCCACTTTTCGCGGTTGCGGTAGTCTTCCTTGGTGATTTTCCATCTCTTGAAGGGGTTCTGCTCGCGTTCCTTGAAGCGCTTGAGCTGCTCCTTCTTGCTGATGTGCAGAAAGAATTTCACGACGGGCACGCCGTCATCGATGAGCATTTTTTCGAACGCGTTGATCTCGTCGTAGGCTCGCTTCCATTCGTTCCTGGTCGCGAATTCTTCCACACGCTCAACGAGCACGCGGCCATACCAGCTGCGGTCAAAGATGGCGATGCGGCCCGGCCCGGGCATACGCGTCCAGAAACGCTGCAAGTAGTGAACGTACTTTTCATCGGGCGTGGGCGCGCTGATGGGGTGCACAATGTAGCCGCGCGGGTCGAGGCGCTCGCACACGCGGCGAATGGAGCCGCCCTTGCCGGCGGCATCCCAGCCTTCGAAAAGCAAAAGCGCTTCTCGCTTGTTGTCGTACATATGGCGCTGGATCAGCAACAACTGCAACTGCGCCTTTTGCAGGCGCAGTTTGTATTCGTCTTCATCCGGCAGGCGGAAGTCGAGGTCGCAATCCTTGAGCGAAAGCGCCATACTTACCCCACACGCATGTCAATCACTTGCGCCTTATGGCCGCAGGCGCCGCAGCGGCCTTCCAGCTTGAACATGCCCACGCCATCGCCCGAAAGTTCCTCGGGCGTTTCACGCCCGACAAACGTGGGCTGGCCGCACTTGGGGCACTTCATGGTTTCGATCGCTTCCTGCATCTGCTGTGCGGCGGGCGTGCGATAGCGCGGCTTCTCGGCCACGGCCTGCATTTCGCGCGTGCCAACGCGCGCCATTTCCCCGGTGCCGGCGCGAGGCAATTCGTCCGTGCCCATTTTCATGTCATCGAGCGAGGGCTCCAGCGTGGCTTCGGCCAGCATAGGCGCCTCGACACTGGCGGAGGGCTCCAGTGGCGCGAGGTCATGGCTTGAGGGTTCACCCGCGGGCAAATCCGTGGGCACAGCAATCACACGTCCGGAAGTCGAGACCACTTCGTTGGGCGCGGCGGCCGGCGCGGCCGGAGTTGAAACGGGCGTTTCACGCACCGGCGCCACCATGCTGGGCATGTTGTTGGGCGAGGTCTCGATGCGCGGTTCAGTTTTGGCGGGAGTTGCGGGCGCACTTGCGGCGGCAGTATTCTTGGGCCGCATCATCACGGCAATCACGATGATCAAGATAACCACGCCGGCGATGATGCCGCCGATAGCCAAGCCCGAAAGCGCAAGAAAGCCAAGTGCCATAGATCCCCCGCTGCCGTTGAACCAGCCGCGACTTTATGCGGAGAGAGCGGGCGCGACAAGGCGTGAATGCGGTGAGATTTGCCCTAGCGGCCAAAAGCGCCGTCGGCGAGCACATCAACAAGCAGCGCGCTCGCCACGCCCGCCGAGGCCGTGGAGACTACGCCGGAAACGATGCCCAGCGCGCGCCCGAGATCCTGGAGCCATGAGTTGTCGATGAAGACAACGTCGCCGGGGTGCAGCGGCAGATCGGGCGTGCCGCCGCGCACGGCCAGAGCCAGGTCGTAGCGGTAAACCGTGCGCTTGAGCGTTTTGATGTCGCGCACGATGTAAACGTAAGGCGCGATGTCGATATCCGGCTCGCTCGGGCCGCCCGCGAGCGCGATGGCTTCCGTAACGCCCAGGCCCTTACGGTAGGGCACGACATGGGCATTTTGCGCCTGTCCGCCGCCACTGCCGCCGCCGGAACCAAGGCCGGCACCCGTGCCGCCGCCCCAGGCACCCAGAAACACAATCGGGTCGGGGCCCTTGACGCGCGACAATTGCAGGATCATCACTGGGTTCGTGTAGTATTCCTTGAGGCCCTCGCCCAGTTTCTCGCGCAGCTTCCTGAGCGTCAGTCCAATGCAGTCAATTTCTCCGGCATACTTGAACACCGCGCGGCCATCGGGCAGCACTTCGGTTTTCCAGGCGTATTCCTTATCTTGCTGGATATCGACCTGGATCTGGTCGCCGGGCGAAATCGTGTAGATGTAATCGTCGCGAGGAATCTGCGACAGGTCTTCCACGACAATCGGCTCGGGTCCACGGGACTTGCAGCCGGCGAGGAGCAGCATCGCAATCACAACCAGTGCAAGAACGGCACGCACGCGGCTTCGCGCAGACAATTTCGAATCTTGAATTTTGAATTTTGAATTGCAGTTCATGCGGCCTCCGCCAGTTTGCGGCGCCGCAACAGCGCAATCGCGATCACGACACCCACCACCAGGCCCAGCACCAGGCCCACGGCGATGCCAATCAGGATTTTGGGCTCAACCGGAGCGGCGCGCAGCGCGAACTGCACTTCGTGCAGGTCGCGCTTGGCCGCCGAAATCACAGCCTCGAGGTCGGCCTGGACGATGCTGTTCTGCTTGAGCAGCTCGACCACTTCCGCCTCCCGTGTCTTGAGCGCCTCGCTGGCAAGATAACGGTCGCGCAGACCGTTGAGTTCCGTCTCGATGCGCTGCGCATCGTCAGACCAGCGCTTTTCGCGCAACTCGGCTTCGTCCAATTTGGCGCGCGCTTCCTTCACGCGCAGCGCCACATTGCTGTAAGCCGGATTGGGCATGGTGTTGCTGCGCGCTCCCGTTTCTTCCTCGATGCGTTCGATCTGGCCCTGCAACTGCGCGCGCTGCACGCGCAACTCATTGATACGGTCATGGATCGGGTGTTTGGGGCCAAACTCGGCGCGTCGGCGGTCGAGGTCCAGCAACTCGTCGCTGACTTCCTGCCACTTCTTGTACAGCGCATCCAGTTGCGGGTTGCCCGAGCCCTTGTTGGGATTGGGAATGGTCAACGGCGTTTCCGCCAGTTGGTCCTGAAAACCCTTGTATTCAAGCTTGGCCGCCGCGACGTCGTGCTTTGCGTTGCTGTGGTTCTGGCGCGATTCGCCCAGCTTCTGCACCAGCAGGCGGATGCGCTCTGCGGTGCTTACGCCCGCCGCCTCGCTGTCACTGGCGACATAGAACTCCTTGACGCGCTGCTCGGAAATCTGCTCCTGCTCTTTGCGCAGGATAGCCGCGCGTGTCTTGTAGTCGCGCAGGTTGGCATCGGGTTCGGCAACCAGCGTTTCATAGTAGCGCTGCTTGAAGACGCGCGCGGCGGTATCGGCTATCGCGCGCGCCGTGTTTTCATCGGCGTGGGTGGCGGCGAACTCAATAAGGTAAGCCGTGCCGCCGGTGTCCTTGACGGTTACTTTCAGCGCGACGGCGATTTCGTCCATGGTCACGGCCGAGGTGCGCTGCTTCTGGCCTTTGTCCGGGCCCTCGGCAGGCGACCAGCCCTCAGCCGCAAGGCGAACCTCAATGGCCTTGTGGAAGCTGAGCATGCGCGACATCTCCGCCACGGCTTCGCGCGGCAGGGCCGGTGCCAGCACCGAGGCCTGGCCGCTGATCGGCGCGCGAACCTGCGATGAAGGCGACTTCTGCAAGATCGCCGTGGCCTGGTACTTCGGCGTCTGCACGACCGCGATCAAGTAGCCCAGCAGTGAGAACAAAAGCGCCGTGCCCAGCGTGACGTACCAGTAATTCAGCACCGAGCGCCCGATCACGTCAAACACATCGCCATCGCCCGCGGCTGCGGTTTGCGTCTGCGGCGTCGCCGATGCGCGCGGCTCTTGCTCAATCAGAATCTTGCCCAGCACCGGCGCGCCGCCGGCCTCGCCCGGCTTGTCAATCGTGGGAACGCGCGCGGCTTCGGTGCGCGTTTGCGCGTTCTCGCTTGCGGCGGGCTGCAAGCCCGAGCGCCAGGGCTGGCGGTTGAGCAAATCTCCCAGCGTGGAGGAAGCATCGCGCGATTTCTCGCCGAGCATGCGTTTGAAGGGTTCGCCAAAGCGGCGCTGTTCAAGCTCGGCCATTTCGCCGCCGAGGTATGCGATGAAGGCGTCGATTTCCTCGGGCTCCTCGCGGCGCGCCAGTTCACCCGCGCGCGAAAGCAGCGTCACGGCGGCGGCACACACGCCCAGTTCTGCGTAGTCGTCATCGCCGAGGCGGTCAAGGATGCGCGCCGACGCCTCGGCCGCAGCCGGCTGGTTGCCCGCGCGCAACAAGTTGCGCACGACATCGATCGACTCAAGCACTTCCAGTGTGCGTGTCAGGCGCGGAAGCGATTGCAAAGCCGCCTTGGCCTGGGGCGATTCGGACTCGCCGATGGCCTGCTCCAGAAGCGACAACGCCTCGCGCGCGGAGGCAAAGTCGCCTTGCGCCGCAAGTTCTCGCACTTCAGTTGCCTTTTCGGCCAGCGTTGCTGCCACGTTGCCCCCAGCTTGCGCCAGTACTCTATCGGCGATCTTTGGCCCACCGCCAAACTCCATATGTTAGTAAGATTACGGCTGGCCGAAAACCCTGTTATTGTGAGTTCTTGCACATGGCCGGCGCCACTCTGTTTCAACAGCCCGCAGCTCAACCACCACGCGCATTGCGCCGCGCGTTGATTTTTGCCGCCATTGCCGCCTTTGCCGGCGCCGCCGCCGGCGTTTCATTTACCCCTGAACGCCCCGAGCTCGGCGCGGCTCTGGGTGCCGGCTTGATGGTCGTGCTCACCGGCTCGATTCTGGCACTGGCCGACTGGCGCCAGGGCTTCCTATTGCTGATGTTTGTGGTGCTCGCGGAAGACTCCGTGCGCAAGGGCATTCCCGGCGCGCCCGGCTGGATCAACCTGGCCAAGGACTTTGTGCTGCTGGGCTGCTACCTCGGCTATTTTTTCAGTCCCGTGCGTCTGGAGCCGCGCCAGCCGCTGGGCTCAAGGCTCAAGGCGCTGGTTCTGCTGCCCATCGGAATCTGGTATGCGTTCGTGGCGGTGCAGGTACTGAACCCCGGACTGCCGCATGTGTTGATGGGAGTTTCCGGCATGCGCACGTGGATGCTGTACATGCCCACGTTCTGGCTGACGGCGGAGTATTTCCGCAGTCCTGATCGCGCGCAGCAATCGCTCAATCGGCTCGCGGTTCTGGCGCTGCCCTTTCTGGCGATGTGTCTGCTGCAAAACAATTTCAGCGACATTCTGCCCGCGTTTTTCCGTGAAGGCGTGTTCAAAGCCGAGCGCAATCTCGAGGGCGGCGGCTGGATTGGCTACAACGAAAGTTTCTTCGCCAGCCCGACTCTGTACGCGCTGGTTTGCCTGTTCCAACTTTGCCTGGTGATCGGCCTGCTCAAAACAGTGCAGACCAACCGCTGGACAATCCTGCTTTGGGCGTCGGGCTATGCGGCGGTGGCGGGCGCTTATCTTTCGGGCGTGCGCACGGCCTTGGCCCTGATGCTGATCGCCATTGGCTGCCTGACGCCGCTGATGCTGCTGCGCAAGAGAACGCTCCCCGACGGCCGCGTGGTGCAGCGCCGCGGCCTGCTTGTGGGCGGGCTTGTGGGCCTGTTGCTTGGTGCACTCCTGGTGGTGAACATGAGCGACCTGCGCCAACGCGCTTTCTGGACGGCCTTCGACCCGGACAACGTCAACAACCGCGTGAACCACTCCATCGACAGCACGGCCTATTTCAGCGGCGGCTTTCTGGGCAACGGCACGGGCAGCGCCGGCGCATCGGGCCGCGTCATGTCGCTGTTCGGACTTCCCAACCAATCCGTGGAGAACGCGGAGTGGGGCACAACGGTGATAAGCTATTCGTTCGGGCAGGTCGGCATGGCGCTGGGGTTTGTGGTCGTGCTCTGGTTCCTGCTGGGGATGCTGCACTACGCGCGCGCCTACCGTAATGGCCGCTTTGCGCCACTGCGCTATTGCCTCTGGGTTTACCTCGGCGCGCAGCTTGCCTGGTATCTGTTCAAGCAGTTTCCCGTCCTGGAAAACGGCACGATGCAGCTCACGTTCTGGGGCGGTGCGGGCCTGATCATCGGACTCTATCGCCTTGACCTGCGCGAAGATTCGGCGCTGTTGGCCTGGCACCAATCCGACAATCGTCTGCTCAGACATGACTGAGATGCGCGTACTGCATGTTCTCGCGCGCCTCACGCGCGACCAGGGTGGGCTGCTTTCCACTTTGCAGGGCTATTGCAGCGCCCTGGCCCGCTCGGGCGCACGTTGCACCGTGGCCGCCGTGGGCGAGGGCGAATACCTCGAGCGCGCAGAAGTGCTGCACTTCGCACCGGGCACGCCGCGGCGCATGGCGGCTTCTCCTGGCCTGAAAACCTGGCTGCTTGAAAACGCCGCTCGCTTTGACGTCGTCATGGCGCATGGCCTTTGGCTCTCTCCAACGCGCTACGCCTTTGCCGCGGCCAAGGCCGCACACAAGCCCTTCTTCCTGCGGCCCGCCGGCATGCTTGACCCTGACGCGCTGGCCCATCACCCGTTGCGCAAAACCGTGCGCTGGTGGCTGGGCGAACGCGGCATGGTGCGCAGGGCGCAACTGCTTTTCTCAACGCAAGAGGATAGCGAGCGCTGCGCGCAACACCTGCGCCTCGATCGGGAGCGCTGCCATGTGGTGCCCAACTGTGTTGGCGAAAGCTGGTTTGGCATCGCGCGCATGCCGCAGAATCCGCCGTTGATTCTGTGTCTCAACCGGCTGCACCCGCGCAAGGGCGTGCGCGAGTGGGTGCAGGCGCTGACGCTGCTGCGGCACAAGGGCGTGAAATTCCAGGCCGTTCACGCCGGCGCGGAAGAAGACGCTCAATACGCAGCCGAGTGCCGCGCCGCAAGCACGAGCGCGGGCGTGCGCTGGGAAGGCGTGGTAAGTGCACCGCGCGTGCAAGAACACCTGGCGCAGGCGGCCGTGGTTGCCCATCCGACCGTCGGCTTTGAGAACTTCGGCATGGTGATCGCCGAAGCGATGGCGGCCGGCGTGCCAGTGGCGGCTTCGCGCCGCGCACTGCTGACACCACAGTTGGAGCGTGAGGGGCTGGTGGAAGCCTGCGATCCGACCGCGCCGGAAATCGCGACGGCCATCGAGCACGCATTGCATGCCGCGCCAGACCGCGCACGGAGGGCGCGCCAATACGCACAAACCCATTTCAGTGAGGGCGCCGTGGGCGCGCAGTTGACCCGACTCTTGGCCGCGCACGCCTGAACGGGGCTTGGGCCACACGCAAATCCGAGGTGCAAACAGCACCACAAGCCATAAAACAAGTGGAACAATCCGCGGGCCATGCCATGATTGGCCGTCCGCATCCGGGGAAAAGTCATATCGGGCGTGCCTTTGCCGGCACTATCAATTGGATTGCATATGAAACGTGGCGGCACGTTGCTGTTCCTCAAAGAAGGACTCAAACATTATCGCGAGTGCGGCACGCTGCTGCCGAGCAGCCCACGGCTGGCCAAAGCGATTACCAAGTGCGTGCCGCAGCTTACTGCCGATGAGGTTATTCTGGAGCTCGGGCCGGGCACGGGCGTGGTCACGCGCGAACTGCGCGCGCGCTTTCCCAAGAACCGCATCATCTCCGTCGAGATCAACGGCGAGTTCTGCAAGAAACTCCGCATCGAATTCCCGGATGTCACCATCGTTGAACGCTGCGCCTCCAAGATTGAAGACGTCATTCGCGAACTGAGTATTCCCAACACCAAGATCGCGGCTGTGGTCAGCGGTATTCCCTTCGTGAGCATCCCCGACGAAATCAAGCCGCGCATCTGGGCGGCGATTGCGCGCGTGCTGGAGATTGGCAAGCCCTACATCCAGTTCAGCTACATCGAGGCCTACTGGAAGAAACAGTTCCTGCCCGGCTTTGAGCGCCAGAAAACCAAGAAGGTGTGGACCAACATCCCGCCCGCCTCGGTTCTGATGTTCAAGCGCGTGGTCATGACGGATGGACCGCGCGGCGCGGCTGCCGCCCACCGTTGATATGCCCCCGGCAATCAAGATTCCCTCTGACTACAACGCGGTCGTGATCACCGTGCCGCGCGAGGTTTCGGCGGCCACCATCGCGCATATTGAAGCTCTGGCCGAGGAAATCGGCCTGCCGCGCCAGCGCGGCCATCGAATCCTGATGGCATCGCAGGTCGAATTCTGCGATTCATCGGCGGTGGCGGCAATGATGGCGATCATGCGCGGCGCCCACGACCGGGGCTGTGAATTCGCCATCTGCAATCCCGCGCCGATTGTTCGGCGTTATCTCGAAATCTACGGGTCGCACGCGCTGTTTTCAAAACACATTCTTTATGCCGACGACCAGGGCGGCTACAGCACCGAACTGATGCCCTTTGTGCCGCCCTATGTGCCCGCGCCCGAGGGCCGCTGGGACGTTTACGAAAACGGCAAAGTGCGCTCGATGGTTCCTACGGCGCGTGGCGTGGTGAAAGTGGCACCCGTGGATCTCGCTCAGTACGCGCTGCCCGCCACGTTGGAAGTCGTGCACAAGGGCGGCGTCACGCGCCGCCTCTCGCGCGTGCCGCGCCAGCACGAGGGCATTGTGGTGGTGCGCCGCTTCAGGTTCGCGCCCGATGTCGCCGCTTCAAAGCTTGACGCGCTGCACAAGCTCTTCGACTGGTACAAGTCCAAGGGATTTGATTTTCGCGGCGTGTTTTTGTGGCAGCACGAGCAAACGCCAGGCGAACTGACCGAAGTGCTCAGCTTCAAAGACCGCGCGCATTACGACGCCTTCAAGACGCTGCTTAAAGTGGACACGAGCTGGAAGACGCTCAACGACCCGCTGGGCAACGTACACCCTGAAGTGCACATGCAGTTCTAGCGACTCATGCTAACCCTTGAAAAACTTGCTCAGGCGCGGGCCGCGCTGGGCGGCGTAGTTGCTCTTGACGCCCACGCCGTAAAGTTTGTCGGGCGGGGCGGTGAGTTTTTCGTAGGCCATTTTGCACACCGGCTGGCGGTGGCGAACGATGAGATCGTCTTCGTAGGGCCTGACTTCGAGAACGGCGGGCGTGCCTTTGACTTCGCCTTTGGCGCCGTAGCCAAAGCCGGGGTCGAAGAAGCCGGCATAGTGCGCCCTGAATTCGCCGGCGCTCGTGTCGTAAGGCAACATCTCGACGGCGTAATCGGGCGGCACGGAAATGTATTCGTAGGTGCTGAAGATGTAGAACGCGTTCTGCGAAAGAAACAGAGCGCCGTCTTTGGGCTTTTTGATCGGTTCGAAATAATCCTCTGGGTCGTGCTTGCCCAGTGCCGCGAGGTCAATGGGCTTGGGCTTGAGCGACTTCTTGGCGACAAAGCCGACGATCTCCTGATCGAGGTCCAGTGTCATCAGCAGACCCGCATCCCCGAGAGGTGTATAGGCGCCTTCGCCCGCATATCGCTTGCCGTGTCTGTCGTAGAGTAATGGCCCGACTGAAGCCAGTTCACGCATCTTCCCGTTAGGAAAGTTTGTCCGCTGCCGCTCGCCTCTTGGACTCAAGTTGGCTGCAAGTTCTGCGGCATCCAAGAACGTCCGCCCTTGGTAGAGAATGCACTGATTCACGCTGTCGCCGCCGCGCACTTTGACATCGAAACTCTTGGGAATGATCTCGAGCCAGAGTTCGCCCGCATAACCTTCGGGCACGCGGTCGTAGCGCGGATTTCGGTCGCAGATTACGCGCGTTTGCAGGTCAATGCGCCCGGTGCTGCTCTTGTTGTTCGCGTAAGCCGCCACGCCCTGCGGCAAGTTCAATGACTCACGCATGCGCACGAGATAAACGTTGTCACGCACGAGCACAGCGGGCTCGCGCAGAGAAATCGGGTAGCGCGCGAAGCGCTCGATCAAATCGCGCACTTTCTCGCCGCCCAGCGGCAGCAGCGAGCCGGTCATCGAATAGGCCTCAACGCTGAGCGTGAGGTCGAGTGAACTGGGCTGAATCTGCTCAGGCGCGATGCCGGCCGAAGACGAAATCGCGCCCTCCTTGACGAGGCGCGCGATCTCCTGCGATGGAAAAGTGCCGTGCATTGCCGGACAATAACACGGGCCAAACACAAAGGCACGAAGGCGCAATGAACATCAGTGCATGATGAACTTAGAAACCTTCTTCTTCCTCTTCGTCCTCGGGGCGCTTGACGGGTTTCACCTTGGCGCCGAGCTGCTTGGCGATGTCGATCTCGATCTTGCCGACGTAGGGCAGGGTGCGGTCGCCGCTGCGCTCGTACTCAGCCAGAACCAGTTCCGCGCTCTCGGCAAGATCCACCTGGAAGCGGTTGCCGTCATTGATGTTGATGATCGCCTTGCCCAGCTTCACCTGCTCGGCCGTGAGATAGATTGTGAGCCTGGAAACATTGCTAACGGTCAGGTCACAGAACGTGCACTTGTCGCCCACTTTTTCATCCTTCGAAGTCAGCGTTGACGCAAAGGCCTTTACGCGCGCCAGCACGGCTTCATCGCCGGCTTTGGCCGCGGGGAACTTGCCTTTGAGTTCCAGTTGCTTGCCGCCGCGCTCCACCGTCACGCGCACGTCGTCGCCGGGGCTTTTCTTGCCAAGGGCGTCGCGCAGCTCGCCAATGTTCGCAACTGCCGTGTCGTCAAGCTTCACAATCGTGTCGCCCTCCTTGATGCCCATGGCTTCCGCCACGCCTTCGGACGCCACCACTTCTACGACCACCGGATCGGCCGGTTCCGCATCCTGGCTGATCTGGATACCCAGCATCACGCGCGCCTGCGGCGAGCGCGGCTTTGCCGCGAAATCCCTGGCGTTCTTCTCTCCCATTTCAGCGATCTCGGAAATCGCCAGCCAGGCGCGGCGGCCCATGGCCGTGTTATCCGTGCTCCAGTCAATTTCCTTGAGCGCGACGTCGCGCGTCCACTTGGCAATTTTGTCCTCGAGGATGATCGGCATTTCCTTGGGCGCAAAGCTCAGGTCGTGGCCGGCTTCCTCGTAGATCTTGTGCTCGATCGATGCGCCGTTTTCGTTGGCCTGCTTCACGAGCCCTGCCACCATTTTGGCCGGGTAGAGCCGGTCCTTGCCACCGCTGACGGCGTAAATCTTCGCGCCCTTGAAATTCTCCCAGAACATGCGCGTGCCGTCGCTTGCCGGCACCAGCGGGTGGCCGACGAGCGGGAAATAACCCGCAAAGGAATCCGGGCGGCGGCCCGCAAAGCCAAAGCTGCCGCTGCCGCCATCACTCATGCCGGTGATGAACACCTTGTTGTCGTCCACGTTGAAGCGCTGCTTCACCTCGCGCAGGATGTGCAGCACGTTGCGCTGGCCTTTGTCGCGCCACCAGAAGGCGTCATCCGTTGTGTCCTGTGCGATGCACGCGGGTGCCAGCACCATGACCTCGTTCGACCACTTTTCGCCCAGCGCCTGCTGCCACATTTCAATGGCGCTAGAAGCCGCCTCGGCCGGTGCACCATTGACGCCGCCGTGCAGCCAGATCACGAGCGGGTAGCGTTTGCCCGTTTCATACTGCGGCGGCACGTGCATGTAGTAAGGGTGCTCAAAGCCGTCGGGGCACT
Source organism: Planctomycetota bacterium (assembly GCA_020845475.1). GTDB lineage: Bacteria > Planctomycetota > UBA8742 > UBA2392 > UBA2392 > UBA2392. Next base: position 36,478 of record JADLFN010000029.1, read on the forward strand.
TGGTCGCAAACTCCAGCGAGCCCAGCTCCTTGGGTTTTTCAAAGCTCAATTGCGCAATTGCTTCACGCAGTGCGGGCACACCCAGGGCAATCAGCTTGGCGCGCAGTTCTTTCTTTTTGGCCGCGTCCTTTTCAGACAGATACTCGCGCAACAGGTCAGGCTTGGGCGCTTCCTTTTCCTGCGCAACGACGGAAGTCTGCGCAACCAGGGCTACGGAAAGGAGCACTAGCGCGGCTAGCGAAAGTCTGCGGGTCATGGCGGTTCCTTTGATCAGGCCAAAGGTTCATACGTTCGCCGCGGCCGTTTGCTCACAGAAAACTGCGGTGTTCAGAGCCTGCGCGTACCTGCAGGGGCCCGGAATCACTTCAGAAGCCGCTCGATGTCGAGCTTGATTTCCCACACAAAAGGCCATTGAGCATCGCGCGTTTGTTCGAAGTGTTCGAGCATGCGCGCCACGCCGCCCTCGGGCTTGGCCTTGAAAGCTTCCTTCCCGTTCACCTTCACGCGCACCTCGCCCTTGGCGTCAAGCATCTCCGGCGCCACGCGCACTGTCATGCGCCGTACGTTGTTCGTTTTCGCATCTATGCTGCCCGGTTTCCATGTGGCTTGCACGCGCCCCGCCGGCAAGGCTTTTTCATGCGGCGGAAACCTGCCTGAGAGCGTCATCTCTTCGTTGCCGCGCTGAACACTGACTGAGATTTCCTTGCCCGCGCCTTTGGTGCGCAGCACGGCGTTGACCTCTTCAAGGTTGCCGCATTTCTTGCCGTCGATCTTCGTAATCACGTCGCCCACTTTCATGCCCATGGTCTCGGCCACGCTGCCCGGCTCAAGGTGCTTTACCTTCACCGGCTGGTTCATTTCGTTTGGGGTACTCGGCGTGGCCACCCTGACGCCAAGGTCGATGCGGATGACGCCTGTGCCGCGCGCGGTGGCCTTGGGCGCTTCATTGAAATCGCGCCCAAGTTCCTTTGTTTCATCAATGCAGATCCAGGCGCGGCTGCCAAAAGCCGGGCGATCGGTGGACCAGTCCATAGACTTGGCCAGCAGGTCGCGCTTAAAGCCCGCAATGAGCTCAAAAATGTGCGGGATTTCTATCTCGGCGTAGCTCATGTCGTGGCCGGCCTGCTCGTAATTCTTGTGCAGCACTTTGGAGCCGACGGCGTTGATCTGGCCCACGATCTTGCTCACCTCGGCGCCGGGATAAACGTTGTCCTTGCCGCCGGAGATGTTGAACAGGTTGATGCCCTTCAGGTTCTCGAAGAACGCCGCCGTGGCATCCGTCGCGGGCACAAGCGGGTGCCCCACCATCGGGAAAAAGCCCGCGAACAAGTCGTTGCGCCGCATGGCCAGCGCCCACGTGCCGCTGCCGCCGTCGCTGCCGCCGCTGAGGAACACGCGTTCGTCATCGATGGCGTAACGCGCCTTCACGGCCGCAATCATCGCTTCGATGTTCTTCATGCCGCCCTCACGCCACCAGCGCGCGTTGATGGTCGTGTTCTCGCAATCCGCCGTGGGCGCCAGGAAGATAGCAGCCTTGCGCTGCGCCTCTGTCATGAACGGCGCCCAGTCACCGGCCAAGCCGCGCGCGGCCTCGCCTGATTCGCCATTGACGCCGCCATGGAGCAGCACGATCAAGGGGTAGCGCCTGGCGGGGTCATAGGCCGGCGGCACGGTGACAAAGAACTTGCGCGAAAAGCCGTCGGCACAGGTGAGCTGAAATTCGCACTGGCCGGCCTCTGCAGTTGGCAAAGGCAGCGCCGCCATGAGCGCGCGCAGTTCCGCCGGCGAGAGCTTGAGCAACTCGGCGCGCAATGCGGATTTCTTGGATGCATCGGTTTCAGCCAGGTAGGCCGCAAGCGCGTTGGGCAGGGGCGCTTCCTGCGCGCGGGCAGGCAACACGCACAGCGCGAGCATTGTCGCCAAACATGGTAGAAGTGTGCGCATGGAACTCGTGGCAAGGGGCCACAGGGCAACTTTATTGTACCCCATCGCGCGTGCCGCAACCACTAACGGAGACTCCAATGAGCGAACCCACGGGAGCCAAAGCCTCGTTTCGCAAAGCGGCGCCGGCGGACAACAGCGCAGAGATCGGGCAGCTGGCGCGGTCGATCGATCTCACGCTGCGCGTCGCCGACCCTGATGTGGTGGCGGAGCTTCTTAAGCGTGAAGGCGCCGAGCGCGCGGAGTTTGCCAATACGGCGCTGCGCATCGGCGTGCTGGCGCTGCGGCAGGCGGCCGGCACGCTGGACGGGCAGACGCTGCGCAACGAAGGCGAGCGCCTTGTCGCGCTGGTGGAGGGCAAACTCAATGAGCACGCCAAGGAACTCAAGACGCGCCTCGACAGTGAGTTGGGCAGCTACTTCGATTCGGACAAGGGCAAGTTTGCGCAACGCGTGCGCGACCTGACCGACGACAAGGGCAACTTTGCCGGCCTGCTCAGACGCCACATCGAGGGCGACACCAGCACGTTGGCGCAAAGCCTGGCGCGCGCCGTAGGCGAAAACAGCCCGCTGATGAAACACCTCAGCCCGAGGGAGAAGGACGGCCTGGTCGAGACAATTGCGCGCGTGGTGCAGGAACGTCTCAAGGAACAGAGCGAGCGGGTGCTGGCGGAGTTTGACCTGAACAAAGACGACAGCGCACTGAACCGCCTGATTCAGAACGTCAACAAGATCAGCCGCGAGATCGGCGAGCAGTTCAACCCCGAAGAAGAGCAAAGCGCGCTGGCCAAACTCAACAAAGCGCTCGAGCAGACGCGCAAGCAGATTGCCAAGGACCTCACACTCGACGACGACGAAAGCGCGCTGAGCCGCCTGCACGAAAAGCTGCGTGCGCAGTTCGAGGAGATGCTCGAAAAGCAAACCAAGTTCCAGAAGGAAATCGCCGAGCGGCTCGGCATCAAGCAGGTGCAGGCGCGCACCACCGAGGGCGGCTTCACGTTTGAACACGCCGTGGGTGAGGCGCTGCGCAAGCGCGTGCAGAACATGAGCGACGCATTCGCCGCCGTGGGCGAACTCAGCGGCGTTCAAGGGCGCAAAACCGGCGATTACGTGCAGACCATGGGCAGCGAAAGCGCGGCCCCGGGCGCCAACATCGTTTACGAGTGCAAGCGCGACCGACGCTATCGCGTCAAAATCGCACTTGAGGAAATGGACCAGGCGCGCAAGAACCGTGATGCCCAGGTCGGCGTGTTCGTCATGGACGCCAAAACCGTTCGCGAAAACCCGGACCTCAAGGCCGAATACCCGACAGCCCTTTCGCGCGTCGGCAACGACATCATCGCCGTTTGGGACAGCGAAAACGAAGCCACGGATATCGTCCTTGACGCCGCGATCAGCCTCGCCCGCGCGCTGGTGCTGCGTGCAGCACAGGCAAAAGGCGAAGAGGAGCGCGAGGAACTCGAAGACCTGAGCAAAGCGATAGCGGACATCGAGAAACAGTTCGAGCGCTTCGAGAAAATGATGAAGTGGTGCGACGACATCGAGGACTCCGCGGGCGGCATCAAGGACGAACTTGCCAAAGTGCTCAAACGGCTGCGCAGCGATGTCAAATCACTCAACGAGAACCTCGAAAGCCTGGGCAGGTGACAAGGCGACACCGCCGCGGGGCGCTATTGACACGTCAAGCGCCGCACGCGGAAACAGGCATGTTCTGGCGGCGGGCGTGTTTTGGCGCTAGAATGGGTTTTTTCAGGAAATCCCATGGCCGTCACTTCCGCCACTCCGCTCGCTCGCAAGCTTGGCATCAAGGAAGGGCACATCGTTTCATTCGTCAACGCGCCCAAGACCTTCCCCAAGGTGCTTGGCAAGCTGCCCGAGCGCGTGAAAGCCGACAACGGCCTGGGTGCGCCGCTGGACGTTATTGTGTTCTTCACGGAAAGCCGCGCTGAGCTGACGCGCGAATTCCGCTACCTGGCGGGCCGGCTGCAGCCCGACGGCGGATTCTGGGTGGCCTGGCCCAAGAAACAAAGCGGCGTAAAAACAGACTTGAGCGAAGACATCGTGCGCGAAGTGGCGCTGGCACGCGGCCTTGTGGACAACAAGCAGTGCGCGATCGATGAAAACTGGGCGGGTTTGCGCCTGGTCATCAAGGTCAAGGATCGATAACAAGCACGCCGGACAAATGGGTGCGGGCCGCCGGGGTTGACCGACGGCCCGCGTTCACTGATGAGCGGCCCTGTAAGCCGGGTTTTGTCTTTCGCTTGCGCGAGGGACAGCCATTCGTCTAGGCCTGCCGTTGCCGGCAGGCTCAAGCAGCCTACCCGAGTCTTTGACTTCTGGCGGCGCGAGCAGCGCCTGGACTCCTATTTGGCCTTGCTCCGGAGGGGGTTTAGCCTGC
>JADLFN010000030.1 GCA_020845475.1 Planctomycetota bacterium
AACATGGCAGGAACCGTTCACATTGAGTTTGATCAGCACAAGCTTGACGAGCTTTGCCGCAAGTTCCGTGTGAAGCGACTGGCGTTGTTTGGTTCGGTGTTACGCGATGACTTCCGGCCGGACAGCGACGTGGATGTGCTTTATGAATTCGAGCCCGATGCGGTGATCGGCTGGCACATCTACGAGTTTGAGGAGCGGCTTTCCGCGATTTTCGGCGGTCGGAGAATTGATCTCGTCCCGTTCAATTACGTCAGTCCGCATCTACGTGATCGAATCCTGGGCGATGCGCAGGTGAAGTATGCCGCATGACGATGGCGCGCGTGTGGCGCACATGCGAGATGCCGGACGGCTCGTGTTGGAGTGGGCCAAGGGCAAGGACTGGCCCGCCTTCGAAAAGGACTTGTTACTTCAAGCCGCCGTGAGTTACGAATTGCAAATCGTCGGCGAAGCGGCCTACCACCTCTCCGATGCGTACAAAGCGGCCGTCCCCAATGTGCCGTGGGATCGGGTGACGACTATGCGGCATCGCCTGGTTCACGACTACTTTCGCGTGGATCCGAAGATCCTGTGGGATGTTGTTACGGTGCACTTGCCGCAATTGCTCGGCGCTCTCATCGACCCAACTCAGGGGAGGATTCAAAGTCCGTAGAATGCGCGAAAACCCGGCCTTGCGACCGGGTTAGGCTGGACAGTCTTACTGAGCTAGCGCTTGTCGATGGGCACAAACGCTACGTCCATGGCGCCGATGTAGGCGCAGTCCGGGCGGATCAGCCGGTTGTGGCTCTGCTGCTCGATCACGTGGGCGCACCAGCCGGCGACGCGGCTTACCGCGAAGATGGGCGTGAAGATTTCGGGCGGCAGGCCCATCGTGTAGTAGGTGCTGGCCGAATAGAAATCGACGTTGGGATAAAGCGGCTTCTCGCGCGTCTTCATCATCTCTTCGATCTTGGTGCTCATCTCAAACCACTTGGTCACGCCGGCTTCCTTGCCTGATTTCTCGCTGTACTTCTTGAGCACCACGGCGCGAGGGTCGAGCGCCTTGTAAACGCGGTGGCCAAAGCCCATGAGGCGGAAGCCTTTGTCTTTGGTCTTCTCGAGAATCCAGGGTTCGACTTTGCTCGCGTCGCCGATTTCGAGCAGCGTCTTGATCACGCCCTCGTTGGCGCCGCCGTGCAGCGGGCCCTTGAGCGCACCAATGGCGCCGGTCACGGCCGAGTACATGTCGCTCAGCGTTGCGGCAATCACGCGCGCCGTGAACGTGCTGGCATTGAAGCTGTGCTCGGCGTGCAGCACGAGCGCCACGTCCATGGTCTTGACCACAAACGGGCCCGCCTCTTTGCCGTGCAAAAGCCACATGAAGTTGGCGGCGTGGCCGAGCTTGGGGTTGTTCTTGACGGCATCGAGCCCGCGGCGCGCGCGGTAATCGGCGGCGACAATTTCAGGGAAAAGCGCCGTGAGGCGAATGGCCTTGCGGTAGCGGCCCTCGGGCGTGTCGTCGTTGGGCTTGGGGTCGGTCAGCGCGAGCTGGCTGACGGCCGTGCGCAGCACGTCCATGGGGATGCTGCTCTTGGGCGCCTTCTTGATCGTGTCGAGCACGTCGGCGGGCAAGCCGCGCGCTTCGAGCAGCTCTTTGGAGATGGCAGCAAGCTCAGTCTTGTTGGGCAGCTTGCCCTTGAGCAGCAGGTGCACGATTTCTTCGTAGGAGCAATTCTCGGCCAGCTCAAGGATGTTATAGCCGTAGTAAAGAAGCTTGGGCAATTTGCCGTCGATGAAACAGATCTTGGATTCGTCAACGACGACATCCTGAAGGCCCATCTGAACTTGAAGTCGCCCGCTGCTGAGATTCTCGGCCGATGACATGTCTCGTCCCCAAAAGTCCGCTCGAAGTGAGTGGGCAGCCTAATGGGGAAAGGTGGGCGGGTAAAGAGGGGAGGGCGGCGGCCGCAAAGTCGAATTTCAACTGAGCGGTAGGATTGTCCTTGCGCGGCATCGCCCATCGCAAAGGACAGGCTCGAATGCCCGTTGCGTTGCCGCTTGAGTCGTGCGCGTTCACCTTATAGAAGTACGCTCATGCCCGCCGATCGATGTAAGTTCAAGCGACCTCTCCTCAAGATCTCCGGAGAGGCTTTTTGCACACCTGAAGGCTTCGGTATCTCCGGCCCTGACCTGCTGGCGCTGGCCAAGTCGATTCAGAAAGTGCACGGGCTGGGCATCGCGCTGGCGGTGGTTGTCGGCGGCGGCAATTTTGTGCGCGGCGCGCAACTCAACATCCCGCACATCCAGCGCGCGACGGCCGATTACATGGGCATGCTGGCCACGGTGATGAACGCCATGGCGCTGCAGGACGCCTGCGAGAGCATCGGCCTCGAAACGCGCGTGCTTTCAAGCATCGACGTGCCCAGCGTGGCCGAGAAATGGATCCGCCGCCGCGCCATGCGCCATCTTGAAAAGGGCCGTGTCGTGATCGTGGCGGCCGGCACGGGCAACCCGCACTTCACGACCGATACGGCCGCGGCGCAGCGCGCCATTGAGCTGGGCTGCGACGTGATCATCAAGGCCACGAAGGTCGATGGCGTGTACGACAAAGACCCGAAGAAGCACAAGGATGCGAAAAAATACGACCGCGTGACGTACCTCGAGGCGCTGCAGAAGGGCCTGCGCTTCATGGACGCCACGGCCGTTGCGCTGTGCATGGAACACAAAATGCCGCTGATGGTGCTGGATATGAAAGTGCAGGGAGAAGTCGAGCGGGCCATCAAGGGCGCCAAAGTGGGAACGCTGATTGAAGCCTGAAGTCGTTCGCCGTTCCCGGTTCGCCGTTCATTGCAACGGCGTCACCAGACGAGAGTAGCGAACGAAGAACGAAGAACGAACAACGGAGAACGAAAATGGGCCAGACCCCTGACCAAATCACCAAAACCGCCGATGCCGCGATGGCGAAAGTGCTGCAACATCTTGCCGAGCAATTCCATGGCGTAAGCGCAGGCCGCGCGAGCCCCGCCATGGTTGAGAACATCAAGTTTGAATATTACGGCACGCCGACGCCGCTCAAGGGCGCGGCTAACATCACCATTCCCGATGCCGGCACGATCCAGATCAAGCCCTTTGACATGAGCCAGGTGAAGGCGATCTCGGGCGCGATCTCGGCGGCCAACATCGGCATGACGCCCAAGGACGACGGCAAGGTCATCACGCTGAAGCTGCCGCAGATGACCACCGAAACGCGCCAGAAGCTCGCCAAGCAGCTCAAGGACATGGCCGAGCAGAGCAAAGTCCCGATCAAGAACGCGCGCCACGAAGCGCTCAAGCACGGCGATGCCTCGCTCAAGGAAAGCTCCATGACCGAGGACCAGCACCGCAAGCTCAAGGACGACGTGCAGAAGCTGACCGACAAGTACAACAAGCAGATCGAAGAGATGCTCAAGAAGAAGACCGACGAAGTCATGAAGGCCTAAGCGGCCCAGCCTGGATTTCTTCAGGTTGTGGCATGGCTTGCCTAAGCCATGCCTGCCGTGAGCCTGCCCGCCCCGAGTCCGGCGAAGTGGCCGAACGGCTTGCCGACCAAAAGCCACAACCAGCCATCAAAAGAAAGGCGGCGAAAGCCGCCCTTCGCATTGGCATAGCGCGGGATTTCGCGTCGTGTGCCTGCGTGCGAAGCCGCGCCGCCAAGCAACGGAACAAGCAGCGACACCATGATATCGAGGCAACTGCGACAGAACCTCGCGCCGCCACGGCCACGGCCAGGTTTGATAAAATGCCAAAGATCCACCGGGGTTGAAGCAAGCCCGTCGACGCACGGAAGCGAGTTCTACATGGCTCTAGAAAGCGCAAATAAAAGTAGCCCGACCCCTTTTCCAGTGCCCCTTTTGCAGTGCCCGCGCCGGCTACACCGATGCCGCGCTGGATGTCTGGCAATCCGACGTACGCGACAACAGCGCGCGCTCAGCGCTGCTCGACGCGACGGAGCAGCAGTTGTTCCGCCAAGCCGAACAAGAGCGCCAAAAGCGCGCGCCCAAGAAACCCATCGAAGACAAGTAAACCACAGTCCCGCGCGTAAACGCGGCATGCCAAACAGCCCCGCCTGTCAAGGCGGGGTGCTTTTGCCGTCACGCCCACGTAAATGAGGCAGCAAAACAGCCCCGCGTGGCGAACAAAGGGAGCGTGCCTGAAAACGCATGCCGTTTTCAGGAGGCGAGGAGCCTTTGCCGTTGCGCCCGCGTCAATGCGGGGGACCTCTGCGGTCTTCAGGAGCCCCCGCCCGCACTCGCCAATCGCCAACGCGCCAATAGCTGGCGCCCGCACGTGGTTGGATGGAACCAAACAAGCAAGGCTCATTCTCGCAACGGGACATTGATTTGTCGTGACTGTAGCCCTTTGCCGGTTACATTTGTCGCCTTACCAAGGGAGAATGCTATGGCCTGCGACTGCAACAAACAAAAGACGCGCACCATCGTGCAGGCGGCGGGCACGCCGCAGCAGCGCATCATCCAGATCACGTTCATCACCGTGTGCAACATGCAAAACATCGAACTCCCCGAGCCACCGGGAGAAGGCGAGCACATGGTCGCCAGGGCAGCGAAGGCAGCAAAACGCAAGGCGAAGAAACGCGAGGTCAAGCCCGTAAACTTCGGCAAGCGCATCCCGGCCGCGATAGCCGCGCCGGCGCCGGTGCCCACGTGCATGAACTCGATAGCGGTAGCCCTGAACGCGGCTACGACGGCGGGGCTGAAGATTTCAGAGGTGACGTTCGGAGCGGACACGTTTGCCACGAACATAGCGGTAGGCGCGCAAGTGCAATGGGACGAAGTCTGCGACCCCCAGGACTGCGAAGAAAAAATCGGCAGCGCGCGCGTCGTGGATGCCAACGGGAATTTCGTGGCGACCGTCGGCGGGTTCAAGGTTTGCCGGTGCAGGGTGTAGGCTTCGCCGTTTTGTGCCGTTCGGCCTGCTGAGGACACGCACCTCCCTAGGCCCATCTGCAGAAGGAACCGGGAGCCGAAATGAGCGAAAGATCGAAACTTGTCCGCATGCGCATTTCCAATTTCGGATGCATTGGGGAAAAGGGGATTGAGGTTTCGCTGGATGACATCGTTTGCCTCGTAGGCGTTAACAACAGCGGGAAGTCCACCGTGTTACGCGCTTACGAAGTCGCAGTAAACATGGCAGAGATAAAGCCAGACGAGGTGAACGACATGGCGTCGGGTAAATCAGCAACGGTTGAACTCTGGGTGCACATTCCCGAGGGCGCTGAGAATATCGACGCCAAATGGAAAGAAAGAGAAGGCGATCTCTTGTTGGTGCGGTCAAAGTGGGAATGGCCGCCCTTGGGTGGTAAGCCAACTCGGCACACCTGGAACCCTGCAATCCAACAATATGCCGAAGATGGAAATGCCTCAGGGCTGGATCAAGTATTTACTAGCCGGCTGCCGAGACCATTTCGAATCGGCTCGCTCGAAGATCCTGCTGCCGAACACCAGAAGCTGCTAGAATTGGTTCTTGAACCGATAAAAAACCAGATAGCCGCTCTAATGAAGGATGAGAAGTCCTCGCTTCGCGAAAAATTCGTTGCCTTGCAAAAGGAAGCCGAAAAGCCCGTTGAATCGTTTCGAAGCGATCTTGAGAAAGTCCAGACCCAGGTCAACAAGTCTTACAATCGTGTCTTTTCCGGTTCACAGGTCAAATTGACCGTAACCCTAGGCGAGCTATCGCTGGATCCAAGTAACGCCCTAAGCAAAGCGTCACGCGTGGATATTGTCGAACCGCACGGACAAACCGCATGGCACCGCCAAGGGACAGGCTCTCAGCGCGCCCTATTTTGGTCCATGCTGGAGGTTCGATCCGAGTTGAACAGGATATCGGAGCGGCGCAAGCAAGTTGCCAAGCTTAAGAAGGATAAGGAAAGGGAACTTTCAAAGCTGGCTGCTAAGTTGAATACGTTGAAAAAGAAAGATGCGATCGAAAATTGTAAGAGAGAGATCGCATCCCTAGAAGTTGAAGGTTCCTCGCTGAATCGTATGGAAAACGGTCGCTGCAGGGTAGCATTGGGGCATGGACGCTAACCAGATTTTCTCGATTGGCCTTGGGCTGGAATCGCCCTGGCGCATCGTCACTTCCCACCTCG
>JADLFN010000031.1 GCA_020845475.1 Planctomycetota bacterium
CGAGGTGGGAAGTGACGATGCGCCAGGGCGATTCCAGCCCAAGGCCAATCGAGAAAATCTGGTTAGCGTCCATGCCCCAATGCTACCCTGCAGCGACCGTTTTCCATACGATTCAGCGAGGAACCAGAACGATGTCCTGGCTGGTGGCTTCGCCGGGATCAGCGTCTGAGGCTTCGCCCGCGAGGTCGCCGCCGCAGCCGTAGAGTGTGAGCGTGTCTGCGCCGGTTGTCGCTGCCACGTTGTAGGTTGCACCCGCATCAAAACGGATCGAGCGGAGACTTGTGCCGATGGCGCGCTGGCGGCTCCAGCCGATGCGATGATCAAGCGCTGGCCCTGTGAATACAGCGCCCACGAGGTCGGTCACGTCGCCGGAAGCCCCGATGTCAAGCGTGACACCGTTGAACGTCGTGCCGGACGCGGAAAGCGCGCCGCCCTGCACGACCACGATTTCGCTGCCGTTGATGCCGTGCACGTTCGCAGACTGCCACTGCGGGTAGCCAGCCGTGATCGTGAGTTGCGCCAGGTTCAATTCCAGCAGTGAACCCTGTTGCATCACGAACTGGCCCGACGTCGTGGAGGGCGCGCGCAGCCTCATCTCGCCGCCGGTTTCGATAGAAACGCAGCCGTCGTTGACAAGGGAAGTTGCACTGACACTCGCGCCGTCCTGGATGAGCAGTGCGCCTCCGTTCACGGTCTTGATCTGCTGTGCCTGCACCGTGCCCGGCAGCGAGAGCGCCGTGGGCTCGCCCGGAGCCGCGCTGATTCCGAGCACGGCCAGCGCGCCTTCGATGTCGATGCCCGACATTTCGTCGCGCAACACGAGTTGAGTGCCATTGACTGCAAACGGCCAGTCCGGATCACCGCCGGAGCCATCCAGCAGCGAGGCGAGCGTAAGCGTATCGAGGCCGCGCGGGTCGATAGTGACGCGGCCGTGAATCAGCTCAATGCCGCGGTCGGGGCCGCTGACTTGCACGAGATCGTTGCCAGAAAAGCGAATGAAGGCCGCCGCATAGGCAGGCGTGTAGGTTGGTGGTGGGCTTGCGGGATTGTCAATGACAATGGCCAGGACGTCGCCAGGCTGCGGCGTGCCGCCCAGCGGGATGATGAAGTCGCCGTTGGCATTGGTGAAATTCGAACCCAGCAAGGTGTGGCTGGGCATGTGATAGACCGAAACCGTTCGGCCGGCATCGGGATGCAGCGCGGCATCGCGAACGCGGCCGGAAGCCGCATAGGCAGGCTGAACGTTGATCATCACATTTGTGGGCGTCGCGACGGCAGTGGATTCAAAGCCGTCATTTACCACGACGGTCCAGTTCCAGTTGCCGGCTGCCAACGCCGAACCCAAGGGCACGGTGACGCGGACTTTGGAATAGCCCGCACCGACACCGGCCTGACCGAAGGGCTCCCATGCCGATGTCGTGGCGTTGAGGCGCTCGAAGATCCAAGGCTGCAACACCGAATCGAGTTCGACGTTGCTTGGACCGGTGAGCGTGACTGTGAAATTGAGCGAATCGCTTTCAGCATCGGGGGCGATGTCCCACGTCAGCGTGGGCCGCGAGGTGAACACGTTGCCCGAGGGCGTAAGCGAGGAATGCAGCACGGCCGGCGGCGGCGTATTCGTGTGGAAGGCCAGCGTGCGCCATGGGCTCACTTCAGTCGGCGAGGACCATAGCCGCGCGCGGGCGAAGTAGTTTTGGCCGTCGATGAGGGTGGCGGAGCCGCCGATTGCGCCAAGCTGGATTTCGGTCTCTGTGCCGATTTGCGCGCCGCTGTCCCAGATGGCTGTGCCGGTGAAAGTCGAATTGTCATATACCTGCACCTGCCAGCCGGTCTGCGCATCGCCAGAGAAATCGGAACGGAACGACCATTTGAACACAGGCTGGTTGCTGACGACGTGCGCCGGATCCGCCGGCGTCGTCGCTGACTCGCAAACGTGCAGGCTGTGAACAATGGCGTGGGCTGACTGTGCCGCGTCGTCGTCCTGGATTGCCACCGACAACTGGTCAGACGCCGGGTCAGCGCTTACGTTGGCCGTTTGTGAAACGATGCGCACAATGAACTCGCGCGTGGGCGCTCCCGTGATGGTGTCGCCGAAGATGCAGAGCGGCACGTCAACGGTCCAATGGCCTGCATTGATCTTCGCGTGCCTGACCACCGCCGCGTAGTCGCGGCCGTTGGCCGCGCTGACGTCGATGTATTGAATTTCGATTTCAACGTCAGCGCCAAAGAGCTGATTGAGCGCAATCGTCACGACCGGCGCAGGCTCGAGAATGGGATCATCACCCTCAATCACCGAGGCGGGACCGTTGATCGAGATCAACGTCGGCGGAGGCTTGGGCGTCACGGCAAGCATGTACCAACGGTCTGCGAAAATGCTGGGGTTAGCCGTTTGTGTGGCTGTGATTCTCACCGGAATCAATGCGGGCGCGCCCAGCGGGCAGTTACCTTCAATCGCACCAGAGGCCAAAATCTGCAGCCACGGAGCCGCGGGCGCATGGATCGACCACGTGCACGCAGTAGGCTCGCTGAGGCCTACGGTCACGGGGCCGTAGGGTTTGTCCTCGTTGGCGTTTGGCAGCGTCGGCGTGGTAATGCTCCACGCGCGCGAGAACCAGGTCAGGTGGCGCTGGCCGACGTGCGGCGTGCCGGTGAACTTGCCTGCCAGCCAGAGTTGCGAAGCTTGTGCCGTGTCCACCAAGGCCAGCGCGCGAACACTTTCGCCCGATGCCGTTCCCAGCACCGATGCATCCCACGTCAACAGGTTGCCCGCCGCATCCAGCGCGGCTACGCCCTTACGGGTCTGTCCGCTCACAGTGCTGAAGTCGCCGCCTATGTAAGCCGCGCCGGATGGCAGCACGGCCAATGCATGCGCGTTGCCGTTGATCATGGGTGCAAACGAGGTTGGCGCCGCATTGGATTTTGTTACGGCGGCTGCACCGTTACGCGCCTGGGCTCCAACGGTCGCAAATTGGCCCACGAAGAAGATGTCGGCGGCGCTGGCGCCAATAGCTCGCACCGTACAAGGCGAAGCAATGGCAGCGTCCCACGCAAGGAGCGAAATGGGCCCGAAGGAAGGCTTGGTGACAGCAAGTAGGCCCGGACGAGCAACGCTCGTGGTACCGCTGAAACTGCCACCGATGTAGAGGTTGTTGCCATCGAGCATGAGCGCGTAGACCTTAGAAGCCGCGTCGTGCGCAAGATCGGGGTTCCAGGGCGTGACGGCAGCGTTGGTCTTATCTACGGCGGCGGCGTCCTCACGCAGCGCGCCATTGACCGCCGTGAAGTCGCCGCCAATGACGAGCGCGGAACCATCGATTGCCAGCGCGCGCACTTCGCACGCTGAACCGGAAAGATCGGCAATCCAGTTGGCTGCGTCAACGGCTTCGTCATTGGCGGTGGCGCACGCCAGAGAACGCCGGGCATTGATCTGATTTCCGAAAACCTGCGTGAACTCGCCGCCGAAGAAAACCGTGCCGCCATCAAGCGCCATGGCGTGCACCGGCCCATCGACGCTCGGCCCCCAGGGCAGTAACTCACCGGCCGCGTTCATTGCGGCGAGATTGCCGCGCAGAGCGATCAGTTTCGTGAATGAGCCGCCCAGGATGAAGCCGCGCTGTCGATTCTGCGCATCGCGCGCCGAAGCAACGCACACAATCGGTTGGTCAACACTGGAGCGGAAAGAAGAAACGACCCCAAGTGTCTGCGTCGAGAAAACCAGCGCGCGGCCGACTGGTATCGACGACGCACCGACCGTGCGCTGTGTGAAATCGCCCGTGACCAGCATCTGGTTGTCACCAGGGGCCAAGCCGCGCACGGCAGAATTCAGTCCCGAAGCAAATGTGGCGTTGCGGACGAAATCGCCGCTGGTGACGGTGTAGATGGAGAGTGGATCGTAGCTGTAGCCCATATGCTGCTTGTCGCGGCCGACCCAGAGTTTGTTGCCTGATTCGACATGCAATGCGTGAACAGGGGAATGGGAAAGGGCGCTCGTGCTCTTTCCGTACTTGAGCTCCCCCGAGAAATTCGTCGAGTTGAGATTCATGCGCGTCTCGGAAACACTCGCGCCCATCTTGGGGTAGAACACCCACTCGAAACTGCCACCGAACAAAATAGTGCGGCTGTAGCCGCCGGTGCCCCAGTTCGAGAACATTTCGTTGGAAACGGCCAGGGCTCGAACCTCGCCCGACACGCGCGGCATGTTGGCCACCGGGCTGCCATAGCCGGTGCCAAAGAGGGCGAGATTGCCCACGACCACCGACCCGCCCGTTGTGGTAACCGCGCGGTCAAAGCGCTTGCCGCCGACAATCAGGAATTCCTGCGAGCCAAAGCCACCGTCAGAGACGAGCAGACAAAGCACTTCGGGCGACAGTTGCTGCGGGTCTCCGGGGGGAGTGAACGACTTGTACACCCCGAAACGATCAGGCCGCGCGGGGTAGGCGCCCGTTGAGAACACATGCGCGATGTTCTTGATCGCGAGCGTGCAGTTCGCGAGCTGTGTAAACCGTCCGCCGAGATAGACGCTTCCGTTTTTCAGCGCAATCGCATTGACCACGCCGTCGCCCGTTGCGGTGTTCGGGTTGGGCCTGAATCCCGTATCGAGGCTGCCGTCGTAATTGAGCTTGATGACGTTCTTGAACGTCATACCCAAATGCGTGAGCACAAATTGGCCGCCGATGTACACGCTGCCGTCGGTGTCCATGGCCACCGCCTTTACGGTTCCATTGACGCCCGGCAGGGCGCGCTGGCGCAGGCCGCTTGCATCAAGCGCGGCCAGGCCGTTGGCCTGCCATTCAACACCGTCAAACTCGCCGCCGAAGTAAACGTTGCCGTTGGCGGCGTGGACCATGGCGTTGATCTGGCCGCGCAAAGTCCAGTCGCGCTGCAAGCCACTTGTGGCCGCAGGGCCGCTTGAGGAACCGCCGGCGGCGTAGACCGTGCCTGTTGCGGTTGCGGTCGCCACCGCTGCTCCGAGCGCGCCGACAATATGCACTTGCCCTATTGAAACCGTGGGCAACGCTGCTTTGGTCAGCGTCACACGGAAAACGGCGCGCATCTGGCCGGGCACGAAAACAATGCGGCCCGACGTTTGGATGAACGGATTGGGGCCCGCCTGGGCATTGAGGAAAGCAGTATCGTTGGGAACGCGATCGCCTTCGCCCTCGCCCTCTTCGTCGGTTGCGCAATCCACTTCAATGTACGAGCACGAAGGCGCATCGAGCGTGAGCTCGAATTCGATGTAGCCCTCGCCAAAGGCGGGCTGCACAGCGACTGCATTGCTGATCGATACCTGCCGGCGCGCGCCGTTGTAATAGACACGCGTTGTGGCGCCGGGCCGGGCCAGCACCAGGTCAAAGCGTCCATCATCGTTGACGTCAGCAATTCGGCCGCGCGGCGACGCGCCATCGAGGCCGTATCCGGCATACTCGTGCTCGGCAAACCCGGTCGCCGTCTGCAGGCAAAGCAGCGTGCCGCTGTCGAGCAGCGCAGCCGCGTCAGTCAGGCCGTCGCCATTGAGATCGCTGCTGCGAAGTTCAAGGCACTTGCCGCCGTGCGCCAGCGGCGCCTGCTTGAGGACTGACCACTCGCCTTCTTCGCCCAGGCGGCGCAATTCAAGTTGCCAGCCGCTGGAGCACAGAATGTCTTTGGCGACATCGCCATTGCCGGCAACGACAGCAAACTGGTTCCTCGCTGAATCGTATGGAAAACGGTCGCTGCAGGGTAGCATTGGGGCATGGACGCTAACCAGATTTTCTCGATTGGCCTTGGGCTGGAATCGCCCTGGCGCATCGTCACTTCCCACCTCG
>JADLFN010000032.1 GCA_020845475.1 Planctomycetota bacterium
CACCGCCGATCATGAAGTTGGCGGGCCGCCTCGCCACCGCAGGCTTGCGCATGGCCATAAAGGGCATGGGCAAGCTCGCGGGCATGGCTTCAAAGGCATGGAACGCCGCCGGAAGAGGCCTCAGAGCTGCAAACGGAGCCAAGTCGCTGCTCACCAAAGCAGGCAGCGCAGCCAAGAACCTGCGCCACTTGGATGCACTGAAGTCCTTGCGTGAACACGCGGGCGTGATCTACGAGCGAACAAATGTCAGGACTGGAGCCAAGTACATTGGCAAAGCAAAGAACTGGAATCGCTTTCTGGCGAGACGAGCAGAGCATGCGCGCAAAACCCGGCAAATCTACTCCTTCCGCATTATCGACCGCAAGCCTGGGGGTAGACTCCTTTCTCTTGCAGAAGAGGAATGGATGAGGCGATATGGTGGGCCATGTAGCTACGGTGGTCCGCTTGAAAACCGCTTTGCCGCGATGAATGATCTGGAGTACGTGCTGTCAGGGGGCGATGTGCCATGGCCGTAACACTTGGTCGAGGCGCGTATCGTGGGAGTCGAAATGGCAAGAAAAAGTCGCAAGTGGGACGTTGGAACCGTCTTTGCCGTGCCATTGGCAAACAGTGAATGTGGGTTCGGTCAGGTAGTTAGCACCAAAGTGCTTCGCACGCCCTCGGTCGCTCTATTTGCTCTCAGAATGGCCTGCGCCACTCCGTTGGAGCAGCTACCGCCACTGCATTTCGACGCCTGTTTCTCGATTTTGACAGTATCCGCCCATGCACTCGACAAAGGCATCTGGAGGCTTCTTGGGCAGAGAGATCTACTATTTGATCAGTCGGTTGATCCGAATGCCAGATTGAGAATCAATCAGTATATTGGCTCTCGCTTCTTTACAGATAACATGGTTGATGCCTTTTTTAATGCGTACTTCGGACTCGAGCCGTGGGATGATTTCGCTGATCCTGAAACACTCGACAAATTGCTAATACCGCCACATGTTCGACCACATTCAGCAATCTTCAAGCGCAAACCGCAATGTAACTAATCGGCTTGAGGATTGAAGCTGCCTCAACGCCAACGTAGGCTTTGGCGGTGATGGCGAAGGGGCGGATTGCGCTGCTGAGATCAGTTACACGCGCAATGGCGCGGCCTATGAGCTGGCCGAGGTCGTGCAATACACCTACGGCATCGGCGCGATTGGCGGCGGGCTTGGGCGCAAGCGACTTGTGGAGTTCGTGGCCTTCTGTGACGAGTTCGCGCCGTACTACCGCTTCCTGCACGAAGACACGCAGGGCAACACGATTGCCACAACTTCGCTCTGGGGTGATCGCCTCGATGAATATGATTACACCGACTACGGCGTGCCGCTGCACGCTCCTGTGGCGCTCGATGGCCGCTGGATTGCGGGCATCGCTTCTGGCGCGACCGACGTCAGCATCGTGACGTTGAGCGAGTCGGACATGCTTGTGCCCAATGAGCTCATCGGCTGCGAACTGCGCGTGGCGCTCGAGGAAGCGGGCGCGGCCAAGCAGGTCTTCCTTGCCGGCACGGTGATTTCGCACTTGGGGGCTGAGGTCAAGATTCACGACCCCGGCCACAAGATCGCCACCGCCTGGAACCAGACAGCACAAGGCCAGGTCCACAAACCCTCGGCCTGCTTCTACGACATGCGTGAAGGCTGTTATCGCGGCGTGATCGACAGCGCCACGCCCGGCACATGGCTGGGCCTGCCGGTTACGTTCATCACGGTCGGTAACGGCGCTTTCGAATCGTGGATGATATCGAGCTACATCCAGCTGGGCTCACAGTCGGCCCAGATCCTCATGGCCGATACGCCCGCCCAGGCCGCCTATCCCGCCAACGGCTTCAAACGCCTGATCGTTCAGGGCACGGGCTACAGCGGCGCGGCTTCCGGCGAGTGGTACACGGTTATCGGCAATTGTGCGACGGAGGACATCGCGCGCAGCGGAAGCTGGAGTTCCCCGGCCGGTTGCACCGGAGGCCTGACCACCTTTGTGCTCAGCCCTCACGCCGAAGTCCGCGATGAGCAGGTGGGCTGGTGGCTGCAGCCGGACATCAATTGCCAGGCGTGGTTCCCCATTGTCGCGGCGAGCGAGTCCAACCACACCGTGACCATCGCGGGCGACCACCGCGCGCTGGGAACGGTCGGGACGCGCTTCCGCATCTACGCGCCGCCGGGCGTGGCGACAAGAGGCGCGCAGGCGGGCACGCTGCCGAAGTTCGCGGAGGCGGCAAGCAGTCGCTGCCTCTACAAGGGCTACCGCTACGAAACCGCGGCCGCCGGTCGCTGGACCTCACAAGGCATAGCCGCGCGCCAGGGCGGAAGCAATTTCACCGGCCAGCACTACACGCTGTTCCGGCACTTTGACCCGTCGCTCATGCGCTTTACCAGCCTCGACCCGATCGCGGCTTCGCAAAACCTCTGGGCCTACTGCGACAACAACCCCCATGGGGCCTATGACCCTGATGGGCTGAGCGCACTGATTCTTGCGGACTACCTGTTCAACGATGGTGAGGCCACACAGGCTTATTGGCGCGACCTTGGCTACGTAAAGGGTCGTATCAAGCAGAATTTCACGCGTTACGAAGAAAAGGGACTCGAGGAAGGCCTAAAAGCGTACGGCAAAGATGTCGGCACGGCGAGCGCGGGCTATGTCGCAGGCGCCGCCGATTCAATATCGCCTCACGCGGGTAATTGGGTGTCCGAGCAGTTCCAGGGCATGGGCGTCGATACCACAGGCGACCTGTTTGGCTATGGCCGCGTCGTCGGCAACGTTTCTGCAAGCGTCATGCAGATGGCGCTCACCGGCGGCGGATGCGGCTGGGCCAAGGCGTTGAGCGTGGGTCTGACGGTGAGCGACTTCGGCCATGCGGGCTATGCGCTGGCGACGGGGGATATCACCTCGGCGGTTTCCACGCTCGTGGGCCAGACGATTGGCTTTGGCGCGGGGCGGCTTGCCAAGGGCCACTGGATCTGCTTCGTGGAGGGAACGCTGGCCGCGCTTCTTTATGGGGCGTCGGGCGTGATGTCGAAGGCTCCAGTGGAGCCTGAGAGAGCGAGCTTCGCGAGCGGGCTTTTACGCGGGCTGGCGCGTTGCCAAAACCCGCCTGGATGGCGCTGGGCATCGTCGAACTCATCTGCGTACTCGGTTTAATCACGCCAAGCGCGCTGCGCTGGCAGCCCAAGCTCACGGTGGCGGCGGCAAGCGTGCTGGCTCTCGAAAGCCTCGTGTTCATCGGCGTGCACATGAAATACGGCGAGACCGGAAGCATCATCATGAGCGCCGTGCTAGGTTTAATCATGGCGTTCATCGCCTACGGCCGGATGGCCCTGAGCCCGATTGCATGAACGGTGAGCGGCCTCCGTCCCGGCCTGTCCTGAGCTCGCCGAGGGCTACTATCGTCAGGCTCCGCCGGGGCGTACGCCTTCAAACAGGCCGAAGTGCTCCCTAATCTCGCTGATACAGATTGGGGATATGGGCAAATCGTTTAGTCGTGCCGATCCAAAATACCTCAACCAGTCCTCAGGGGTAGCCTCACGGGGAAGTAACCGCAAGTTCGAAAGCTCGATAGCAGTCGATCTCGACAACCCTAACGCGAGCAGACTCAGTATTTGGCCCTGATACGCTCCGCATTCAAGATATATGTCGACGGACCGTAGCTTTTGACGCTCCAACGGGACTCCTCTTGAAACCATCTCCGCTCGAATTATGTCTAGGTACGCCCTTACGTCGCGGACAAACGTGAACGAAACCGTTTGGTTTATGTCTTCCAACAGAGCCCGCACGATTTTTGATACCTCACTGGCAGTAGGTTCTTGTTGAACGGCCTTTCTCAGGCGCATCTTGATGATGTAGGACAGCGGCTGGCCATTCATCCAGTGGTACGCCAACCATGCGTAATAACGGTGTTTGTTGTTCGTTTGTCCCTCCAGATGCCGCCACACGAGTTCAAAGACATTTTGCAGTCGGGGATAGGCTAATGCACCTTCCGAAGGCACGAGAGGGATTAGCGCGTCCAAGTTGGCCGTGCCGCGAATGATCCGGGCCAAATTCTCCAATCGGTTCGGTGGCAACCCCATGTTCTTTTCATAGACGTTCACCGGAAGGGACGCCTTGAGATCACGGAGTTTCGTCAACAAGCTTGCGATCTCGCCAGCGTGAGATGCCGAGTAAAAAGAAGATTGCTCAATTGGGACGTCACCCAGCACATGGTCCACGTGAATTTTTGCGACGGCCGTCGCTGCATAAGTGTTGATGCTCCCTTGGTTTTCCGAGATAGCCTGAAACAATTTGTCTACGTCTTGCTCAAAAACCACTTCGAGTGCGGAGTGAACACTTGACGTACGTGGACCTTCAAACGGCCTGCTGTCCCAATTGGTCACATCAATGCACCAGACGATACCATGCAGTTCCTTTAGAAGGCGTCCGGCCCGGCCCGCTAAATTCAGGAAAGCGGGCCGCGACATAGGATTTCCATTTCCCAGCCGAGGGTTTCGAAGCACAAGATGTTTCGCAGGAAGGTTTACTCCTTGAAGCAACGTACTCGTACTACAAATGAACCGAAAACGTCCAACGGCAGCAAGATCTTCGATTCGTGCTCTAACATTGGTTGGAATGTCTGAGTAGTGAAAGGCCACGCCCTTTCGAAGACAGTCAATCAGGGGGTATTTCGGGTGTAGTTCCGCTGCCAGGTGGCTTATCAGCTCGTCGATGTCGCCACGAATTTCGTCCGGTGGCAAGTCTGGAAGTTTCGCAGCTAGGTGCTCGCTTACGTCTTCGGCTTCTGAGGCAGAATTGCAGTAAACCAATACCGATGAATCCTTGCCGGCAACGTGAAACGAAAAATCTGCAAGTAGCTTTCTGATGCCGCCGCTTGTATCGAACGGAACGACGTGGGATCCAAGCGTCGTTGCGTTATTCTCGTGCAGCAGTTGGAAATGGAACAATCTTGAGTCGCCTGGTGAGTTGCTAACTGTTATCAGGTTGCGAGTAACAGGCGAGAAGGCGTCCCGAATGCTCGCAGCTTGGTTAGATAGCCCAAATAGCTGCTGTAAATGTTCAGGATTCCCCACCATAGGAGCAGCAAAATGAACCTTCGTCTCTGGAAACAGACGACGAACGTAATCCAGTGCGGCGTGGAGTAGAACTCCGCGAGAGTCTTCCGCGATTGAATGCGCTTCGTCGACAAAAAGAGCGTCAATCCTAAACGGCGGTGAGTGAGAAAATAGAAGACTCAGTAGTCTTTCTTGCGTGAGAACATAAATGGCGCCGGTGGGCTGATCAGAGTCTTCCACAGCGAGTGGCACCGAACGCACTGGAAACTCATTCAGGCCCCAATGACTAAGCTCATGTCTTAGATCGCGAACCAACTGGCGGATGAGTGCGCGAGTCGGAACCAAGAAGATTGAGACCGATAAATTATCCCTAACCGCTAGCTCCACCGCGTGTTGAACAAGAACGAAAGATTTTCCTGAAGACGTGGGGGCTGAAACACTCAGTGAGTGATAATTTCCCAAGCCAGCATAAAGATCGTGTTGAAAGTCAGTAAGAGACAATGGCGCGCGGCCAGGGCGTTGCAGGATGTTCTCGTGTTCGCGGACTGCTTGTTCCGCAAATGCCGTTATTGGCTCATGCGGTGATGATTTCGCTTCCCGATCCACAAATGCTCTTGCCGGAAAGTTGCCCAACCTAGCAAGCAACATCTGACCGGCCCGAGCGACGCCCGGATACTCCGGATGTAGCTCGAGGAGTCGAGAAACGATTTCAAACGCGCGCGCCCGGTCTTCTGCTGATTCAGATAACGCATAGGCGCTCGCGTGGAGAAGCAGGTGTCCCACTTCCTTGTCAGCGAGTGGCTCAAGGGCAAGCGCAAACGGCAAATCCTTGGCCGCGTGCAGGGCGAGCAATCGCTGGAAGATGCTGGTTCCTCGCTGAATCGTATGGAAAACGGTCGCTGCAGGGTAGCATTGGGGCATGGACGCTAACCAGATTTTCTCGATTGGCCTTGGGCTGGAATCGCCCTGGCGCATCGTCACTTCCCACCTCG
>JADLFN010000033.1 GCA_020845475.1 Planctomycetota bacterium
CGTCGAGATGAGAGGTAACGATGCGCCAAGGCGATTCAAGCCCAAGGCCAATCGAGAAGATCTGGTTAGCGTCCACGCCCTCATGCTAACCTCTACCCGCCGTTTCCATAGAAGTCAGCGAGGAACTCTTTTACGTCAGGCACTGGAAACAAACCTACGCCCCCTGCGCCACTTGGCGGTGTTGAGGGCACACTGGGACGCAGTTCCTTTGGGGGGTCAAACAAACCACCTGTTCGGGCGGGCTTGCGCTTGAACAAATCATCGAATTCGCTCAGCAATATCTCGCCGGAATGAGGTTGAAGCAGGTGCGGCGAAGATTCCGTTAGAAACATAGGATCTGTCGATGGCGCCTCAGCTGCATTCCGCCCCGGCAAGAGCATCGCGAGGCGTTGTACAAAGGTGACAAGTGCGGCGTTTTGAACCTCTAGTGATTCGATCTCTCGCGTCGCGCGTACGAAAGTTTCCGCTAACTGCAAATTCGCGTACGATTGAGAATCATGTTCTTGGCTCGTGGGTTGCAGGCGAGAACTTCCGGAGTGTGCAATGCCCTGTCTCTGATTTAGGCTGCCAATTTCACGCGCAAAGCGTGTCAGATTAGGTACGTGCTCCGGCGCTATCCCCTCCATATCACGATAAACCGTCGGGCCGCGTTCGCCGGCGGGTTTGAATGCGACCATTCGCGGGCCCGGGCTTGAGCGGCCCAGTGTGTTGAATTCGTTTTCTTTTGGCATGGCGGCTCCGGTTGGGGGTGGACGGGTCAGCGACGTCGGTGGGCTGAAGTCCGCTCACCTACGTCGTTGGCAAGTCCGCCACCAGGTTGAACCCCTTCAGGATGCTCAGCGAGCCTTGCGCGCCCATGGCCATGCCGCAGGGCCAGCTTACCCAGGTGTTAGTTATTGCCTTCAGATACGGGGCCTCCGGCACTTCGTCTGTGTGCCCTGCCGTCTGCCGCTTGATGAACATGTCGCGCTCGCGGCCTTTGGGCACAATGCCGGTAATTCCCCTGAAATGCCCCGGCCCCTTGTCGTCGCCCAGCACCATGAAAAACACGATGCCCCGCGAACTCGCCTGATCATCAATCAGGTCATTAATGTACCACGGCGTGCCGTTGAACGCGGCGATTTCCTCCAGAACCATGCCCTTGATCGGATCAGGCCGCGCCACTTTCACCGTTGGCGGCAAGATGCCGTGCGTCGCCACGAACAGGTTCTGATACGTGCGCAAGGCGCGGCTGTTGCTCATGATCGCGTTGGGCCGGCCTTCGTTCTCGGTGACCAGATTATAGGTCTGATCAAGTGCGGCAAAGGTCAGCGCAACGCCGCCCATGTCAATGGTCTGGCCCGTGCCTACGACATCCTGCAGGGTGGGGAAGTCGAACGTCCCGGCCGCTGCCTGGCCAAGGCGGCGGAAGTAGCGGTAGATCAGGCGCATCTGCGCCAGCACGTATTCGGTTTCGTCGAGATTGTTCGGAATCTCGAACTTGTCCTGATCGTCAAAGCACACCTGATAGCGCGTGATCAGGTTGGCAAGGCCGTACGTCACCGTGGAGTCGGGCTGGTCGGTGTGGAGCGTGACCTGGCCGCAACTGGAGTTGAAGTCCGCCAAGTCGCTCTTGTCAATCAGGTTCGTGCGCGCCACGCGCAAGAACCCGCCGTGGATGCCCGTGAAGGGCCAGAAACGCGCAATCTGGAGCTTCCAGGGGAAGTTCTCAATCAGCCATTGCCATTGATCCGTGAGAACAAGCCGGTCTGCATTTTGCAGCGAGGTGTTGGTGGCCATGATCGCCCTTGAAGAAAAGAGAGACCCCAAACTTACCCCGCGCCCCCCCCCCCCTGTGTCAAACGCATTTTCGGAAAATCCAGCACAAAATTCAACCATGACGGGCGAATTGCACATACTGCACTGAAACTCGATTAGCGTGCCGCCATCAGCGCACCGCAACCGACGAAGAACAGCAGCACGAACACGACCACCGCGATGGCGATCCAGAGCAGGGCGTTGCTGCTTTTTTCGGGCGGGGGTTGCCAGTGCGGCTGCGTTTGCGGGGGCAGCGGCTGGGTGGGTGTTCCGGGCGTGGCGAACTGCTGCGGCGGCGCGAACTGGGGCGCAGTGGGTGCGAAGCCGGGCGGGGTTTGCAGTGCACCTTGCGGTCTGGCCGGCGGGCTTTGCATGGGCGGCGCTTGCGTTGGCGCGGCTTGCATGGGTGGAGCCTGCATCGGCGGCGGGCTTGGCGGCGGCGCGGGTCTTTGCATCGCGGGCATGGTGGGCGCGGTGCGCATGGGCGCGAACGTTGTCGTTCCCATGGGCATGGTCAGCGCGTCAATACTTGGCAGCTTCACCTCATCGCGGCCCGTGAGCTGGTGCAATATCTTGCGCAACTCGCGGCCCGCGTCAGCCGCGCTTGGCCGGCGCGCGGCTTCGCGCTGCGTCATGGCGATCAGGAAGTAAACAGCCTGATCGGGGACATGGCCGAACTTGGCGCGGTCGTAGGGCACGTCGTTGTTCACGTGTTGCACGGCGATGCTCAGCGGCGTGGTGCCGGTATAGGGCGTTTGCCCGCTGAGCAGGTGATAGGCCGTGATTCCCAGAGAATAGACATCGCTCTTGGAGCCCAGTTCGTGGCCCTGGGCCTGCTCGGGGCTCATGTAATGGGCCGTGCCCATGGCGCTGCCGGGCATCGTAAGCTCCGTGGTTTGCTCCGTTGCGCGCGCCAGCCCGAAATCACCCAGCTTCACGCGCCCCTGTTTGCTCACGAAAATGTTGTGCGGCTTGATATCACGGTGAATGATGCCCTGCTCGTGGGCGGCGGCGAGACCATCGGCCACTTGCGCCAGCGCTTGCAGCACGGCGATGGGGTTGAGCCGCCCGGCCTGCTTAACGAGCGCGGCCATATCGGAGCCGTCAACGAATTCCATCACAATGTAGGGCGCGCCGTCCTGCTCATCGACGGTGAGCACGCGCACCACGTTGGGGTGATCGAGCTTGGCCGCCGTGCGAGCTTCGCGCATGAAACGCTGGCGCGCCGTGAGATCCTTGGCCAGCTCGCCGCTCATGACCTTGATGGCGACGTCGATGTCGAGGCCTTCGTGGTGGCCCTTGAAAACCTTGCCCATTCCGCCCGCGCCAAGTTGCTGCGTCGCGCGCACGTTGCCGAAGTGAATGTCCACGGTTTGCTGCCCGCCACTGGCGCGATCGGGCGGTGCGGCAGGCTGCGTGGCAGATTGGGGCGTTACAGGCTGTTTGACGTCCTTGCTCTCAGAGCCGACTTCAAGCAGCGTGCGCTGCTCGTCAACTGGCTTGAACTGGTCGTCTCCGCTTTGCATGCCAACGATTCTAGCGGCAATTCAGGGCAATGGACGGCCCATTTGCGCCCGTCGCAGCCAGTGAAATCTCGCGCCCGGTCGCAGTCACGTTCCATTCACTGCCCAATAAGCGCGCAACGGGTCTCAAGTTCCCTTGTGAAACTGCCTCCCGCTGCAAACAGGGCTACATGCTGCCGCTGGAGGAATGGTCAGGCGGATGAACCCGCGTCGCGAAACTCAAACCGATCCTTGAGGCGCAGTG
The DNA here is from genome assembly GCA_020845475.1 of Planctomycetota bacterium. Classification (GTDB taxonomy): domain Bacteria; phylum Planctomycetota; class UBA8742; order UBA2392; family UBA2392; genus UBA2392. Next base: position 3,565 of record JADLFN010000033.1, read on the forward strand.
ACTCCAGATAGAACTCTTCGACCACCTGGGGTTTCAAGGCGGGGTCCTGCTTGACAATAGCGCGAACTTCCTCGAGGGCTGCGTCATCCTCGCCGCACTGTGCCAGTGCGCAGGCCAGGTAGTACCGCGGCTCAAGCCGGCCGGGATAGCGATCCTGCAACTCACGCGCGGAACTTACGGCATCGCGATAATCTTCATGCTGCAGCAGGCGGTGGCAGCGTGCGACTTCCTCGGCGAACCTGCGTGCGGCGTTGGTGTCGTCCTGGTCTTGCAGGCGGCCTTCGAGCATCTGCATCCAGGCGCGGAGCCGGTAGGCGCGCTGATCAAAGGGGGAAACCGCGAGCATGGCTTCCACGTGTGCGTGGGCGGCGTCAAACTTGCGGCGCTCGAATTCAAGCCTGGCGAGATAATAGCGCGCCTCGACCGCGTCGCCGGCCCGAGGGTCGAGTTCTTCAATCACTTCCTTGAGCACCTTGGCTGCCTTGGCGCGATCTCCTTCGGCCAGTAGCGCCCGTCCACGCTGAACGAGGCCGTAGGTGCTGACGGACTCCGGCGCAAGCTCAGCCAGCGCCTTGAGGGCGCCCTTGGGGTTGTTGCGCATGTTCTCGAGGCAGGCCATGAGTTCTGCTGCCCGTGCGTCAATGTTCGGGTCAACGCCGCCGTTTTTCGTGAGCACTTCCTGAATCAGGGTGAAGGCCTCGGCCCGATCGCCCACACACAGGTGCGCTTCGGCCAGATCCAGCCTGATTTCGAGTTGCAGCGCGCCTTCCGCCTCAAGCCGCGAGAAACAGGCAATCGCATCGCCGTAACGCTGCTGCGCGAGATAGCACAAGCCGATGTCGCGATTGACGCTGATGTCGCCGGGACGCTCGCCGAGCACGCGTCGATAACAGTCCAGCGCGCGCTGGGGCTGGCCGTGGTCGAAGTACAAGTCGCCAAGGTTCAGCAGCACCGTCGGGTTGCCGGGCGTTATGTCGAGCATGTTGCGATAGCAGTCAACGGCCTGCGCAACCTCGCCCAACTCCGAGAGCACCACCGCCTTGATCCACAATGCGCGCACGAAATCAGGCCGCTGTTTGATGGCCTCTTCGGCGTAGCCCAGCGCGACACGATCATCGCCCAGCTCATAGAAGTGCAGTTCGGCCAGTAAAGTCATGCACAGCGGCTTCTGGTAGCCCAGTTCCAGCACGCGCGAAAGGCACCGCCGCGCCTGTTCCGGCTGCTTGAGCTTGTAGCGGGCCGCCCCCTCGATCAGGCGCGCCAACGCCTCGCGCGGCCCCTTGATGGCCTTGAGCCGATCCACAAGGCGCTGCATCCGGACCTGTGCTCCTTCTTCGGGTGCGGCCGGCGCTTCGACGTCCAGGAAATCGGGGTGCAGGTTGATGCTCGCTTCGTGGCAGGCCAGCGCGTGTTCGATGTCGCCGTCCTGTTCGGCGCGCAGCGCTTCGCGATTGTAAACGCGCGCCGCGGCTTCAACCGCTTCGGGCGTCTTGCGTTCGTCGTCCTTGAGCGAATTCAGGAGTTCGTGCGCATCCACAAACATCGAAAGCTGCGCGAGCAGATCCACCTTGCGAAGCTTGGCATCGACGTCGGCGGGATTGTGCTCGATGACCGTGTCGTAATCTTTTAGCGCGTCGTCGCCGCGACCCATGCGTTCGAGCGTCAGCGCGCGGTTGTAGTAGGCAATGCTGCGAGCGAGGTCGCGGTCAATGGCCACCGTCAGGTGTTTGCGGCTTTCGTCAAGGCGGCCGAGATCCCGCAGCAGGTTGCCGTAGTCGTTGTGCAGCGACGGATCACCGGGCAGGCGTTCCAGGCCGCGCTTGTACCACTCCTCGGCTCCGGCGTAGTCTCCTGCAAAGCGGTGGGCGTCAGCGATTTCGTTGTACGGGCCGGGCAGATCCGGGGCGCGTTCGTGGGCTTCTTGCAGCAGTTCCAGGCCCTCCGCCCGACGACCCATGCGCGTCAGGGTTCGGCCCTTCCAGAGCAGCACCTCGGACACCTGTTCGGCGTCGCCCTCAAGCATCCCCAACGCGGCATCGAAGGCCTGCAACGCGCGATCCTGCTGGCCCATTTCGAAAAGCACGAGGCCGCGCTTGAAATGGGCCTCGGCCAGCCCCGGGTTGAGTTCAATAGCCCTGTTGAAGCTGGAGATGGCGCGGCGGTACTTGCCAAGTTCGAGATAACAAGAACCCTTCCAGAGCAGCAGGTCTTCAGCCAGCGCGCCCTCGGTGACATTGACTCGGTTGAACCAGTCAAGGGCCTCCTCGGCGCGGCCCATTTCAAAGTAGGCCTCGCCCAGGTGCACGTAGAGGTCAGGATCGGAGTAGTCGCGGGAAAGGGCTTCTTTGAAGTAGTTTACGGCGTTCTGGTAGTCTCCGTGGTCGAGGGACTCCAGCCCGCGGTTGAAGAAATCAGAGGGAGTGATGAGGTTGTCGTCCATGCCTGGGGCCTATCTTAACAAGGAAGGAAGCCAACACTCATGGGCAGCGCGCGGAAACCTAACCGCGACAAGGCCTTGTCGCAAGGTATGGAGCGAAATGTGCAATCAATGTGCAAGATGGACGATGAGTGCAATTTTCGAGTAGCGCAAGAGATTGTTGATAAATGGTGAATTTGTCGATATCTGGGGCAATAAGCCTTGCCTTCGTAATTGGGCTTCTTAGTGTTTTGCGTCATGGCACGACGCAGCTCACTCTCGACAGGCGACATTGCCCGGCATTGTCAGGTCACGCCGGCCACGGTCGTAAATTGGATCAAGGCGGGCAAGCTCAAGGTTTATTCAACGCCCGGCGGGCAGTACCGCATGGAAGTCAAGGCCTTCATTGACTTCCTGCACGAGAACAAGTTTCCCGTTCCCGAAGAACTGGCCCCCGCCAGTGAACGCCGCATTCTGGTCATCGACGACGACGAGGACATTCTCAAGCTCGCCGCCGAAGCGCTTGAAGAGTACATGCCCAATGCCGTCATTGAAACGTCCTCAGATGGTTATGACGGGCTGCTCAAGATCGGCGCTTTCAAGCCCCACGCAATCATCCTGGACCTGATGATGCCGCGCATTGATGGCGCGGAAGTGTGCCGGCGCCTTCGCGGCAACACAGACACCAAGAATGTGTTCATCATCGCGGTATCCGGCCTCGCCGCCGACAACGAACTGGTGCGCAAAGTAAAGCGCATCGGCGTGGACGACTTCTTCAACAAGCCGCTGAAGTACGAAGAGGTCGCCAAGTCCCTCAAGAAGCTGTTGAAGGTGACGGCCTAGCGCGCGCGTGGCGTTTCACGTTGAGTCTGCTTTGATTCCGATGGCTTGCTCATCGTTGCGGGCGACTATAGCTTGCGGCCATGTCTGATTCAGAACAACCGGCGATCAAGCCGCAAGGCTATGCGCGACTGCCGCTGAAACTGCGCCAATGGCTGGCCGAGTTGATGCTGCTTGCGGCCGCGGGCGCATGTATGGTCGCCGTGTTCATGCCATCGGCGCTTGAAGGCGTTCCGCTGCGTCGTTCGGCGCTGCTGGCCGAAGTTGCAATTCTTCTGCTCAACTGGATTGTCTGGCGGCGCATGCCGCAGCGCGCATCGCGCATCATGCGCAACGGCTTGTTTGCGGCAGGTGTCGGCGTGGCGCTGCTGTTGATGACCTTCCACTCGGCGGGCGGTGTCAATACGCTGGCCGGTTTTGTGGCGCTGCTGGCCATGTATGCCGCGCGCCACAGCTACGACGACCCTGATGTGGCCGCAGAGCAGGCCCTGCGCGCGGCATCGCGTCCGGCCCTGCGTTCCCCCACGACTTATCTCTTCGAGAACGTGGAGAACATTGCGGTCAGCCTGGTGGTGGTGGTGCTGGTGTGGCATTTCGCGCTCGAGGCGTTTCGCATCCCTTCGGGATCGATGCTTCCGACGCTCTATGGCGACCCTGTGTGGGGCGATCGCGTGCTCGTGGACAAAGTTGTCTATGAGTTCCGAGATCCCATTCGCTGGGAGCCGACGGTGTTTCGCTTCCCGCTCAAGCGAACCGACCCCTACGTCAAGCGCGTGATCGGTCTTCCCGGTGAGCAACTGCTGCTTGCCAAGGGCGATGTGTTTGTTCGCAAGACGCCCGACGCCGAGATTGAGCTGTTGGAGAAGTCTCCGTCTGCGCGCAAGGTTCTCTGGTATCCCGTGGTGGGGGAGATCGAGGACAAGGCGGACTTCCTCAAGTTTTTCGCGCGTGAAGGCGCTGCGGATATCGAGCAGGGCGTGATCAAGCTGGGCAAGGATTCGCTGTGCCATTTCCCCAAGGCCAGCGATGGCACCCCCGGCGACGTGCGCGACCACGACCCGGACGGAAACGGCGGCAATTCCGAAATCGGCTACAACCTGCGCATCGTGGGCGACCTGCGCGTCACGTTTCGCGTCGAGTCGCTCAAGTCCAACGTCGAAATTACCATTATCCGCGATGCCGACTCCTACACCCTGACGCTTGCCGCCAACGGCGAGGGCTGCTCGCTGCGCCATAGCCGCGTCGGCGCGACGCCCCAGGAGCATGAAATCGGTCGCGCGCATTGGGCAAAGCTTGCGGCAAGCGAAGGCGACACCTTTACCTTCTCGCTCGCTGATGGCGTGATTCAGGTTTTGCGGGATGATTCGCCTGTGATCACGGCCAGCGTGGGATCGTCGCTTCTTGATGCGCTGCGCAACTACGACAAATCGAGGCGTGCACAGGGCAAGCCCATTGAGCCGCTGAATAGCGAGGCCATTTCGCGTTTCGCGCAGGGCGAGATTGAAAGCGCCAAACGCGGGCGCATCTCCTTTGCCGGCGCAGAGGCGCGGCTGCGGGTGCTCGGCATCGACCGCGACATTTATTATGTCGGGCGCATGCTTGATATCGATGAAGGCGGCAGAACTTCGCTGCGCGAAATGCCCTACGGCTTTGCGCTGCGCGACGACGAATACTTCTGCCTGGGCGACAACTCGCCCAACAGCCTGGATTGCCGCTTCTGGGTTGCGCTTGAAGTCGTGCTCAACGACGGAACGGTTTACACCGGTGCCCTGGACGACGGTTCGCAGGTGATGTCGCAGTTCCTGGCCAACGAGCCCAGCGGCGAGCCGCTCAACTTCGTGAACAACGGGCGCAACGTCAAGACTTCGTGCCTGCGCTCGCTGCAGCGAATCGCGCGCTTCACGCACAAAGAGCGCGGCTTGAACATGCCGAGCGACGCCGAAATCAGGAGCGCGGCTCTGGCCGGTCTCAAGCGTGCTGCGGGTGAAAAGCAACTCTCTCGCCTGCAATTCACCACCGAGGGCGGCGGCGTAGTGTATTTGACTCTCGCGGACATCAAGGAATTGCGCGTGCGCAGCGTCGGATTCGTCAAGCGCTCGCTCTTTGTCGGCAAGCCCTTTGCGGTGTTCCTGTGGCCGCACCGCATGAAGTTGATTGAGTAGCGAGCAACGCTCCAGAGCCCATCGTTGACGCGAAGGGCCCTGGGAACTACTTCAAAGCCTGCTCAACGTCGCGCGCCATGGCCACGAATGACGCCCGGACATCACCTGCAGGCGGCAGGGCGAATCCCGCCAGCTTGGTTCCGTCCACGCAAGCCACGTAGGCGCCTTCCATCAGGCCCATGCCTTCCAGCGTGGCGCCTTTGAGCGTGGCCGCGAAGTATTCGCCTTTGGCGTTCATGGCGGCCAGCCCCTGGCCTGGCGCCAGTTCCTCGATCCAGGGCGTGGCCGGCTTGCCCTCCCACGCCGAGCCTTCAACTCGCAGCAATATGAAAGCGCCGACCTCTTTGGCCACTTCGGCCGTGCGCGTTTCGCCGCCGGGAAACTCGACAAAGGCCTGGCGTGCTTTGACTTCGCCTGAGTAAGTCCAGACCCATGCCGGTGCGAGCACCCACACGTCCGCGTCGCGTTTGACCACGGCCGCCGCGGATTTGCGGCGCTCATCTTTCACGTTCTCGCCCAGCGAGATGGTTGCCGTCACGCGCACTTCGCACAGCCACACGGGCCGCGCTTCGAGTTTGCGCGGCGGTAGCGGCGGCATGTAATCGGGTGCAGGGCGCGATTCGAGCCCCATGAAACGCGCGCCTTCGCCGGTCACGGGGCCCGGCTCGCGCGGGTTGTCAAAGCACAGCAGCGATTTGCCCAGCGGATCCTGCACCCAGAAGCGCGACTTTGCATGCAGCAGTTCTTCGTGCTCGCTCGACAAGCGCGCGTTGATGACGTAGAGCTCGCCGGTTTTGTCCACGCTCACGACGCGGCCCACGCTGCGATCCTGGTAAATCAGGTTGCTGCCGGGCTCAAGGTTCTTGGCGTCTCGGAAGGTGACGTAAAAACCCACACCGCCGCCTTCGGCCTGGTAGAGCAGATAAACTCCAAATCCTGCCGCTCCAAACATGGCCAGCAGCACGCACGCACCAATCAGAGGTCGAATGATCTTCACGCGGCTATTGAAGCAACTGCCAGCCGCGGAGAACACGGCAGGCACGGCAAAGGCCCTCACGCAAAGACGCCAAGTCGCTAAGAACCGCCAAGAACAGCAAGTGCTATTGGGCTTAGTGAACGGGCAACTTCCGAGTGAGCCACGAATTTCACGAATTCACACCAATCGGCAAAGCCTTCGTGTTGATTGGTGCCATTCGTGGCAGCTCTTGCCGTTGCTGTTGTTTCAAAACCATTGAGTTTCTCTTTGCGGAACTTTGCGGCTTGGCGTCTTGGCGAGGGAGCCTTTGTAGTTCGCTTTGCAGGCAAATCGCTAAACTGAACACATGAACGAAGCGCAAATGGCCTTCATGTTCCTGGGCTTTGTGTTCACGCTGTTCAATGCGCGCGTGTTCTGGGGACTCCGCAAACGCATTTACATCGCGTTTCCGCGCCATGCGCGCCTGATCACTTTGGCGGCCGGGCTGGTCTGCTTTGCTCTGCTTTCGCCGGTGCTGGCCATGGCCATCGGCGGGCTTTCGGCGCTGCGCTCGTTTCGCGACAACTCGCCCATCGGCGTGGCGATTGCCTGCATGGCGATGCAGTTTGCCTTCTGGCTTTATGGCGCGTTTCTTGCGCTGGTTTCTACGCCGGCGGACATCTCGCTGCGCATTCGCCAGATCCGCCGGCTGCTCAAAGATACAAGCGAGCCCATACCTGAAACGCTGGAGGATCCCGAACGCCGCAAACTGCTGCACCGCTCAGCGCTGATGGCGCCGGCCGCGATCCTGGCCACGGCGGGGCTGGGTGCGCTGGCCAGCCAGGCCGATCCCGTTGTGTCGCGCCTGCCGCTGAAATTGCGCAAGGGCTTTGCGGCGCTCGATGGCGTCACGCTGGCGCAGTTCTCGGACGTGCACATCGGCAGCTACATGAGCCAGCGCCGCCTCGATGTGCTCGTGGATGCGCTGCACGCGCTCAAGCCCGACATCATCCTGTGCACGGGCGACTTGATCGATAACCACGAAGACCAGCTCGCGCCCGCCACGGAGTTCCTGAGCCGCCTCAAGGCCCCGCGCGGCATCTATATGTGCATGGGCAACCACGAATACATTTCGGCCATGAGCACCAGTGACGCCATGCCCGAAAACATCATCAAGCCGCTGCGCGCCACAGGCGTGGATGTGCTGATTGCGCAAGCGCGCAAGATTGCAATCAACGGCGCGCACCTCTGGCTCATGGGCACCGATTACCCCGAAATGCGCGGCTTGCCCGCGATGCTGCGCCGCACGACAAAGCAATCGCTCGACGCCTGCCTGGGCGAAGTGCGCGATGACGGCGCGCCGCGCATCGTGTTGGCGCACAACCCCAGCCAGTTCCACGAAGGACAAGAGCGCGACATTGACCTGATGCTCAGCGGCCACACGCACGGCGGGCAAATCTCGCTGGGTAGAATCGGCGACTATCACTTTTCGCCCGTGCTGCCCTTTGAGCTCTATCATCGCGGGCTCTACGAGCGCCAAGGCCGGCAACTATACGTCAACTCAGGCTACGGCGGCTGGCTGCCCGAACGCATCAACTGCCCGCCCGAGATCACGCTCGTCACGCTGCAAACCTGAACACGAATTAACGAAGGGGCGAAGAAAGGCACGGCTTCAGCCACGGAGGACACGGAGTTCACGGAGAACGGCAACTGCTTTCCGATCTAATGGCAAAGGCAACGGCAACTGCTGACCACAGATGACTCAGGCGTTCGCAGATAACCGCTGTGTAGTGCCTGTATCTGCGAACATCTGCGCCATCTGTGGAAGGCTTTGGTAGTTGTCGTGGCCTTTGAATTCCACAGCCTTTGCAGTTCTCCGTGAACTCCGTGTTATCCGTGGCTAATGCCCTGGTTGTCGGTGTTCAAGTAGTACCGCCTCGCGCGCGACGTGCTAAAACACTTTCGTGAACGCGAAAAAGAAACGCCTCTTTGATGCCATGGCCGCGCGCCCGTTGATTATTGACGGCGCCATGGGCACCGAATTGCAGGCGCGAGGCTTGCCCTCAGGGGGCCTGCCTGAGTCTTTTGTGCTCGAGCACGCCGACAAGCTGCGCGGCATCCACGAAGAATATTTCGGCGCCGGCGCGGACATCGTGCTCACGAACACCTTTGGCGCCACGCGCTATCGCCTCGAAGAATATCCGGGCATGAAAGAGCGCGTCGCCGAGATCAACGAAAAGGCCGTGCTGATCGCGCGCGCAGCAACACACGGCGACCCCAACAAGTTCGTCGCGGGCGATATTGGCCCGAGCGGCCTCGTGCTTGAGCCCATGGGCGAAGCCACGTTCGAGCGCGTGTATGAACTCTTTCTCGAGCAGGCGCGCGCGCTGGCCAAAGCCGCGCCCGATTTGATCGTGATTGAAACGATCATGGATATCCGCGAACTCAAGGCGGCCATCATCGCCACACGCGAGGTCTATGACGGGCCGATTTTCGCCAGCATGTTTTATCAAGAAGGCGCCATGACGATGACGGGCACCGACCCGCTCACGCATCTCACGGTGGCGCTGGCCTGCGGCGCCGATGGCGTGGGCGCCAATTGCTCCATGGGCCCCGAGGGCTTATTGCCCGTGCTGGCGCAGATGGCCGAGAACACTAGTGCACCGCTGTTGGTCGAACCCAACGCGGGCCTGCCCGCACTCGTGCAGGGCAAGACCGTGTTCCCCGGCTCGCCCGAATACATGGCCGAATATGCAGTCGAGTTCGCCAAGCTGGGCGTGAACATCATTGGCGGCTGCTGCGGCACCAACCCGCGGCACATCCGCGCTATTGCCGATGCCGTGCGCAAGACGCCCGTAGCCGCGCCACGCAAAGAGCCCAACGAATCGCGTCTGGCCTCGCGCTGGAAAACCGTGCGCATCGGCAGCGAGCATCAAGTCGCGGTTGTGGGCGAGCGCATCAATCCCACGAACCGCAAGAAACTCGCGGCTTCCATCAAGGCCCACGACCCGAGCGTGATTACCAAGGACGCCGAAACGCAGGTCGCGGCGGGCGCGCTGATTCTGGACTGCAACGTGGGCGTGCCGATGATTGACGAGCCAGCGGCCATGAAGTGGGCCGTGCGCACGCTGCAGGGCGTGATTAAATGCCCGCTGAGCATTGACTCACCCAACGTGCAGGCGCTGGAGCTTGGCCTCATCGAGTGCGAAGGCCGGCCGCTGATCAATTCCATCACTGCCGAAGAAGGCCGCCTCGATCCCGTGCCCGTGATTGCCAAGTATGGCGGCGCGGTGATTGCCCTGCTCGTCGATGACGACGGCATCCCGCCCGATGTCGAGGGCCGCCGCCGCGTTTGCAAGAAGATCCTGGAGTGCACGGATCACTACGGCATCGCGCGCCGCGACGTTTACGTGGATTGCCTCACGCTGCCCGTTTCCGCCGAGCCCAAACAGTGCATCAACACCCTGCGCGGCATCATGGCGCTCAAAGAAGAATTCGGCGTGCGCAGCGTGCTGGGCGTTTCGAACATCAGTTTCGGCATGCCGATGCGCGAGATGCTCACGGGCCATTTCCTGAGCATGGCGCTGGCCTTTGGCCTCGATCTGCCGATTATCAATCCGCTGCGCGAGGAAACCCGCCGCGCGGTGGATAGCGCCAATCTGTTGCTGGCGCGCGACAAGCAGGGCATGACGTTCACCACGAAGTATGCGGCGATTGAGAAAGAAGAAAGGGCCGCAGAAGCTTCAAGTGGCGCGGCTAAGCCCAGGGTATCGGGTATCGGGTCTCAGGTATCGGGAAAGACAAAACCTGAAACCCGATACCCGATACCTGATACCTCGCCGCAAGGCGAGGTCATGCGTGATGCCGAGCAACTGATCGGCGTTCCGCTGCCCAAGGGCGCTACAGCCGCTCACAAGGGCCCGCCGCCGGTCAACCGCAAGGGCGAGCTTGCGGGAAAGGGCAACCCGCCCTATGTGGAAACGGGCGACAAATTGGGCAATGAAATCGCTGCCGCAATCATCGACGGCGACGATGCCAGCGTGCCCGGCCTGTGCGATATCGCCCTGAAAACCGGGCTGACTCCGCTCGACGTGAACAACAAGTTTTTGATTGCCGGCATGGGCGAAGTGGGCCGCCGCTTTGCCTTGCGCGAATATTTCCTGCCGCAAGTGATGCGCAGCGCCAACGCCATGAAGGCCGCCTTTGGCGTGCTCAAGGCTGAAATGGCGCGCAGAGCCCAGGGAAAGACCGAGAAGCCGCGCGGGACCGTTGTTATCGCGACCGTCAAGGGCGACGTGCACGATATCGGCAAGAACATCGTGATTGCCGTGCTGGAGAACTACGGCTATCGCATGGTAGATCTTGGCAAGAACGTGCCGACCGAGGCCATCGTGAAGGCCGCCGTTGACAACAAGGCCGACATCGTGGGTTTGTCGGCGCTCATGACCACAACCATGACGCGCATGCCCGAGGTGATCAAACAGTTGCGTGAAGCCCACTGGAACGGCCCCGTCGTCATCGGCGGTGCCGTGACCAGCGTGGAGTACGCGCGCGAAATCAACGCGGCTGCGCACGCAGAAGACGCAATTGCGGCGGTAAAAGTGGCCAACGATCTACTGGAGAAGTTCAAGACAGCCTGACCGGAAAAGGGGTCTGGCTCCCGGCAGTTTCGGTGCCTGACCCCTTTTCCGGCACGAACGGAGTTGAAACGTGTCTCTCGAATTCAAAGTCAACGCCACCAAACGCACGGAACTGGTTCCGGGCAACGTGATTCTGAACATCGACCTCAACGTGAGCTACGCGGAGTTCCTGAGCCTGACCAAGGAAATCCCGCAGCCGCTCAAGTGCAAGTTCGAAACGCCCGACGGCCGCAGCTATGAAAAGCCCGTCGGGATCGGCAAAGGCGTGGGCCAGATGGCCGATGCCCGTATCACCATGCGCAACTTCGCCGATGAAATTCCCGCGGGCACGCTCGTGACAATTCTTTAACTGAATCCCCCAGAGCCCATCGCTTACGCGATGGGCTCTGGGGGATTTATCTTTCGATGGGTTCCGGTGGCTTCATCGCGCCGGTTGAGTAGCGCACTTCGACTTTCATCTTGGCGAGGTTCTCGTAGGTGCGCACGCGTCTGCGTACCGGCCACCAGTCGTAGAGCAGGATTTCGAGCGGCCGCCACATCGCCACCCAGCCGATGATCAGCAGGCCTTCCTCTATCACCACCATCCAGCCCTGCTGCTCCGTGAAGCTGCGCAGGATTTCGCGCGCTCCCATGCAGGCCGCAAGAAACACCAGGCCCACCAGCAGGCTGGCGCGGCCCTGTTGCAGCAGGCGTTTGAGTTCAAGCCGCGCGAGGCTGACGCGGTAGGTGAAGTAATTCCTGATGGCGTTGCTGACTGTTTCTTCGGGCTTCAATTCGCGCTGAGTTTCGGGCAGGTGCAGCACGAAAGTCAGCGGCGTATCCGTGGGATACTCGCGCGCCCAGCTTACGATGAATTCCTCGGCGTCCTGGTCGAGGTCTTTTTCGTGAAAGGGTGCCGGGTCAAACGAGTCAAAGAGCTGGTTGAGCTCCTTGAGTCGCAGTTCGATGCGGCCATCGGCGTAAATCGTGCGCGTGAATTCCGCCATAAGCGGAGAATACCGCGCTCGCGGGAACCGGGACAGGGCTGTGACACCACGAAACGCACTTCGACGCCGCAAAGCGCCGGCCGTTCGGCACGCTCGCGACAGGCAAGCCGGCGCTCTACAAAGCTAAACACTAAACCGGAAGGTAATCACGTCGCCGTCGGCCACCACGTATTCCTTGCCTTCGGTGCGCATGCGGCCCGCTGATTTGGCCTCGAGCTCGCCTTCGTACTGGTCGAAGTCCTTGAAAGAGATGACTTCGGCGGCGATGAAGCCGCGCTGGAAATCGCTGTGAATTTTGCCGGCGGCCACGGGGGCCGTATCTCCGGCGTGGATGGTCCAGGCGCGGACTTCTTTGACGCCGGCCGTGAAATAGGTGCGCAGGCCCAGGAGCTGGTAGCCCGCGTTGATCAGATTATCGAGGCCGCTTTGTGCCAGGCCCAGTCCTTCGAGGAACGTGGCGCGTTCTTCACGCGGCAGCAGGGCGATCTCGCTTTCAATCTTGCCCGAAATGATTACGCAGCCGGCGCCGTGGTCTTTGGCCCACTTCTGCACGGCTTGGCTGTATTTGTTGCCCTTGGGCAGGTCTTTCTCGTGAACGTTGGCCACGAACAGCACGGGCTTGGCCGTGAGCAGGCGCATTTCGTCGATGATGGGCTTGTCGTTTTCGTCGTGCGAAAGCTCGCGCGCCTGGCCGCCCTTATCGAGGTGGTCGCGCACTTTCTTGAGCACGTTGAACTGGCGCACCGCTTCTTTGTCGCCGCCCTTGGCCAGCTTTTCGACGCGCTGCATGCGGGCATCGAGGTTTTCCATGTCCTTGATCGCGAGCTCGGCTTCGATGACCTCGATGTCGCGCAGCGGGTCAACGGATTCCATGACGTGGATGATGTCGCCGTCGTCAAAGCAGCGCACGATATGGGCAATGGCGTCGACTTCGCGGATATGCAGCAGGAACTTGTTGCCAAGCCCCGCGTTGTCAGCGGCCCCCTTGACGAGGCCCGCAATGTCCACGAACTGCATCATCGTGGGCTGCACTTTCTGCGGTTTGACAATCGCAACGAGGCGTTCGATGCGCGAGTCAGGCACGGGCACCATGCCCACGTTGGGCTCGATCGTGCAGAACGGATAATTGGCCGCCGCCGCCTGCTCAGAGGCGGTAATGGCGTTGAAGATGGTCGATTTGCCGACGTTAGGCAGGCCGACGATGCCGCATTTGAAACCCATGGTCGAAGTCAGAGGTCAGAGGTCAGAGGTCAGAAGTTTTTCTTGCTCTCATGCGGGTTCGCGAGGCCTTTTGCACGCTTCTTTGTCTTCACAACAATGGTTACCAGTATCCGAATCACCTCATCTACTTCTTTTCTAAGCGGGTTGAGGCGTCTGCCATCAACGAGACGCGCGTCTGCAAGCAAGTCGAGCCAGTACGCCGTTTCGCGTGCCTCTTTGAGAGCGATTTGGTTTTTGTGAACGAAATCGGCATCACTCTCACCGGAACGCGATTCGTGAACACACGCCCCGATAGATGTCCCGGAACGAACAAGCTGGTCAGCAATCCGCCGCGCTGAACGACCGATCCCATCTAGGTAGTCACACAGTTTGACTACCCGAACAGCAAGCGCTCGTGTGCGCCCCACGATATCCGGCCGTGAATCAGATTGATCAGAGTTCGAAGCCATCAGCGGTTTCCTTCTGACCTCTGACCTCTGACCTCCTACTTCTTCTCTTCGTCCTTGGGCGGATCGACCTTTTTCTTCTTCTCGTAGCTGCCCTTGTCTTTGTACTTCACTTCGGGCAGGTACTCGCCTTGGCGCTTGCGGATGACCTTGATGCTCTTGATCTTGTCGTTGGCCTTGACGTCTTCCAAAAGCTCAATGCCTTCGAGCACGCGGCCAAACACGCAGTAGGGCGAGTTCTTCTTGTCCCACTCGGGGTAGTCTTTGAGGTTCACAAAGAATTCTGTGGAAGCGCTGTTGAGCGGATCCTTGTGTGTCGAAGGGCCTTCGCGAGCCAGGGCCAGCGTTCCACGGCGATTCTTTAAGCCAGCGGCGTCATACTTTGGGTTTTCGACGGCTTCGTTCTTGATCGTGTAGCTCTTGTAGTCGGCCGGCATGCTTCTTTCGCGGCCGCCCTGCACAATACGCGCGGCCTGCCCCTGCCTTAGAATCTCAATCAGTCCTTTGCCGGTACCTTCCACGCGATAAAACGAGGCATCCTTGTTGTAGAATTTCTCCTCGACCAGGCTGACAAAGTTGTGAACTGAATTCGGGCACACATCCTCAAACAGCTCGATCAGCACATCGCCGCCTTCGAGCTCGATTACAACCAGCGGGTTTTCCTTGTCCACGACTTCCAGCGTCAGCTCGTTGAAACGCAGGGGCTTGGGCGGCTCGTCGCGCTTGATGGTGGGCAGCGGCCAGCCGTCGTAGAACACCTTGGGCAGGTAGGTTGTGCCTTCGCGCTTCTGCTCCACGTAGGTGTAGTAGATCTTGGCGCCGTCGAGGCGGGCGACAGTTTCAAGCTGGGCCTTCACGGCATTGGCGTCGCCTGCGAGCTGACCCAGGGGCGCAAAGCGGTTGCGCAGCGCCCACGAAGGCTCCACGACCACAAAGAATTCGCTGCGCGCACGTGTGCCGTCTTCAGGGTCGCGTGTGAAGGCGATGGTGCCGGCGGCGAAGTCGCGGGCGGTGTCGCCCTCGTATTCAATGGTGTAAGGGTTCTTCTTGGGTGCGGTGTCGGCCTTTTCGTCCTTTTCCTGCCCGGTGGGCTTTTCGAGCTTCACGCCCTTGGGACGTCCCTGTTCCCCGGCCTTGATCAGTGTGGAAAAGCGGTAATCCGGGGAGGGGCTGAACTTGTTTGAGAACTCCAGCGTGTCGAAATCGGTGCGGTCGAAGTAGCCCTCATCCACGAGACTGACCAGGTTCTTGACCGCATTGGGCGCACCCTCTTCGAACAACTCAAAGCGCAGCGTGCCAGCACTGGTCACGAAAACCACGATCGGGTTGAGCGGCGCTTTGACCGTCCTGGCTGAAGGCTTTTCCGCTTTGCTGTCCTTGCTCCAGGGCAGCGTAGCCGCGCTTTCTTTGAGGAACTTCAGGTCGTCGGCGAGGCGTGCCTTGAGGGCCTTGATGTGTGTGGCCTGGGCCTCGAGACCTTCGGTGTCCGCGTGTTTTTCAAGGTAGGCGTCACAGAGCTTGATCGTGCTTTCCAGTTCTTCGGCTTTGTACGGCTTGGCGAGGAGTTCGCTGGCGCGCGCGGCCCAGCGATACTGCGTGTAAGCGAGCAGCTTCTGGTCGCCGTCCTTTTCGATGTCGGCGAGTGTGGTTTCGAATTTATCTTTGAGCGTGGCGAGCTTGGTTTCCGCGGCCGCGGCATCAATCTGCTTGCGAAGCTTGTCGGAGCTTTCGCCCTGCATGTTGTGGGAGAACCACCAGACAAAAATGCCCACGATGACCAGCACAATAACGGGGGCGATGATCTTCCCGTTGGACTGCAGGAACTTGCTGGCGCTTTCCACGAATACGGCGCCGCCGCCCATGCCGGTGCGCGGGATCAAGTCACGGTTTTTGTCGGCTGAGGCTGAGGTTCCCTGGCGGTATTTGGCTTGAGACATCGAAGCTTCCGTAAAAGTAATCACTCGCGCCGCAAGCGACGCACAAAGTCCAAAAGAGGGGGCGGACTATAGCACGGAGCTTTGGGGGTTCCAACGGGGCGAAAACGGGTTGAAAACAAATCCACCACGGAGCGCACGGAGAAAGTATTTTAGCTCAAGAGCAACAGCCACTGCGATCCACAGATGGCGCAGATTACACAGATGAAGACTATCCGTTTGTCCTCATCAGCGGACATCTCCGTCACCTGTGGATAGGTTTTGCCTCTTGAGTCCCCGGCCTGTGCTTTTCTCCGTGGCCCCTGCGACTCTGTGGCGGATTGGCTTTCGCTGCTATCCTGTGCCCATGCGCGTGGAAATTGAAATCCTGGGCAGCGGCACATCGGCGGGCGTGCCGATGATCGGCTGCGACTGCTGGGTGTGCCGCAGCGAAAACCCGCGCAACAAACGCCTGCGCGCGAGCGTGCTGTTCCGCGTGGATGGCCGGGTGTTTCTGGTTGATGTCACGCCCGATTTCCGGCTGCAGGCGCTGCGCAGCGGTTTTTCACAGGTCGATGCCGTGCTCGTCACGCACAGTCACGCCGACCACGTGCACGGCCTGGACGACCTGCGTGCCATTTACTGGGGCGGCGGTCGCAAACCCATTGACCTCTATGGCTACCCGGAAACGGTCGCTTCGATCCGTGCTACGTTCGCCTACATCTTTGACGAGGACTACGAGTACAAGGGCATCGCGAAGATCGACACGCACACGTTCGAGCACGAGCCCTTCACGGTGGCCGGCATCAAGGTAACGCCCATTCCCGTGGTGCACGGCAACATGCGCGTGGCCGGGTTTCGCATCGGCGATGCCGCTTACATCACGGACACGAACCTCGTGCCCGAAAGCAGCATCGAATTGCTCAAGGGCGTGAAGCTGCTCGTGCTCGACGCGCTGCGCCGCACGCCTCACCCCACGCACATGAGCCTGCCGCAGGCGCTTGAAGTCGCGCGCGCGGCTGCAGTAAGCCGCGTGTTCTTCACGCACATCAATCACGACATCGAGCACGAGAGCATCAACAAGACAATGCCCGAGTTCGCCAGGCTAGGCTACGACATGCTGCGTGCCAGCGTGGAAGAGGATGGCAGCGTGAAGGTGCACGAGATCGAGCCCAGCGGTTTGCCGCCGATCATCGCTTCGCGATGAATCGGCTTGAGAGATGGAGAGTTGGCAATGGCACAGTGACGGAGTCCGGATTCGCCGTTGCGATCTCTCAAACTCTCCAACAACTCCATCTCTCCGCGCTCCTTCTCCAAGGCCTCGCATACATCGCACAGGCTGCTAACCTCCAAGCGCCATGGACATCGCCAAGACCTTTACATTCGAATCCGCGCACCTGCTGCCGAACCTGCCGGACGACCACAAGTGCAAGCGCCTGCACGGGCACTCATTCCGCGTCGAGATTATCTGCCGCGGCGAGCTGCACCCGCAACTGGGCTGGGTGATCGACTTCGACGACATCTCTAAAATCGTCAAGCCCATCATCGACGGCGAGCTTGACCACCGCTACCTGAATGACATCAAGGGCCTGGAAAATCCCACGAGCGAGAAAATCGCGCTCTGGCTGTGGAACAAAGTGAAACCTCACTTGCCGCAGCTGTACAAAATCGTCATGCACGAAACGTGCACGGCGCGGGCGGAGCTGTGCCCGTTCCCTTAAGTCGCGGCTCGCCTGTCGCCGCTCGCGTTTCGCGAACAGCAAACCGCGAGCAGCGAACCACGAAACTACGCCGCTTCCTTCATTGGCTCAATGCGGATCGACTCAGGGAATTCATCCTCTACGACGATCACCAGCGGGTCGTCCATGTCTGCTGCTTGCGATGTTGGCAGCGCAGCAGCGCGGGTGCTCAGCGCGTCGATCATTGAGCTCAGCCCGTAGAACCGAAATGCGTTCACCAGGCTTTCGCTTGGATCCATGAAATACAGGCGCGTTCCGGCCTCCTGGCAGGCCATGGCGAATTCGAGCACCGCGGCTACAGCCGCGCCATCGGCGAACTCCACTTTGTCGCACTTGAGGCCAATCACGCGTCGCGGCTTTGCCAGCAGTGCAAATAGCGCCTTGCGGAGGGTGGAGGCGTTCTTGAAGCTGAGTCGTCCGCGCATGGTCTCGCCTTCCTGCATTGAGCCGCACCATGATTGGGTTTTCATGGCGATCGGTTCCAGCGTGCGGGCAAAGGCCTCATCGACGTGGCGCAAGGTGCGCGAGAGAGATTGAGTGAGGCGGCGAACCATGGGGAATCCTCCATGTCGGACATCGACATTTCGGACTGGGGCACCCCTGAAAAAATATTTTTTGAAAAATGGCTTGCGTGACAATACCGTGACAATCGTGGGGTATCTTACTCCTACCACTGAGCAGCACTTGACAACCCGTGATGTACCCAAGTTTTGGCTCTCCCAATGTGTGATTTCCTTTAAGGGGGGGAATTCACAAGGGAGGGCAGTGGTGCGCAGGCGCGCGGGATCGGGACTTTAGGTTTTAAGGGGGCCTAGAGTTATCTCTGCTCGCCTGCGTTTCTGAGCCGCCTCGGACTTCGGTCCGGGGCGGCTTTCTTTAACTTCGCTGAGAGATTGAGTGTTTGAGAGGTGGAAAGTTCGGCGGGCCACCGCCTTTGCAATCTCTCAATCACTCAATTTCTCCATCTCACAGCTTCGCACCCACCCGTTGCGCCCTCTCCTTCCGTTGCTATCCTTCTCCGCCCTTGGCCAGAATCTGGCCGTCGTTTCAAGCGGAAGCACATGAGACCCAAGCGTCGCCCTGGCGGCCCTGAGCCGCGCGGAAACTCTGACGACCTTCGCGTCAACGAACGCATTCGCATTCCTCGCGTGCTGCTGATCGACCATTTGGGCGAACAGCGCGGCATTATCGCGACCGAAGAAGCCATGAAAATCGCGCAGGAAGCGGGCCTCGACCTCGTTGAGGTCAGCCCGCAGGCGCGCCCGCCCGTATGCCGCATCATGAATTACGGGCAGTACAAATATCAGTTGAAGAAGAAGGCCAAGGGCCATAAGGCGCACCAGGCCAAAGTGAAAGAGATTCGTCTGCACCCGGCCACGGGCGAACACGACATTGAAGTGCGCCTGCGCCAGGCCAAGGGCTTTCTGGATCACGGCGACAAAGTGCTGGTGGCCGTGTGGTTCAAGGGCCGCGAAGTGCAGCACCGCGAGCGCGGTGAAGTGTTGTGCAACCGCTTCATCGAAGAGCTTGCGCTCTCGAGCAAAGTTGAAAAAGGCGTTTCGCTCGATGGCAAGCGCATGAGCATTTTGCTCGCGCCGCTGACCAAAGATGAAGCCCGCGCCAAAGCCAAGCAGCTGGAGCAGAAAGCCGCGCAGCCGCAGGTGGCGCCGCTGCCCAAGCCGAACGTGCCGGTGGCGCCGTTGAGGCCCGCGCCGCCGCCGCCGCCGAGGCCCGGCCACAGTGCGCCGGCTCCAACAACGCCCAACACAACAGGAACGCCGCAAGGCACAGGCGGCACGAAGTAAGCAGTGATTTGCGTTCAGAGGTCAGGCGAGTTTCCCGGTTTCAAGTTGGACGTTGTGTCCACCCGGCGAAATTCCCCAGAGCAGTGAAAGAGAAGAAGCCATGCCGAAGATGAAGACGCACAAGGGCGCAAACAAGCGCTTCAAGATCACCAAGAAAGGCAAGCTCAAGCACTTCAACGCGGGCCACAGCCACATGCAGTCCGGCAAGAGCCCCAAGCGCCGTCGTTCGCTGCGCAAGCCTTCGCTGCTGTCGGCGGAGCATGCCGGCAAGGTGGGCCGCCTGCTGGTGAGCCGCATTGCGCCTCCGCCGCCCACGCCGCCGCAGAAGCCCAAGACCGAAGAGCCCAAAAAGTAAGTCTCGCGGCGTCACCGGAATGAAGACAGGGAGGTTTCCCTGCCCGGCGTGACGCCCCGATTGAAAGGACGTTGCCATGTCTCATGCATCCAATGGCCCCAAAACGCGCAGGCGGCGCAACAAGTACCGCAAGCTCGTCAAGGGATTCTGGGGCCGCATCAAGAATTATCGTCAGGCGCGCGAACGCGTGTTCCGTTCCTGGAAGTACGCCTGGTTCCACAGGCGCCGCCGCAAGCGCGATTTCCGCAGCCTCTGGATCACGCGCATTTCCGCCGCGGTTCGCCTGCACGGCATGACCTACAGCCAGTTCATCCACGCGATGACGCAGGCCAAGGTCGAGCTCAACCGCAAGAGCCTCGCTGAAATCGCCGTGCGCGACCCCAAGGGCTTTGCCCAGATCGTCGCGGCCGTAAAGAAGTAGACTGCTCCGGCTATCAATTCGTAGGGGCGACATATATGTCGCCCCTGCTTTTTTCTATCATGCACGCCCCGGGCAACCCCGCCTGCTGACTCGTGAGCGACGCACAACAACCCACGCCGGAACAAAACGCACCGACCGCAAAGCCGTGGGTTGCACCGCGCTGGCTTTTGCCCGCCTTTGCAGCCGCGGTTGTTCTGCTCGGCTGCGTGGCCTATTGGCCCCAGCTCGATAACGGCTTCACCAACTGGGACGACAACTGGCTGATTACCGAGAACCGGTGGATTCGTTCGCTCGACATCGAGCATGTGTCCACGATTTTCAATCCCATGGCTGCGCAGGAAATCCGCGAGGAACTGGGCAACGAATACCTGCCCTTGCGCGACCTCAGCTACTCCGTCAATTACGCCCTCGACGGCTACAACCCGCGCGGCTACCAGGCCACGAACCTGCTGTTTCACATTTTCAACTCGCTGCTCGTGCTGCTGCTGGCGGCCAGGCTGACGGGCAAACCTTTGCTCGGCGGGCTGGCCGGAGCGCTGTTTGCCATTCATCCCGTTCACGTGGAGGCCGTTAGCTGGCTCTCTTCGCGCAAGGACTTGCTCGCGACATTCTTCGTGCTGCTCTCGCTGAATTTCTATCTCGCCGCGCGCGTGCCGCGCTCAGGTTTGATGGCCAGCGCCAGCTTTGTGCAGCGGGCGCGAGAAAGCAAACGCCTGGCGTGGTCGCTGGCGCTGCTTTGTTTCATCTGCGCCCTTTTGTCGAAGATGCACGCCGTGGTGTTGCCCGCGCTGCTGCTGCTGATTGAACTCTATCGCGGGCGTGCGCTCGCCCTGACTTCGCTGGCCAAACGCGGCTTGGCGCTCGCCCCGTTCTGGTTCGTAGCTGCGCTGTTCACCTTGCTGGCCATGAAGATCGGTCAGGGCCTGATGCGCGAGCCCTACGGCGACAGCCTGGTTGCGACGTGGCTCACCGCGACGGCGGCGCTCACGCGTGATATCCAGGTGCTGGTGCTGGGCTGGCCGCTTCAGGCTTGCGTTGATTTTGAGTTGCGCACGAGCTTCACGCCCTATGTGGCCGCGGGCGTTGCATTGTTGGTGTTGACGCTTGGCGCCGGCGCGGCGGGTCTGTGGTTCTCTTGGCGCGATTACTCGCGCCGCAGCTCGTTCCTGCTGGCCATGCTGGGCTTTGGCGCGCTCTGGTTCCTGATCGCGCTCAGCCCGGTGAGCAACTTCTTCGTGCAGATCGGCACGGTTTACGCCGATCGCTACCTTTATCTGCCCAGCGTCGGCTTTTGCTTCACAGTCGCGGCCGTGGCTTCTGCGGCCTGGGAGCGTTCGCAGGTTGCGCGTAATGCGGGGCTCGGATCGCTTGCGCGTGCCGCGCTGGTGGTCGTGATTGGCGCCGCAGGCATCGCCGGCATCTGGCAGACGTCGCGCACGACGCAGAACTGGCGCGACAGTGAAACGCTCTGGATCAGCGTGCTCAAACAGGACGAGCAGAACCACACCGCGCACTTCAACCTCGGCCGCGAGTACCAGGAGCGCGCCATGGTCGAAACCACCGCCAAGAACCGCGAGCACCTGCTGCAACTGGCCGAAATGGAGTACCGCCACGCGCTTGAATTCAAGGCGCAGACGTATCGTTACGATCCCGCGCGCGTTTACGGTGCGCTGGCCAGCATCGAGATTTATCGCGGCGCGCCCGCAGCGGCGCTCAAACTTCTCGATGACGCGGCTTTGCACATCGATCAGCCGTGGCGCCCTGCTCGCGGCAAGGCCGATATCGAGGCCATCTTGGGCAACTATCGCGGCCTGGCGCTCTCCGCACTGGGCCGGCATGAAGAAGCACTCGCGGAATTCCGCAAGGCGCTGGAAAAGAGCAACCGCTACGCCGGCTACCGCATCAACCTTGCGTCTGAACTCGCACGCAACGCGCTCAAGGAATTCCCGGCGGACGGCTCGCCCGCAGCGGGTGCAACGATCAATGAAGCCGCGCTGGAGCAGGCCAAGGATGAGATCAAACGCTATGAGCGCGAGCGCGGCCGGGATTCCAATTCCGTCGAGGCGCTGGCGCTGATCCTGAAGAAGGAGTTTGACGCACGCCTCGCGCTCAGCGGCAAAGGCGGCGAAAGCACGCTGCCCCAAAGCCTCAAGCCGCTGCTGAAGCTCACCCAGGACGCCTACAAAGAAGCGATTGCGCTGCGCGAGAAGGAAGTGCGCAACAGCAAGGCCATGGCCACGCTGCTGCTGCAGGCGGCAGACGCATTCCTGCCCGGAAGCCCCGGCGACAAGACGGCGGAGTCATTCCTCAAGCGCGCGCTTTCGCTCGACCCCGAGCGTGAAGGCGTGCGCTATCTGCTTGCGCGCCTGCTATCCGAGCGCGACGACCAGGCCTCGCGCATTGAAGCGACGCGCATGCTCAATGAGGAGCTCGAGAAACATCCGGATTTCAAACCGGCCCGCTCGATGCGCGCCACGGGCCTGCTGCAGCAGGCGGTGAATGAGCTGGCCGCGCTCTATTCGCGGTTCCAGGGCGAGTTCAAAACCAAGCGTCCCGATGAAGGCAATCCCACCTGGACGCAGCTCACGCGCGATTTCGTGAACCGTGAACAATACCGCGCGGCGCTGGATCGAGGCGTTGCCCTGTTTGTTGAGGCGGCACGCTGGGATGGCGAGAACAGGCAACTGGGTGAAATCCTCAATGGCGGCGAACCGGTATTGGCGTTGGACATAGGCCGGGGCTTGTGGTTCTTTGGCGGCGACAGTGGGCGCGCGCAGGCCGAGCTGATCATGCGCATGGCCTTCAACCTGCTGCCGCAAGACGGCGCCCTGACGCGCTTCCTCACGGGCATTTACCTTGAGCTGGCCGAAAAGGCTGTGCGCACCAACGACCGTGCCGAGTTGATCAAACTGATTGAGAACATGTTGGGGCTAAGCAAGACCGCCCGAAAGCTGATGAGCGTTCAATTGATCAACCTCGCGTTAGATATCGAGAAGGGAAAGGTGGTCGTCTACAACAGCCCCGAAGATTCGGGTTCGAGTGAAAAAACCCCTCTTAGCGACGAAGAAGCCCCGCGGGTTGCGGTTGAGCTCATGCGCACAGCGCTGCTGCTCGACCCCGAAAGCATTCCGGCACTCAACTGGCTCAAGCTCTACTACGAAAGAGAGGGCGAGCTTGAAGAAGCCATCGTCATCTATGGCAAGTTCGAAGAGCTGCTGGCCGGGAAGCCGGAAATGCTCTCCGGCGTGCGCATGGCCATGGCCCAATGCCAGTTCGACCTTGGCCAGCGCTGCGTCAAGGACTACCAGAAGTACCTCAAACTGCATGACTCCGATCGCGCCGGCCGCTTTGCCGCGCGCGCCATTGAAGTGCTCATCGATTGCGTGGGTACGTGCGACCGCGAGTTGCGGCAGGCCGGCACGCCGCCGTCTCACCTGCTGCGCATCAAGGGCCTGGCCTGCCAGCGCCTGGCCTACCTCGACGGCGGCCGCGCGCGCTACTGGTACAGCGCGGCTATTGCCACCTATGAGCGCGCGCCGCTTGATTTCAGTGCCGAGCTCTTAGGCGTGCGCAAGAAACTGGCGTGGTTCACCGAAGACCCCTATGCCCGTCGCAATGAACTCAAGCGCGCGATTGCGCAGGCGGAACAAAGCGGACAAGAAGGTGCTGATCTGGAAGAACTGCGCGAGCTGCTCGTCACCACTGAAAACCGCATCTCTGAGAACGAAGCCAATGACCTGCGCAAGCAGGGCAGACTTGAAGACGCGCTGGCCAGGCTCGATGCCGGCTGGATGGCGCCCTCGCCCGCGCTCTGGCGCCTGCGTGCCGAGTTGCACCATGAACTTGCGCGGCGTGCGACGGTGGCCAAGGACTACGACCGGTTCGAGACGTACATCGTCAAGGCGGCGCAGGACTACGTGCGCGCACACAGCGACCCTGAGGCGCTGATCATCGGCGGCGAGCTCTACTTCAATGAGCGTGCGCTCGCCTTTGCCGAACCTGAGCTTTACAACCAGAAGGCGCGCACGGCGCTGGACAAAGCGCTGGTACTGATTGAGGACGCGCTTGTCGCGCTGGCTCCTGACGACGCCAAGCGCGCCGGCCTGCAGGCGTTGGGCAAGCGAGCGCGCCAGACACTCTCGCGCCTGCACACGCTGGCCACGGACTGGTTCAAACGCGCACAGCAGTCACTGCACGAAGGAACGTTCGACAAAGCACTGGAGTTCATCAAACGCTCCATTGAGCTCGAACCCGAAAACCCCGAGTGGTGGCTGTTGCAGGCCAACGCGCAACTGGCGCTGGCCAGAGCCGCGCGCGACGCGGGCAACGTGCGCACGGCCGACAAGCTGGCAGGCGAAGCCGCGCAGTCCTTCCAGGGCGTGATCGCGCGCGATCCGGCGCTGCTGCGGCAGTACATGGACGCGCAGTTCGGCAGTGCGGAGTGCATGCTGCTGCAGGGCAAGCGCAAAGACGCGCTGTTCTGGATTGATGCCGCGCAACGCAAACTCGCAAAAGCCGTCGAAGCCGGCGCGATCAAACCTGATGAAGTGAAGGAAGTTCAGGCCCGCATCGATCGCCTGCGCAAACAGGCGCAGTGAATTGCACACTCGTTCCGCTCTGGAGAAGGCCGCGTCGCGCTTGCTATAAGGTGCACATGATTGTGCGCATCCTGAGTGCAGGCGTGGTCGGCATCGAGGCCGCGGGCGTTGATGTTGAAGTCGATGGCGCGCGCGTGCCCGACGACGGCAAGCCGTTTACCGTAGTCGTCGGATTGCCGGACAAGAGCGTCAACGAGAGCAAAGAGCGCGTGCGCGCGGCCGTGGAGAATTCCGGCTACGACTTTCCGTTCATGCGCATCACGGTCAACCTCGCGCCCGCCGACATGAAGAAAGAGGGCCCGGCCTACGATCTGCCGATTGCGGTGGGGGTAATGGCGACGAATCACCAGATTGATCCCAACGCTATCACGCGCTACGCCATGGTGGGCGAACTGGCGCTCGATGGCCGTGTGCGGCGCATTTCCGGTGCGCTGCCGATTGCGCTGGCACTGCGCGAGAAAAGAGTGCGCACGCTGATCCTGCCCGAGGAAAACGCGCCTGAAGCCGCCGTGGCCGACGGCATCGAGATCATTCCTGTGGGGCATCTGCGCGAAGTCGTGGGTTTAATAAACGGCACAGCTCCCATTGAGCCCTACGTCGTCGATCTCGACAAGTTCTTCGAGGAAGCCGAGCACCCGGGCATGGACTTCTCAGACGTGCGCGGCCAGGAAAGCGCCAAGCGCGCACTGGTGGTTGCAGCGGCGGGCGGCCACAACGTGCTGATGGTGGGCAACCCCGGCGTGGGCAAGAGCATGTTGTCAAAACGCCTGCCCACGATATTGCCGCGCATGACTCTGCCTGAGGCGCTGGAGACGACCAAGATTTACAGCGTGGCGGGCATGGTCACGAAAGAAAAGCCGCTGATCACGCAGCGCCCGTTTCGTTCGCCGCATCACACAATTTCGGATGCCGGCATCGTGGGCGGCGGCGCCAACCCGCGCCCGGGCGAAATTTCGCTCGCGCACAACGGCGTGCTGTTTTTGGACGAGTTCCCCGAATTCAACCGCAAAACGCTCGAGGTCATGCGCCAGCCGCTGGAAGACGGCACCGTTACGATTTCCCGCGCCGCAGGCTCCCTGACCTTTCCCGCAAAACTCATGCTGGTTGCCGCCATGAACCCCTGCCCGTGCGGCTACCTGGGCCATCCCACGAAAAGGTGCGAGTGCACGCCGCGCCAGATTGTGGGCTACCGCAGCAAGATTTCGGGCCCGCTGCTTGACCGCATCGACATTCACCTGGAAGTGCCGGCCGTTGACCTCAAGGAGCTTTCCGGGGAGCGGCCCGGCATCAGCAGCGCCGAGATGTTCAAACAGGTGCAAGCCGCGCGCGATGTTCAAACCAGACGCTTCAAAGGCGCACGCGAGGGCCTGCACAACAACGCGGGCATGAACGACAAAGAGGTAAACAAGTACGCGAAGCTCGCGCCTGATGTGAAAAGCCTGCTCGACGGAGCCATGGAAACGCTGCAACTGAGCGCGCGGGCGTACACGCGCATCCGAAAGATCGCGCGCACGATCGCCGACCTGGCGGCAGCCGCCGAAATCGGGCCAGAGCACATCACGGAAGCGATTGCCTATCGCACGCTCGACCGGGGTGGGGAGTAGAGTCAACTTCTCATTCGTAGCTGGAATTACTCAACCATCGCCAGGCTGACGGTGATGTTGTCCGTGCCGCCGGCGGAGTTGGCCGCGGCGATCAGATCCTTGCAGGCGGCGGCGAGGTCTTTGCCGTGCTTGGCCAAAATCGCGCGGATTTCGTCGTCGGGCACGAGGTCCGTCAGTCCGTCGGAGCACAGCAGGTAAACGTCGCCCGGCTTGGCCTTCTCCCACTTTACGTCCACTTCAACGGCGGGCTCCATGCCCAGGGCGCGCGTGATGATGTTTTTCAGCGGGTGGGTTCTTGCGTCTTCGGCCGATATCAGGTTCTTCTTGCGCAGTTCGCCCACCCACGAGTGGTCTTCCGTCACCTGGATGAACTCGCCGTCGCGCAAACGGTAGATGCGTGAATCGCCTACGTTGGCCGTTACCACAAACTCGCCGGAAAGCACGCACGCCACAATCGTCGTGCCCATGTTGCGCAGCGTGGCGTCGGCATTGCCGCGCCGGTAGATTTCCTTGTTGGCGTTCTTGATGGACTTGCTGAGCAGTTCGGCGTCCTTGCGTTCATTGGACGCGCCGTTGCGGCCCTTGAACGCGGCTTGCAGCGTTTCAATGGCGATGTGCGAGGCAATTTCGCCGCCAAGGTGGCCGCCCATGCCGTCGGCTACCGCACAAAACGAAGCTTCTTCAATGACGACGTTGGCGTCTTCATTGTTCTTGCGTTGCATCCCTACATCAGTGGCGGCGGCAAACTTTACGACCATGACGCCGTCCTTTTGGGGAACATCGGTGTCTGGCATGGAGGGACTTTCTCCATCTCACACAACGCACAGCGGAAACCCGTCAACTTAGACTGCTGGTAGTCCAGTAACCTATCCCACAGTCATGAAAGTGTCAATCACACTGCGGAGCAATCGCACGCTACCGCGCGATTATCGGACGCAATGACACAACCGTGGCTTTGAGGCCCGCGCCAAATTCTTACACGCCCAGCGCTTGCCCTTTACCCGCACCTCCTCCACAATCCTTCCATGCGTCTCATTGCCACTCTGATGCTTTGTCTGATTGCCGCCCCCCTGTGGGCTCAGCCGCCGGCAGAGGAGCCACCCAAGGAGCCGCCCAAAGATCCGCCCAAGGAGCAACCCCTGCCTCCGCCGGATGAGCCCTTGCCCGAACCGGGCATGGATCCGGCCGAGTTCGACGAACGCATAAGAGAGGCCATCGAGCGCCGTCTCGAGGAAATCCAGCCGCTGCGCTCGCGCAAGCAGCTTTTCGTCGAGTTCGGCGGAGGGCTTTGCGTCAAGTACCGCCAGGCCCAGAAGAACGACCTCAACGGCATTCCCGATGGCGGCTTTCGCGCCCCCGTTGGCTTTGGCATCGACCGCGCATGGCTGGGCGTTTACGCCGGCTACTCCGACCTCGTGGAAGCCACCGTTGAACTCCGTTTCAACGGCAACTATTCGCTGCTCGATGAAGAGCTGTTCGAATTCCAGCGCGCGTTCATCGTTTACAACCAGCCGCTTTCCCAGTTCAACGTGTTTGGCCAGGGCATCTTCAATGACAACGTGCTCTTCGGTCTCGACGGGCGTTTCTACCGCCAGGCCCGCGAGAGCGAAACCATGGCCCTGGGCCAGCGCGCGTTTACGCAGGATGAAGTCATCCAGGCCCGCTACACTGCGCGTTTTGCGCGAAGTTTTTACGCCATAGCTGCACTCAGCGACGGCAATCTGCTGGGCAAAGCCCACGTCGATGATTCGCAGAACTACCCGTTGCTCGCCGACGACCGCACCCGTTACTGGCGAGGCTTGGGCGACGCGAACGAAATCAACCGTTACATCCAGTTCGAGTTCGGCGGAGGTTTCATCTTCGATTTCAACACCACCAGCTTCCTGAACAGCCCCGCGCCGTTTTCGCCCGAGCGAGCGACCGCCCAGAACACGAACTATGTCAATGTGCTGCTCTGGGGCAGCATTGATCGGCTTTCGCGCAATGAGTTGCTGCTCGTGGAGGGCCTCCAGCGTGTGCCGTTCAAGGGCGGCACGGTTTCAAACCCCGGCGGGCGCATCCGACGGGCCAAGTGGCGCGTGGGCGCCAACGCGGATTTCTCGATCCGCATCGGTGACGGCGATCTCGTGGTCGCCGGACACTTCATTCATGCCGAGGACGGCCGCCTTGTTCGCAATGCCTGGGGCGTCGAGGCGCGCTACACGTTTGTGTTGCCGCGCATTCCGTTCTTCTTGCGCATCACGCCCATGGTGCGCATCTCGGAACTCACCACCAACAACAGCGACAACCCCCTCGACGTCAACAATCCGTACGCCCACCCCGGCCGCATCTCCAACGGTGCCGTGCCCGGCTTTTCGCTCGCCGACGGTGCGGGCTTTGCCGCCGACCGGCACGAGCTCATGCTCGGCGTCAACCTGACACTCGCGCGCAACGTCACGCTCGGCTTTGAAGTGATCTTCAATGAAGAAGACTTCCACCAGACGCGCAGCATCGCCAGCGACGTGCCCAACATGCTGTACATGCTGCGCCTGATCGCGGAGTTTTGATCACCAGTCGCCGAGCCCGCTCATCAGCATGCCGAGATCGGCGACTGTGCGCTCGTGGAGGGCCTTGAGGAATCTGGCGGCGGCGGGCTGGTCGTCCACTTCGTCGATGACTTCTACGACCTGATAGTGGTCCAGCCGCAAGTCAGCCACAAGCCGATCCCTGGGCCGCAGACGATCAACAGGCACACGCAGCAGCTTCGCCACTTTTGTTGCGGCCGCAAAAGCCGGATCGCCTGTGTTCCAGATCTCGGGCTTGCGGCGCATCAGGTGCCGGCGGCTCAAGCGCCCCATCAGCAAGATGAAACCGAACATCAGCGCCGGGCCAATGACCAACGCACCCAGCATCAGCGCGTTATCAAGTGTGAAGATCGTCAGCAGCATGGCGACAGAATATCACGAACGCGCCCAGGCAATGCCTTGCTCCAAGGCCGCGCGCGCCTGGGCCTTTGTGCCATGAAAGCGCCGGCCATGGCCGGGCAGCACCCAATTGAACTCATAGGCGCGCAGCTTTTCGAGCGAGCGCACCACTTCGGGCCACGAATGCCAGCAGGCGTCGCGAAAGCCGTACAGATGGCCGCGCCGCGGCGACCAGGCAATGTGATCGCCGCCAAACAGGAAGCTCTCCGCAGCCCCCTTGAAATGCAGGCAGCAAGAGCCGCGCGTGTGGCCGGGCGTGGGAATCACGCTCAAGCCCGGCTCCAGCTCAAACGCGGCTTCGCCCGTGGGCTTGAGCTCGACGTCGCGAGTGGAGCCGTGCACGTCGTCAGAGTGCAGCACGCGCTTGCAGGAAAAGTGCGCGGCCCATTTGGCGTGGTCAGCGACGTCGTCCTGGTGCGTGAGAAAAAGCCATTTGATGCCGCCCAGCGCCTCGATGCGTTTGACCAAAGGCGCGGCAAAGCGCGACGGGTCGCCCGTGGCCTCGGCCAGCGCGGCTGCGAAAGTCCCGCTGGGGTCATCGATTTCAATGGCCGAGAACCGGGCCATGGCGCCGTCAAAGAGAACGCGGCTCTGCAAAGCCTCGCCAAAGGCCAGATAGCTGGTCTGCGTCGTGCGCAGGCCGTTTTCATCAATCTGGCCAACGCAGGAGTTGAGCTGATCCTCGCAGCGCCAGAAACACACCAGTCGCCGCAGAATCCGCTTCCAGAGTCGCCGTAAAAGTAGCCTGACACCTTTTTAGGTTCCTGATGGCGGCAAAGTAAGGTAGTTTTTTGGAAATTCGGGCGCCCCACCAAGCTCGGCGCGAACGCTACTTCTTTGCGAGCAGTTGAGCGAACTCAATGGCCTGACTTTCCGGTTGCTGGCGGTCGACGATGCGTCCGCTCATCAGTTCATCGAGCCATGGTTTGGGCTTCAAAGCGAATTGCGCGCGAATGGCGGTGGTGCGCGACGCAAGAGATGGTTCCATGCAAACCGCAGCGCCAAGGATCCTGTAGACATTGGTCGTCTTGATGGAAAGCGTCCCCTCGGCCAACATTGACTCGATCCGTGAAACGGCCAGCCTCGGCGAGATCAATGCGATACCGAAAAGCAGCCCCGAGCGGTTCTCGTCGTCTGTAATTTCTTCAAGAAGCAGCGGGAATTGGGTGGCGACACCTTCTTGGGAGAGGCGACACATTGAACGCCAGACAGCCTCCCACAATCCCGTCAAGCTGCCGGGTGTCTTGAGCAAGTTACACAGAGTCCGACGCAGAACTGGAAACGGAGCGTCCTCTAAGCCCCATAAATGAATAATGGCGATGAAACGCGTGTCCGGCAACTCCCGTGTGCTTTCCGCGATTTCGGACAATGTTCTCGCTATCTCAGCTGCTTGTTCTTCACTCCACGCGAACGCCCCCACGCCGACACAAGCCGCCCCGCGCGTCAGAGAATCATCGGAATGCAGCCACTCCAAAGTCAACTTCCGTGCGCGCGGCTCGTCACTGTGCCGGAGCAGAACCAAGCCCATGCCTTTTGCCCAGGAGCTATCGGAACGGCCAAGCAAGACCCTTACCAGTTCAGCGGCCGCGGCTTCGTCAAGAGACGAACGGCAAACTGAAATAACGTAAAAGATTGCATTGCCGCTTTGATTTGCTTTGAAAGCCTGCAAAAGCCATTGGAGAAGGGTTCGCCGAGCGTCGGCGCTTCGCCAAGATGCATCGACCCATTGAGAGTCATTGTCGTTTGCATCCAGCCACACATCGGCCAGGCCTTTGAGTGCGCCACCTCGATTTGTCGTCAGCGCGGCTTGAGCAATGTCCGACACTTCACTCATGGGCCACTGGATCAAACGCGCGAACAGGCTGGACTCTAACGCCTCGTCTCCAAATGGCTGATCTATCAAGTTGGACGAGATCATTCCGAGAGCGGTCGGTGTCGGAGAAACTGCTCGGAGCAACCATTCCAAACTGGTCATCGAAAGCAGCGACAAGCCGAGACTACGTCCCTGGAGAAGAGTGGAAGACAATATCTCTGAAATTGCTTCACGCGCCGGAATCGATCGTTTCCATCCACTGCTAACGAAGAACGACCCCGAAGTCAGAACACGCAAGCATACTTCGATGTTGCTGCTCTGTCGATACTCTAGCCCGGAGAATGATTTGATCCACGCCTCCGGTTGCAACATCATGCCTAAACACTTGCCGATTTCCCCCAAAGTTGCGTGAAGTAGCTCAGGGTCTTCAATTGGCAGGCGAGTCAGATCAATGGATGAAATCCAGGATGGAAAGCGCTCCATTTCGCCCTGATAGTCCCATGATGCAAACAGCTCCGCGAGGAGCTTGCGCTCATGAACATGGTTTTCCATGTCAGCGATGTCTCTGTTGATTTGTTCAAAGGCTGCCCAGCGCTTCTCGAATTGTTGCTCGTCGGTAGCGAAAGTTGACTCATTTTCAGCCCCACTCGTTGGTTGCGAGAAAACGGCATTGGGGTTGATGTCTGGCGTGCTACGCGAGGTTGGAGAATAGTTAATGTCAGGCCGAGGAGCGAAAAGACAGTGCTTGCTTGCAAGTGTCGCTGTAACCAGCGCTCCAACAAGTAGGAGTCCTGTGAACCCGGCGCATACAAACGAAACCCATCCTCTTGCAAAGCAACCGCTCATCCTAGAACCCCTCTTCTTGCTCATCGTCGGTCGGCGATTCTTTCTTTGACTTCTTCGCCTTCTCGCAATGTGCCTTACGCTCCGCTTCGATCTCTTGCCACCGATCAAACGCGGTCTTTTCGGCATCTTTCAACTTCCGGATCTGCTGATCCTTGAGTCGTATTTCGCTTTGGAGCTTAGACACCGAATCTTGATCCACCTTTGGCAGTTTCGCTAATTCTTGCTTCGTTGGCGGATCTGAAAGGCCAAGTTGCGTCCGCATACGCAGGTAGTCAGATTTCAATCCGTTCAACTCCTCAGTAGCCCTTTCCGCCTCTTTGTTGAGGGCGTCTGAAGCAGCCACCATCGCGTGTTCTCGATCGTAGAATTTCAGCTTCTCCTTCTCATCTTCCGTGAGCGGTCCGCTAGGTTTCTCCTTCGGTGTCGTCAACACGTTGTCGGAATTGGCAAGCCGCGTTGGGCAACCAATAACGGGGCCAATTCCAGCCTGCTGGATCAAGGTCAGTTCCAAGGTTCAGCCTCCTTCCTTACAAGGGCGTGATGTTGGCGAGGCGGCTGACGGCGCCCGCGCTGCCGTAGGCGATGCCCATGGGCCAGATCACCGACACAGCGTTACGCGAGGACAACGTTCCGGCGTCAGCACTGGGGTCGTTAGACGGCGTGATAGGGATGTGGCGCTTGACGAACATATCGCCGCGCCTCACTTGTGGCATGATCAACTGCAAGCCGTGGCCCGGCGTATGGTGGCCGTTGTCGCCCATCACCATGAAATACACGTTTTCACCTTCGGGCGGCACTTCCATAGCATCGTTAATGTACCACGGCACGCCGTGAATGCTGGGAACTCTCGCAAGCCGCGTTCCCGTGCGCGGGTCGGGCACCTCGATTTCGGCGTACACGATGTCCTGGTTAGCCGCGCGCATCAGGTTCAGGTAGCGCTTGAGCGAACCGGTGCGGCCCATGATCGCGTTGGGGTAGCCCTCGTTGTCCACGACACTGAAAAACGCGTCGTCAAACTGTTGCAGCGTGGGCACGCCGCCAACGGTCACGGTCATGTTGGCGGGCACGAGGCTGCGCAATCCTGCGAACTCGCCGTCGTTGCCGGAAATGCCCGATTCGAGCAGCCGGAAACCCTCGTACATGCACTGGCGGCAGGCTTTGGCGTACTGGGCGTCGATCACGTCGTTGATCGAGGATGTGTATTTATCGATCGCACTCTCGCACGACTGGTACATCGTGGCCGGAGCGCCGAAGTCAAACACGCGCTCCTGCCAGCTATCGAAGCTCTGATCCGTGTAGTCCTTGCACTGGCCAAGCGGATAGGCGAAGGGAATCGGATTGCCCGCCGGGTCGGTCAGGCTGTTGAACTTGAGGCTCTTGCCATCGACCCAGGTAATCGGACAGACCAGCCCGAACTGAAGCTTGACCGGCCAGTTTTCAAGTAGCCACTTGGCTACTTTCTCTTCCGCAAGCGCCTGCGCGAAGCTGCCTAAAGACATGTGAACCCCGACGGTACAGGTTGAAAGGGCGGGTGAACCAACGTGACTAAAACCTACCCCGCAAAAAAAAAAACTTGTCAACCTGTTTAACAACAAGATTTCTCACCGCCTGAAGCGGTGTCGGGTAGAATGTGTGCAATTTCGCGGAAAGTGATGCAGTGCGTGCGAACGAGCAACGACGTTAGCACCCGGTCGCCCGCATCAGTGATTCGTCGCGAACTCGGTGGTCATCAATAGCGCGAACAGTACGTCTTCCCAGGCTTGTTCGACCTTGCTGCCGGCCCTTACGGTTTCGCTGATGTATTCGAGGGTGCGTTTGGTTTCGGCTTCGGTGGCCTTGCGGGCGAGCACTCTAAGATAAAGGGCCTGCACGCGGTCCTTGGGCTCTTTGTTGCCCTTGATGATCTCGTAGATCGGCTGGCCGCGCTTGTACTCGCTGATCTTGCTTGTGAGCCCGCCGTTCATCACCTGCAATGCCTGGTCGATGGTGAGCGTGAACGATTCTGCGTCCATCATTTCGTCGTCGCTTGAGCGCGAAGCGTAGGTGGCACTGAGCGTGCGGCGCAGAAACCATTCGTCGGGCATTTCCTTGTAGAGCGCCTCGAACTTGTCGAGCGCTTCGAGGTCGAATTTCTTGGTTTTCTTCACCTCTTCCTTCGCCGCTTTTTTGGCTTCCTTCTTTTCTTCCTTCGTCATTTCGCCGTCTTTCATGCCCTCGCCCTCGACCATGGGCTTTTCTTCTTTCGCCTTTTCTTTCTCTTTGGCTTGCTCGTCGGCTTGCCGTTGCGCTTCTTTGCGCACGCGATCGAAGTTCATTCCCGAGCGCTTGCGGGCTTCGCGCAGGCTGCTGACGTCTGTGGTCAGCGCCAGCAGCGCGCCGAAGAACTGCTCGGGGCTGAGCTGCTTGACGGGGTAGCTGGCGTAGTGCCACGTTTCAACGTTGCCCTCTTTGCGCGCGCCGCCGCCGCTTGAAAGCTGATAGGTGCGGCTCTTGAGAATGACACGATAGAAGCGGCGCAGATCAAACTTGGAGGCCAGCAAATCATCGCCCAGCGCCTCGAGCAATTCCGGGTGTGAGGGGTGATTGTAACTATTGAAATCATCGATCGGGTTTTGCAGCCCCTGCCCGAAAATGAAGCTCCAGAAACGGTTGGCCAGGTAGCGGCGCGTTTGCTTGTTTTCCGGCGCAATCACCCACTTGGCGTAAGCCGCGCGCAAAAGGGTGGTGTCCTCGAGCTTGACGGCCTCGCCGAAGAGGTGCTTGGGGCTCTGGTACAAAAGGCGTTCTTCGAGTTCCTTGCGGCGCTTTTCATCGAGTTTCTTGAGGTCGGCTTCGCTCGGCTTTTTTCCCAGGCGCACGCGGTCGTCCACGATGATGGCGTTGGCGGGCTCGGTGTTTCCGTCCTGGCGGATGCGCACGCCGATGAAAAAGCTGGCCACGCCGGCGAAATCGGCGGTGGTCAGTTCTTCGTAAGGATGCTTGTGGCACTGCGCGCACTGGATCTGCACGCCGGTGAAGTGCTTGCTGGCCAGCCCGGCGAAATCGGGCGCGCGCTGTTCGTTCTTGGCGGCCCAGTAGCCCACGGCGGGGTTATCGCTCATTTTGCCGCTGGCGGTGAGGATGTCGTACACGAGGGTGTCAAAGCCCTTGCCGGCGTTGATCTGGCGCGCCATCCACACGCCCAGCAGGTGGTCGGCGCCGGCGCGTTGCTTTTGCGCGCGGCCGAGCAGGATTGGAAGCCATTGATCGGCGATGTGGCGGCCAAAGCGCGGGTCGGCCACGAGCGCGTCGATCAGTTTTTCGCGCTTGCGTTCATCGGTGTTTTCGGCAAAGGCAAGAATCTCTGCGGGCGTGGGCGGGCCGCCGGTGATGTCAAAATAAACGCGGCGCAGGAATTCTTCATCGGTGCTGCGCTGTGCGGGCGTGACGCCGTCGCGCTCCCACACCTTGGCGATTTCGCCATCGAGGCGCGCCGTCAGCGCGGCTTCGCTGTCGCCAGTCACGGGCTTGGCAGGCCCCATGGGGTCATCTTCGGCGCCAGATGAAACGGCCAGCAGCGCGCAAACTGAGGCGGCTGCAAGCAGGAGTAACGGCCAGCGAAGACGGGTCATGGCGAGCCTTTAGTGGTTGGTCGCAAATTCCGTGGTGGCGATCAGGGCAAAGAGGACATCCTCCCAGGCGCGGGGCGAGCTCTTCTCGGCGCGCACGTGGGCGAGCATCTTGCGCGCTTCGGCGCTGGTGGGCTTGCGGCCGAGCGCGGCCAGGAACAGCGCATCAAGACGTTCTTCGTCGTCCTTAATCTTCGTGAGCAAGGCGGTGATGATGGAGCCGCGCCCGGAGGCGGAGAGGCGGTTGGTGACATCACCGTTCATGACGGCCAGGGCCTGGTCGATGGTTTGCGTGAAAGAGTCGCCCTCCGTCATTTCGTCGTCGGTGGAAGCGGTGGCATAGCGCGAGGCGAGCACGCGGCGCATGTACCATTCGCCAGAGATATCCTCGAACTGCGCCTCGAACTTCTTGAGAGCTTCCTCGTCGAAGTTGTAGTCGCGCATGTTGTCTTTTTCGCCGTCTGCTTTTTTCTCTTCGCCCTTTTCATCCTGGCGCTTGAGGCGCTCGTAGCGCTGGCGAACTTGAGCGTATGGGTTTGCGCTTTGCTTGAACATGCGGCCGAGGTCCGCGCCGCCGGCCAGCGTGACGAGTGCGCCCATGAACTGCTCGGGGTTGAGCTGCTTGACGGGGTAATGGGCAAAGTGCCAGGCCTCGGGCTTCTTGCCGCTCGCGGGTTTGCTGGAGAGCTGGTAGGTGTTTGATTTCAGCGCGGCCCGGAAGAAGCGCTTCACCTGCCAGCCATTTTTCGAGAAGTCTTCACCCAGCGCTTCCAGAAGTTCGGGGTGGCTGGGTGAATTGAACGAGTTGAAATCATCGACAGGGTTGAGCAGACCCGAGCCAAACACGAAGCTCCACAGGCGGTTGGCCAGATAGCGCGGCGTTTGTTTGTTTTCGGGGCCGATCATCCACTTGGCCAGGATCGGGCGCCACAGCGTGCGGTCGGTGGTTTTTACCTCGTTGCCACCCAGCAGCTTGGGCTTGTTGAACTTGCGCAATTCCTCGAGGCGCTGCTTGGCCTCGGCGGGCAGCTTGCTTTCGTCGCCCATGGCGCGGCGCGGCACCTGCGGCTCGTCCACCAGGGTTGGATTGACAGGTACGTTGCGCACGTTCACGCGCAGGTTGGAGGCCACAAAGATGCTGGCGACGCCGGCGAAATCGGCCTCGGTCCATTTCTCGTAGGGGTGCTTGTGGCACTGCGCACACTGGATCTGCACGCCGGTGAAGTATTTCGTCAGGTTGCCGGTCATATCGACGGGCTTGTACTGGTTGCCGCCCGCCGCGAGGTAAGCCGCGACGGCGGGGTTGTCCGCCATGCTGCCGGTGGCCGTGACGACGTCGTAGATGATGTTCTGAAAGCCATCGCCCTTGTTGATGCGCTGGGCAATCCAGTTGGCGAGCGTGATGCTGCCGCCGGAGAGGTCGCGCTGGGAGCGGCCCATCATGATCACGGACCAAAGGTCGCCAATGTGGCGGCCAAAGCGCTCATCGGCCACGAGCTTGTCGATGAGCTTGCTACGCTTGGCTTCATCCTTGTCAGCGTAAAACGCCACGGCTTCGTCGTAGCTGGGCGGCACACCGAGAGTATCGAGATAAACGCGGCGCAGGAATTCTTCGTCGGAGCAGCGCTCGGCGGCTTTGATGCCGTCGCGCTCCCAGACCTTCTTGATTTCGCGGTCGATCAGCGCCGTCAGTTCGCTTTCGTTGTCGCCGGTTACGGGTTTTTCGGGCGTGGCGGTGTCCTTGGCGTCCTGCGCCTGGGCCTCACCCAGCGAAAGAACGGCAAAAAACGCGCCCGCACCCAGCATCAGTGCGGCGAGGAAAAGCGGCTTGCGTCCAACCATGACAGCCCCCGAAAATTTGACCGTGCAGTCCAATTCTACCCCGCCCAGGGCGGCAGGTTGCGGGGAATCAAGACTCTATTTTGCAGGCAGGGTGGCGTTGAAAATCAGCGCCAGCTTGAGCCACGGCACGATCTTGTCCGCCGTGCTGCAGCCCTCGGGCGCCACATACAACATGCCCTTCATCGGCTTGCCCGTGAACGTCATGGGCGCGGCGTACTTCATCTTCAGCGCGGCTTCGTATTGTTCCGGCCCCACGCGCACCATCAGCTTTTCGCCCACGATGCCGCAGCACATGTGGCCGCGCAGCATCATGCAAAGGCCGCCGAACATGTGCTTCTCGACGACTTTGGTCTTGCCAAAAGCCGCGCGCAGGCGCTTTGCGAGTGTTTCGTCATAGGCCATGGCAGAGCCAATCAAAGTCGCGTCGTGAGCCTTGATAGAATAGCGCCGCCCCACGCTCAAGCCGCCAACGAAAGAAGTCGTTCAGCCCAGGATGGCGACCAACGGGCGCGAACCTGACAAACGCGAAGCGTTTTCAGGAAACCGGGCGCGGTGCACGGGCCGTGATCGCGCCCAGACCATGGAGCCAGCGCGGCAACGGCATGTACCGCCAAGAACGCCAAGCTCGCCAAGAAATCAAGGCGGGAAAGCCATGCACGCGCAAGCGCTCGGGTGCGCACTCAATGCGATGCGAATAAGGCCGCTCGGCGGTGTGCGCGAGGCCGGGTTCGCGATGCGATGGCCCATGAAGCAAACCGCCGAGACGCCGAGACGCCGAGAAAAGCTCCCAAAGCGCACGAACAAACTACCCGCGGGCGTGCATGAGTTGACGAGACGGACAAAGCAAGCCGCGTACAGAAATGTGCGGCCGCATTGGCGGCTCGAGCCTGTCTGGATTCCCTGGTCAGATGAAAGCCGGGTCTTCCTCCGCGAAACTCCGCGTCTTCGCGTCTCGGCGTTTTGCTTTTTCCTGCCGTCGGATTGGTGAGCGTTTTCAAACAGACTCATTACC
>JADLFN010000034.1 GCA_020845475.1 Planctomycetota bacterium
CAAAATCCGTGCACCGTAGGGGCGACATATATGTCGCCCCTACCACGGCAACGGCTCTCACGCAGAGGCGCGGAGACGCGGAGAACTGCTTTTTGGGTTCAAAGGCAACGGCAAGGCGAAAGACAAAAGCCAAAGCTGTTGAATTCTGACCATCCTGAC
The DNA here is from genome assembly GCA_020845475.1 of Planctomycetota bacterium. Classification (GTDB taxonomy): domain Bacteria; phylum Planctomycetota; class UBA8742; order UBA2392; family UBA2392; genus UBA2392. The sequence goes on from JADLFN010000034.1 coordinate 160, forward strand.
CATTCTGACCATCCTGCAAATCGCAGCCGGTCGCGCTATGAACAGAATAGTCAGAATGACGGCCCTTCGCCCCTTCGATGGACTCAGGGCAGGCAGAGCTCAGGACAGGCCAGAATATAAAACGGCAGCCGTGAATTGGGGCGCGCTGCGGTTCTACAGACCCGTGCAGACGCGGTTCACGCCGATGCCGGCACCTTCGCGTGAAATGCCGTTGTTTGCGCGAGGGTTTTGCGTTCCTCTACTAATTGAGTCGGTAGTCGATATTCTGTGCCCATGAGCCTTGCCCAGGATTACCACGAGAAAACCAAGTACGCGCCCAAGTCCCTGGGCCAGGGTCATGAAGTTGACTGGGAGCATCCGCCGCTGCAGTTCAAGCATTATGCCGGCGCGCCTGCGGTCAACCTGCTGCCTTATCATCCACTGGAGGCGCAGCGCCAGACGGGCAAAGCCACCGAGGCGTTGGGCAAGCTGGCTGATCAATCCTCGCCTCTTTCGCTGCCCAATCTTTCGCGCCTGCTTTATTTCACCAACGGCATCACGGCCATTGCGCGCGGCGAGGACGGCGAGCACTTCTTCCGGGCCGCGCCCAGCGCGGGCGCGCTTTACCCCACGGAACTCTACCTGGCCGTGCGCGACCACCCCGACCTCGCCGATGGCGTTTACAACTACAACGCGCGCACGCACGCGCTGGTTGAAATCATGCCGCGCGGCTTTGGCCCCTCGGGCGAGGAGTTGTTCCGCAAGCTCTCAAGCGCGTGCCTCAACCACAAGGCGTTGCGCGAGTGCAAAATGGCGCTGATTGCCACGGCCGTTTACTGGCGCAGCGCGTGGCGTTACGGGCCGCGCGCGTTTCGGCGCTGCATGCTCGACACGGGCCATGTGCTGGGCAACTTTGATGCGCTGGCGCCGCAGTTTGGCCTTTGCACGTTCGCCGTTGGCGGGTGCGTGGACGAAGAAGTGGCCGAACTGCTCGACATCGATCATCGCAAGGAAGGGATCGTGGGCGTGTTTCCGCTGCTGGCCAAGGCGGCCTACGAAAGCGCGCGCGGCGGCGTTTCGGCCCTGGCTTCAAGCCCGCTTACGCTGGAAAGCCGCGCGGGCGAAGATTTGCTCAGCTCGATCAATGAGTCCACGTGCATCAACCGCGCGGATCTGGCGGCGATTCGCAGCGCGGCGGGGGTGGATGCCGGCGCGGATTTCAAAGTGGGGGAGAAATACGAGTTTTCGGGCGGCCTCAAGCTTGCGCCCAGCGGCATGGACCTGAGCGCTGACCTTGAACTCACGATTTTGCGGCGCCGCAGCACGCGCCATCTCTCGGGCGAGGGTTTGAACCTGCGCGAACTCTCCGACCTGCTGGCCTTTGCCTATCGGCCTGACTTGCTGGCCGGTGAGGATGCGCAGCCGCGCTATTTCGACTCCGGCCTGCTTGAGACTTTTCTGGTGGTGCGCGACGTGACGGGTGTTGCGCCGGGCGTTTACTATTTCGCGCCGCGGCACATGGAGCTGCGGCCGATCAAGCAGGGCATCTTCCGCGAGGAAGTGTTTCACATTGCGCTGGGGCAGGAACTCGCGCGCGACGCGGCTTGCGTGATGATCCATACCGCCGACCTTGTGGCTGCCGTTGCGCGCTACGGCAATCGCGCGTATCGGTACCTGCACCTTGATGCCGGGCACATTGGCCAGCGCGTGAACCTGGGCGCAATTCGCTCAAGGCTGGGTGTTTCGGGCATTGGCGGGTTTTTCGACAACGAAGTGAACGCGCTGCTCGGCATCCCCGAGCGCGAGCTGTGCGTTTACATCACGTGCCTGGGCAAACCGGGGTAACTACTGTTTTTTGTCGCTCTTGACGCGGCTGACTTCGGAGCCGTTGACGTAAATCTGCTTGCCCACGGTAATCAGCAGGGGGAAGACTTCGCCCTTTTCGTTGGTCAGGTAAACCAGCGCGCCGGTGATGGTGAACTCGAGACGCCAGTTGCCATGGGCTTCTTCGTTATTGCCGGAAACGCCGCGCGATGTGATCGGGTTGCCGGGTGCGGGATTTTCGCGCACGCCCACCGTGCCCTCGTGCTGGTACGTGTAGTAGTAGGTGTTGTCGCTGCCGAAGTGAATCTTGATGTTCGTGGTGCTGTCCCACGAGTTGTCTTGGGCCGCGCGGTAGTTGAAGTAATGCAGGCAATAACCCTTGAGGCCCTCGTTCCATTGCTTGCGATTGGCGGCGTCATCGGGCTTGGCGAACTGCATTGAGCTCGCGGCGCTCTCTGCGTAGGCCTTGACCTTGGCGTCATCATCCTTGGGGCCGATGAAACTGATCAGCGCGGCATTGAGCGAAGGGCCCACAAGGCCGATTGCGTAGCAGACGTAATGGGCGCTGGTGTAACGCAGCGTGGCTTTTCCGCCCTGCACTTTGGGCTCGCCCTCGGGCTCGATCACGAGACCCTGTTCGAGCGATGAAAGGTCTTTGGCGCCGGCCATCATGGCGGCAATATCGTCGATGCCGCTAGCGCCCGTCTGCATGGCGATGGTGCCCAGCCCGCGCTGATCGTTGGGGCGGATCAGCACGTAGTTGACACTAGCCGTAACTCCGCCGACGCAACCGGAAGGAACCTTGAATGACATACCCAGCAGCGCGATCTTGAGTTGCGTGCCTTCGTCGTAGCGCACTTCGAGTTGCATGTCTTTGCCGTCGAGGCTGGCCACTTCTTTGATGTCGCTCTTGAAATCGCCGCTTGCGCGTTTGAGGCCGGGGGCGGGGTCTCCGGGTTTGCGCAAGGTTCCTCCAGTCAGTTTTGCGGGGTAGCCTTCCACGATGAGATCGGCGCCGTTTTGCTTCATGCGCAGTTGGCGGGTGGTGCCGTCGGCGTTGAGCACAAGCAAGCCGCCGAGCACGCCCAGCTCCACGCGCCACTTGCCGCTTTGCTGCTGGCTTTGCTCGCCCACGGAGTAGGTCATGGAATAGTCGCCGCCGGGCGTGAAATCAAATACCAGCGTGGCGCTGTTGGCTTCATCGGTGATGGTGAGCTTGCGTCCCGCCAGCTTGCTTTGCCACGCCTTGCGTGCTTCATCCTGCGGCTTGAGGAACGTGATGCTCTTTTCGATTTCATCGAGCGCGGCTTTGACTTTGTCGGCGTCCGTGGCGCTGGCGGCGATCACCATGGCCAGCGCGTTGTCAGCTTCGCCGCGCAGCACGCGGCCTGTGCCGCTTGCATCCTGGCCGCTGTATTCAACGCTGGTGCGGCGGCCTTCCGTGGCCGGCTTGCCGGCGGGCTCGACGGCGATCTCCGAGCCCAGAAAGCCGAAGTTGGCGGGCTGGCTCAGGAATGCCTCCGCATCACCGGCACTCATGCCCGTGAGGATCGAAGCCGCGCCGATTGCGCTGCCCTCAAAGCGCAAGGCGACGAGCCAGGTGTTTTCATCGACGGATGCGGTGCAGCCCTCGGGCACTTTGAAGGAAACGCCGATGCTGTCGGATTTGACGCGCGTACCGGCTGTCCAGCTCTTGCCGGCGGCAAGTTCTTCGCCGCCCGCAACCCTGAGCTGCGAAGCAGCGCGCGTGGCCAGGAGGGGAAAGGCGAGAAGCACGAGGGCGCCCAAAAGGCGGAAGGATCGAGACATGGTTTTCTCCAGGCCCAATGGCCCAAATCATAGCGCGGCTGCTGCCGGAATCGTCACAAGAATTCGGCAAGGCTTCTGTAGAATGAGTTTCCCGCGCCGCCCCGATCGTGCCCGCCATGGCATTCAACGCAGAGGTTGCCTACCTGTTTGCCCACGTTGCGCTGCGCGAGGCCGCCTACCAGTTGTGGCTGCCCAGCGACCGCGCGCGCCTGCACCTGATCGCGCTGGAGTTGCTCGAAGCGCTGCCGGAGAGCCAGCATCAGCGCATTGCCTATGAGATGGCCGGGCACGCCCACGCCGCGCAGCAGGGAACAGATGAACAGCGCGACGCCGAAATTCTGGCGCAACTGCGGGCGAAGGAAGTCCTGCACCTCCGTGCTGCGCTGTCGGACGCCAACAAGCGCTACCAGAACCAGCGCGTGATCGAGGTGTGCCGGCGCCTGATTGCCTCGCCCGCCGCCGGCGCAGAGGTTGCCGCTGATGCGCACCATAACCTGGCCAAGGAGCTGCATGACATTGGACGGCTGGATGAAGCGCTGAGCCATTACACCCGCTGCATCGAGCTGGCCGAGGCGGGCCGGCTTGCGGGCTATGTATCGAGGGGGCTTCTGGGCTGCGGCCGCATTCACAGCCAGCGCGGCAACAAGGCCGAGGCCGAGAAGCTGTATCGCCGGGCGATCGCCGCCGCCGAGCAGGGCGGCGACACGCATCAGCAGTGCAATGCGCTGAACTGGCTTGCGGGCGTTTTCGAGGACACCGAGCGCGCCCATCTATCGGAGGGACTGTTCAGGCACTCCATGGCAGTGGCCCGGGCGGCAGGCGTTCAATCAAGTTATCTCTCGGCGCTGGGCAACCTGGCCAACCACATGCGGCATGTGGGCCGCGTTGAAGAAGCGGTGGCGATGATGCGCGAAGTGCTGCACGGATTTGAGGCGCTTGGCAGCGATCGCGACACCAGTGTCGCGCTCAACAATATGGGTCGAACACTGTTTCTTCTCGGCCGCAGCGATGAGGCGGACGAGGTGTTTTCGCGCGCGCTCAAGCTGCTCGCGCCCATGGGTCAGATTTTTTCGCTGGCGTTCTGCCTGGGCAACGTGGCGGAAGTGTGGCTGGCGCGCGGCAAACCGGGCGAGGCCCGCGACGCACTGCAGCGCGCCATTGCCATCTGCGACGAGACGGCCGCGCTGATGTACGGCGCGGCTTACAAGGCAACGTTGGCCGGCCTTGAAATCCTGACGGGCCGGCGCGAGCGCGCGCAGGAATTGATCGAGGAATCGCGCTCGGATTTTCTGCACGGCGGCGCGGAGCAATACATCCCCGATTACTGCGATATCGTGCGCCTGCGCATCGCTGCCGACGCCGCCTGCGATTCCGCGACGCTGGCGGGCCGCAAGACGGCCAAGATCAACGCGCTGGTGCCGCGCGCGTCGTGGCTGCCCGTGATGCGCCAGATTCTCGAGGGCATGAAAAAGTCTCTCGCGCGCCAGAAGGCGGGTGCCCTGGAGCTCAAACGCAGCATCGAGATGGGCCAGGCGCTGCTGGAAGAACTGGAGGCGGCCATCCGCGAAAACCGCCCGGCGCGGATCTACCACGGCTACCGGCCAGAGGAGCTTTCTCCTGACCTCAAAGCCGCGCTCGGGCTTGGCGCGTGATATGCTCGCGCCATGAACCTCTGGCATGATTTGCAAAGCGGGCCCGACGTTCCCGAGATCGTGAACGCGGTCATCGAGATTCCCAAGGGCTCGCGCAACAAATACGAGCTCGACAAAGAATCCGGCGCGATCAAGCTTGACCGCGTGCTTTACTCGGCGCTGCACTACCCCTGCGACTACGGCATCATCCCGCGCACGTTCTACGACGACGGCGACCCCTTCGACATCATGGTCATGGTCACGGAGCCCACGTTCCCCGGCTGCATCATCGCGGCGCGGCCCATCGCGCTGTGGAAAATGCTCGACCGCGGCGCGAAGGACTACAAAGTGCTCGCCGTGCCCGCCAAGGACCCGCTGTTCGGCCATTACAAAGATATTGGCGACGTGCCGCCGCACTTTCTGCGCGAGGTCTTCCATTTCTTCGAGGTCTACAAAGACCTCGAAGGCCAGCACGTGGAACCGCTCGGCTGGGAAGACGCGGCTTCCGCCAAGCGCGAGATTAAGCGTGCGATCAAGATGTACTCCGAGATGAAGAAACCCCATGCCCGACGCAAAAGCTGAACTCGTTTACTGCCCCGGCTGTGGCGCGCCGCTTGAGCTTCAAGCGGCGCAGGCCATCGTGCAATGCACGTTTTGCGGCACGCAGAGCAAAGTTGAACGCCGCCTGCGCCGCGTCGAGCCCGACCTTGAGCGCGTCGCTCCGCCCTGGAAGCCGCGCGATCCCAAGGAGGCCTATGAGGGCTGGGGCTGCGAGCGCCTTGTCGCCGGCATATTGAACGAGACCGATTTGGCCGTGCGCGTGGCCATGGCGCGCGCGCTCGATAATTGGCCCCACGCCCACAACGGCTGTGTGTGCACATACATGGCCGTTTACGTGGAGTGCATGCTGGCAGCGCCGCCCGAGCTCGACAAAGCCATGAGCGGCATCCTGGGCAAGATGATCTGCGGCGACAACCTCGAGTTCAAGCATTGCGTCATCAAGGCCGGCGAGCAATTCGGCTTTCGCCTCAATGGGTCGCGCGGCTTGCTGTTCGCGCTCTCGCTGGGCGACGCGGCTACGGTGAAGCTCTTGCTCGATATAGCGGAGTGGGCCTCGCGCAACGGCGACAAGGATTACGCGCAGCAAGCACTCTACGGCGTGCAAACGGCGATTGGCCGCGAGCGCGAGTATCACAACGTGTGCACCCAGATTCTCTGCCATCGCCTGACCTATGTGAGCGGGCAAGTGGCCGAGTGGGTCATGAACTTCCTCAAGAACGAGTTCGACGTCGGCTATCGCTATCACCGCGACATGGTTCTCGAAGTGATGGACGCCTGCGCGCACGAACGCCGCGAACTGCTGCCCGGCCTCGAAAAGGCCATGAGCTACTGCAAAGGCGGCGAAGGCGACTACCTGTCGCGCATCGCCATGCTCACGTATTTGCGCAGCAAAGAGGCCAAGCTGGCGGCGCTGAAAAGCATCGGCGGCCCGGCCGATGATATCTCCGACGAGAACATCCAGACGGCCCTTGACGTGCTGGGCCCATTTTTGGAGCAGCCGGGATTTGAGGAAGCGGCCGTGAACGCCATCAAGGCGTTCATCTGGCTCGGACCGGCGAAAACCGTCAAGCCCGTCGTCGAACAGTTCCTGCAATCGCGCGGCGACAAACTGCATCGCTGGCTGCGCGACTCATGGAACCTGCGGATCGGCAGGTAAGGGCGACGCAAGTATCCCCCTTCGCGCCGCGTTGATTACCGGTCTTTGCGCGCGGCGGCGTTTTTTGTTCGCCTATCGCGTTCGAAAAACGTATAATCCCGCGCATGGTAGTGCTCAACTTGATAGCTGCGCTTTTGCTTGCGCTGACTCCGGCGCTTGAGCCCTGCCGTCTTCACGATTTGTTCTGCCATGAGATTGTGGCGCTCGCGACCGATCACCAGCACGCCGACCATACGCAGTGTCACGATGCCGAGCATGATCACGGCGACACGGATTCCCAGCCGTGCCCGGAACACCCCAAGAGCTGCAATCACCTGACTGATGCCGCAGGTGTGCCCGCCGTGGTGTCCGTGGTTATCGCGCTGCCCATGCTTCCGGCGATTGATGCGAGTTTCGTCAGTTCACTCGTGATAGAAGCCCCGAATCTCCGCGCTTCGTTCCGGCATCCACCGCCAACGGGTGTCGCACTCGTGGGCATTTCCAACCTCCGCATCTAGTAACGCGAACGTGATTTCGTTCGTGTCCTGGATTCGGAGACTTCATGATTTCTCGTTCATTCGTTGTCATCGCGCTGGCGTGTCTGTTCGCCGGCTGCCAGAGCTATGCGCCCAAGCCGCTCGATGACGCGGCCCACGCCCGCGAGTGGGCAGGCCGCGACGTCGGCGGCCAAAGCGTGCGCGAGTTTGCGGCCGCGCTGGCCAGGCGCGACAAGCAAGTGCGCGCTTACAACCCTGCCGACGGGCTGGACCTCGCCGAGGCTGAAGTCGTCGCGCTGTTCTTCAACGCGCGCCTTCGCACCGCGCGCTTGCAAGCCGGAGCCGCGCTCGCGGGAGCGCAAAACGCCGGCGAGTGGGAAAACCCCGAACTCAATATCAGTGCCGGTCTGATTCTCGATTCCATCGCCAACCCGTGGATGGCCTCGGCAGGCCTGGAATTCACGATCCCCATTTCCGGTCGCAAGGGCGTCGAGAAAGATCTCGCATTCGCCCAGCACCGAGCCAAGTGGCGCGAAGTCATCGCGCTGGAGTGGCAGGTCATTGGCGAATTGCGCGCACTTTGGCGCGAGCGCGCGGCTACTTCCGAAGCCGTGGCGCTGCTGACAGAGCACGTAGCCGCGCTGGAGGATGTGGGCAAACGCGCCGCCGACCTGGCCAAAGCGGGTGAATTGCCGCGCACCGACGCGCGCGTGTTTGAGATTGAGCTACTGCTCAGCCGCATCGAGCTCGCCGAACAACAGGCACTGGGCCGCGAACAGGAAATCGCGATTCTCGGCCTGCTCGGACTTGCGCCCAGAGCGCCCGTGAAATTGAACGCAGCGCTCGGCGCGGCTTTGACCGGCGGCGCAATAAAAGATGCGCCGCGCCTGAACGTGCTGCGCGCGGAGTATGAAGTCGCCGAGCAGAATCTGCGCCTCGAAATCCGGAAACAGTACCCTGATCTGCGCATCGGCCCCGGCTATGACATCGACGAAGGCCAGAGCACGATCTCGCTCGGTTTTGGCATTCCCATTCCGATCATCAATCTCAACCGCGAGGGTATAGCGCGAGCGCGTGGCGAGCGCGAAGCCTCGCGCGCGGCCTACGAGGGCGAAGTCGAAGCGATCACGGTGGAAGCCGAAATTGCGCGCAAGCGCCTGGAGCGCGTACGCGCATCGCGCAAAGTCGTCGAGGAACAACTCGCGCCGCTGGTGGACTTGCAAGTGAAGGAAGCCAGCGACCGCGCCAAAGCGGGCGACTTCGACGCGCTGGTGATGCTCGAGGCGCTGAAATCGCGCCGCGAGGGCAAAGAGAAAGTGCTGCAAACCAAGCTGGAAGAAGCACAGGCCATCGACGCGCTCAACGCCCTGATGGGCCCGACGTTCGCGCCCGAAGAGGAGAAGAAATGAAATCACGAATCACAATGGCCGTGGCTGCGCTGGCGCTAACGCTCGTTTCGGCCTGCACGTCCGAGCCTGAAACCACTACCACCGGAGGCGGCGAAGCGCCCATCAAAGTTACGAACCGCATCGACATTCCCGAGAGCGTGCGCAACAACCTGGGCATCACGTTCGTAAAAGTGGAAAGGCGCAAACTTGCGCAAACCCTTCGAGTGCCCGGTGTCTTCGAAACGCCCCCTGAGGCGTTCTCCGAGCAGCGTGCACCACTGGCTGGTCGAGTGACACGGCACGTAAGCCAATACCAATCGGTCGAGGTAGGCACTCCTCTGTTTGGACTCGACGCGCCGGAATGGCGTCGCGTGCAACAGGAAATGGTCGACGCGGACGCACATATGCACGTAGCGGACGCGCAAGTTGGTGTACGCACTTCTGTCGTTGAAGAAGCAACCAAGGAGTCGGAACTGCTGCTATCCCGCGTCAAAGCTATCGACGACGTGTCAGGAGTCAGCTTGGAGCTGACCACCGAAATCGAACAAGCGGCCGACATCTGGAAAACGCGCGTTGCAGACCTCGAGAAACTCCTGGCCTCGGGAGTGGGCAAGGTCGGCGAACTTGTCGAAGCGAAATCGCAGTGGGCAGACCTCAAGGCCAAGCTTGTCGAGGCGCGCCAGCGCCGCGCAGAACTTGCCCTGCAACGCAAGGAATTCGAAGTTGAAGCCGCGCGAGTAGTCAATTCGCTGACACGTTTGAATCAGGAGCTAAAGGCTGCCAGCGTGGACGCGAAAGCCGCCCGGGAAGTTTTTGACGGCAAGCTGAGTCTGGCCGTGGCCTTGACCGGCCTGACTGTCGCAGAACTCAAGAAAGAACAAAACGGCGTGGAAACGTGGCGCGGGCTGTCACGCATAGAATTCGGTGCGCCCGTGGCGGGAATTGTTTCGGAAATCTTGACCACGCAGGGCGGCTGGGTCGAACAAGGCGGCCTGGTGCTCGCATTGCAAGACACCAAGAGTGTTCGCGTTCGGGCCCGCGCGTTGCAAGCTGATCTGACGCGATTGAGCGCCGGCCTTGACGCATTGATTCTGCCCCCAACCGGCGGAGTACTCGCAAATGAGCAGACCATTGAGGGTGTCACTTCGTTTTCCCTTACTGCGGACGCGGACGAACGCGTAATCGACCTGATCGTGAAACTCAAATCCATGAAGCAGTGGGCGCGTCCCGGTGTTGCTGTGCAGGTTGAAATCACCATCGCCTCGAGCGACGCTTCAGTGCTTGCAATACCGAATTCCTGTGTGGTGAGCGATGAACTGCAGCGCATCTTCTTTCGGCGCGATCCCAACGATCCAAACAAGGTCATACGCATCAACGGTGAGTTCGGAATCTCCGACGGCCGTTGGATTGAGGTCAAGCGAGACGTGATTGAGGGCGACGAAGTCGTGCTAGGCGGCGTTTACGAGCTCAAGCTGACAGGCAGCGGCAAAACCACTGGAGCCGGCCACTTCCACGCGGATGGCACTTTTCATGAGGGGAAACACTAACTCATGCTTCGCAAATTCATTGCACCTTCAATCAGGTGCAACCCAATCGATGGCGACGAAGTAGTGCTGGGCTGCGTGCGCGAGACCAAGCTCAACCATAGCGGCAAGTACACGGGTGCGGGCCACTTTTGCGCCGACGGCACTTGGCACGAGGGAGCCAATCACTGATGTTCAAGCGCATTATCGCATTCTCGCTGCAGCAGCCAGCGCTCGTCGTGATCGTGGCCGGCGCGCTTTTGTTGGCCGCCGGGCTTTCGCTGCCGCGCGTGCCCGTGGATGTATTCCCTGAGCTCAACGCGCCCACAGTCGTGGTCATGACCGAAGCGGGCGGCCTGGCCGCCGATGAAGTCGAAAGCAACGTTACGTTCCCCATTGAAACGGCGGTCAACGGCCTGCCCGGCGTGCGGCGTGTGCGCAGCTCCAGCGCAATTTCGCTTAGCATCGTATGGGTCGAATTCGACTTCGGCCAGGACATATACAGGGCGCGCCAGCTGATCAGTGAAAAGCTGTCCGCTGTGCGCGAATCATTGCCCGAAAATGCCCACGCCGAGATCGCTCCGGTCACCTCCATCACCGGCGAGATCATGCTGATTTCGCTTTCGAGCAAACTCGAGAACGGCAAACCCATCGTCAGCGACTTGGAGCTGCGCGCCTACGCGGAATTCGACCTGCGCAACCGCCTGCTCACCGTGCCCGGCATCGCCCAAGTCGTCGCGCTTGGCGGCGCGTTGCCCGAATACCAGATCAACGTGCGCCAGGACCGCCTCGCACTTTACGGTCTCACCGTCGAGGAAGTCGCCGCCAAGGCCAAAGAGGCGCACGCCACTATGGGCGCGGGCTACTTGCCCGACGTCGAAGGCCAGGAGCTGCCGCTGCGCCAAAGCGGCCGCGTGCAGAGCATCGACGACATCAAACGCACGATCGTGAAGTATCACCAAGGCGCGCCTGTCACGCTTGGCGACGTGGCCGAGGTTGCATTTGCCGGAGCACCCAAGCGCGGCTCAGGCCACGAATCCGGGCAGAAAGCAATAGTCGTCTCGCTTCAAAAAAACCCCGGCGTGAACACGCTGGCTCTCACCGAGGAAATCGACAAAGCATTAGACACCGCCGCGAAAGCCGCGCCCAAGGGCATCGTGCTCAATCGCCACGTGATGCGCCAGAGCGATTTCATTGATACGGCGGTCAACAAGGTCACGCGCGTGTTGATTGAGGCGGCGATCTTCGTGGCGATTCTGCTCGTGCTTTTCCTGATGAATGTGCGCACGACGGTCATCACACTCACGGCGCTGCCGCTTTCATTGGCGGTGGCGCTGCTCGCACTGTGGGCGCTGGACCTCAATATCAATGTGATGACACTGGGTGGCTTGGCTGTGGCGATTGGCGAGCTGGTCGATGACGCCATCATCGACGTCGAAAACGTGTTCCGAAGATTGCGCGAGAACACAGCCCTACCCGAAGCCGCACGCAAAGGCATCGTGCGCGTGGTATTTGACGCCAGCAACGAGATTCGCTCCAGCGTTGTGTTCGCCACGGTCATCATCGTCATCGTGTTTGTGCCGCTGTTGTTCCTGCAGGGGCTTGAGGGCCGTTTCTTCCGGCCTTTGGGCATTGCCTACATCGTCTCGATTCTCGCCTCGCTGGTGGTGGCACTGACCGTGACGCCCGCGCTTTGCCGCCTGTTGCTCGGTCGCGCGACGCACAAGGAAGAACACGAGAGTTTTGTTTCGCGCAAGCTCAAGGCGCTCTATGTGCCATCGCTGCGCCTGGCGCTCAAGCTGCGCTGGCCTGTGGTGATTGGCGCGTTCGTGCTTTCTCTGGCGAGCGTGGGCTTTGCCTCCACGTTCGGCACGCGCTTTTTGCCGGATTTCAACGAAGGCACGTTCACGGTATTCCTGATGGCGCCGCCCGGCACTTCGCTGGCCGAAAGCGAGCGCCTGGCATTGAGCGTTGAAAAACAGCTCGTCAAAGTCGAGGGCGTGCGCGCCGTCGTGGGCCGCACAGGCCGCGCCGAACGCGACGAACACGCCGAGCCCGTGAGCTCAAGCGAAATCGAAGTCAGTATCAAGCCGGGCTTTGCCAAAGCGCAGGTGCGCGCGGAAATCGACAAAGTGCTCGCCAAGATTCCCGGCATCACCACCATGGTCGGCCAGCCGATCGAGCATCGCCTGAGCCACATCCTCTCGGGCACGCCCGCGGCCATCGCAATCAACGTTTATGGCGACGATCTCTCCAAACTGCGCTCAATTGCCAAGGAGGTCGAAGCCGCGCTCAAGGCCATTCCCGGCACGCGCGACGTGGCCGCCAACCGCGAAGTCATGATCGACACCGTGCCCATCGAGTATCGCCCACACGACCTGGCCCGCTTTGGACTCACGCCCGTGAGCGCGGCTACGCAGGTGCAGGCCTACATCTCCGGCATTCCCGTGGCCGAGGTGAACCAGGGGCAGCGGCGCTACTCCATGGTGGTGCGCCTGCATGAAGACGAGCGCGCGAATGTTGAGCAGGTGAAGAATCTCGTGTTGATTGGCCAAGGCGGCGCGCGCGTGCGGCTGTTTGAAGTTGCCGATGTGGGCATTGAAAGAGCGAGCAACCTGATCGCGCGCGAACACGCGCAACGCAAAGCCACGATCTCCTGCAACGTGGCGGAGGGCTACAACCTGGGCGATCTCGTGGAGGAAGTGCGCAAGCGCGTGGATCCGATCGTGGTCGAGAAGCATGGCTACTCCGTGCACTACGGCGGGCAATTCGAGGCGCAGCAGAGCGCGAGCCGCACGATCCTGCTCATGGGCCTGGGCGTGATCTTCGTGATCCTGTTTTTGCTCTTCACGGCGCTGGGCAATTTCCGCAGCGCGGTGCTGGTGATGCTCAATCTGCCGCTGGCGCTGATTGGCGGCGTTGTCGCGATTTACCTGACGGCCGAGCACAACCCGATTTCGAACACGCTGGCGCTGTTGGGCGCGGGCGGGCGCTACGTCGCGCCCGTGATCAGCATCGCGAGCATGGTCGGCTTCGTGACGCTGTTCGGCATTGCCGTGCGCAACGGCATCCTGCTTGTCGCGCATTACCAGCACCTGATGACGGAGGAGGGCAAGCCGCGCCATGAGGCGGTGTTGCAGGGCAGCGCCGAGCGCCTGATCCCGATTCTGATGACGGCGCTGGCGGCGGTGCTGGGGCTGGTGCCGCTGGCGCTTGCCGCGGGCGAGCCGGGCAGTGAGTTGCTTGCGCCGCTGGCGATTGTGGTGCTGGGCGGGCTTGTGAGCAGCACGTTTTTGAACCTGATTGTTGTTCCCGCGGGCTTTGTGTTATTCGGCCCGCAACTTGAGAAACAAGAACCCACTGAAAAGGAGATGGCATGAAGAAGCTTGCATTTTTCGCACTCTGCGCATTGACGGTGTTCCTTGCGGCCTGCGGCGGCAACACGGCCAAGCCCGGCAACGGCGGCGGCAACACGGCCGGTCACGAGCACGGCGACGATCACGGCAAAATGACCGACCTTGGCAAGAAGAAGATTGGCGATCGCGAAGTCGGCGTCGAGGTCAGCGATTGGGTGGCCAGCAAAGGCGAAGGCGTGGCCGAAGTCGAGGTGGGTGGCGACGGCGCCGACAAGGTCAAGCTCAACTTCTGGGTCGAGCAGGACGGCAAGGAAGTCAGCCCCAAAAAGGCCGGCGAATGGGTGGCGGAAGAAAAGAAGTTCGACTGCCACGTTGAACTGAAGAAAGACCTCAAGGCCGGCAAGTACAAGCTGGTCATCGAGGTGGACGGAAAGAAGGAAAGCTGGGACGTCGACGTAAAATAATCACTTCGCCTTCAGCGCGCGTTGGGTGGCGATGCGCACGAGATGTTCGCGCATCCCGCCTGCCGCGATGAACGCCACTTTGCCCTGTCTGTCCACGACGATTGTTGTGGGCAGCGAAGCCGCGCCATAAGCGCTGAAATCTTCGAGCGTGCCGAGCACGAACGGAAAGCTCAGCTTGGTGCGCTCACGGAAGTCCCACAGGTGTTGCTTGAACGCGGCTTCATCGAGTCCCTGTAACACCTGACCGGTGCGCGCGCCGCTGCGCAGGTCGTTCATGTCAACGGGCACATAGCCCTGGTCGTAGATGCGCGTCACGCCCAGCACTTTCAAGCCTTCGTGCAGGTGGGCTATGCACAGGTCGTGCAGTGCCGGCAGGTTGTTCAGGCAGGGGGCGCTGTAGCTGGCCCAGAAGTTCAGCACCACCACGCTGCCCTTGAGTTCCGAAAGCTTCTTTGGCTCGCCGCCCAGCCACGTTTTGCTGTCCAGCTCGGGTGCTGCCTGGCCGAGAAGTTTGAGGCGCAATTCAAGGCTCGCGCGTGTCTGGCCGGCACCGCTGCTTTCCGCCACGTTGCCGGGAATCAGCTTGAGCGCCGCGCGAAATTCGTCCAGCGCACCCGCAATGTCGCCGCCGAGCGCGCGGGTGTCGCCCAGCGCCATGAGCAGGTAAGGCTTGTCGTCCTCACGGGCGTCGCGTGCAAGTTCGGAGATGCGCTTGATTGCTGCCTCGAAATCACCTGTGGAAGCCAGCGCCAGCGGCAGAAACACCACGCGCGCGGCGGCCGCATAGCCGCACCTGGGCAGCTTGGCCAGCAGCGCCTCCCAGGCCTTGACGCTCTGCGCTGGATCTTTGGCGAATTCTCGCAGCGCAAGCTCGGCCAGGCCGTCTTCGAGCACGGCCGCGTCTTTGGCGGCGTCCCAGGCGTTCCAGTCGGATTTCGCAAAGGCATCAAGGAAGTTGTCGCGCGCGCGCGTCTGTGCCAAAGCGGCCTGGCGATAAACTTTGGCAAGGTTGTCGCGCGCGGCTTTGATCTGCGCGTCGCCCTGTGCGGCGCGCAGATCGTCTGAGGCGCTGTTGCAGGCGGCTTCCCACTCCAGGCTGATGCGCTTGTAGTCCGTGTGGGCATCGCGGATGGCCTTGAGCGCGTCATCGGCTTTCGCCGGCAGGGCCAGTGTCAGCAGCAGGGCAAGCGCGAAAAACCGGGCGGTGTTTCTCATGCGGCCATGTTAGCTCGGATTGTCCGCGCGGCAGGTGCCCCTTTGCCCCGCGCGCTTTGGCAAGCTATGCTGTCCCAAGCGAAGGGAATGACTGTGACACATCGAGCTTTGAGCACCGGCGAAGCGACGCGAGAGCGTCGCTCTTTTTCTATATGAAAACAGTCGAGACACATCTTGAGCAGGCGCGCACACCATCAGGCAGGCTCGTGGCTGCGCCGCCTGTGTGGCGCCGCAAGGATCTGCTCTCGCTTGAAGAGCTTTCGCGCGACGAGATTTTCACGGTGCTGGAACAGGCGGCGGGCTTCAAGGAAATCAGCACGCGCAGCATCAAGAAAGCGCCCACGTTGCGCGGCAAAGTGGTGCTGACGCTGTTCTATGAACCGAGCACGCGCACGCGCGCGAGCTTCTCGCTGGCGGCGCAAAGGCTTAGCGCTGACGTGCAGGAACTTGATCTCGAGGCCAGCTCGGCCAAGAAGGGCGAAACGCTGGTGGATACCGCGCGCAACCTGCGCGCCATGGGCGTCGATGTTTTCGTGATCCGCCACCAGCAGGCCGGCGCGCCGGCACTGCTGGCCCGCAGCGTCGATGCGTGCGTGGTCAACGCCGGCGACGGCACCCATGAGCATCCCACGCAAGGCCTGCTCGACATTTTCACGATGCGCGAGAAGTTTGGCGACCTTGCGGGCAAGAAAATCGCGCTCGTGGGCGACATCACCCATTCGCGCGTCGCGCGCTCGAACATCTGGGGCCTGCTCAAGCTGGGCGCCGAGATCGGCGTGATCGGCCCCAAGACGCTCGTTCCCGGCGCACTCAAGGAGCTGGGCGTCAAGATCCATTACCACCTCGATGAAGTGCTGGATCATTACGATGTGTTCAACATCCTGCGCATCCAGCTTGAGCGCCAGGGCGCGGGGCTGTTCCCGGGCATGCGCGAATACAACCTTTACTACGGCATCGATGAGCGCAGGCTCGCGCGCATGAAGCCAAGCGTGCTGATCATGCACCCCGGGCCGATCAACCGCGGCGTCGAGATCAGCCATGCCGTGGCCGACGGCAAAAACAGCGTCATACTGGAACAGGTCGCCAACGGCCTGGCCGTGCGCATGGCGGTGCTCGCGCTGGTGCAATCCGCCCGGGAAGGGAAATGAAATTCTGGGGTCCAGGAAGTGGCGTTTATGGTCGGGGCCGCTGGCGCGGCTCGCCGGCCGTTTCCCTGGCGCTGCCGCGCAAGTCGTTTCGCCGACTGCTGGTGATTCACTTCGGGCAACTGGGCGACACCGTGCTCTCGCTGCCCGCGCTCGATTTGCTGCGCGATCACTTTCCCGACGATGAACTCACGCTGGGCTGCGGCATGCCCGCCCATGAGCTGATCGATCTCTGGGGCCGGGCCGACAAAATCGTGCCGCTTGATCGCGTCAAGGTGCGCGACACCAACCCGATTCACGCGGCGTGGCTGATCTGCCAGTTTGTGAGCCGCATCTGGCACCCCACGCCAGACGCCGTGGTTGTGATGCACCCGAACGTCGAAATGTACCTCGTGGCCTACTGCACGGCGGCCAAGCGGCGCGCGGGTGTGGTGGTCAAGCCCGGGTTTTTCTCGCGCCTGCTCAATGAGCCCTATGAGGGCCTGTGGAAAGGCCTGCATGCCAGCGCCTCGTATCTCGCGTTTGCGCGCCAGTTCTGCGGCATCGCGCCGCCCGTGCATGAGGCGCCGCCCGTGCCGCGCCTGGAGCTGGCGCAGGCGCCCCACCGCAACGGGCGTATCGCCATTCACGTGGGCGGCGGGCGCAAGGCCAAGCGCGTCGCGCCGCAATCGTGGCTTGAAGTTGCGCGCGGCCTGCGCGCGCGCACCGGCAAGGAAATCGCCTTCATCAGCGGCCCCGAGGAGCCGGAGCTGGCGCACGAGCTTTCACGCTCAATGGAAGGCGCGCTGCCGCTGGCCAACCTGAGCATCGAGGCTTTGGCGCGCGAAGTGGCGCAAAGCGGCTTCTTTGTAGGCACCGACAGCGGCCCGGGGCACATGGCGGCCGCGCTGCAAACGCCGTCGCTCACTCTGATCGAGCGCCACGTCGCGCCGCGCTACAGCACGCTCGGCGCGCACGCGCGCCAACTGGCGCATGCCGGCATCAAAACCGTCGGCGCAACGGATATCGTTGAAGCCGCGCTGGCCCATCCCGCCTTTCCCATGCCGGAGGGCCGCGCGTGAAAGAGCCCGCCCCCGCCGCGCTGGCATGGTCTTCGCGCCTGGCGTTTGTCACGCTGGCCTTGCTCGTGGCGGTGCGCATGCTCAACGCGGCTTCGATGTTCCCGCGCCTGCCCGCGGACACTTCAAAGTTTGCCGAGAAAGCCAAAGCGCAGCCGCACACACGCGAAGTGCGCTTTGAGGCCACCGACGGCACAAGACTTTACGGCTGGGTGACGGGTCGCGACGAAGCGCCGCGCAAGATCGTGTTTTTGTGCGGCAACGGCGGCAACGTAAGTGGCTATGGCGCGCGCATGGCGGAAATCGCTCAGGCATTGAACGCTCAGGCGCTGGTGTTCGACTATCGCGGTTATTACCTGAGCGAGGGTTCACCCAGCGAGGAAGGCTGCAAGCGCGATGCGCGCGGCGCGTGGCTCTTTGCCACGCGCACACTGGGCTGGAAGCCGGAGCACACGGTGATATGGGGCCATTCGCTGGGCTCAGCCTTCGCGACTTCGCTGGCGAGCGACTTGCAGAACGGTCATGGCTTTGGCGATGTGCAAGTGAAACCCGCGCGTGCCCTGATTCTCGAATCGCCCCTCACAAGCGCGGCGGCCATGGCGCAGCGTCAGTTCGGGTTTTTGGGTGTGCCGCACTGGCTGCTTTACGCCGATCTGGACAGCCTCTCGCGCGTGAAGAAACTCAAGCTGCCGACTTTCGTGATGCACGGGACCAAGGACGAAATCATTCCCTTTGACATGGGCAAAGAGATTGCGGCAGCCAGCGGCGCGAAAACGCTGTGGATTGAGGGTGGAGATCACAACGGCTTGTGGGAGTTCGGACGCAAGGCGATTACGGCGGAGCTGGCGGAATTCCTGAGGGAGTGACATGCAGGCAATCCTGATTCGCGGCGGCAGAGTCATCGATCCGGCCAACAACTTTGACGCCGTGGCCGACGTGCTCGTGGCCGACGGCAAGATCAAGCTTGTGGGTTCCGCGCGCGAGGGCGACTACAAGACGTTCAAGAACGCGACGAGCGGCATCGAAGTTTTCAACGCCAAGGGCCTGTGGGTGCTGCCCGGTGCCATTGACCTGCGCGCGCACCTGGGCGAGCCCGGCAACGAAAGCGCTGAGACCATTGCGGGCGGTGCTTTGGCCGCCATCCACGGCGGCGTCACTACGGTTGCGTGCATGCCGGACACGGACCCGCCAATCGACACCGAAGCGGGCGTTCAATACGTGCTCGGCCAAAGCAAGGCTGCAGATCTCGCCGAGATCCTGCCCGTGGCGGCGCTCACGAAAAAGCGCGAGGGCAAGGAACTGGCCGAGCTGGGCCAGCTCGCGCGCGCGGGTGCTGTGGCTTTCTCCGATGAAATGCGCGCGATTGACTCGCCCTCGACGCTGCTCAAGGGCATGGCCTACGCCAGCATGTTCGGCCTCGCCGTCATCGAATTTGCGCAGGACCCCGCAATGACCTCAGGCGCGATGAACGCGGGCTACGAAGCCACGCTGGCGGGCCTGCCCGGCATCCCCGCCGTGGCCGAGGAACTGGCCGTGGCGCGCGCGTGCATGTTCGCGCGCGAAGCGGGCTGCCACTATCACGCCGCCAAAGTCACTACGAAAAACGCTGTGCGCGCCATCAAGCGCGCGCGCAAACTGCGCGTGCAGGTCACGGCCGCCACCTGCCCGCACTATTTCGCGCTCACGGACTCCGTGGTGCGCAAACAATACGACACGGCCTTCAAGGTATTCCCGCCCCTGCGCGGCCCCGACGACGTGGCCTGGCTCAAGCGCGGCTTGCGCGAGGGCATCATCGAGTGCATTTCGAGCGATCACACGGCGGTTCCGCCGGAGCTCAAGGAGCTCGAGTTTGGCCGCGCGCCCTTTGGCGTGGTCGGCCTGGAAACGCTGGTGCCGGTCACGTTGACGGCGCTGGTGCACAGCGGCGAGCTTTCGCCCGCGCGGGCGGTGAGCGCCCTGACATGCAACCCCGCGAAGGTGCTGGGCGTGCACAAGCGCAAGGGCGCCTTGACGCCGGGCTTCGACGCAGACCTGTGCCTGCTCGACCCGGACGAGGAATGGAGTCTTGACCCGTCAAGACTCGTCAGCCGCTGCAGGAACACGCCCTTTGCCGGCATGAGGCTGAAGGGCCGGGTGAAATTCACGATCGCAAGGGGAAAGCTGTTCGATGTCGGCGCGCCTGCGGATGATTGAACCTGTGCCGCTCGTCTTCAGGCCGGGAGAAAATGGCGCTGCGAATTACGTCAGCGGGAAATCCAGACCCGCCAAAATCGGCTTGCCCAGGGCGCGGCACATGGCGGCGATTTTGCCCTTGTGGTCGTAGATGTGTGTGATCGTGCGCAGCACCACGCGCGCCGGCGCAATCACGCGCTCGCCATGAAACGTTTTCACGGCGCGGGGAGTGTCCAGCTCGGCTTCGCTTACGCCGGCCAGATAACCCGCAACCTGCGCGCTGACGCTCTCGCGAAAGGCCTCAATCTCGGCAATGTTCGCAAGCACGGGATCTTCCGCCTCAATGCGGCCCTGAAGGCAGCCGATCCAGTAACGCTGAGCGCCAATCGTGTGCGTGAGTTGTAGCCGCACGTTCGGCTCGCCATGAGGAGGCAAGCCAAAATCCAGCATCTGGCGCTCAAGCTCAGCAGAAGTGAGCGAGCCACAATGAGCAATCAAGCCACGCAGCGATTTCTGGCTGCGCTCATGCATATCAAGCAAAGCGGCGGGTGTGTACATGCGAGGAGTGTAGCAAGCGCGGCGACAGCGGAACGTGGGTCACACGGAGTCGAAGGCTCCGGTGGAGCCTGAGAGAGCGAGCTTCGCGAGCGGGCTTTTCAAGGCGCGACGAACGGCAAAGGCTCTCACGCGAAGGCGCGAAGAACGCGAAGGACCGCAAAGTCCTGGGCAGCGTTCACGAAAATTGACGGACAGGGAGCGCGGAGGTGACAGCCCGCTCCGCTAATCGGTGTCTCTTTCATTCAAAGAATCAAAGAGATGATCGATTCCCTCATCATCTTCAACCATTCCGCCGTGACCGCCCGAACCGCGCCAATCATCATCGGCTTCAGGTTCCGGCGGCTCATCTTTGTCACCTAGTTCCTCAAGCCAAGTCTCGAACCTTGCTTGCCGGGAAGCCTCAAAATCGACATCCCATAAATCGGCGATGGCTGTAACTTCCTCGTACCATTCCTTTGCACGCGTGTGATCGTCAGCGTTGGTTTTGATTACGTCTAATTCTTCAGAACAAAACGATTCAGCTAGTTGCCTCCACTCCGCCATCTTTTCAGCACCAACGAAGTCACTGTGTTTCCGAAGGAACGTTGTCCACCGAATCCAATCGCTTGTGTCACCTGAATCGGTCAAACGAACACGAATGCTGTCGAAGAAGGGCGCCACAATGGAGCTACGAATCTCCTCTTTGGGCTCTCCGTCAAGAGCAGATTCAAGAAAGACGCAGGCATCTAGAGTTGCCGCCTTGTTTGTGTCCCCTGCAACGACAAGTTCCGCAGCGATTTCGCGTGCCAACTTCGCGAGGTCTTGTGATTCATAAGCATCGTCCCAACGCACAACTCTTGAAAGCTGCTCGCCGAGTTCAGAAGGAGTTCGCAAAAGGTAAGGCTCCATTTCCCCACGGAAATGAACTGGCTGATAAGTGGCCGATCCGGCCTCGAATGTTCGACGAATCGCGTCTCTAAGCGCGGTGTCGCAAGGAATCAAGCCGCTAGGCTTGGAACCGACCTTTCCGTCGACGGAAAGGCAAATCAAATTGGATACTTGCTCAAAATAAGCTGCCTTCGCCAACAGGTCTGCAATTATCTCGGCGTCCGTGACGATCCGCTTCCTAACGTAGTCTTTTATTGAAGGGTTGTGAAACGTAACAACTGTTTGGCTAAGACGTCTCTGGGTTCGAACAAATGAGCCATCCAGTTGTTTCATTGCAGCAGTGAAGGCCCTCTTAGCCTCAATCGACAGGGTGCCTGATGCGCCTATGTTGCCTGCGTAAGCCCAAGCGGTACGGAGTTCGTCTATGCCGAACATCCCCTCGACCGTCCCCAGGCAGTAAAGCACGCGTCTGGCATCCTCAGAGATTTGATTTTCAAACGCGTGCTGCCACAATTTTGTGGGATTGTTGAGAACGTCTAGGAAACTTCGCACGTAGTCTGCCGCCGTTACCCCTTCCGGACCAGCTCCTACTGTCATCCACTCGATGATGCGAGGGCTGTAATTGCGATGATCAATGATTGCGCGGTAGGCACGGTCCTCCAACAACGCAAGGGCAAAGGAGTGATCAAGTTTGGAGAAGTAGATATGATTGTAAAGAATTCGGGCTCGGTGGCCGCGAGTATAGTCCTCTACTTTCACCACGCATTTTGCGATTTCAATGTCCCCGCTGTTTAGCGGCTCGTAGACGCGCTTAGCGTCCTCAAGAATGTACTCTCGCGTGGTGAACACAACCTTTAGTTGTTTGTTCTTACGTGCTTCGTTCAGTAGCCGAATGATTCCACGGTCCTCGTTTTTGCCTAAGCGCTCACTAATACTGGATTGGCCCAGAAAGTCGTCATAGAAGACAACCTGCCTCTTGGAGAGATCTAGAAAGTCGTATGCTTCTTGAATGTCATCTCTAACCGCAATCAATTCGTACTCGTCGTCCAGCAACCTCGTCACCAGAACTTGAGCTAACGTTGTTTTCCCGATACCGGGAATTCCTGAAAGAATGCAGTAATTGTGTTTGCTGAGGATGTCCGCGGCTGCGTCGTATGCGCCAGTTTGCACATACAACGACATTTTTCTTTCGATGTCTTCTTTCGTCATGGCATTCCAAACAGCGGAACCATGCTTCAAGACTCGTTCAAGGACCGGAATGCTAGTTAGCCACAGCTTGTAATGACTTGTCTCGATCGCGGGGTACTTTCCGAGTAGCGCGTTGATGTCAGATCGACCGTAAATATCGTCCACGCCCTTGCAGTACGGTTGAAGAGCTTTCAGGAGTTCTTCTTTGTTGCCCGGAGTTAGCCCTAGTGACGTGGTCAAAATAAATCGGTTCGGCTTGAGCTTGGCGAGCTTGGGGGCTTCCTCGGAGATGATCCTCGACTTCAAGTTGGAAAATTTTGAGCCGCAATAGTGCTTGCATTGAACGACAGTAGACCCGCAGAGACGGGCACCGAACAGAAGATCGACGCCCGAGTCTCGTCCCTTCGTGAAGGGCTGGAATCGAACTCCTTCCAATTCCCCCAATAGGTCACAGGTAAGATCTTCGAAGTCGGCATCCGACAGGCTGTGGAACGTGTAGTCGGGCATTCGAGACTCCACAACGCTTAGAGAGTGCCGTGGCTGTTCTTTGCGACCTGAACAGCCCGCTCGCAAAACTCGCTCTCTCAGGCTCCACTGGAGCCTTCGACCTTCGCGGACCTTGCCGTCCTTTGCGTGAGGCTGTTGCCTTTGCCGTTCGGGGACCAGAGGTCCCAGCCACGCTCAAGGACCGGAGGTCCTAGCCACTAGCCCTTAATCCCGCACATGACGTTGCGGAAGCGCGTTGGCGCGCCTCCGTGGGACATTTCTGCGGTCTGGCCGGGTTGGCCTTTGCCGCAGTTGATGACTCCCCATAGGTCCCAGTGGTCCTGGTTGCAGATCGCGTCGCAGTTGCCCCAGAACTCGGGGGTTACTCCTTGGTAGTTCGGGTTCTTCACTATGCCCGTGATCTTGCCGTTCTTGATCACGCGGCCGATTTCGGTTCCGAACTGGAAGTTGAGGCGCATCTGGTCGATGCTCCAGCTTTTGTTGACTTCCATGATGATGCCGTCCTTCGTGTCGGCGATCATGTCGTCGTAGCTCCAGGTGCCGGGCATGAGGCTGAGATTCGGGATTCTCGTGATCGGGATGTTCGAGAAACCCTCGGCCCTGTTGCAGCCGTTGCTGGGCGTTTCGTCGCTTAGCACCGTTGCCGTTTCGCGCGTCTGGAACCAGTTCTTGTGGATGCCGTTTTGCACCACGTGGAAGCGCTGCATGCGCACGCCGTCGTCGTCGTAGCCCGCCGTCGCCAGCCCGCCGGGGACGGTGCAATCGGCCACTAAATTCACGATGTCGCTGCCATATCTGAACCCGCCCGGCGTGTAGTGCAGGTTGGGCACCATGAAACTTCTGCCGGCGTAATTGGCCTCCATGCCCAGCACGCGGTCGAACTCGTTGGGGTGCCCCACGCTTTCGTGAATTTGCAGCGCGAGCTGCGGGCCGTCGAGAATCAGCGTGGTCTTGCCGCTGGGGCACTCGGGCGCGGTCAAAAGCGCGACCGCCTCATCCCTGATTCGCTCGGCGTTGCCCAGCAGATCGTAAGCCGCGACGATTTCGTAGCCCATGCACTTGTGGTTGCCGCCCCAGCTTTGCGGGTAGCTGCGGATTTGCACGTCGCCGTTGCCCACGGCCGTGGCCGAATAGCCCGCGCCCGAGCGCAGCAAATCCTGGACGATGTAGGCGCCCTGCGTGTCCATGTAAAACTGCTTTTCGCGCGCGAACTGCATGTTGCTGCTGGCGACCTTGATTTCGGGCCGTTTACGCAATATTTCGTCGATGCGCATCAGCAGACCGAGTTTTTCTTCGAGGCTGATCTTGAATGGGTCAATCGTGAATGGCGTGGCCCAGAAATCCTCCACCGCCTGGCGCGGCGCCAAACGCACGTCCTGCTTTTTCACTTGGGCGCTGGCGCGCGCAATCGCCACGGCGCGCTGGGCGCAGGTTTTCAAGTTCGCCGTGTTGACATCGACGATGCTGGCAAAGCCCCACGCGCCATTGACGATCACGCGAATGCCCGCGCCCACGCTCTCGGAGAAATTCAAATTGCCCGGCTTGCCGTTGCGCAGGAAAATGTCCTCGCGGCGATAGTCAATGATGCGCACGTCGGCATAAGCCGCGCCAAGCTGAGACGCGGCATCGATAGCTTCCTGGCAGAGGTTCTTCATAGCGGCCTCGTTGTTGTAGGGGCGACATATATGTCGCCCCTACGAATGCGCGGGCGAGGCATGCCTCGCCCCTACGAATTGCGGACCGGAATTGTCGCCATTTGCAGGCGCGGCGGCAAGGGCGCGCTAGTTAGTGGAGAAGCCGCGCTGCGAGGTAAAGCATGACCAGCCCAATCGAAGTGAAGGCCAGGGCGGACCATAGAAACTCCGCGGCAAGGAGCGGTTGCTTGGTTGGTTCGGTTGGCACGTGGAGAGCCAAGTTGTGCTCGTCCGCCGGCGCGGGGTCTCGATTGGAAAAGAGCTTGAAATACGCCCATGAGTTAAAGGCAATCGCGCCTCCAAAGACCACGGCCTCAGACTGGCCCGGCAATAACAGGTAGGTGACGATCAGGACAGGAGCGACTGCGATCAGCATGGTGGAGAACACCATCGGCACTCTTTCGCCCAGTTGCAGTTCCCTGGTCAGAGCAGCGGCAAAGCACATGCCGAGCAGTGCGCCCCCGAGTTCTATCAGGCCATCCCACGACAACGCGCCCATGTCGGCCTGGTTCAAGACCAGCGACGTGACCAGCACATAGAGGGGAGTATCGATTACCGCGAGCAGGCTCAGCCAAAGACTGCGAGGCGCGTAAAGCCTCGCCGAACAAATGTAGATGTAGAAGATGGGTGCGATTGCGCAGCAAATCAAAGCACTCGGAAACCAGGCCAGGTGAGCCTCGCCAAACTGGCGCAGCGCGTTGTTGTAAAGCGTGGGCATGCCCAGCAGCGTCAGCGCCGGCACCAGCATGGCATAGAACTTGAGCGCAAAGGCCCCAACGGGGCTCGATTTGCCGGCGGGTTGCTGATGCATGGGGGTCGGAGTTTACGCGATCAAGTGAGAGCGGATTCTAGGCAGTTCCAGCGAAAGAGCTAAGCGTTCCTGCACGAAATGTCCGGCACGGCACACACGTCGTTATTGAGAGCCTGGAACGGAGACCAGCAATCACGTGCGAAATCGTTTCAATGCGCAGCTTGCCGTAGTGCGGGCCGGCAGGTCGAATCCACGAGGTATTGCCGCCGGTGGCGGTTCGCGGCGGCAATGGGCTGGAGCGCAAACGAAAGCGGGCCGGACGATTGTCCAATGCTGCTGGATTAGGCAGCTAGGTAGTGGATGTACCATTCTTTGCGGGTTCGGTAGAGGAATGGATAGTCGGCGTTGGTGTTTCGCACGAGCGCTCGTGGGCATGGCGGGCGCTCTTGGCGTTTGATCCGGCTTTGCGCCAGGCTTTTTAGCAGATTCCGAAACAGCATGGGCAAGCAGCTGGTCAGCGCCCGGGCCATCTGGCTGCAGCCTTCCAGCATGATGGTTCTGGAGCGTTCGTGGCTCAGTTCCCGCGGGCATTGGCCTGTCTTCGCCTGCATGACTTTGACGCAGTTGTAGGCGATCAGCGCCGACCAGACCTCCTTGCGCACCGTGTCCTCGCTCTTGCACGTCAGCATCGAAAGCCCGTGTTTCAGCTTCAGGTCGCGGATGTCATTCTCGATGCGCCAGCGCAACGCATAAAGCTCTACCAGCTTGTCCGCTGGCCACTTCGTCGCGTCCAGTAGATTGCTCGCCAGCTCAATCACCACCGGCCGGTAACCCTTGCGAACAAGTCTGTGCCGCACCACGCGCACATGCTGAAACAGCGGCAACTCTCTGACTTTGTCCGCAAACGCGCTGCTTCCCGAGCGAGGCTTCTTCCAGACATGAATCTCGTCGCCTTCAGAAAGGCGCTGCACGCTGACAGGCCTGCGCGAAGAGTTCAGCCGCGTCACGGCAAAGATGCCCAGCCTGCTCATCTCGTGAAACGCCAGGTAGGAGCCGAACTGCCGATCAGCCACCAACGTCGTGCCCGGGGGAATCGTCGGCAGGCAACGCAGAAACTGGCGCATCTCTCCCTCGTGGCAGCCCACGATGTCGGCGCGGGTGACCGCCCCGCTTTGCGCGTCGCTGAAGAGCAGCAGCCGCGCGTTGGGCATGCGGGCTTTACCATGGGGTCGGCCAAAAGCGCTGAAGTTGGCGGCGCTGCGCGGCAGCGAGAGGCCCGTGCCATCGACGAGCCAGATGCTGGAAATCGGTGCGCTGCGCCAAGTGTGTTCGAAGGCGCTTTCGAAAACCGCTTCAGGCAGTCGCTTGCGGGCTTCGCAGAAATCGTCGCCGCTATGGAACGAATCACTGGCAGGAATCAGCGACGCGGCCCAATCCTCAACGTCACGGCAGGAAACGCCGGTTGAGAGCTGCTTGTAAATGCAGGCGAGCAGCGTTGGCATTGGCGAGAAGAGGCAAGTGCGCCAGCGATGGCCGGCCTGCCGGGCCCAGGATTCAGTCAGATTCCGGGTCAGGAACGATTGAAGGCAATTGAGGGCACTGCCAATGAAAATCTCCTCAAGCCGCGCGCGCCGACAGCCGATAAAATCAGACAAGGCGGATCCTCTCTTTTGATCGTGGGTTGACTCGACACCACCCCATCGGCCAAAAGGTCGATCCGCCTTTCATTTGTTTGCGCTAATCCAGCAGCATTGG
>JADLFN010000035.1 GCA_020845475.1 Planctomycetota bacterium
GAGGCATTTCAAGGACATCCGCTTGAATCAAAGGTTGGGTAATGAGTCTGTTTGAAAACGCTCACCAATCCGACGGCAGGAAAAAGCAAAACGCCGAGACGCGAAGACGCGGAGTTTCGCGGAGGAAGACCCGGTTTTCATCTGACCAGGGAATCCAGACAGGCTCGAGCCGCCAAAGCGACCGCACATTTCTGTACGCGGCTTGCCTTGTCCGTCTCGTCAACTCATGCACGCCCGCAGGCAGTTTGTTCGTGCGCTTTGAGAGCTGTTCTCGGCGTCTCGGCGTCTCGGCGGTTTGCTTTATGGGCCATCGCTTTGCGAACCCGGCCTCGCGCCCACCACCGAGCGTGAGCGAAGCGATCCGGGTGCAGGGGAAAATCCCTCGAAACGAACATAAAGCGGGCGAGCCTTGATGGCTCGCCCGCTTGAATTCAGTGGTCGCGCACCCGCAGAATTCGCTTATGGCTGCTGCCTTTCGGCCCTGACCAGGTTCACGACTATGCGCCGCGCGACCGCAAATAACTCTAGCCGCGTTGCGTCAAACGTCAACCGGCGGGCAACGATGGCGGCTTTCGCGCGTTCAATTACCGGAGGCCCCATGCGCGTATTCCTGCTGGCCGCGCTGTTTGCTTCGGCGGCATTTGCCCAACTGCCCATTACCGGCACCGTGCCGAGCACGCGCGTTCGCACATTCCTTTATCACCTTGATCTCGGCGCAGGCGCCACGGGCTACACGATCACCGCCAGCCTGAGCACCAGCAATAGCGCAGGTTTGCGCGTGCGGCTGATTGACCTGACGGGCGTTGCCGGCGACGCCGCACCGACCTCGACGTTCATTGATTCACAGACCGTGGCAGGCGCGGGCACGGCCAATTGCGCGCTTTCGGGCAGCGCCTCAGGAGTGCGCGGCTTTGCGCTTGAGGTGGCCACGAATGGCACGGGCACGACGGATTTTTCGGGCAGCCTGAATAATACGGCGGGCGGTCTGACGTTCATCAGGGATGATCAATATGTGGTCGGAGCGACGGGGCTGCTGCTTCAGGCGGGCCATATTGCAAACTACACGCGCAGTGTGCCCAGCGGGCTTTCGGCGCAGGGCGTGGAACTCAATTTCGGTCCAACGGCGCAAAACGTGCCGTTCCGCTTCGAGGCAACCGGCAGCGGCCTGACCAAGATCGACGTCTATGACAACACCGGCGGCAGCGCCACATTGATCGGCACGTTCACGGCCAGCGGCGGTGCGCTCAACGACGTTACGGTGTTCATCCGCAACCACAGCGGCGTGGCCACGTTTCGTGTGAACGTGACCGGAGCGGCCGGCGGAGGCAGCGTGACCTGGCGCCTTTACTCTCCCACGACGGTGACGCTGGGCGTGCCCGGCAGCAACGACAGCAAAGTCGATGAAAGCGACTCGTGCACAACAAACGAGCAGCGCGGCTTGTGGCTCGCGCTGCTCATGGCATGTGCACTGGGTTTGTGGTTACGACGCCGCATGGCGGTTAATACCTGGGCACGGTGGGATCGACGTCGTTGCTCCAGCGCAGCATTCCGCCCACCATGTTCTTCACTTTCGTGAAGCCCTTCTCTTGCAGAAACTTGGTCACGCTCGCCGAGCGTGCGCCGCTTCTTCAGTAGATGACCAGCTCGCGGTCCTTCTTGTCCTCTAGCTCAACCCAGCGCTGGCCGAACTCGGGCGTGGGAATGAACGCGTCGTAGGGCAGCTTGCAGATGCCCAGTTCGTTGGCGTTGCGCACATCCACCAGAAACGGCTTGTCGCCCTTGTCCATGCGGGCCTTGAGTTGCGCGGGCGTGATCTCGTCAGACTTGGGCTGGGCTTGTGCGGCAAGCCGCGCCTTTTCGGCTTCTTCATTGGCCTTGGGCACGCCGCAGAACTGGTAGTAATCGATGAGCTGGTGAATCGTGCGGTTGGGCCCGCAGATGGGGCACTTGGGGTCCTTGCGGATCTTGAGTTCGCGCCACTTCATGCCCAGCGCGTCGAACACCAGCAGGCGGCCCTTGAGCGGGTCGCCGATTTTCAGAAGCACCTTGATGGTTTCCAGCGCCTGGATGCAGCCCACCACGCCGGGCAGCACGCCAATCACGCCGCCCTCGGCGCAGCTGGGCACCATGCCGGGCGGCGGGGGCTCGGGGTAGAGGCAGCGGTAGCACGGGCCGTCTTCGTAATTGAACACGGTGGCCTGGCCGTCGAACCTGAAAATGCTGGCGTAAACGTTGGGCTTGCCCGCGAGCACGCACGCGTCGTTGACCAGGTAGCGCGTGGGAAAGTTATCGGTGCCGTCGGCCACGACATCGTAGCCCTTCACGATGCCCAGCGCGTTTTCGCTGCTGAGCGCCACTTCGTGGATATCGACCTTCAAATGCGGGTTGAGGTCGAGAAGCCGCGCCTTGGCGCTTTCGACCTTGCGTTTACCCACGCTGGCGGTGCCGTGAATGATCTGGCGCTGGAGGTTGCTGGAATCGACCACGTCGAAATCAACGATGCCGATACGCCCCACGCCCGCAGCGGCAAGGTACATGGCCATGGGCGAGCCAAGCCCGCCCGCGCCCACGCACAGCACGCTGGAGGCCTTGAGCTTCTCCTGACCCTCACGCCCGACCTCGGGCAGAATAATGTGTCGCGCGTAACGCTGAAGTTCGTCGTTGGAAAGGGAAACCGCGGCTGCAACAGCCATGTCTCGTCCTCGAATGTCGTTGGCTCTCGCGCGCCAATTTAGCGCCGCGTTGTAATAACGGTAGGGCGGGCAACCACACGTCTGCCCCGAAGGAGGGCATCAATTCATGCCCAAATGCGTCCGCTTGCACTGGAAGCCGGCGCGGCTTTTGTTAAGGTTTTGCCCCCCGCAGCGGCGCCAGGCCGTCTGTGGCTTTGTGTTTCAACTAAGGAAGAATCCGTGGCTCTCGATAACTATACACGCCGCCAGAAGATCATGATCACGGCCCTGATTGTCGTGATCGCCGCCATGTTCACCGTCACCGGCTCGCTCACCTACATGCTGGGCGATTCCGCCAAGACGCCTTCCAAAGCGGGCGAGATGGACGGCCGTGAATACAACTACGTTGAATTCCACCAGCGCATCCGCCAGGGCCTCAACGCCTGCACGTTCCTTGACTACGGCCAGGGCCAGGGCGACCTCAAGCCGCGCGCGATTTACCCGCGCGTTCCCGCCCTGACCACCCAGCCGCAGGACGCCGCAGAAACGCCCTACGAGCGCTCGCTGCTCGATGTATGGCCGCGCTACCAGGACAACTACGTGTGGTGCCACCTCGCGCTGGTCAAGCGTGCGGAAAAGGCGGGCGTGCAGCGCCCCAGCAACCAGGCGGTATGGAGCGCCGTGCACGCCCTGATGAACGCCTCCGCGCAGGAGTTCGACAAGTTCCCGATCGAGAAACTGTATGCCCAGTTCCAGGATCGCTACGGCTACGAACTGAGCAGCATTGAAAGCACGCTGCGCGACTGCCTGATGGTGCGCAGCTACGTTGACTCCCTCGTGGCCGGTGAACGCGCGCGCCTGGCCGACATCGCCCGGATTGCGGCCGGCAACAACGACGAAGTCAAGGCCGAGTACCTGCGCCTGCCCGTGGCCCCGTTCCTTGAGAAAGCCCGCGCCGAAGTCGAGCGCGAGCACCACAATGCCCGCGCCGCCCGCGTCGCCAACGGCTCTTCGCTCGCCAGCGCGCCCGCCGGCGCCGATCCGTGCAGCGAGATGTACGAAAAGCACCGCTTCACGGAACTCAACGAGGACGCCCGCTTTGAGTTCGAAATCATCAAGGCCGAGTACCGTGACCTCGAGCAACTGGTTCCGCGCAACGAAAAGCTCGAGCGCCTGTACTACGAATCCATGAAGAAGGCCGGCGAGTTCAAGGCTGACGACGCCGACAAAAAGAACCTCGACGCGCGCGTCGAGGCCGAGTTCAACGCCATCGCCACAGACAAGCGCGCCAAAGACGCGGCCTGGCCCGGCTTCAAGCCCGAGGAAGAAAAAGCGCTGCGCGACCAGCTCAAGAAAGACCTGGCCGAGACGCGCAGCTTCTTTGAAGTACAGGGCGACATCTACACCGCCCTGCGCCGTGACAAGGCGCCGCTGCTGGCGCAGGCACTGATCTCGACGCTCAAAGCCAGGCTCGATGATGTGCGTGAAAAGAACGAGAAGCGGCTCAACGCCACCTCGGCTCTGTCGGAGCAGCGCCAGCGCAACGTGGATACGCTGCGCAACCAGCGCAACGACCTGCGCGTGCGCTTTGATTCCATCGTGAATGTGATCAACGGCCAGTTCGCCAACGTGGCCGCGCGCATTCCCACGCCGACCGGCGCCGCGTCCAGCGACGCCGACAAGAAGGCCTGGGACATCAAGTTCGCGAACCTGATTGAAGACCTGGTGCGCTTCCTCGATGAGGACATCGCGCGCGAGCAGCTTTCCACGCTGAATTCGACGGCGCAGCGCACGATGCAGGACCTTGACCGCACCCTGCGCGACAAAGAAGCCCGCCTCGAAGAGCAGCGCAGCCAGAAGGAAATCAAAGGACCCGATGGCGAGCCTCTGGATGAAGTCCAGCGCAAGCTCGAAATCGATCGCCTGGAGATGGAAATCGCCGGCCTGAAAGAGCAAGTCGCCCTGCGCGACCTGCTGTTCGAGGGCAAGGGCGGCAAGCAGGAAGACAGCGTGCGCACGTTTGTCGATGGCTTCAAGAAGGTGCTGGTGGGCTACAAGCTTTCACTGCGCGGCCTGCTGCTGGGCGACATCGATGCCCGCCGCTTTGCCTTTGACGAGCTGCTCGTCGAGATTCCCACGGCCCTGGGCAACAAGCTGCGCGAAGCGCGCGACCGCATTGTCTCGCAGCAGAGCGTCGATGACCTCGACGCCCAGGCGGCGCTGATGCGCGCCGACCTTGATGCCTTCCGCAGCCGCATCAAGCGCGAAGCTTCGGATACGCGCCGCGATCTTTCGCTGGAAAAAGTAATCGGCGACGCCAACCTCGACGTCACCGGCGAAGCCGGCAAGGGCCTGAAGCTGCCCGCCGGCTTTGGCTCGGTGCGCCTGCTGACCTGGCGCGATGTCGTAACCGACGCCGAGCTGCGCTGGCTGGAGTATGTGGATGGCGCCAAGCGCTTCCTTGAAGAACCCAGCTACACCGAAGGTTCCGTCAGCGATGTCATGGGCTACCCTGACCGCGGCCTTTACCTGCTGCGCCTGATTCGCAAGACGCCCAAATACACCAAGGGCGAGGCCGAAGTGACCGAGCGCCTGCTCACGCTCGCCGCCCAGCAGCGCGCGCGCCAGTTCTGCATCCAGGAACTCAAGCTGATCCGCGCCGACATCATCAAGCGCGGCTGGGACGCCGCCGTGGCTGACGCCAAGAAGCGCTGGCCCATGATTGAAGTGCTCAAGACGGACTGGATCTCCGCCAAGGTGGATATCCCCGATGTGCAGAGCGAAAGCGATTCGGAGCTGCTGGCCTTCTCCTCGGGCCCCAGCACCTCCGACCCGGACAAGCCCTTCATGGATCGGCTCAAGGACATCAAGCCTGAAGATGGCGTGAGCGAAATCGTGCCCGAGAAGTTCAACAAGGATCCGCTCAAGAAGCCCGAAGAAGAGCGCTGGAATTACCTGCTGGCCCGGGTCATTGACCGCCGCACGGTCGCGCGCCGCCTCTCTGAATCCGATCTTGAGGATTCCAGCTTCGGGCGCGGCCCGGCCGACATCGCCACCGAGCGGCGCCTGGCCTCCTCCGCGATTGTGATGGAACTGATTACGCCCAAGCGCCTGCTCGAAGGCGTTGAGATCTACCGTTACCCGAGCACGCGCGAGCAGGAAGACGAGAAGGACAATTCTGCGGGCAAGTAGCCCCAGGGCCTCGAAACGGGACAGGCCCGCGCCTGTCCCGCGCTTTTTCCTATGAGTGTATTGGGACTGGTGCTGGCCGGCGGTCTGGCTTCTCGCCTCGGGGGCGACAAGGCACTCCGTGAGTTGAAGGGCCACACGCTTCTCACGCTCGCGATCGAGGCGCTCAAGCCGCTTTGCGACGTGCTCGCCGTTTCCACAGGATCGCGCAATATTCCGCTTCCGCCAGACGTTCTCACCGTGCCGGACCTGGAGCCTTACATGATGCAGGGGCCGCTATCGGGCCTTTATGCAGGGCTCAAGGCGGCGCAGGCGGCGGGAGCAGAATCAGCGCTGGCGCTCGCCTGCGACCTGCCGCACGTTTCAACGGCGCTGCTGGCGCGCCTGCATCAGGAGCTCATGGGCCACGACGTCGTGTTTTGCGAACACGGCGGCCTGCCCGAACCCCTGGTGTGTGCGCTGCGCACAGCGCCCATGCTTGCCGCCGTGGAAAATTCCCTCGCGGCGGGCAGCTTGAGAGTCGTGCCATTATGGAAGCGCTGCCGCTGCCGCCTGTTGACCGATGCCGATCTTGCCGCGTTTGCGCCCCTGGAACGGACCTTTGCCAACATCAACACACCCGAGGACCTGGCCCGTGAACAGTGACCCGCATTGCCCGCCAAAGCGCCCTGTGCTAACGTTTGAGCAGGCCACGGGGGCACCGGAGTCTCCTTTGGGCTCCCCTGTGAAAGCCACGCCATGAAGGTCAAGCAAGCCGCGTCCCAGGTGAGTGAAACCACGTCGCCCGACAAGTCCGCCGCCATGGCGGCCAAGCGCATTCTGGCCCGCCTCTATGACCCGATCCTGAGCGAACTGGGGCGCGTCGAGGAACGTTACAAGGCCGAGCTTTCCAGCGACGACCCGTACATCGCCACACTGCTCGAATACATCGAAGATTACTCCGGCAAGAAGCTGCGCCCCGCGCTGCTTCTGCTGGCGGGCAAGGCCTGCGGCAAAGTCACGCAGGATCACATCGTGCTCGGCGCAGTGGCCGAAATGCTGCACACCGCCACGCTCGTGCACGACGACATCCTTGATGAAGCGCTGCTGCGCCGCAAGCGCGCAAGCATCAATGCGCTGGCGGGCAATGAAGTTTCCGTGCTTCTGGGCGACCACATTTTCAGCCACGCTTTCGAAGTCAGCCTGACCTTGAGCACCACTGAGGGCGCAAAGCAGTTCTCGCGCGCCATGGCCGTGACCTGCCTGGGCGAAGTGATGCAGGTGAACAACCGCAACAACTTTGAACTGAGCGAAGAGAAGTACCTGAAAATCATCGACGGCAAGACCGCCGAGCTTTACGCCACGAGCGCGCGCCTGGGCGCCCACTACGCCGGCGCAAAGCCCGAAGTCTGCGACGCGTTCTACGCCTACGGCATGCAGCTTGGCCGCGCTTTCCAGATCATGGACGATTTACTCGATCTGCTCGGCGAAGAAGCGCTCGTGGGCAAGACGCTCGGCTCGGACGTCGAGAAGGGCAAGCCCACGCTGCCGCTGATTCATTTCCTGGCGCACGCCGATGCCAAGCAGAAGGCGCTGGCACTCACGGCCGTCAAGGCCGGCGCCAAGGGCCACGACGAACTGGTCAAACTTCTGCACAGCAAAGAGAGCTTCAAATACGCCGCCGCCAAGGCGCGCGGCTACATCGATAGCGCCAAGCAGGGGCTGGCGGTGCTGGGCGAGAACGCGATTCGCCCGCTGTTCGAAGAAATCGCCGATTTCGTGCTCTCGCGCGAACTCTAGGCGCGTGCTGTACTGCTGCTGTGGCCGAAGAACGCTCCATCCTTGAACGCCAGATTGACGCGGCCCCGCACACCCCGGGCTGCTACGTGTTCCGCAATGACGAGAACACGGTGCTGTACGTCGGCAAGGCAATCGACATCCACAAGCGCGTGCGCAGCTACCTGCGGCCGGGCAACGATGGCCGCGCGCATATTTACTTTCTCATGGAGCAGGCCACGCAGGTCGAGTTCGTGGTCACGGGCAACGAGAAAGAAGCGCTGATCCTTGAGAACAATTTAATCAAGCGCTTTCGTCCAAAGTACAACATCCAGCTCGCCGGCGACGACGCCACCTACGTCAGTGTTCGCATTGACCTGCGCCACGAATACCCGCGCGCCACGGTGGTGCACAAATACAAGCGCGACGGCGCCACATACTTCGGCCCCTTTGCCAGCTCCTGGAAACTGCGCGAAACCATGGACACGCTGAAGCGGGCGTTTCCGTTGCGGCTTTGCTCTGACCACGTGCTCAACAACCGCACGCGGCCCTGCGTGTATCACGATATCGGCCTGTGCTGCGCGCCCTGCGTGCCGCACAAAATCACGCCCGAGGAGTACGGTGCGCTGGTCAAGGGTTTGATAGACGTGCTCAAGGGCCGCGACATGGGCGTGATCGACGACCTCGAACGCCAGATGAACGAGGCCAGCGCGCGGCTTGATTTCGAGCAGGCCGCCAAGTTGCGCGACCGCATGGCCGCGATCAAAGCCACGGTCACGCGCCAGCGCGCCACGGTGGGCCACGATAAAACCGGCGAGCGCGACGTGCTGGGAATCTACCGCGAGGCGGACCGCGCCCTGTTTGCGGTGCTCATGTACCGCGACGGCATGCTGGTGGAAACCGGCACGCACGAAATCAGATCGATGCTGCCCGACGAAGAACTGTTGTCCGGCTTCATCGAGGCTTTTTACCAGAAGACCGCGTTCATCCCCGATGAAGTGCTCGTGCCCTTTGAGTTTGACGGCGCGCAGACGCTGGCAAGCTGGCTGAGCGACAAGGCCGAGCACAAAGTGGAAGTCTATGCGCCCAAGATCGGCGATAAG
This sequence comes from Planctomycetota bacterium, assembly GCA_020845475.1. GTDB lineage: Bacteria > Planctomycetota > UBA8742 > UBA2392 > UBA2392 > UBA2392. The sequence continues at coordinate 8,720 of JADLFN010000035.1, forward strand.
AAGCAGCTCGTGGAGCTGGCCGAAACCAACGCGCGCCACGCCCTGCGCGTGCGCGATGAAACCCAGAGCCGCGAGCGCGAATTGCTCAAGCAGCTTCAAGAGTCGGCGCACCTGGAGAACGTTCCCGTGCGCATGGAGTGCTACGACGTAAGCCACGAGCACGGCAAAGAGTCTGTGGCCTCGGGCGTGTGCTTTGTCGATGGCAAGCCCGAAAAATCGCTCTACCGCAAGTACAAGATCAAAACGCACGACCGCAACGACGACTTCGCCAGCATGGAAGAAATCCTGCGCCGCCGGCTCGAACGCGCGCGCAAAGAGGAAAGCTACCCCGACTTGATCGTGATTGACGGCGGTGCGGGCCAGCTCAACCGCGTGCAGAAAGTCTTCGAGGAATTCAACATCGTCGGCATCGATCTGATCGGCCTGGCCAAAAGCCGCGACAAAAGTGAGCCGGGCTGGGAAACCAGTTACTCGGCCAAACGCAAACTCACGGACGAACGCATCTTCGTGCCCGGCAACCCCGAGCCGATCACGCTCGACCAGCGCTCGCCGGCGCTGTTTCTGCTCATGCGCATCCGCGATGAAGCGCACCGTTTCGCGATCACGTTCCACCGCGAACTGGCCCGCAAGGCCGCCGTGGCCAGCGGGCTGGATTCGATTGACGGTATTGGCCCCAAGCGCAAGAAAGCGCTGATCAAGAAATTCGGCTCGCCCAAGGGCATCAAGCTGGCAAGCATCGAGGAACTCGCCACCGTCGAAGGCATCTCGCGCGCCGTGGCCCAGCGCATTTTCGAACACTTCACGCAAGAGCGCGCGGAGATCCTCGCGCGCGAAGCCGCCAAAGCGACCGAGCAAAGCAAAGCGATCGAGTAGCAGTGCCGCGCGTTGTCGCGGCTTACTTCAGCTCAAGTTCCTGCGCGAAATCAAAGTGGAAACGGCCTTCCTGCGGGGCGTCCTTGATTTTCTCGTTGCGGAACTCAACGAACACGCGCACTTTTTCGCCGACTTTGGCCTTGCCCGAAAACTCCATGATCGCGTCCTTGCCGATGTTGATCAGCTCGACGGGGCTGAGCGATGTCAGGTGATGGAAGCCGTACACCAGCACTTCCGTGTTCTTCATCGTGAGTTCCGTGGCGCCTTCCTCAAGCTGGAACGAGAGGATGATGTGCGGCACCTCGCCCTCCAGCGGCTCGCCCGTGCGCAGCTTGGAAACGCGCGCCTCAGGGATCGGCTCCTTCGAGGCCACTACGCGCACCGCATGGTGGGTTTCATCCCAGAGCGCCATCACGTACGGGAAATCGGTGCTCTTGCCTTCAATATCCGTGCGCGCGAGCGCCTTGTCGAACTTCTTGCCCGCGTTGTCGCTGCCTGCGCCGTTTTTGCCGCTGCCGCTGCCATCGCCCGTTCCTGACTTCGTGCCGCCATCGGTGCCGGATTTCGAACCGCTGCCATCGCCGCTCTTGCCGCTGCCGCTGCCCTTGTTCGTGTTGCCGTCACTGGAACCCTTGGGGTTGCTGAAATCGATGTCGTCCTTGGTGTCCTTGCGCGGCTCGGGATCATTGCTGCAAGCCGTCGCGACAAAACCGAGCATCAGGGCCATCAGGCAGGCAAGCATCGTTTTCATGGAGGTCTTTCGAAGGGAAGGTGCGCCGATATTCGTCACATTGGCGCGCAGCGCAAGCGATTTCACGAAACTTCACGCCTCAGGGCCGGGCTTCCAAACGCGCAGGCGTGCGTTAAATTGCCGCCATGGAAGCAGCTCAGCGTGCAATCCTGGCCGCCAATCTCAAGCGCGTGCGCGAGCGCATTGCGGCGGCCTGCGCGCGCGCAAGCCGCGACGCCAGAGAGGTCACGCTGATCGCCGTAACCAAAACCGTCAGCGCGGAAATCACGGAGGCGTTGATCGAGCTGGGCGTGGCTGACATCGGCGAAAACAAATTCCAGGCCGCCAAAGAGAAATTCCCCCAGGTGCCGGCCTTGCGCGAGCGCGGAAAAATCCGGCGCCACTTCATCGGCCACCTGCAATCCAACAAAGTGAAGGGCGTGCTTGAACTGTTCGATGTCATCCACAGCGTGGACTCATTGAAACTGGCCGAGGAAATCGACAAACGCGCGCTTGCGCTGCGGCGCGGCCCAGTTCCGTGTTTCATCGAAGTCAACAGCGGCGAAGAACAGAAACAGGGCGTTTCCCACGAGCAAGCCTGGAACTTGTGGCTGGATTGCCAACGCCTGGGCGGCGTTCAGCTGTGCGGCTTGATGACCATGGCGCCGCTCAAGGCCGGCCCCGCGCAGACCCGCTCGATTTTTAGCAAACTCGCCGTCACCCGTGACGACGTCCGGGCCCACGAGAACGAAAACCAGGCGCGGCATCTTGGCCTCTCCATGGGCATGTCCAACGATTTCGAAATTGCCGTCGAAGAGGGCGCCACGCACGTGCGCATCGGAACCGCGCTGTTTGAGGGCCTGAACGTGGCATGAGCGATTTGCCCTACGAAATCTTCCGTGTTGCCGGCGGCCAGGGTTTGCGCGCGGCCAGAAACCTGCCCGCGGGCACACGCATCTGCCGCTTTGAGGGCCCGATCCTCAATTGGGAGGATGTTCCCGCGCAAGAAATCCGCCACGCGCTGCTGCTCGAGGATGGCCGCTGGCTGGTCGATCGCGGCGTGGCGCGGCTGCTCAATCATTCCTGCGAGCCCAATAGCCGCGTTGATGGCGAAAATTACGTGGTAACGCTGCGCGATGTCGCGCGCGGTGAAGAGCTCACGTTTGCCTATAACATTGTTTACGCCGGCGAAGATCCCGGCGAGTGGGATGCGCGCTGGAGCTTCAAGTGCGATTGCAAAGCGCGCACCTGCCGCGGCGTTGTTGACGGCTACGTGACGCCCGAAGGCTTTCCCTGGAAGCGGCGATAAACGCCAAGCGCCTTGCGCGATGCCACGCTGTAACGACAATCGCGCCGTGCGCCGATCACAAAATCTCCGTGCCTGGGTTCATTACCTGCGCAAGCCCACGCTGCAGTTCCTGCCGATATTGGCGGTGCTTGTCGTGCTGGTGCTGCTGGGCGGCTTTGCGTTCACGCGGCTTTACGATGAACCGCTCAGCTTTCTGCGCGCGACCTACCTGGTTTACACGCTGCTGTTCGGCGAACAGGTCAGCCCCGCGCCGGAGCACTGGCTGCTGGAAGTTATCTGCTTCGTCACGCCGATCCTGGGGCTGGTGGTGATCCTCGACGGTGTGGTGCGCTTTTCGTATCACATCCTGCGGCGCGATGAAACCTCGCACGACTGGGTCCATGCGGTGGGGAAAACCATGCACAATCACGTGATCCTGTTTGGCCTGGGCAAAGTCGGCATGCGTATCCTGCAGCAACTGCTCAAGCTGGGCGAGCAGGTGATCGTGCTTGAGAAAGATACGCACTGCACCAATCTCGCCTATGCGCGCAAACACGGCGTGCCCGTGCGCGTGGGCCACGGCCGCGAAGAGGGCGTGCTCGATGATCTCAACGTAGCCGAGGCCAAATCGCTGATCTGCGTCACCGATGACGACCTGGCCAACCTCGAGCTTGCCCTTGACGCGCGCAAGGCCAAGCCCGGCATCCGCGTGGTGCTGCGCATGTTCGACCAGGAACTCGCGGGCAAGATCAAAGAAAGTTTCGGCATCGCCGTGGCGTTCTCCACGGCCGAACTTTCCGCGCCGCTGTTCGCCACGGCCAGCGCCGACCCGAGCATCCTCAACGCGTTTTACGTCGATGGCAAGCTGCTCGTCGTCGCCCACATCGAGGTCAAACCCTCAAGCGCGCTGTGCGGCAAGAGCATCCGCGAGCTGGCGCGCGAATTGCCGCTGTTCATCATCAGCTACGGCCGCGGCGGGCAGTTTCTGCTTTACCCCGGCGGCGACGTGGTGTTCACGGCGGGTGACGTCGTCACGCTCCAGACCGAGCCGGCCACGCTCAAAGAAGTACACCGCCTCAACGGCGGCAACCCCAGCGCCACCAAGCTTCTGGCCAAGGCCTGAAAACGGGCTCGGCTTCGTATTTCCAAGCGATGTCTGGGGCCACCCGCCATCCCAACCCGCACAAATTACAGCACTTAGATATTGACATAACTCAAATACGTCCTACTTTGCCCGCGACGTTGGACCCTGACCAAGTTCACGCAGCCTGACCTGGAGAACCAGCATGGCCAAGAAAGGTAAGAAGCCTGCGAAGAAGGCCAAGAAGGCAGCCCCTAAGAAGGCCGCCAAGAAGGCCCCCGCTCGCAAGCCCGCAAAGAAAGCGGCCCCGAAAAAGGCCCCGGCAAAGAAGGCGCCCGCCAAGAAGGCCGCGCCCAAGAAGGCCGCTCCCAAGAAAGCCGCGCCCAAGAAGGCCGCAGCGCCGAAAAAGGCGCCCGCCAAGCCCGTTGAGGCGGGAGCCGTCAGTGCGCCGCAAACTCCAACGCCGCCGCCCGCCCAGAAGGCCGAGGGCGACGACGAAGAGGAGGAGGAAGAGGGGAAACCCTCCCGAACCGACATGCCAAAGCCCAGCACCGCTGGCCGCCTCTTTGACGACGAGGACGAACTCGAGAACTACGACCCCCTCTTCGATGAAATCGACGAGGAGATCGACGAAGTGTAGCTCGACGCTTACAATTCGACGCCCGGTCTCCGCAGGAGGCCGGGCGTTTTGCTTTCGGACGCCGGTTGAAAGGGGTATCAGGTTTCGGGTATCAGATTTCGGGAAAGACGGCTTTGGAGCTTTCTCGGAGTTAGTCCGCAGTGCTATCGCGAAGTTCGCCGCGAGCGAGAGCCTGCGGACGAACTCCGAAAATGCTCTGGCTGTTCCTGATACCCGGCACCCGATACCCGATCCCCATGACGCAATTCAGACCGATTGACGAACAACTCACCGACGTGCTGCGCGGCGCCATTGACGTCGCCTCGCCCGACGAACTCAAGGCGCGGCTGCGCGATTCCATTGCCCACAACAAGCCCCTGCGCGTGAAGCTGGGCGTCGATCCCTCGTCGCCCGACCTGCACGTCGGCCATACGCTGCAGATGCGCCGCCTGCGTGCCTTCCAGGACCACGGCCACCAGGCCGTGCTGATCATCGGCGATTACACCGCCATGGTCGGCGACCCCTCGGGCAAAAACAAAACGCGCCCGCAGCTCACGCACGAAGAAGTCGAAAAGAACGCCAGGACTTACCTCGAGCAGGCCGGCAAGGTTCTTGACGTGTCAAGACTTGAGATCCGGCGCAACGGCGAGTGGTTCTCGGGCATGAATTTCATGGACGTGCTCAAGCTCTGCTCGCGCACCACCGTGGCCCGCCTGCTCGAACGCGACGACTTTCTCAAGCGCTACAAGGCCGAGCAGCCGATTTCGCTGCACGAATTCCTCTATCCGCTGATGCAGGGCTGGGACTCGGTCATGATCAAGGCCGACATCGAACTGGGCGGCAGCGACCAGCTTTTCAACCTGCTCATGGGCCGCAAATTGCAGGAACAGGAAGGCCAGCACCCCCAGGTCTGCATCACCGGCCCGCTGCTCGAAGGGCTCGACGGCGAACAGAAAATGTCCAAGAGCCTCGGCAACGCCATTGCCATCAATGAGCCTCCGCGCGACATGTTCGGCAAGGTCATGAGCATCCCCGATGTCGCCATGAAAAAGTGGTACACCTATCTGACCAAGCTGCCGCTCGATCGCGTGGCCGACCTGTGCGACCCCGGCAAAAATCACCCGCGCGACGCCAAGATCGCGCTTGCCCACCTCGTCACACGCGAGTTCCACGGCGACGACGCGGCTAACACCGCCCAGGCCGCCTTTGAGGCAATATCGAAGAAGCAACTGCCCGACGACATCAAGGCCGCCGGCGTGAAGCTGGAAAACGACGGCGTACAGGTCTGGGCGCTCGTGAAACAGGTCCATGGCGGCTCCGGCGGCGACGCCAAACGGCTCGTGGCCCAGGGCGGCGTGCGTTTGATTGAAACCGATAACCTCGACGAAAGAACGCTCGACGACCCCAACGCCACGTTCGGCAAAGGCGAACTCGAAGGCCGCGTGCTCAAAGTAGGCAAACGCGCGTTCTACAGGCTAACCGTAAGCTGATGCCAAACACGGCAGGTGGTGGGCGCGAGGCCGGGTTCGCAATGCGATGGCCCATGAAGCAAACCGCCGAGACGCCGAGACGCCGAGAACAGCTCCCAAAGCGCACGGACAAACTGCCTGCGGGCGTGCATGAGTTGACGAGACGGACAAAGCAAGCCGCGTACAGAAATATGCGGCCGCATTGGCGGCTCGAGCCTGTCTGGATTCCCTGGTCAGATGAAAGCCGGGTTTTCCTCCGCGAAACTCCGCGTCTTCGCGTCTCGGCGTTTTGCTTTTTCCTGCCGTCGGGTTGGTGAGCGTTTTCAAACAGACCCACTACCCAACCTTTGAATCAAGCGGATGTCCTTGAAATGCCTCAATCGCATCGCGCGCCCTTGGCGACCTTGGCGTCCTTGGCGTCCTTGGCGGTTACAGCCGTTGCATTGGCTTCGTGTTGATTCGTGAAATTCGTGGCCGCGTTGTTTTGCCGTGGTCTTTGCCTTTACCCCAATGCATTGACCGCCGATAAAAACGGATACACGCCGATGCAACCAAGCCGCAGCACAATCGGCGTTCATCCGCAGTGATCGGCGGTTACAGCCGTTGCCGTTGCCTTTCTTTGTGCCTTCGTGGCTTGATGTGAGCCGCC
>JADLFN010000036.1 GCA_020845475.1 Planctomycetota bacterium
CCAGCCGGAAACCAAAGTTCCTTCCCGCTCGATAGGGCGCGGGCAAATGAACGTGTCTTGGCAAGCTCCCCCGGCTTAGCGGGCGGCGGAACTATTCTTCAGCCGCGCCTTTGGTGGGGGCGAGATACAAACCGCGCCTTGTTGGCGCGCGCCTGCGCAGCGTGAGCTCAGGGGCTTTCGCGAGGCGGATCTTCGATCCACACCGGCAATCCTGCTTCCCTTCGTGCGGCGGCCCAACCGTCCAGCACGACCCCCACGTTGTGCGCCTGGCCGAGCGCGCGCAATACTTGCAACGCCTCGCGAATCTCCGCCTCGGCTTCGACCACACGTCCGGTGCGTGCCTTGACCATGGCAACCATGGATTTCCACACGGCTTCGCGGCCGGGATCTCCCGTCATGCGCGGAGTTTCCAGGGCTTTGTTGTATTCACGCTCAGCGAGGTCAAAGCGGCCCTGCTTCCAGTGCCAGTATCCCAGTTTGCCGTGGGCATGACAGCGCACCGGTTTCTCCTTCAGCAACACCAGCATGCGCTCCAGTTCCTCGACGCAGCGCTGCGCGGCGTCACGATTGCCGTTGTCGGCATACAGGCTGCAAAGCTCGCACAGGGCAAGCGCCTGTCCGCCGAGGTCGCCCGTCTCGCGCGAGATCTGCAGCGCCTGCCAGGTAGCATCAATTGATGTTGCGGGCTGGCCAAGCTCGTGCATGCAGGCCGCCAGTTGAATCTGCATCGAAGCCTGCTGGCGACGGGCATGGATCTCCTGCGCGATTTCAAGCGATTTGCGCGTGAACTCCGCACCCATAGCCGCGTCGCCGCGCACCATATGGAGTCCCCCGATCTGACCGAGGGTTTGTGCCGCGCGCAGGCGATTGCCCGCAGTGTCCAGCGCGCGAAGTGAAGCGTCATAAGCGCGGATGGCCGCTTCAAACTCCCCCAGTTCACGATGAAGATTGGCCAGTGTTTGCAGCGCGTAACCCTCGATTTCGGGCTTGTTCGATGAACGGGCTTTCTCGGCGCTCCACTCGCACAGCGCGCGGCACTCTTCATGTCTTCCAAGATTGCGCATCACCGCGCCGCAATTGACCGCGCATTCCAGTTCGAACTGAGCGTCACCGATTTGTCTGGCAACGGCCAGTGCCGATTCAAAATCATTCAGCGCTGCTTCCTGTTCGCCAAGCAGATGCAGGCAGCCGCCGCGCGCGGCCAGCGCGCGCGCCGTGACTGACTCGCCCAGTGGGGCGGCGTGAGCCAGCGCCTGCTCAGCCAGAGCGCGCGCCTGGGTAATCGCGCCGCTCCTGAGCGCAAATTTGCTTGCATCCAGCAACGCCCGGACACGACCTTCGTCTGTGGCAAGCGGATGCGCGGCCAGGCGCGCGTACAGTTTCAATGCATCTTCGTAGTGGTGATGCCGCGCCAGTGAAGCTGCGCCACGCTCAAGGTAGTCGAGTTCTTTGGCCGCCAGCGCGGCATTTGCGGGCGCGTGCTGCTGGGCCAGTGCGGCGTGATCAGCCAGTTCTGCGGCCCAGGTTTCGCGCTGTGCCGGCGACGGAGTCAGGAACTCGATGCTCTCGATGGCGAGCGCGTGGAGATTTGCGCGGTCGCCGGGAAGCTGCAACTGATAAGCGGCATCGCGCAATACCGCGTGGCGAAAGAGATAGGCCGTTTCGGCGTGCATGGCGCAACATGGTATCGCATTCGATGAGCGCACGCGACGCGAGCGCTCAAGCGCATGCAGGGAAACCAACAGCGGCGAGCCGAAGCTCGCCGCCGGTGATTGGGTAGTGGCGACCGCCACTATTTTTTCTTGCCCTGTCAGTGTCCGCCACCCTTCTGCGGAGGCTGACCCTGAGGCGGTGGACCCTTGGGGCCGCCCTGAGGCGGAGGACCCTTGGGGCCACCCTTAGGCGGAGGACCCTTGGGAGGATCCTGCTTCGGGGGAGGCGGAGGCGGGCAACCCTTCGGGGGCGGAGGAGGCGGGCAACCGGGGCCACCCTGCGGGGGCGGGGGCGGAGGACAGCCAGGGCCACCCTGCGGGGGTTGAGGCTGCGGACCACCCTGCGGAGGTTGCGGGCAGGGGCAACCGGGGCCGCCCTGCGGGGGCGGGGGCGGAGGACAGCCAGGGCCACCCTGCGGGGGCTGAGGCTGCGGGGGCTGCGGACCGCCCGGAGGCGGAGGAGGCGGCGGGCCCTTCTTGGGCTTTTTCGGAGGATCCTTCTTGGGATCTTTCTTGGGGTCCTTCTTCGGATCCTTTTTGGGATCTTTCTTCGGATCCTTCTTCGGATCTTCCTTAGGGTCGTTCTCGTCTTCTCCTTCGTCCTCACCTTCTTCGTCGCCGTGGCCGTAGCCGTGGCCCTTGCCATGTTCACCGTGGCCGGGGCCGGATTCATCTTCGTGGCCCTTGCCCTTCTCACTGCCCTGCGACTTCTGGCTGCTGCCCGAACCGGCCGGAGGGTCGGCCCAAAGCGGCGTCGCGGCAAAGCCGGCGAACGCCAACATAAGGAGAATGCGCTTCATGGTTCTTTCCGTAGGGGTTACATCAGTAGGGGTACAACATGTTCACGGAAGGAACTGGCCACCTTTCACGGGAATTAACCAGAATTCTCGCCGGCTCAATCGGTACGAACTTCAACCTTTGCGGCCTCACCGGACTTGACCTCTACCACGCGGCAATCCGCCTCTCGGGTGCCCCGCCAGGGAATGACCCTGTAGCGCCCTGGCGGAAGTCGGACGGCGTAAACCTTGTGCAGCTCTGGGTGGAATTCGCTGCGGCAGTAACCGAGAAAGAAGCGCGGCCGACGGGCTTCGGGCACCCCTTCTTCAATCAGCTCAATCTCGATGCAATGGCCTATAAACACATACCCGGCGCGAGAAGCCCATTCCACATCGCCACGCATGAACCACATTCGGTCGCGCAATGCGCGATCCATTGGCATCCCCTGGAGCACAACCTTCAATTCAGTAAGCGAAAAGTTCGCGCGGTCGATGGTATCCAAGTCGATGACCGCGCCTTCCTTGCCTACATCCAACTCAATGCGATGGATCCCACGGACGTGGCCATAGCGATCCAGGCGACTGAACCAGATTCTCACGCGGCCATGTGACACAGGCACGCGCGGCGTTTCCCATTTGTCCGGATCATAGGGGTAGATCTGGGCCCATCCCGTGACGCTGTCGGCGCATTCAAAGCGCGCGTATGTGGAGAGGCCAGGGACGCGGTCCGGATGTCTTCTGAATTCAATCCTTGGCAACGCGTTGATCTGGTCGAAGTCAACGACCATGCCCGAGCGCGAGGTAATCGGGAGATGCAGAGCGAACTCACAGGGCCGCGCGATGGCGGAGCAGTAAATTGAGAAATCTCTAGGTAGTCCGAGGAAGCGGCGTTTGAGCGGCGTGCCGGCCACCCAATCGACATAGATGTGGTGCGGGAACTCTGCTTTGTCCGTCCTGCCGTCGTCATCGATGTCCAGCGGGTCGAGCAGCGTGGAACGAGTGCTGCGACTGGAAATGAACCACTGTTCGCCGGGTTCTCCACCGCGCAACTCGAGGTCAAAGGGCGTGACTTCGGGATAGGCCGCGGGATCGAGCTTGATCGATACCGGGCCGCTGCCGCGCAGGTCCATGCCTACTTCGAAACTCAAATCATCGCGCGGTGAGTAGCGGAAGTCCGTGGTCGCCAACCCGCTGACCCTGAGTCTGTATCCGCCGGCGGGCAGCCTGAATTGCGCAAGTCCTCCAGGTGCGAAAACGGCCATCGGCCTTGATCCGTGCACATCGCCCGCCAGCGCCTTCAGGTAGCCGTCGAACACATCGTCATGGGGCATCTCGGCGCGCACGAATAGGTGGAGTGGCTTCTCTGCGTCGAAACACGCCACCGTGCTCTTGTCCAGTTCTACGGTTACGTCGCGCACAGGAATGCGAATCTCGTCCACGCGTTCTTCGCCGGGTTTGATGTCGAACTCCCACTCCTTCTCGCCCAGGCGCGCGCGGTAATGCCCGGCTTGCAGCTCAACGCTGCTCTCGTCGCGATTGCTGTCTTTCTGAACGCTGTGAACTCCGGCGTTCCCGCCGGTATCCGCGAAGTAGTTGAATCGAAACTCGCGCAACTCTTCGTCGCCAACGAACGCGCGAATGCGCCACGTCGCCATCTGCGGATCGCGCAGGTTCAGCGTCACGCTCGCTGGCGCACGTTCTTTCAGGTGCAGCACGGGTGCGTACCAATCCCACGAGCGGTCGTTGCATATTCGCCAGGGACCGATTGGCAGGCCGGTGACGCGAAGCTCTGTTTCGTTGGCGCCGTGTGCGGCAACGTTCAGCTCTACAATCGCGTTGTCTTCGTTTACGTAACTTTGCATGCCGGGAGAAAGTACGCAATCGAGCCGGCGCTCACCCTCTCCCGGCCACAGCACCTTTATCGTCGCACTGCCGTTTGGTATGGCGCGCACGGTCATGATTTGCGCCCTGACGCCGCGCGAGTCCAATTCCTGCACGGAGTAGCCAAAGCCGGGTTTCGCCGCCGCGAACAAGTACCGGCCCGGGGCAAGCGAGGCCAATTCAAGTGTACCGCTCACGTCCGTCTCGCCCGCCAGCTTGGCCGGACGTGGGACAGGCAGCTCTACGTCGTGCGGGACCACGTTGAAAGAAACAGTGCCCGGCTCAGCGGTTTCGATGGTCACGCTGGAAAGCCGCGTCGCCTCGGCCCAGGCTCGCGCGAGCATGCGGGTATGGAAGTTCCATTCAGGCTTGACCTGGTTGGCCTGCGCAAGCCAACTGTCGCTGTCGTCGCCCTCTTCGAAATTTGTCAGTGGAAACAGACTCACCTTGCAGCCGGAAACGGCCATGCCGGTTTCGTCTTGAACGTTGATCTTCATTGGCAAGAACGGCGTGCACTGCAGCTCCAGGAAACTGACTTCGCCCGCGCAGACGCGCGCGATTTGCCGCAGCAACGCGAGCCTGAGGCCCTCGGGGCGAAATCCCTTCGGAACCTGAATAGCGAACGAAGCCGGAAAGGGTTCACCTTCTGCGATCTCCTCGACCGAGCCGGAATTCAACCAGCGCTTGAAGTCGCCCGTCGTCCAGGCGCGCCTCAGTTCAAGTGCGATCAGGGGTTTGCCGCTCACAGAAGTGTCATGGCCGCCGGTGACGTTCAGGTAGGGATCGTCGGACCATTTCGCACGCGGGACGAATTCAACGTCGTAGGACAGGTAACCGTCGGAGGCCACGGCGCGGCCGTCCAGTGTCGAGTTCCAATGCAGCGGTATCTGCCACAGCCGCTGCCCCGCGTTTGCAGGCGCCACAGGCGCGTTGGGCTCATCCAGGCCTGACGGCGTGCGCTTGGGCCCGGAACAGGAAAGCAACAGCGCCGACGCAAGAAGCGTGCAAGCCGCAAAAAGGCGTCGTCGAAACCAGGTCACGGTCAGGTCGAAGGGACGGTGCGGGACCTTAATCCTACGCAGCTTGGCCCGCACCGCCATGTTGATCCGTACAATCCGCTCGCCACGAAATCACGCCTGGCCGTTGCTTTCGTGGTGGTGCATCAGCTCTTTCCAGCCGAGCAGGCGGCAAACTTCGTCGCACAGCTCTTCGGGGTTGTTGCGGGCGTTGATGGCTTTCACGCCCAGGCCCTTCGATACATAGCCGCTGCCGACCTCGTTGTCCGTGACGGGGCCTGAGAACAGATCGACACGCTGCTTGCGGCTGTCGAACACGTACTTCGCGCCGTATGCGCCGACGGGATCGTTGGCGCAGCAGATGTGCACGCGCGTGGCGTTGTACAGCTCGGCGTCATCGAAGTATGTCATCACCGAATAGCCGCCGATGATGCCGTCGCCCAGTTCCACGATAATCACGTCAGGCTTGTCCTCACTGAGTTCATTGATGATCGATTTGCCAATCGGCGCAATCGAGTCCACGTCCGCCGTGCTGGGCAGGCCGCAATCGACAAAGCTCAGCGTCATGTTCGCGCCGTGATCTTCAAACGAGAACAAATCCTTCCGCGCGGCTACGCCGCTCAGCTTGCCTGCATTCACGCGCAAGCCGCGCTTGGAGAGTTCCTGGCAGAGTGTCGCGCACACTTTGGTTTTGCCCGCGCTCATGCAGGTGCCGCTGACGGCGATGATCGGGATGCGCAGTTTGGGATCGAGATGGTCGTGCGTGGGGATCGTGGAATCCTGCAGATTCAGAATCTTGCCCTTGCGCACGATCATGCCCACGACTTCGACTTTGAGCGGCGGGCCCAGGTCTTTGTTCGCGCCCGTGGCGATGCCGATCACGCCGCCGAGGTTGAGCAGGTTGATGATCTCGCCGACTTTGACGCTGTCCGGAACGCGGCCCACGTAGCCCTTGAGCGCGTTGCGAGCACCGAGCGCACCGACGATGATGTCGTTCTCGAAGATCTTGGCCATGCGGCCTTCTTCGAGTTCGAGCTCGCCGTAGACGCTTTTCTCGCCCAGCGAGCGCACGACAATGATGTTGCCCTCTTTGGCTTCGAGGTTCTCGGTGACGATGCGCTCTTCCTTGTGCAGGTTGAGGCGGTGGCACACGCTCGCGATCTTGTCCACGCGGATTTCAATCGTGTTGGGCGCGTTGAGCCGCTGCGTATCTTTGGTTCCGTTGGTCAGTTGGTCGTTCATCTCGTTCTCCGTGTCTTAGGCGCTAGGCTCCAGGCGTTAGGCTCTAGCAACTGCTTTGCTCCAGTCTTTGCCAGCGACTAGTGCCTAGTGACTAGCGCCTGCCCCTCCGTACAACCGCGAGGGAATGCTCAGGATTTTCCCGAAGCCTGCGGCGTCCTGGCCGCTCCAGAGCGAGAACTCCTCGCCGTACTTGCCGCTGGCCGCGTTCATCAGCGAATGCGGGCTGGAAACTCCCGCGACATCAAATCGGCCGTGACGGATCATTAAACTCGTTTCGCCGCTTACACGTTCCTGCGAACTTTGGAACAGTGCCTCGATGTCGCGCAGCGCGGGATCAAAGGGCTGGCCCTCGTGCAGCATCGTGCCGTAGAAATCCGCGACGTGGTCTTTCCAGAACCGCTGCCATTTCGTGAGCACAAGTTTTTCCAGCTCGCGGTGCGCGTTGATCAACATCAGCGCGGCTGGCGCCACAAAGGCGACGCGGCCCTTGATGCCCACGATCGTGTCGCCCAGGTGGATGCCGCGCCCGAGCGCGTAAGTGCAGCCGAGCGCGTTGAGTTTCTCGATGAGATCGACGGGCTTCAGCTTCGCGCCGTCGAGCGCGACCGGCACACCCTTTTCAAAATTCACCTTGAGAAGACGCGGCTTCACGCTGGGGTCGCTCTTGGCCGCCATCTCGAAGATTTCGTCGGGTACGGGCGATGCGCTGTCGTGGGTTTCCTTGCCGCCGATCGTGATGCCCCACATCCCTGCGTTAATCGAATACGCCGTAGTCTTGGCCGGAATCTCGAGGCCATGTTTGGCGAGATATTCGGTTTCCTGAGCGCGCGTAAGCGAGTGTTCGCGCACGGGGGCAAGCATTTTCAAACCGGGCGCCAGCACGTTCATGGCGACATCGAAACGAATCTGGTCGTTGCCCGCACCCGTGCTGCCATGCGCCACCGACGCAGCTTTCTTCTCCACGGCATACTTGGCCACGAGCGAAGCCTGCACGACGCGCTCGGCGGCGACACAAAGCGGATAAACCCCGCCGCGCAAAACATTGCCGGCAATCATGTGTTTCACGAAGCCATCGAACACGGCTTGCTTGCCGTCCAGCACGACATGCGAGACCACGCCCAGCTTCTTGGCGCGATCTTCCGCGCGCTTGAAATCGTCGGCGGAAAAACCGCCGGTATCGACCATCGCGGTGGCGACGTCATAGCCGTACTTCTCGCGAATGAACGGGATGCAGAAGCTCGTATCGAGCCCGCCGCTGAACGCCAAAACGCATAGTTTATCTCTAGCCATCGTTGTTCCGTTTCAGGCGCTAGTTACTAGGCGCTAGGCACTAGTAACTGCAGCCATCGATTTGTTGCTTTTGCTAGCGCCTAGAGCCTAACGCCTAGTGCCTCTGAAGCAGTGCCTCATCCCTTTTCGCCCAGCCACGTTTTCAGTTCCGCCAGCCGTTCCAGCACGCGCGCCTTGGCTGTTCCCGCGTACACCTGTTTTCTTTCGACGAGCGCTTCCAGCGAGAGTTCTTTCAACAGTTCCGGCTTGAGGCGCTTGTCGACCGCGGCGAGATCGGCTGCTGTCAGATCGGCGAAGCGCTTCTTGTTCTGCTCGCAGTATTTCACCAGGCGGCCCGTGATGTCGTGGCCGTCTCTAAACGGCACGCCTTGCAGCACGAGCCAGTCGGCGACGTTCATGGCTTCCATGTAGCCCGCGCCGCTGTCGAGATGCGCCTGGATGCGCTCTTTGTTGACCTTGAAATTCTCTTTGCTGAACACCAGCGCCATGACGCGCAGGCAGGCCAGCGTCTGGTCGGTCGCGTCGAAGACGGCTTCCTTATCTTCCTGCAGGTCGCGGTTGTAAGTCATGGGCAGGCCCTTGAGGAGCGTGAACAAACCCATGAGATGCCCCACGACGCGGCCCGTCTTGCCGCGCACCAGCTCGCAGGCATCAGGGTTACGCTTCTGCGGCATGATCGACGAGCCGGTCGTAACTGCATCGCCAAGCGTCACGAAGCCAAACTCCGCACTCGACCAGATTATTAAATCTTCGGCGATGCGCGAAAGATGCGTCATGCACTTGGCGCACGCGTAAACAAGGTCCAAAGCGAAGTCGCGGTCGGAAACGGCGTCCATGGAGTTTCGCGCTGGGTACTCCATCCTCATCTCTTGCGCGAGCATAGACATATCAACGGGAAAGCTGTTGCCCGAGCACGCGGAAGAACCCAACGGCGAATAATTTGACGAACCTTCTCGAGAACCGTGAAAGGCCTCTTCGTCCCTATCCAACATCGCCAGATACGCGAGAAGATGATGCGCGAGTCTTACAGGCATTGCGCGTTGCATGTGGGTGTAAGCTGGGATGATTACGTCCACAGACTCCTCGGCCCTTCCACCTATCTGCCGAACGAGGTGGTTCACCTCGTTTTGCAACTCGATCGCTCTCGTATTGCACCAGGTTTTGAAATCAGTACCTACCTGGTCATTGCGCGAACGGCCCGTGTGGAGTTTCTTGCCCGCGTCGCCGATCAGCGCTGTCAGGCGCGACTCGATGTTCATGTGCACGTCTTCGAGTTCGACCTTCCATTCAAACTTGCCGCTTTCGATTTCGGCGCGCACTTGCTCGAAGCCGCGCTTGATGTCCGCTAGTTCTTTCTCCGTGAGGATGCCGATGCGCTGCAGCTCCGCGGCGTAGGCCAGCGAGCCCTCGATGTCCTCGCGCCACAGCCGCTTGTCGAACGACACGCTCTCGCTGAACTCCTGCATGAGCTTGTCGGGTTTGCCGCTGAATCTTCCGTGCCACATTGTCGCTTCGCTCCGGTTGTCGGTCGTCGGTCTTCGGTCGTCGGCAACAGCAAGGCGCGCAAGCGCCACCGACCACCGACGACCGGCTACCGACGACTAACTCAAGAACTTCTCCGCGATACCGCGATAAATTTCGTAGCCGCGCATTACTTCTTTCTCCTCGATCCATTCGTCCGCGGCGTGGCTTTGTTCGCTGAATCCGGGCCCTAGGATCAAGCCCTGGGCTTTCTGGTTCCACCAGGCGTCGCTGACTCCGCCGAATGCACCGACTTTGCTCTTGGGCGCTGCCTTGCAGGCGCATTGCACCAGCTCGTCTTTGGGTGAGCGCGTCCAGACGCCGAAGCGCGCTTTCTTCTGCTCGATCTTCGTGTGTTCGCTCAGTGCTTTCTCAACGCGCGCGATCGTGGCTTCGTTGTCGAGCTGGGGAATCGTTCTGCCGTCCACAGTCCACTTCACTTCGCTCGGAATCACGTTGCGCGCCACGCCTCCGTTGAGCATCACCACCGCGAGCGTGGTTCTACCCAGCAGCTCGTCGCGCTCTGTGAAGCTCTCGTAAAGTTCTTCAATTTTCAGGATGTCGCGCGCGGCCAGGTAAGCCGCGTTCACGCCCTGCCATGGCCGCGCGGCGTGGGCGGACTTGCCCTTGGTGACGAGGTCAAGCTTGAACATGCCGCGCTCGGCGATGCAGATTTCGCAGTCCGTGGGTTCGCCGGTGACGCAGGCGTCGAAGTGGGGAATCTCGTGCACGAACTTTTCGAAGCCATCGCCCGCGACTTCTTCTTCGCAGGTGGGCGCGAACATGAGCGTGCCCTTGCTCTCGTCGAAGTCGGCGGCGAGCAATGCGTGGAACATGCCCACAAGACAGCCGCCGGCGTCGTTGGCGCCCAGGCCATGAACGCGGCCATCTTTGCGCAGGGGATTCCAGGGATCGAGCGTCCAGCCTTTGTTGGCGGGCACGGTGTCGGTGTGCGTATTGAAGAGAAGCGTCTTTTTGCCCGAGCCGCGCCAGGCGAGCAGGTTGCGGCCGCTTTGCTTGAATGAAACGCCGTGCTGCGTGAAGAGCTTTTTGAAGAACTCGACGGCTTCGTGCTCATTGCCGCTGACGCGCTTGATGCGCACGAGCTGGCAGAGCGCGTCGATGATCTGTTCCTGCGAGATTTTTGCCTGAGTCTTCATAGCGATTCCTGCGTTGAGCTAAACGGGAACCGCCGCTCCGGAAACAGTGCGACGACGCGCGTGGCGTCGTCTCCATTTCCGGCAGACCCGGCGACTAAGTCGCCCGGTCTTACGCCTTCGCAGTGGAGACGCCCGTGAAGCAATTTTCGAAATTCACCCTCGAACGTGGAAACGAAACGGCACCCAGCGATCTACTCGCGTGTCGGTCGTGTCGGTCGGACGTTCAAGAGTTTCATTCGAAGGCTCCGCGGGATCCCTCTCGGCTCAACGCTCTTTCAGCGCGGCCCGCCTTCGCTAAAGCTCCGGCGGGTGAACCCCGAGGCACTTCCCGATTATTTTCAACAGCGCGCATAGAACTAACACGTTCACGCGCGCGTGCAAGTAAATGCTTCGAAAATTTTTCAGATCGTCTTGGTTCTCGCGAAGTGCGCGAAGTTCCGACAAGGACGCCAACCACAGCAGAGGCCATCCACAGATTGCGCAGATGGCCGCAGATTAGAGCGAGTTGTTATCTGCCTAACCTGCGTCATCTGTGGATTGCGGTTTGTGGCGCAGTGTTCTTGCAGCCGCACTCGTTGCAGTCTTTTTTCGTGAACGTGGCCACCGTGCGCCAGGCCACGAACAGCGCGGCTAGCGTGATGGCGGCGATGATAATGGCGAGTTGTAAGTCCACGTCACCCTCCCAGCGCGTGCGCGATCTGGTAAGTCACCAGTGCGCCAAAGTAGGCCAGCGTTGTCATGTATAGAAAACTCGCCAGCGGCCAGCGCCAACTGTTGGTCTCGCGGCGCATGACGGCAAGCGTAGCCGCGCATTGGCAGCAGAGCGCGAAGAAGACCATGACGCTCAGGCCCGTGGCGAGCGAGAAAAGTTTTTCGTCGCTGCCCTCACGCTTGGCCTTTTGGAGCGTTTCGCGCAGCGGCTCGCTGGTTTCGTCGGCGTCGCTGAGATTGAAAATGGTGCCCAAGGTGCCGATGACGACCTCGCGCGCGGGAAAGCTCGCAATCGCGGCCATGGCAATGCGCCAGTCCCAGCCCAGCGGTTTGACGGCGGGCTCAATAGTGCGGCCCATGCGGCCCATGTAGCTGTTGCGCAGGTGTTCGCCGGCTTCGGCGCTGTCGATTTCGGCGAGGCGCTCATCGCGCCAAATCTCGGCGTCAGCATACTCTGAGATTGCCAAGAACTTGTAGCGGCCAAGGTCGCGCTGTAGCCCCGTGTACGCTTCGGCACGGATCTCTCCAGCGCGAGCAATCTCGCGCTCCCGCTGACCTTCTTCCAACTCACCCTCAATTTGCGCGATTCTCTCGGAGTACCGAACGCCGATCAATTTGTATTCAGCCAGAGCTTTCTGGAATTCGGGTAGCTTCGCCGCGGCTTCAAAAGTGTAAATGCCAACGCCGAACTCGCCCACCAGCTTTGAACCTGTCTTGAGGGGGTAGCTCGATTTCTCACGCTCGCTTTCCCATTTGTCGGTGATTTCCTGCGAGTGGGGGAAGTAGCTCAGCGCCCACACAATCACGCTCACGGCCAGAATGATCGTGCCAGCGCGTTTCACGAACGCGCCGCCCTTTTCGAACAGTGTGAGCGCGATCGCCTTGGGGCGCGGCATCTTGTAGCTGGGCAGTTCGAGCAAAAACGGCGTGATCTTCGATTTCAGGATGCCCTTCTTGAGCACGATGGCCGTGGGAATCGCGGCCAGCACGCCCACCCAGTACATCGCGAACAGCGTCAGGCCTTGCACCGAAACAAATCCGAGCACCTTTTGGTCGGGCACAAATGCCGCGATCATGACTGTGTAAACCGGAAGCCGCGCGCTGCATGACATGAACGGCGCTAGAAAAATCGTCGTCAAACGCGTGTTGCGGTCCTCGATCACGCGCGCACCCATGATGCCGGGGATCGCGCACGCAAAGCTGCTCAGCAGCGGAATGAAGCTGCGGCCTGTCAGGCCAAAGCGCGACATCAGGCGGTCCATGAGGAAAGCCGCGCGGCTCATGTAGCCGAGGTCTTCAAGGATCGCGATGAACAGGAAGAGAATCAGGATTTGCGGCAGGAACACCAGCACGCCGCCTGCGCCGCCAATCACGCCGTCAACGATCAGGCCCTTCAAAGGGCCGTCGGCCATGTTCGAGCCGACGAGATCGCCGACCCACTTGGTGCCGCTCTCGATCAAATCCATCAGCGGCGAGGCCCAGGTGTAAATGCTCTGGAAAATCACGCCCATCACGAGGATGAAAACCAGCGTGCCCCAGAGCCGGTGGGTAAGAATTGAATCGACGCGGTCGGTCAGCGTGCGGCCTTCGATTTTCTCCTGCGTGCGCGCCTCGCGCGTCCAGGCCGAGATGCGGCCGTAGCGCGCCTGCGCCTCAATCAGCGCGGCTGACTTGCCGCCGCAGGCCTGCGTGCGCAGCTTGGAGAACTCTTCATCGAAGGCGCTGCCGCCGGCTTCATGCGCTTCTTCAAACAGCGGGCCGGCGGCATCAACGATCAGGCGCAGGGCCTCCGGCCGCGTCGGTGTGTAGCCGAGCGTGACGCCGAGGTCGGCCAGCTTCAAATGCAGCGCATCGACGGCGCTCACGAACTCCGGCGGGAACTCGAGCGAAAGGGGCGCAGCCGGATGGTGCAGGCGCTTATGCAGCGTGGCCTTGAGCTCGTGCAGGCCTTCGCCCTTGGGCGCGTTGACCGCGACCACAGGGCAGCCAATGGCGCGCGAGAGTTTTTCAAGGTCGATCGTAATGCCGCGCGTTTTGGCGACATCGACCATGGTCAGCGCGATCACGGAAGGCAGGCCGAACTCGAGCACCTGCGTGGCGAGATAGAGGTTGCGGTCAAGGCTTGACGCGTCAACAACGAGGATCACGCCGTCGGGCTTGGGCGTTTCATCGAGGCGGCCGAGCAGCGCCTCCGTGGCGACGCGTTCGTCAGGCGAACGCGCGGCCAGACTGTAGGTTCCCGGCAGGTCGATGACGGTCAGTTCGGTGTTCTCGAACTGCATGTGGCCGACTTTGGCCTCGACGGTCACGCCGGGATAATTGGCGATCTTTTGCCGGGTGCCGGTCAGGGCCGTGAACAGCGTGCTCTTGCCAGTGTTGGGATTGCCCAAGAGCGCCACGACGTGCTTGTCGCGGCGCAGGTTGCGCGTGCTTTCACCGGCTGGGCGCGCTTCCGTCATGGCAGCGCCTCGATGTGCACATGCGCGGCTTCGTTTTTGCGCAGGGAAAGGTTGTAGCCGAGCACTTCGATTTCGATCGGATCGCCCAGGGGTGCGACTCGTACAAGGCGGACTTCGACGCCGGGCAGGATGCCGAACTCGAGCAGACGCTGCTGGAGCTGGGCGTCGCCGCCGACATCGAGCACGCGCGCTTTGCGGCCGACTCCTAACGTAGAAAGAACGGTGGGGGTCATGACTTCACGGGCCGGGCGAAGATGCGCTCCTGAAGTTCGCCGGCCAGGGCAAAACGGGAACCGCCGAGGTTCATGATCGCAGGGTCGCCGCGCGAGACCACGCTGACCCGTTTGCCCACGCAAAAACCCAGTTCGCACAAGCGGCGCGAATGGGCGTCATTGCCGATGACATCGACGATCTCGAGCGAGCCGTCGTGCTCGGAGAAGACAGCGAGGGGGGCGATGTTATTGGCGACCATGGCAGTCCGATATTCGTACTGAAACTCATTCTCAATATAGCTTCCGTCAAAGGACGTGCAAGTCCGATGAATGCGACCCTGTTCACTGGCGGCGCGACTGGATTGTTATTGCAATCCAGTTGCAAGACGCTAAATCCTTTGCGCAACTTGGTTGCATCTGGCTTACACGGAGATTTCCATGCCCTGCTTTGCCCTCGCGCTGGTTCTGCTGCTGGCCGCGCCTCTGTGCGCTCAACACCCGACTCAGGCGGAGTTCGACGAGCTCAAGCGCAAGAACGCTGAACTTGAAAAACGCCTGGAGAAACTCGAACACGCAGACGAGCCGCCCGAAACGGGCAAGGAACCCAAACACGAAGAGGAGCACGAAGAGCACGGTAAAGAAGCCCACGATCCCAAGGGCCGCGACCTCTTTCGCCATGATTTCGGCGAGGCTGCGGCGCGCGTCAACCTGCACCTGGTGGGCCTGTTTGCCGCGGGCTACTCCAGCGTCAAGGATCGATTCACCGAGGGCCTGCAGGCGGGAAACCACGACCCCAGGCGGCGCGGCTTCAACCTGCAGCAGATCGAGGTGGGTTTTGAGGGGGCGATTGAACCCTATATTTCGTTGGAGGCCTTTGCGGTGTTCATGCTCGAGGGCGTTGAACTTGAGGAAGCGTTCTTCAAGACGTTGAGCCTTCCTGCCGGTTTGCAGTTGGAGGGCGGGCTGATGTTCACCGAGTTTGGCGTGCACAACACGCTGCACCCGCACGAGTGGCTCTGGCTCGACCAGCCGGTAATCGCTTCGCGCCTGCTGGGCGGCGAAGGCACGCGCGGCCTGGGATTGCGGCTGGGCTGGCTCACACCGCTGCCGTGGTTTTCAGAAGTGCATGTGGGCGTGCAGATGGCCGACGATGAGTCCATGGTGAGTTTCCTCGGCGAGGGCCACGTGCACGAGGGCGAAAGCAGCGAAGAATCGCCCGGCGGCTTTGCGCGCAACGAGCGCGATCTGGAGAGCTTTAAGGAACTGCTCTATCTGCTGCGCTGGCACAACCGCGCCTTTGCCGGCGAAACGCAGTTCGACATCGGCCTTTCAGCGCTGCATGGCCCCAACGCCACGGGCGACAAGGGCAAGACCTGGATTTTCGGCGGCGATGTCAGCCTGCGCTGGCGGCCGGTGCGCGAAGCTGCGCGGCCGTTTCTTCACGTGCAGGGCGAGTTCATGTATCGGTACTTCCAGGCCGACGCCGGAGTCGTGGAGAGTGTTCGCATTGACTCCACCGTGTTGGGGGATTGGGGCGGCTACTGTCAGGTGCTGGTGGCGCCGCTGACGCGCTGGGCCTTTGGATTGCGCGCGGAATTCGCCGATGCCTTCCGCGAGGGCGAAGAACGCCGCGAATTTGACCCGGCGCGCGACCGGCGTTTTCGCATCTCGCCCCTGATCGAGTGGCATCCCTGCCGCTTTGCGCGCATGCGCCTGCAGTACAACTTCGACCACATGCAGCACCTGCGCCACAGCACGGCCCATGGCGTGTGGTTGAGCCTCGAGATCCTGCTGGGCAAGCACGAGCACTGATATGCAACCAGATTGCAACTTCAACCCTGTGTTATAAAGTGGTTGCGAGGAGAAAGTCATGAAGAAGCTGGTTGGAATCGTCCTGGTGCTGCTGGTAGCGGCGTGTGGCGGCGGCGCGACGAAGTCGCTGCAAAGCGGCGAGAAGCTCGTGGTCATGGCCAGCACCTTCCACCTGGCGGCGCTGGCCAAGGCCGTTTGCGGCGAAGATGCCGACGTGCAACTACTGCCCGCCGAGGGCGCCGACCCGCACAGCTTTGAGGCCAAGGCCTCCGACCGCGCACGTCTGGAGAAGGCGCATTTGCTGCTGATCAACGGGCTGAAGCTTGAAACCTTCGAGGCTGGCAAGCTGGCTGCCTCGGCGCGCGTTACGTTGGCGGATTGCTCAGCCGGCATTGAAAAGAAGTTCCTGATTGAAGCCGAAGAAGAGGGACATGAAGGGCACGACCATGACCATGGCCACGACCATGGTGCCTCGGATCCGCACGTGTGGCTGAGCACGGAAGGTGCTGCGCTGCAGGCCAAGGCCATTGGCGAAGCCTGCGCGAAAATCGACAGCGCGCACGCCGAAGGCTACCGCAAGCGCGCCGAAGAACTGGCGGCGCGCCTGAAGAAGCTGCGCGAGGAGTATGTGGGCAAAATCGGCGCGCTGGCCAACAAGAGCTTCGTGACCGATCACGATGCCTTTGCCTATTTTGCGCGCGAGTTCGGGCTCAAGAACGTGGGGCACATCCGCAAGCTGCCGGGCAAGGAACCCACCGTCGAAGAGCGCTCGACGCTGGAGAAGCTGATCAAGGAAACCGGCGCCAAGGCCATTTTCATCGAACCCGGCCACGACAAAGCCGCGGCTGAAGCCGTGGCGAAGAGCGTGGGCGTCAGGTTGGCCATGCTCGACCCCATGGAAATCGGCAAGCCCACGCCAACGGCTTACGAAGACAGCATGCGCAAGAACCTCGAAGCTGTGCTTGAGGCGCTGAAATGAGCGAGCCGGTGCTCTCGCTGGAGGGTGTGAGCGTCGAGATCGGCGGGCGCAAACTCGTGGAGAACGTCAGCTTTACGCTTGGTGCGGGCGAACTAGTCGCGCTCATTGGCCCCAACGGTGCGGGCAAGACCACGCTTTTGCGCGCGATTCTGGGCGAGCTGCGCTTCAGCGGCCACATTCATCTACACGGCAAGATCGGCTATGTGCCACAGCGTCTGGCCTTTGACCGCTCGCTGCCCATGACCGTGCTCGAGTTCCTGGCGCTTTCCGTTCAACGCCGGCCGCTTGCCCTGGGCGTTGCTGCGCGCGTCAGGCAAAGCGTGGGCGCGATGCTTGAGCGCGTGGGCGGCGCCTCGCTGCTGCACAAGCCCCTAGGCGGGCTTTCCGGCGGCGAACTTCAGCGCGTGCTGCTGGCCTCGGCGCTGGAGCGCAAGCCCGCGCTGCTTTTGCTTGATGAGCCCGCCGCAGGCGTGGATATTGAGGGTGAAGCCGCGTTCAACGAGCTGATTTTGCGCGAGGTGCGCGAGCACCAGTGCGCGGCCATTCTGGTTTCGCACGACCTCAGCGTCGTCGCGGATATGACTGACCGCGTGCTGTGCATTAATCGCGTGCTGATGTGCGAGGGCAAGGCCGACGACCTGCTGACGGCGGAGACGATCGCGCGCGTGTTCGGCGGCCATAAAGCGGTTTACGACCATCACCGGCCCGTGCCGCACGTGCATGAACACGGCCACGACCACAGGCACGAGCACTGATGCCCGAGATAATCACAGGCTATTTCACCGTGGGCTGGCAGCAGATTGTGCTGCTCAACGTGCTGTGCGTGGCGGTGGCCAGCGGCGCGCTCAGCCCGCTGATCGTAAGCAACCGCATGGGATTCTTCTCCGACGCGATTGCGCATTCAACGCTGGCAGGCGTGGCGCTGGGGCTTTTGCTGGGCATCAACCCGGTCACGAGCATGATCGGCGCGGGCATCGTGGTTGCGTTGCTGATTGCCGCCATGCGGCAGCGTTCTGGATTGAGCGTTGACGCGCTGCTGGGCGTGGCGCTGGCGGGTTCGCTGGCGGTGGGCGTAATTCTCTATCACTACGCCTCGGGTTTTGCCGACATGCATGCCTACCTTTTTGGCCGACTCACGTTTCTTGACGGCGGCGACCTCATCGCCGTTGGCGGCGCCGGCCTTTTGTCGCTGATTGTCGTTGGCCTGTACTCAAACCAGTTCGCGCTGCTGGCCGTTTCGCGCCCGCTGGCGCGCTCGCGGGGTGTAAAGGCCGCGCGTTATGACTTTGTGTTGATCGTGCTGCTGGGCCTGGTCGTGAGTGTTTGCGTGCGCGCCGTGGGGCTGCTGCTGGTCAATGCATTGATGATCATCCCCGCCGCGACGAGCAAAAACTTCGCGCGCAGTTATCGTGGCATGTGCTGGGGGGCAATGATCGTGAGTGTGCTGGCCTCAGTGGGGGGGCTGTTTCTTGGCGGCGCTTTCTCGATTCCGGAAGGGCCCGCCATGGTGGTTCTGGGCGTGGCATTGTTCATGGTTTCCTACTTCTGGCGCATGGCCGGCCATGGCCCGGGCGACGTCTGATTGAATCTGCTACAATCGCGCCATGGCAGAAGAAACCCGCCGCGTTCCGCAATTCCTTTCCGGCCCCACGGCGCCGTTGGCCGTACTTTTGCCCATGCGCCTGCTGGTGGGTTACGTCTGGCTGCAGGCGGGCGTGGCGAAATTCTACGAGGGCTGGCTTACGAGCAGCGACGGCCTGAAGGCCATGCTCGATCGCTACAAATCGGCCCCGGTGCAGGCGCCCGATTGGTACAGCTCGCTGTTGCTGGAGCCCGCCGCGAACAACCTGGGCGTGGCCGCATGGATTTTGGTAGGCGCGCAATTGCTCTTCGGCCTGATGGTGGCGGCAGGCGCAGTGACCCGCGTTTCAGCCACGGCCCTTGGGCTGATGGGCATCATCTGGTTTCTCGGTGAGGGCCCCGCGCGCACGGAGGCGCTGGCCTTTGCGCTCATGGCGCTGACGCTGGCTATTTCCTCGGCTGGGCGCTATCTGGGCGTCGACGCCATTTTCAAGGCGCGCAACATGCAGATTCCGTTGTTTTAGCGAAGCTTCCACGCCATAACCCTGCCCATGAACCGATTCGACGCACTTGCTTCGTTGCACGATTTTTCCGAGGGCCACACCTCCGCCATCCGCGACAGCCTGAGCCTGCTCATGCCGCGCCTGGGCGAACTGGTGGGCCAGTTTGATGCGGCGCTCAAACGCGACGGCGCGGCTCGCGAATTTGAAGGATTGGAGGGCGAGCGGCGGGAGCGCCTGCAAAGCCTGATGGCGAGCTTCATTCTGCGCACGGTGAATTGCACCTTTGACGAAGCCTTTTGCGAGTACGCCCGCGAAGTCTCCAGCGCCGCCGATGTGCCGCGCGGCTTCTTTGCGTTCGGGCTTTCACAGGCGCAGGATTTCGTGTGCCGCGTGTTGCCCGGCGTTCAGCGCGACGCGCAGAAACTGGCCGAAATGCTCTGCGCCTGGAACCGGCTGGTTACGATTCTCAAGGAACTGACGCGATGAACGTCGCAGCCACGGCAAGGCAGATCGTTGCGCGCCTGCGAGCGGGCAGCAGCGCTGCGCGCAAGGCCGCCACGGCGAACTACTTCCCCAGCGCGCAGGAGATCATGGGCGTGAGCACGCCCCACATGCGCGGTGTCGTGCGCGAATTCCGCAAGACGCTCAAGGAAGAAAGCGCAGCCGACATGCTTGCGCTGGCCAACGCGATCATTGACCAGAACACGCTTGAAGGCCGGCAGGCCGCCTATGAAATCCTCATGGGCCACAAGGCCGCGCGCGAAACTCTTGACGCGTCAATAGTGCGCCATCTGGGGCGCGGCATCGACAACTGGGCCAGCGTCGATGGCTTCTGTTGCCACGTGGCGGGGCGCGTTTGGCGCGACGGAGGGCTGAGCGACGCCGAGATCGCGAAGTGGGCGCGCAGCAAAGATCGCTGGTGGCGCCGGGCCGCGCTTGTGGCAACGGTGCCGCTGAACACAAAATCCAAGGGCGGCAAAGGCGACATCAAGCGCACGCTCGCGGTGTGTGAAATGCTGGTGGCCGACCACGATGACATGGTGGCCAAGGCCATGAGCTGGGCCTTGCGCGAGCTGGTGCCGTGGGATCAGAAAGCGCTGCGCGCGTTCATGAAAACGCACGAGACCGCGCTAGCCAAGCGCGTATTGCGCGAAGTGAGCAACAAGCTGCGCACGGGAAGAAAGAGCGGCCAGTAGGGGCGACATATATGTCGCCCCTACGACCAGCCTTTGCTCTCGCGGCCTTCGATTGAGGCAATTACTTCCGCCGTGATGGCCACGGCCAGTTCGGCCGGTGTTTGCGCGCCGATGTCCAGCCCGACGGGGCATTTCACGCGCCGCCATTGCTCTTCTGCGGTGCCGCGCTCTTTGGCGATTTGCGTGAGTTGAACATATTTGGCCTTGCTGCCGATCGTGCCGTAGCGCACCTGTGTCGGAAGCTGCGTCAGTGCGGGCAAAATGCCCTCCAGGTCAAACTCGGCGTTGTAGCCAAGCCCCAGTACGTGGGAAAACGCTGGCATGTCTTGACGCGTCAAGTATTGCGCCGGGCGCATCACGGCCACATCAAGCGCTTTGGGAAAGTACTCGCGCGAGGCGAACTCCGGGCGATCGTCAACGATCACGTAGGGATACTCGAGCGATTCACAAAGTGCGGCCACGGCGCGCGAAACGTGGCCGGCACCCAGCAGCAGCAGGCAGGGTTTGGGCATGAACACCTCGATGTAGACTTCGTTCTGGCCGCCGCACAGCGAGCGCACCAGGTTGCCGGGCTTGCGCGAGAGATCGTAGGAAACGCTGCGCGAGCGGCCTTCCTTGAGCGCTTCGAGCGCCTGCTCGATCATTTTGCGCTCGGCATCTCCGCCGCCGATGGTGCCCACGCGCTCGCCTTGCGGCGTCACGATCATCTTGAAGCCGTGCTTGCCAGGCGAACTGCCCTTGACCTTGACGAGGTGGAGCAGCGCGAACTTGTGGTTGTCGCGAAGCAGTTCAAAGGCGCGCTGGAAAACTTTCTGAATCATGATGGAACCAGTCTATCGATCAGGGTGCGAATCTCCCTGCCAGCATTAGCCCGCGTATCTACGATCGAAATACTGTTTCGCGGATGGTTGAACGCTTGCAGCCACCCCTACCGATTGCAGCAACACGGCAAGCCTCTCCAGTTCTTCAGCGCTGGCGCACAGATCAAAAAAGTAACCATCCGCTCCACCTAGCCAGTAACGCAAACAGAACGAAAAGTCGCTTGGGTAAAAGAGCGTGTGAACTAGATAATCGTCCGAACACGTAGTCCGGAAACGTTCGACATCCTTTGTCCCTGCTAATGCCTCTGTCCAAGAAACGCTCTGTTCCGGCAGGATGAACCCGTCATGGTCATGCCAGTCTTCGTTGACGTAAAGACTGCTTGTTCCATGGATTCCTTGAAGCAGAACCAAAGCAGTGCGTACCGTCGCGAGAAGTGTTTTTTCGGTCAAATCGCCTTCGGTAACAAGGACCGATCCGTCAAATGGACAGAGGCCTCGTTGCCATCTGCTCGCCAACTCAACGTTCATAAGGGGATTGTAGCGCCCCCGCAGCACGGGAACGAATCCGTTTCTCAAGTCGAAATCTAAGCACGTCATTGATGGTGAATGTTGCGGTTAGGCCGCTTCTCTAAGTCTCATCCCTTCATCGACTCAAACACCTTCACCGCGACCTGGTAATCCTCGGGGGTGTCGATGTCGAGCAGCACGCCGGTGTTGTTCACCGGCACTTCCTGCACTTGCGTGGGGTTGGCTTCAATCACGTTGCGCGCGTTCTGGCCGTGCTTGAGTTCCATGAATGGCTGCCTGAAGCCGATATCGACCAGCATGGGATGGCCGCGCTTGCCGCCGTTGACGGGCAGGAATATGCGCATCAGCGCCGTGCGGCCTTTCACGTAAGCCTGGGCCAGGGCCTTGAGGTCCTCGGGTTTCACCAGCGGGCAATCGACGGGCCAGAGGAACGCGGCATCGGTCGCGAAGTCGAGCTTGCTCATGCCAAGCTGCATGCTGGAGAGCTGGCCGCGCTCGGGGTTTTCGTTGACGAGAATGGTGCAGCCGGCAAGGTCGGCGCCCTTTTGAATTGCTTCGGCGTGCTTGCCGACGACGACGAGAAATTTCGTGACGCCGGCTTTGCGCGCGGTTTCAAGGATGCGCGCAATCGCTGGCTTGCCGCCAAAATCGAGCAGCGCCTTGGGCTTGCCCATGCGCGTGGATTCGCCGCCGGAAAGAATGATCGCGGCCAGGGTAACGGGGGGTTCGTCGGACACGCCAGCCTCCGCCGTGAAGCCAATTGAGTGTGTGGATATGAAAACGGGCCGCCGAAGCGGCCCGATTTTCGAGAACTAGCCGGGCAGCTTGACGCTCAAGCCGCCGTCGATAATGAATGTGTGGCCGTGAACCATCCGGGCCATGTCGCTGCACAGAATCACCACGCCGTCAGCCACGTCTTCCGTTTCAACCAGCTTTTTGGCCGGCATGTAGCGCTTGCTTTCTTCGAGCATCGCGTCGCGGTTGGGGAAATGCGTCAGCGCCTCGGTGTCCACGGCGCTGGCTGAAACGGCGTTCACGTTGATGCCGTGCTCGGCGTATTCGATGCACAGGTGGCGCACCAGCGATTCCAGCGCGGCTTTGCTTGCACCCACGGCGGCATAGTTGCTGAAGGCGTGCGTAGCACCCAGAGAGGAAACAGCCACGATGCGGCCGTTGCCCTTCATCATCGGTATGGCCTGGCGCGAGAGCGCGAGCAGGGCATAGGCGTTGATGTCCATGGTCCAGGTCCAGTGGTGGTAGGTGAGTTCCTTGCTGGGTTTCAGAACGCCGGAGGCGGCGTTTGAAATCAGGAAGTTCATCGAACCGTTCCACTTGTCGCGCAAGATCTTGAACATCTCGTCGATGTCTTCGTCCTTGGCGACGTTGCCTTTGAGCAACAGCGGAGCCTTGCCCGAGATGGACTTGAGCTTGTCAGCGGCTTCATCGGCGGCCTTCTTGTTGCGCAGGTAATTCAACGCAACGTCAGCACCGGAACGCGCCATCTTTATGGCTACGGCCAGACCGATGCCGCGCGTGCCGCCCGTGATGAAGACTTTCTTTCCCGCAAAATCAAACATATCAGCGACCTGATAAAGCTGACTACCCGCGCTTTTGCGCAGGGGGGAGAGTCGATATAACCCGTAATATCAACGGGGTCTAGACCCGTTTATAGGCTTTTGAACAAAAAGAGTCTAGCACTACGCCACCAGATTATCAGCCCCTTACGGCAGGCCGGGGGTAGAAGGAAGAAACTTCACTTCTTGTACGCCTCTGCGGGGCCGGAAATCGGGTGCTGGAGTGCTGAATAGGAACTTGGTCATGGGCAAAAAAGTGATGCTGGCATTGGCGCTGTGCATGGTGTGGGTTTCGTCAAATGCGCCCGTTGCCCAGGAGAAACCCAAGGCAGGGGCCGGCCGTGAGTTCCCGTTTGTCGCGGGCAAGTATTTCACGGCTGACGACTACGAGCACGTAAGCGCGGCTTTGGGCTACGTGGATTTGAAGCCCGCTGACTTGAGTTTCGAGAAGAAAGTCGCGCTCAACCAGCGCTTTGTGCTGCCGGTGTGCGCGCAGTGCCTGGATAACCCGCTGGGCGTGCCGAAGGTGGCGGAGGACTTTGCGGGAGATTTCCGCAAGGCCAATGCCGGATCCGCGCGGGCGCTGGCTGCCGCGCGCACCTTGGGCCTCGACACCGGTCGCTTCACGATTGACGAGCTCAAGAAGGACAGCGAGCTTTGGAAGGAGTGGGACGATGCTTGGCGTGCCCGTGCTGATCATCAAAGAAATTTGCGCGACAAGGGTATCTGGGGGAAGGCAGCCGAAAATGACGCGGAGCTCAAGCGATTGCGCGGCGTCGAGGACAAGGCCCGAGCCGACTTGAAATCCAAGGCTTCGATCAGCTTGTTTGGGGCAGACTGCAAAACAGCCCAGTCAACTGAAGCAGTGAACTTTTTCTGGTCGCAGTCCCACTTCGGCGGCGAATTTGAACTGACGCTTTTGCCCTCGCTATATGCCCTTGTGCGCGATGCCAATTCAAAGGCTGGCGATGGGCTCGCGAAACTCGCGGCCACTTTGCCCGCCAATTTCGCGGAAGATGAAAAGGTGCGCCTGCCCGGAGCAGATGCGAAGGGGCTTGACGGCGATTGGTGTCAACCCGCGGCAAATGTGCAACAAACGGGGCCGATCGTTGCCGCAGGTCGGCTTTGGCACGTCCTGGAGAACCTCGCCGATGCAGTGCGCAAACAGTCCCTTGTGGCTGGCAAAGAAAAGCTCATGGGTGAGCCCAGCAACATCAAGGGCATTACGGGCGGCGTTCTTCTGGTCGCCGAAGGGCCGTTGGGCAAAGTAGCCATCGGCGGCACGGGCGACAACACCTACGAAGGCGACGATTTCATCGCCATCATCGACCTTGGCGGCAACGACATTTACAAAGGCCGCGTCGCAAGCGGCATCGGCTTGCCCGGGAAGGCGCCACTCAGCTTCGTGCTCGACCTTGCGGGGGATGACCGATACATGGGCGAGGATTTCACGCAGGGATTCGGCTTCAACGGTGTCGGCATCCTCTGGGATCTCGGCGCGGGCAACGATTACTACAAGTCGCGCTTTTGCTCGCAGGCCTGCGGCTTGCTTGGCTATGGCGAGCTTTACGATGACGGCGGCGATGACCAGTATTTCACCGATTCAGGCTCCCAAGGCGCGGCTTGTTTTGGCTACGGTCACCTGATCGACGCGGGCGGCCATGACACGTATCGGGGCGCGCGTTATGTGCAGGCTTGCGCGCTGGTGGGGGGCGTAGCCGTGCTTACCGATGGCGGCGGCAACGACCTGTATTACGCGGGCGGCAAATATCTGCACGTGCCGCTGCACAATGACCACTATCAAAGCCTGTCGCAGGGTTTCTCCATCGGCAATCGCAACGACGCCAACCCCGGCATGGGCACGGGCGGCGGCGTGGCGCTCTTGCTCGATCAGGGCAACGGCAACGACAATTACATCGCCGACATTTACGGCCAGGGTTCGAGCTATTGGCTTTCGCTGGGCATGCTGGTGGACGAAGGGGGCAACGATAACCACGTGCTTTACCAGTACGGCATCGGCGGCGGCATACACCTCTCAACGGGCATCCACGTTGATCTGGCGGGCAATGACACTTACACCGACCCCTGGGGCGTAGGCCTGGGCGGCGCCCATGACTACGCCGTCGGTTGGCTGATCGACCGCGCGGGAAACGATCTTTATCAAGGCGGCGGCCAGGGCCAGGGATTGAATTTCTCTTTTGGCTGCCTGCTCGACTGTGCCGGCAACGACGCGCACTCCTGCCCCGGCGCGGGCAGCATTGGCGCGGGCCATAACAACGATGTTTCGCTGCTGCTCGACCTCGACGGCGACGATTTCTACACCGTGCCCGACGTGAAAAACGGCCGCTTCACGCGCCAGGGCAACCACGGGTTGATCTACGATTGCCCCAGCGGCGGCTGGTTCCCGGGTATTGACGCGTCAACACTTCCTACCAGACAGGATCCCGCGCCCAAGAAAGTGAAAGTGCAGCACATCCTGATCTCGTACACCGGCGTTGAGCGCGTGAAGATTCGCAATGCGGAAAGCCGCACCGAAGCCGAGGCGGAGACGCTGGGGCGAACATTGCTGAAACAGGCGCGTACAAAGGGCACGGACTGGAAGAAATTAATGGACGAATGGAGCGAGGATGTGAGTGGCGCCGCTTACGAAGTTGACGAATCCAACCGAAAAAACTACGTGAAGGAATTCGGCGACAGCGCCATGTCACTTGGCATCGGCCAGATCGCGCTCTCGGCCAAGGGCCCATACGGCTGGCACATCATCAAGCGTGTGGAGTAGTGCGAAGGGCAAAATTGGAGCAAGGCTCCAGCGCCGATTGATACAGTGCCCCCATGCCTTCCCTGACGGGCCACAGCCGCTGGCATTCACGCGCGGCTTTTCTTTGCACCACGCTCATGGTTCTCATCACCGTGGGCGGGCCCTTTCACGTCACCCAGGGGTTGCTCACTCACGGCGCGCTGTTTCTGCCCGTGACGCTGCTTTTGCTTTATGTGCTTGGAACGCCGCTCACGCGCGTGGCACTGGCCGCAGGACAGCTTGATTTACCCCTGGCCGCGCGCGACGCCGTGACCACCGTGCAGTACCTGCTGCGCCTGATTCTTGCCGGGGCGGTGCTTTACACGTCGATTCGCGCGGCAAGCTGGATCTTCTCGCTGCGCATGATTGAGCACGCACCCAACGCGCTCGATTACCAGAGTTTTGAACTGACCTCGGCCGCCGCCCAGTGGCATGGCTTGTTCACCAACGCATTTTTCGCGGGCGCGGCTTGCGTGGCCGGGTTCTCGCTCGTGCTGGCGCTGGCGGCGCGCAAGGCGCGGCTGACCGGCATGGCGTGGCTGGCAGGCCCGCTGCTGGGGTTGTTTTTGAGTTTGTTTCTACTGGGTGTGTTTGTGGCCTACTCCATGCCGGGTGCGGGCGCGCTGGCGGCTGTCAGCGCTCCGCTGAAACTCTCGGCGTTGCTGGCGCCTGAATTCTGGGTCGATGCCGGTCGCATTGCATTGCTGCTCCTGGGTGCGCAATCAGGAGTCCTGGTGGCGGCAGGCGGCGGCCTGCCCGCGCGCGCGGAAGTGGGGCGTGAGGCGCGCGTGCTGGTGTGCGGGCTCGGCCTTGTGCTCGTGATTTCGGCGCTGGCGGGCCTGCTGCTGTTGTGCGGCCTGTGCGTGGAGCAGGGGCTCGTGCCTCAGGCGCTGCACGCAAAGCCGGATCTGTTGCTGATTGATCTTGTGCCGGCGCTGGGCGAGCGACTGTTTGTGAGCTGGCCTCCCGAGTGGCGGCCCTCGGCGCAGCGCGCGACGGCGGCGTGGTGCTTTGTGGTGGCGCTGTGCGGCAGCTTTGGCGCCACCAGCCTGTTGATCTGCAAGAGCCCCCTGCCCGAGGACTGGCGTTCGCGCACCGCGCAACTGGGCGTGCTGGCAGCGCTTTGCGTGGCCTGTGCGGTGGGCCTGACCTGGTGGCAGGGCGTCAATCCCTTGCCGGCGTTGCTGGTTTCGCTGCCGGCGCTGCTGGGCTGGATGCGCCTGACACTGGCGCGACGCGCGGGCACGGGCCTGCGTGTGGCCAAAGCGGCCTTTGAAGCGCGCACGCCCATGCTGGAGAAACTGCACTTTGCGCTCGCCTTCATGGTGGCGCGGCCGTTGCTGCTGTTGCTCGTGGTGCTCGCGGCTTACACGCAGCGCGAGGGCGGGCTGGTGCTGGCGGGCGTGGCGCTTGGCTTTGGCCTGATGTGGCTGGGCAGCCTGAGTGCAGAGCCGGTGCGGAAAACGACCATGCGCCTGCCCAAGGTCGCACTGCTGGCGCTGGCGTTTGGCAGCGCGCTGTGGGCCGCGGCCCAGCCGGACAGCCTTGACGCGCGCCACGCCGCGATCATGGCCGAGCCCGTGCCTGAGACACGCACAATGCTGCGGGAGCGATTTGAACGCGACGTGCAGCAGGAACTCTCCAGGCAGGCGCGCGCCCACGTGGTGTTTGATGCTGCGGCGGCGCGCGAGGAAATCCGCCGGCGCCATGCGCAGTGGATTTCCAAGCCCTCGGATGAAACGGCGGGCCAGGTGCAGGATGGCATGGCCACGCTCTTGTTGTTGTCAGAGGGCGAGGCCCTTGAATCGCAGCAGCTTGAACACGCAGTGCTCGCGCCCAGCACGCGCGATGCCCAGCAGTTGCTCGGCCTGTGCGAAGGCTCGCGCGTGCGCAACGTGGCCGAGATGCGCAAGCTGATGGCCGCAATCCACGAGAAGCTGCGCCGCCAGCGCACCCGCAACGCGCTGGAGACCGCAGGCGATGACAGCTCGGACTGGCTCGCGCCCCTGGCCGCCGACATGCGCGATGCCTGGGGCGCATACGGCCCCGAAGCACGCATCATTCGCCGCGAACTGGTGCTGGCCCTGACGCAGGAGCGTTCACTGCTCTTCCCGCGGGCCGGCGCGGGTGTGACTTACCTGCTGTGCTTTGCCGTTTCCGCACTCATGCTGGCGCTTTCGTTGCTGCTGGCGCGAGGCACCGCCCGCACCTAGTTCCCCGCCTGGCCCGTCAAAAGTGCGCCATCCTCATGTATGTACGAAGCGCCCGAGGCTGCTATAAACCCTTTGAACAAGTGTTTAACGATGGAGCCCGCCGTGGACATGAACCTGCCCGAAGAACTGCAATTGCTTCAAAAGACCGCCCGTGAATTCGCCGAGAGCGAACTGACCAAAGCCGCGCGCGAAATGGACGAGCGCGAAGAATTCAACGTGGACGTTTTCAAGAAGCTCGCCTCGCTGGGCCTGGCGGGCCTGACGTTGCCCGAGCAATACGGCGGCGCCGGCTTTTACGAGAGCAAACTGGCCAACCAGGCGGCGTGCGTCGTGCTTGAGGAAGTCAACCGCGTTTGTGCCAGCACGGGCGTGACGCTTTCCGTGCACATGAGCCTGTTCTCGAGCGCGCTCAACAAGTGGGGCAGCGAGGAACTCAAGGGCCGTGTTCTGCCCAAGGTCGCCACGGGCGAATGGATTGGCGCCTATTGCCTGAGCGAGGCGGGGGCGGGCTCCGATGCCGGCTCCCTGACTTGCGCCGCCAAGAAAGACGGCAATGAGTACGTGCTCAACGGCAGCAAGCTCTGGATCACCAGCGCTCCCTACGCCGACGTCTATCTCGTCATGGCGCGCACCTCGGACTCCCACAAGACGCGCGGCATCTCGGCCTTCATCGTGGAGCGCTCGCGCAAGGGCGTCAGTATCGGCAAGCACGAGAAAAAGATGGGCATTCGCGGCAGCTCGACGTGCGAGGTGCTGTTCGACAACTGCCGCATTCCCGCCAGCAACCTGATTGGCGAAGAGGGCAAGGGTTTCACGATCGCGCTCGACACGCTTGATGGCGGGCGCATCGGCATTTCGGCACAGGCGGTGGGCATTGGCCGCGCCTGCCTTGAAGATGCCATCGCTTACGCCAAGCAGCGCGAACAGTTCGGCAGGAAGATCGCTGAATTCCAGGGCGTGCAATGGATGATCTGCGACATGGCCGCGCGCATTGATGCCGCGCGCCTGCTGATGTACCGCGCGGCTACACTGCGCGACGCGGGCCAGCCCTGCGCCAAGGAAGCGGCCATGGCCAAACTGTACGCCAGCGAGGCGGCCAACAAGGCGGCCAAAGATGCCGTGCAGATCTTCGGCGGCAACGGCTACTCGAAGGAGTACAACGTGGAGCGCTACTTCCGTGATGCCAAGATCACGGAAATTTACGAGGGCACCAGCCAGATCCAGCGCATTGTGGTCTCGCGCGCTCTGCTTGGTTAAATGTTTTCAACACGTCGGCTTGCCACTGTCGCAACGCGGCCTGTTGTCGCATAATTTGGGCATCAGGGACTGGCGCCTATGGCTGAAACAGAAGCGGATCCCATAATCGGACAGCAGTTCGGCAACGTCGTGGTCAAGGGCATCCTTGGCCGCGGCGGCATGGGCGCTGTTTACCTCGGCTACCATCCCGGCCTGGACATGAAGGTGGCGGTGAAACTGCTGCCCGATTTGTTCGTGGGCCGCAAGGAACTCGTCGAGCGTTTTTTGCGCGAAGCGCGCCTATCGGGCAAGCTGCAACATCCCAACATCGTGCGCACGCTGGACGTCGGCTACCAGAACGGCGTCTATTATCTGGTTATGGAATATGTTGAAGGCGTGGATGCGCAGCGCCTGCTTTCGCACGAGGGCCGGTTTTCGCCCATGCGCGCGATCAACATTGCGGGCTTTGTGGCGCGCGCGCTGGGTGAGGCGCACGCGCAGGGCGTGATTCACCGCGACATCAAGCCCGCGAACATCATGATCGGGCGCGACGGCAAAGTGAAAGTGACTGACTTCGGCCTGGCGCGCTCGCTGCAGGCGACCACGGCGCTGACGCTGAGCAATCAGGTTCTGGGCACGCCGCATTACATGGCGCCCGAGCAGATCAAGAGCATGGAGATTGACGAGCGCGTGGATATCTACGCGCTTGGCATCACGCTCTGGCAGTTCCTCACGGGCAAGCTGCCCTTTGACGGGCCCACCCCCATGGCCGTGCTGCTGGCAGCCATGAATGACCCGCTGCCGCTGCCCGAGGATATTTTCACCAAGCTGCCGCGCGAGTTGCGCGAGGCGATTGTGGCCATGACGGCCAAGGATCCGCGCCGCCGCCTGCCCAACATTGCGGCCGTGCTGGCCGTGCTCAAGAAAGCGCGTGATGCGCTGCGCACGGCGGGCCTCGACAGCACTGCCCCCGTGGGCCAGGCACAGGGCGCGCCGCGGGCGAGCGAGCCGGCCGTTGCCCCCTTGAGCGAGAACTTCGACGCCACGGGCGGCGAAGACGCCATCAAGCGTGCGCTGAATTCCGCTATTTTGCAGCGCCCCGCCGAGGCGAACTTCACGCGCCCGCTGGGCGCGGCGGAAATAGCCGAGCGCAAACGCGCGACTGCCCCTTTGTCGCCCCCCGCGCCCGCGCGGCCGACCACAAAACCGCTCAAGCCCGGCGTTCGCCACCACACGGACCGCGGCCACCAGTGACGCGATGCCAAATTCAATCCTTCTTGAGTTGACGCGCCGTTACCTGGAGCCCCATCGGCGCTACCACACGCTGACGCACATCGCGCACATGCTGCAAGGCGCCTCGCAGGCGGCCGCGAGCGAAGGCAACCAGCTCAGCGACGAGCAAATCTACGCCGTGTGGTTCCACGACGCGATCTACGACCCCAAGTCCCACGACAACGAGGAGCAAAGCGCCGAACTTGCGGTGCGGCTGCTCAGCGCGCTCGGCTGGGATCGCGCGCGCATTGAAACCGTGCGCGCGATTGTGCTTGATACCAAGCACCACGAGCCGCACCTTGAAGCCAGCAAGGCGGTGATCGACGCCGACTTGCAGACACTGGCGCTGCCCTGGGAAGGCTACAACAAGATCGGCCAGTTGATCCGCGAAGAGTATGCACATGTGAACGACGCAGACTGGAAGCAGGGCCGCAGCGGCTTCTTCAAGACCTGGCTCGACCGCAAGCAGATCTACTACACGCCCTGGGGCAGCCAACTGGAAAAACAGGCGCGCGAAAACCTGGCGCGCACCATCGCCGGCGAGGTCTAAGGCAGAGTCAGGTTTCACGGTCAGGAAGGTTAGACGGAACAAAGCGCCCGCGTTAGCGGGCGCTTGTCATTCACTTTGACTCTGAGCCTGCTACTCGAATCGGATGTTGTCCATGTAAACCTGGCGCGTGCCGCCGGTCGTTGAATCCGACTGTAAAATAATCTCTATGCGTGTGATGGCGGAGAAGTTCACACCGCTGAAGGCCGTGAGCGGAACCTGCAGATCCACAAAACGGTCATAATAGGGCTGCGACCCGTTGAAGTCGGGCAGGTAGGTGGTGGTGGGAGCGGTGCGATCAAACACAACGACGGTTGAAGTGGCGCTGCTGGAATCGGTGATGCGCAGGCTGACTGTGACCCAATCGTAGCCGACGACCGTGGTCTGGCCAAAAGCCATTGCCAGCCGACGGTGCGCGCTCACGTTCTGAGCCGTGAATTGGGTCGAGTATGTGCCGGTGGCGCCGGTTGCTAGGGTAATCAAGTTGTGCTTGATGCCGATGTTGGCGAGGTTCTGGAAAGCGGGATAGGCTGAAGCCTCGTTGCGCGAAGCGCCGGCCAGGCTGTTGGCGCCGCCAAGACTGTTTGTGGCGGTGTTGCCATCCTGAAAGTCATCAATCATCAGGCGCTCGGCCATGTTGCGCCATGCGGTGATTCCCACGTGCGAGCGCGCCGTCGAGCCGTTGACGAACTGGTTGGTGTACAGGATTCCGTCCAGGGAACGACCGTCGGCATCTGTCCAGCGCTTGATGAACGCAACCACGAGCTGCCAGTTGCGCAACTGTTGTTCCGTGCGCGTGATATACGGCGTTCCATAAGTCTCGTTGGCATGGGTATCGCAGGTATAATTGTGATTGGCCCCGAACACCGTCACGTTGGTCATCGGGCCGACGGCGCGATCTCCGATCTGATCCGCTATCGGATAAACCAGGTCGCCGTCCTCCTCGTATGCAAAGTTGAGGCACGGCAAACGTGGAATAGCATTGGTCAGCGCGGGAATTGAGAAGTTCCAGCTGGTGGGGTTGCTGTAAGTCGGGTCGGTTGTGGAATACGGGCCTCCGCCGCTGTCCGTGACAGCGTTGTGCCGCAGGTCGTAGGGAGAGAAGAGGATCACCCCGCGGATCTTGTTGGACAGGAAGCGCGTCTGGGCGAATTGCGTGGCGCCTGCTCCGCGCGAGTGCCCGCTCATGAAAACCTTCAGCGGGTCAATCTTTCCCACGAACGGCGCAGAACCCGGACTGGTCAGGGTAGCAGTCGAGGTGTAACCGGAAAGCATCGTGCCCGAAATCGTCCCCGTGGCGGCCTGGTTCAGAAGCACCATCAGATTCATGGTCACTTCAGAGAAGCCGCCCGCAGACATCATGCCAGCGATGTATCCCGTGGGCCACGTGTTGTAGTCGTTGATTGGATTGCTGCGGTAGGTCGATGTTGCAGGAGTTGAATTGGGCGGGAAGAAGCTGTGGGCATCCTCGATGCTGATCGTGATGATACCGTAACTGGCAAGGTGGTTTCCCAGTTGATTGTAGTCGCGGAAGAACTGGCCCACGCCGTGGTGGTGTACCAGCACCGGCGCAGGTGCGGTCAGCGAAGAAAGCAACGGGGCCCAGATGCGGGCTGTGGTTCCGCGAGTCACGTTGTCGTAAGTCGAGGTGACGCTGTAGGTGATGTCCAGGTAGCCGGTGGTGACCGGAGTGCCTGTGGAACTGGGCAAGATGGTGAATGTCTGGATCGAGTATGGGCCGGTCACGCGGTAATCCGGGGCGGTGGCCGGAATCTCGGATTCGTTGGCACTGAACACGTCCAACTGGCAGCGCAACGGCTGAATCACCGTTGCCGATTGTTTGGCATAAAGTGTGAACGCATTGGCGCCAGCCGTCGTGGGCGTGCCCGAGAGCGCGCCCGTTGCATCGTTGAGCGTGATGCCCGCAGGAAGGTTGCCGGTCAAAACGCCAAACGTGCCCGCAGTGCCAATGGTTGTTCCCGCAAGGCAGGCGAACGTGACGCTGTCAGAGTAAGGGCTACCCACGCGGACAGACTTCAAGGCCAGGAACGGGCCAGGCGCGTCCGTTTGCGTAAAGCTGTTAACCGAAATAGTAATGCTCGCAGGGTTGGGCGTGGCCGTGGGCGATGTGATGGAGCCATCCAGCCGGTAGTTGCCCGCCGTGGCAATCGCCGAGAGCGCAACGTTGGCGTTGCCGCCCGAAAACGTGGCGTTGCCGCTTTGCACCGTGGCGCTGGTGCCCGTGTTGATCAGGGCCCAGGCAAGCTGGCTGACGGCGCCGGTGTAAAGCGCGGCCTGACCGTCGCGCACGCTGAACACAAATGGGCCGGGCGTGCCGCCGGGCGTAACGGTGGTAGGCCCGCTGGCCGTCACTGTCAGCGCCACACCAAACGTGGCGGCGCCGGTCGTGACGCTGGCCGCTTCAGTGGAGGAAATCGTGAAGGTGGCGGGTCCCGCGTTGCTGTAGCGCAGGCCGGAAACCGTGACGCTGCTGCCGCTGCTCGTGCCCGTGGTGGTGCCCGTAAGCGTGCCGCCGCCGCTGGCCACGGCAACGCTGACCGAGATCGAGGGGCTGATTGCCACCGGCGTGGCGGTCGTCGCGCTGTTGATGCCGCACGTAATCGAGAAGTCGCCGTTGATCAGCGGGCTGGCCGAGAACGTGGGGTTGGCCAGCACCAGCGAATCAAACGTGATGGCGTTTGATAGAACCGAACTGAACCCGAAGGCGGAGGCCTGCAGCGCAACCGTTTCATTCACGCTGTAGGTCAGGCCGGGAAACGCGATTGAACTTGCGCCGGTTAGTGTGCGCGTGGTGGTGCCGCCCAGTGTACCCGTGCCCGAGGCGGGGTTGCGCACAATCGTGATGTCGACGGGCGAAGTCGGGGTGACCGGCGCCTGCGTGCTCGGGTCAACCGTTCCGACGGTCACGGAGAAAGTGCGCGGGCGATAAACGGTGCCCGTGGGCAGCACGGTGAATTTCAAGTCCATCTGGGGGCCGACGTTGAAAGTCGCCGAGACTGCGGGCGCCGTGGCCCTCGCGCCGTTCACCTGCAGCGTGTAGGCGCCTTGAGTGTCGAGAATCAGGTTGTTGAAGGTCAGAGAAGACGTGCCATTGCCCAGAAGCTGCAGCGTGCCCGTCAAGGAGCCCGGGCCGCTGGCTTTGGTTACCGTCAGCGACTCGAGCGTGGCTACGTTGATGGGTGTAGCTGTGCCGGGCGTCAGGAAGTTGAGCGTCAGCGAAAACGGGCGGTTCACCTGCGCGCCATTGGTTGAAGGGCCGGTGATCTGGATGTCGTAGGCCGGCTGTTGCGGTCCTGTCACGCCGCCGATGCCGATTCCGCCTCCGCCCCCGCCGCCGTCACAAGAAGTCATAAACAGCGGAAAAGCGCCAAGCGCAAGAGCCAGCAGGCAGGCGGCAATACGGGCAATCGAGTTCTTGTTCATGGTCATGTCTCAAATCGGTTGGCGAAAGTGGAGTGGCGCAAGAAAGTGGTTCAGCTTCCGGCGTGGTGCCACTTGCCGCCAATGCGAATCAGCGTCAAAGTCACGCTGTCCAGGTTGCCGCCGACTTTGAACGTGATCGTGGCCTTGTCACCGTCTTCGCTGATGGTGTACTCGCCTGCCTTCCACGCGGTTTCCAGCTTGTCCCACAGCGGTTTGATCAGGCGCGAAGTGAACTGGCGCCAGGCCACGTTTGTGTCTTCCACGCTCAGGGACGGCTTTTTCGCCGTGCTCTCCAAGGTGCGCGCCAGCCATGCGTTATCGCCGCGTGCGCGCGCGTCCAGCGTTCCCGCAATCAGCGCGGCGGGAGTTTCGTTCTGCATCGGCACGGTCGATTCAGCCACCGCCGGGAAGGGATCGCCCATGGGTTTAATGACCTCGTCCTGCACCGGCAGCGGGCCGGGGTCGGATTTGTCAACGATCACGGGCTCCTTGACAGTGTGTTTGACATCGTCGCTGTTGCTGGCTCGCACCCCGGCCAGGCCAGCCACGAGCAGTCCAACGACAGCGATCATCAGGATCAGCGCCTTCTGCATGGCATTTCTCCGCGTTCGACCAGCCCCCAGCA
The DNA here is from genome assembly GCA_020845475.1 of Planctomycetota bacterium. Taxonomy (GTDB): domain Bacteria; phylum Planctomycetota; class UBA8742; order UBA2392; family UBA2392; genus UBA2392. Next base: position 35,109 of record JADLFN010000036.1, read on the forward strand.
GTCCAAACGCTTTTCAAAGTTGTGTGGTTATGCCAAGAGTTTGGCTTTACACAGTTTTCATAGCAAGCTTTGGCGCGAAAGATTTGCACGGCGTGTAACCGGTTAGGGAGGTCCGCCCGCCTGTGGATTGGTTTCGTGACACGCTGATTACGCTTCCCGCCGACTGGCGCGCTTGCAGGCTCTTTATACGCTTGCGCGCCTATGGCCGAAAAACCCGCACGCGTTCGCATTGCTCCCTCTCCCACCGGCGACCCGCACGTGGGCACCGCTTACATGGCGCTGTTCAATCGCGCGCTGGCAGACAAGACCGGCGGCAAGTTCATCCTGCGCATCGAGGACACCGATCGCACGCGTTACGTGGCCGACAGCGAAGCGCAAATATTTGCGGCCCTGCGATGGCTCAATCTCGTGTACGACGAAGGCCCCGATGTCGGCGGCCCCGTGGGGCCGTATCGCCAGAGCGAACGCCTGCCCATGTATAAGGAAGCAGCTGATTCGCTCGTGAAAGCCGGCAAGGCATACAGGTGCTATTGCACCAGCGAACGCCTCGAGGCCCTGCGCAAGATTCAAACGGCCGAGAAAACCAAACACCAGGGCTACGACGGGCTGTGCCGTTCGCTCACGCCCGAACAGGTCGCGCAAAACGAACGCGAGGGCAAACCCTGTGTCGTTCGGCTCAAGATGCCGAGTGAAGGCGATATCGTGATCGCCGATAAATTCCGCGGCACGGTGAGTTTTCCGGCGAGCGATCAGCAGGACGCGGTGCTGCTCAAGTCCGACGGCTTCCCCACGTACCACCTGGCGAACATCGTTGACGACCACGCCATGGGCATCACGCATGTGATCCGCGCCGAGGAATGGATTTCCTCGCTGCCCCTGCACCACGAACTCTACAAGGCGTTTGGCTGGGAAGAGCCGGTGTTTGCGCACATGCCGCTGTTGCGCAACAAAGACAAATCGAAGATCAGTAAGCGCAAGAATCCCACGAGCCTGCTCTGGTACCGCGACGCCGGCTTCCTGCCTGAGGCCATGGTGAACTTCCTGTCGATGATGGGATTCTCCATGAGCGGCGACCGCGAGATTTTCACCTACGAAGAATTCCTCACGGAGTTCGACCTCGGCAAGGTGAACCTCGGCGGCCCGGTGTTCAACCTCGAAAAGCTGAGCTGGCTCAACGGTGAATACGTGCGCAAGTTGAGCGCAGAAGGCCTGGCGCGGCGCATCTATGACCACGTGAAGCTGCTCATGGGCCGCGAGCGCGACTTCGCCGACTTGCCGGACGAAGAGTTGCCCAAGGACACCTTCCTCAAAGACTTCGAAATCAAGCGCCGCCGCTGGTCGCGCAACCTGGCCGAACTAGCACCCGTCATCATGCGCGGCTACGAACACGAGCGCGACGTGTTTTTGCGCATCATGCCGCTTGTGGCAGAGCGCCTGCACACGCTGAGCGAAGCGGCGGACTACGTGCCGATGTTCTTCGTCAACGAGTTCGCGCTCAAACCCGAAGACTTCGCCGGCAAGAAAACCACACCCGCCGACGCCAAGAAGGCCCTGCTCGCCATGAAGGAAGTCATGGCAACCATCGACTTCGCGCATTCCGGAGCCAAAGAAGCCCTCGAAGACGCCAGCCGCAAGAAAGCCGAAGCCATGGGCATCAAAATCGGCGATTTCTTCGCACCGACACGCGTGGCAATCACCGGAGCCAAGGTCAGCCCGCCACTGATCGAAAGCATGCTCGTGCTCGGACCCAGTGAGAGCATGCGGCGCATTGATCGGGCGATTGCATTGCTTTGATCAGAGCCCCCGCGGTAACGCGGGGGCCACAGCAGGCCGAAACACTGCGCATCCATCGCAGCGGTTGTCCCGGAACTCCTACGAAGAAACCCTGATGGCACGGGATGTGACAACTGCGTTTGAACAAGCGCGCACAACCAGCAACGGCTGGGCTGAGTCGAACATGTTGGCCCTAGTGAATGCAATCGCGGAAGCTAATCGAGGCAGCGTAGTTGATTGGGATGAAGGAACCGGAGAGGAATGGGCCGCTGTCATTAGCCAAAGGCGAGTAGTTGCTGTGGTTTGGATACACGGTCCGTTGGTGTTCTTGAATTCGAAAGCAGTACAAATTGAGGACAATCAGCGCGCAATTCAATGGATACGGTTCACTAAATGGGAGGAGAATGAATTCTCTATAGATAGCACCCGGGTTGATGAGTTCTTTGGACCTGGTCGATGGGTCAGGGAAATTGATCCCACCTCATTCTCAGCAAACGCGCTTTGGTGGACAACGGTGTAAACCTAGGGCGCACATGGGCCAGCGTATTCCGGAAGCCTACCTTTTGACGTCAACGACCTACGGCTCGTGGCTGCACGGCGATGAGCGTGGCTCAGTGGATGACGAGCGCAACGAGTTCGCGACACTGCGCATCATGCCGTTTCCGCTCTTGAAGACAGTTCGCGGCAACGCGCTTGTTCAGCCGCCGATGTACTTCAACGCGAAGTTGATTCGTGTTGTGGATTCAGCGATTAAGGAAGTGTGTGCATTTCGCGAGTGGTTACTTCACGCGTTGTCGGTCCGAACTAACCACTTTCACGCGGTGGTGTTTGGCGCTGTGGAACCCGAACGCATTCTTGGTGATTTCAAGCGCTAGAGCATTTTCACGGAATATCTTCAGTTGCCTTGGGTAGTTTGTCGATGGCTTTGGTGGGAGGCACCTATGCCAAAGCCATACTCGATGGATCTTCGTTTGCGTGTCATTGCGGCCTGTGATGCC
>JADLFN010000037.1 GCA_020845475.1 Planctomycetota bacterium
CGTCGAGATGAGAGGTAACGATGCGCCAAGGCGATTCAAGCCCAAGGCCAATCGAGAAGATCTGGTTAGCGTCCACGCCCTCATGCTAACCTCTACCCGCCGTTTCCATAGAAGTCAGCGAGGAACCAAATTAATGGGTGCGCACTCGAAACCCGTGCGCCGCTTACGCACAACGCAATTACTCCGCCCAATAACTCACTTACACAATTCAGCAATCTTGCAAACGGGATACCTACCTCATCTGGTCGAGGATGTTTGGATCTTTGATTTCGTGGTCGCGCGCGAGCAGGAGTATCTTGCTTAGCACTTCGGCCGCTTTGGGGTCTTCGTCGGCGAATGGCAGGAAGATGCGCCCCCGGTGCGCTGCGTGCACAGGCACGATAAATAACATTCCGCCGGGCATGCGGTGTGTGATCGCGCTGCCCAAGTGGACGCTGTAATCGCCGAGCTTTCCCATGATCAGTGCGAAGTTGCCTTTGAGGGTAACGTTGTTGATCTTCAGCAGCTCGCAGGTCTCGCGGATGATTGCGCTGCGCATCTCAATAGAGCTGGCGCTAGCCTCGGGATCAACGCCGCCACGGTGCGCCACACTGACCACGAGGTCGAGGTCACGCATCGCTTCGCTGAATAGGCGCGGCGGCACGTCTTCTAATTTCACGGGCTCGTCTTTTCCCCGGCGCGAAAACGCGACGTTCTCAACGGTCAGGCCTTCGATTTCCGCGGGCGTGTAGAACCCTTCCATGAAGCCGAGGTGCGCCGTGACGCCGGCGTCGTGATAGGTCTTTGAGACGCCTTCCTCGGGGCGCACGACCCAGCCGCGCCCACCGAGAAGTGCCAGCGCCTGTTTGGGCTGAACCTGATGGCCGGAGTAACGGCGCGTAAAGGTCTCGCTCGACTTTTCAGCATCAGTGAGCAGGTAGAGTTCACGAAACACCTGCTTGAAAGGCTGCACTAGCTCGCGCGCGAAGCAGTCGTGCTGCCACAAGTGCCACTTCTTGCCCACGTAGAGGTCGTTGGGGTGCGCGATGCGCAGCTTGTCTTTGGCGCCGACGGGCTCCAACTTCCCGGCGTGATTACGCAAAAGCTGGCCGCGCTTTTCGGGATAACCGGCGGCATGTTCGCCGACGAGGACGAGGCGTGAGAGCATGGGTGCGAGCACGGGGTGTTCGAAAAGCGTTTTCAACTCTGCGCCCGTGAACGTGTCGCCCCGCACCATCGCGCCCTCGAGCGACTTGCGCATGCGCGAGGCTTGCCGCTTCAGCTCCGTTCTGCGCTCGCGCAGTTCGACAACTTTCGCGTCCTTCTTGAGCGCGGCTGGGATGTCCTTGAGTTCCTTGCTGGATTTGGTGACGGTAAGTTCCGGCTCTCCGCCGGCAACAATCGCGAGCGCAACTTCAACGTCGCCTCGTTTGAGCTTGATCGGCCCTTTGGCGAGATCCGCCACTGCTTTGGCTTCCATAGCCCATTCCAGCCGTAGCGGGTCGGCATAGCCGGCCGTGCGCGCCAGATTCTCCATGGCAATTGAAGCCGCGCGCTTTTCGCTTGCTTGGCGCTGGGAGCCGAATTGTCGCGAGGTGCGCACGAACTCCTGGATGACTTTGTAACGGTCGAGAACTTCTTTCTCGTAGTGTTTGGTCAGAGGCAGCAAGCCAAGCGCGCGGATAGCATCCTGCTGGCGTTTACCAATACGGCTTTGCAGGTCGGCGCGTTTTTCCTTCCCGAGCATTGCGTTTGCGAAGAGCTTGGCACGTGCGTGTCCACTTCCACTGCTGGCGAGCTTGGCTGTTTCCAGCACGACATTGAAGCGATGAACGCCTAGTGACTTCAGGATGCGCCCATGCCACTCAACATCCACGGCGCCGTCCATGAGGTCCTGCGCAGACAGCGCCGTCATCTCGGAAATCTGAGCGCTCCACATTTCGCGGATATCCTCCTCCACACTCCAGTTGGAGTCTTTGGTATGCGCGTGCACCCACCACACCGCTTCGGTCAGCCCCGGCCATTTGAGCGCGTGTTCCACGTGACGCGCCCAGTGCGGGGCGAACATGGCGACCTCGATCAGGCGCTCCTCGCCGATTTCCTTAACTGGCAACGCAGCGGCCAGTGCCTGCGGCGTGTCTTTGTCGCGTGGCCAAGTGTTACGCATCAGTTGTGAGAGGACATACTCGCGGGAATTGGAGTCTTCGCCCCAGCGCGAGCCGCGCTTGATGTCCCGCGAGCCAAGCGCGCGAACTACTCGCGCCAGAACATCCAATCCCCCCGTATAACGCAGCGCTTTGGCGGGCTGTGTGGCGGCTGTGGGCTGCTCACCGCGTTTTAGCTCAACTTCGAGCACGCGCTCGCGGCAGCGGTTCGCGATGACCTGTAGATCCGGCGGAATTTCAGTGAGTCCCAGCCAATTCAATTTGGGCTTGCGCCCGCATAGCGCATCGAGTTCGCCAAAACTGTTGTCGCCAAAACGCGTACCCAGAAATGCATCGTAAATGTCGTGATCTGAAGCCAAGGCGTTCCTGCTCGCGAGGAGGAAGGCCTTTAGCGCCGGCCTGCGGAAGCTGCCCATGTGGCCAAGTGCGAGTTGCAGCCCAAACAGCCTCAGCTGTTGAGCGGGGGTCCAAGATAATTCTTGCCAGTGGAAGTTCGATTCTGCGGCGTCAATCCAGGAGGTCAGAACGCCTTGTTTGCGCCAGTCAGGCTCGGGTTCGTTGTAACGCTGAACACCTTGGCCGAAGTAATGCGGTCCGTCGGCGCAAAGCGCTAGGTTTGTCTCCGCCGCGTCCAAGAGCCAATCAACTACTCCGGCGGGGCGGTCCAGGCACCAAAGCCACTCGACCAGGTCCTCGATGATTTCCCTGTAACGAAGCTGGATCTGATCTGCGCGCCCGAGGATCTTAGGCAGCATCTTGGCACGAAACTGCGCCGCCGCTTCTGTTTTCTGGTAGGGCTGGTCCCAATAACGCTGCACCAATACTTGAGCGCGCTCCAACTCATAGCCGTCGGGGTCGCGCAATCCGGCGGGCCGGTTCTTCCACCAGTCAAACCAGAGCTCGCGCAACGGCAGCTCGGCGAGGGCCTTCTCGAATTTTGCACTCTCAAAAGGGGGTGAAGGAAAACGCCAACCCAGCGTGCCCAGCGGAACCTGTATGTATTCCTTGGACCCGGAGTATTCCTTGGCCGACACGACGTCGTTGCGATGTTCATGGACGAGTTCATCCAATGCCAACAACAGCCGCTCAGCCGTCGGCGTCATCAGCGTTACGCCGAGGTTTCTAGGCACTGGCGGCTTGGCCAGTTTCGCGCGATCACAAAGCCCGAGCGCATTGTCGAGCGTTGGCTTGTCCCCTCCCGCGGACTCGATGGCCTCGAGCTGGCCCGCCTCCTCGGTCGAAAGCCGCTTGCGTTTGGCTTTGAACTCTGCCGCAGCCTTGGCGCATTCTGTCAAACTGCGTTTTTGCTCGGCCAGCATGCGAAGCAATTCAAGACCGGCCAACCGCTCCGCCTCGCCGCGTGCCAACAGCCGCCCCGCGCTGGCCAGTACAGCCGTATCGTCCCGCTTGGAGAGCAACGTGAGAAGGGCGCGGCGCAGGTCGTTGGTCTTGCGTGCAAGCAGGTGTTCGAGACGCTCAACGTCACTTTCGCCTATGGTCCAGTTCTCAAGTGACTTCAGCGCGGCTTCCCGCACATTGCTTCCGGGATCGCCGACGAGTTTGAGGATGAGTTCGCGGACCTTCGCGTCGGCTTCGCCGCCCTTTGAAAGGACATTGCAAGCCTTGGCGCGGTCGTCCTGCGCCATTTCGTCGATAAATGGCAAAAGCCGCGTCGCGGGCCGTTCACCAAGCGCGGGTAGCAGGGCGCTGGCCAATTCTTTGCGTTCGAACCGGTGCGTCGTCCATGGCCAAGTGACCGGCTTGGAAGGGTTCTTGGTGTCGGTCCAACGCTTGAACTGGTGCTCGATCCGTTCGAAGAGGTCCTGCGTGAGGGGTTTGTTCAGGCCGTAAACGTGCATTACCGAAAGCGCGCGGTCGGCTACGCGCATGTCTTCGTCATCCAGGGCCCGTGTGAATATGGGCAATGCCGCGTCAAGCTGAAGCTGGAGCGCCAGGTACAGTGCCGTGTAGCGCATTTCGACACGCTTATGTGACAGCGCCCTGTCGAGCAGTGGAACCACGTGCGGGGCATCTTCAAATGCTTCGCACCAGGCGGCAAAATAGAAATCCTCCCAATCATTGCCCTTCAGTGCCGCCGCGCGAGCGGCTGGATCATCGAGAAAACGTATCACGCGCTCAAAAGTGGCGTTGACAACCTTGACACTGACACTGTCCCACGCCAGCCCGAACCACACGTTGGCCGCGCGCACCACGCTGGAGAATCGGGCGAGGTCGTTCTCCATGATCACGCCGAGCATGCGGCGGAAGGCGCGCGGATGAGCCTCGTCGACGGTTTCAAGAATGGCCTGGCGCAAGCCTTCTTCGCGCTGGGCAGCGAGCAGCATCTTCTCCACGAACTCCCAGCCATCTTCACGGCTTGCACTGAGCAATGCCCGTGTGACGTGGCGACCCATACGGCCGATTTCGTGTTCCCCTTTGGCTGACGCACAAAGAATGTTAAAGACTTCGTCGCCCGTTTTCCCACCCGAATCAATGACAGAAGCAAAGAGCGTCCCCAACGGATATGCGCCCTCCACATGCTCCGCCCAAGCGGCAAACCATGCGATGTCTTTGTCGTACCCTTTCACTGTGCGTTGCAGGCTTTGCAGCCAGTTCGCCCTTCTAGACGCCGTGATCTTGCCGTCTTGCGGCGCGCGAAAAGGCCTGCGGTTGTGCTGCTCCTGGTACGGGAACAATTTGAGGAAGTTCCAGCAGCCCTCTACTTCGCCATGCAAGTGCGGGAAGATGGCCGCGAAGGCCTTTCTCCGTTCCCCGGCGTTCATTGCGTCCAGTTTTTGCGCCGCCTCCGACTCATCGACTTTGCGCTGTTCCCAAGACACTTTGCGCCGTTCTTCGCCACGTTCATTCAGGGCATGCAGGACTGTCTGCCCGAGTTCGGTGGGAAGGCTTACCACTCGCTTGAGCGCTTGGGCTTCCCAATCAACAACATGTATTTCCGCAAGTCGCTGCTTGGCAGCTTCCGGAGTCAGCGGCATGTCAGGCTCCTGCGAGCATGGTTAGTCTTACGAAGGTGATCTTGCTTTCGGGTTTCAAGTAGACCTGCTTGTCGAGATACTGTTGTTCTTCACCGTCGAGGATTACGAGATACAGCCCATCTTCGAAGGCTTGCAGGGCCGCGCCTACGGCCTGCTCTTCGTCGACTTCCTGGGGCTTGATTTCGCTCTGGCCGCTTTCGACCTTGCCGCGCGCCGCTTGTTGCTCGATCTGCTTTTCGGTGAGCGCGCGGATAAATTGACGATCCTGCTGGCGCTGCTTGAACGCGGCTACCTGGGCGCGCACGATTTTATCGAGCACGTCACGCAGCGTGACGCCGCCATCGCCTCGTTCGAATTGGGGCGGCAGGTCAACGCCGAAGTCGGCAAAGAGCGGCTTCTTCTTGCCGATGACTTTCCCTGTCACGGAGATCATGGCGCGCAGTCTAGTTTCAGGCGCGACATCGTGCGATGTTCGAAAAAGCAGGCCCTGAGACAAAGTAATGCCGTCGCAAAACTCAACAGCACGGTAGACCTGCGATTAGGAAGAACATGCGTGGGGGGGCAGAAGCCGAATTGCAACGCGCCCAAGCCCCATTTACCGTCCGAAGATGTTGCGCAATTGAAGGGTCTCAACCAACGCCGTTCTGCATACATGAACAGGTAATCCGTAATTCAGGACGTCTCACGTGATCGCGTTCCCAGCCTTGCCAGAAGTATGAGGAGTGTGGCGGAAAGGCACAGAAGGAAGCCGGGACTCTCTGCACGGGTGGTGCAGCCTCCACTCTCATCGGCGCCGCCTCCGCCGCCTCCGCCGCCGGGGCTTGTGACTGTGCCCGACAATGCCACGTTGGCTATCGTTGCTCCGCTGACGTGTGTGATCGAGCCAAACGTCTGGCCGGCCAGGGCTGTGGCGGCGATTCGTACTTCGATTGTCGTCGTTGACAGCGTTCCGCCAACGGGCGTCAATGTCAGCGCTGTCTGGCTAAACACGCCGGCGGGGAGTTCGCGAATTTCCGCGCCCGGGGGCGGCGTTACCGTAACGGGCGCCGTCAGGTTGCTTCCGCTTACGTCGTAGGTGAAAGCCGCGCCTGCTGTGCCTGCGAGCGTAGAGCCCAGGTTAATGGCGTTGGGCACCACATTGAGCACGGGCACCACTGGCGTGACGGTGGCCGTGATCGTCACGCTTGAGCCTACACTACCTGCGCTATTGGCAATCACGCCGAAGGATTGGCCCGCAGTGGCGGTGGCCGCGATGCGCACTTCGATAGTCACATTGACGCTGCCTGATGACGGCACGAATACCAGCGCTGTGCCGGCAAAACTGCCGCCAGCCGCGTCGCGGATTTCCACACCTGCGGGCGGCGTGACGGTGACGTTGGATTGCAGATTGGAGCCCGCAATCGCGTAACTGTCGATGGTCACTCCCGCCGTGCCTTCAACCGTTGTGCCCAGGTCCACGCTGCCGGGTGTCGTGTTTAGAACTGGTTGCGCAAGCACTGTCCCGCTGACGGTTACGTTCTGGCTGGCGCTGCTGCTGACGTGCGTGATATCGCCAAAACTCTGCGAGGCTACGGCCGTAGCCGCGATGCGCGCTTCGATGTTCACGTTCACGCTACCCGCCGACGGGTTCAGGATTAGCGGCGAAGCGGAGAACGTGCCGCCCGAGGCGTCGCGAATTTCGACACCCGCAGGCGGCGTGACGGTGACCGCGGCCGCAAGGTTGCTGCCGCTGATCGAATAGGCGCCCAGTGTTGTGCCCGCCGTGCCGGTGGTCGTTGTACCCAGGTTGATCGAATTCGGCGTGGCATTGAGCGAAGGTGGTGGCAGCACCGTGCCCGAGAGAGTGAGGTTCTGGTTCGCGCTGGCGCTGACGTGCGTGATATCGCCGAAGCTCTGCGCGGCCGTGGCCGAGGCCGCGATGCGCGCTTCAAGCGTTGCCGAAACACTTCCCGAAACGGGCACGAGATCCAGCGCGGCGGCACTGAATGTGCCACCCGCCGTGTTGCGGATTTCCACCCCGGCCGGCGGCGTCACCGTGATATTGGCCGTGAGGTTGGCGCCCGTGACCTGCCAACTCTGGGGAGCGCCCGCGATGCCCTGCGTGGTGGTACCCAGGTTCAGAGAGCCCGGGAAAACTGAAATGCCCGGCGGCGGCGGGTTGACCGTGCCGCTGAGCGTGATGTTGAGCGTGCCCACGCCGCTGGTCTGCACGAGATCATTGAACGGCTGCCCGATAGACGCCGACGCGGCTATGCGCACCTCAATGTTCGTGGCGGGCACGCTGCCGTTAGAAGGCATCAAGAGAATGGCATTGCTGGAGAAAGTGCCGGCAGCGGAAGCATTGCGAATCTCCACGCCCGAAGGCGGAGTGATGGTAATGGGAATCGTGCCCAGGTTGTCGCCGCTGGCCACATAGTTTTGCGGAGTGCCCGGCGTGCCCTGAATCGTCGAGCCCAGGTTCAAAGAGGGTTGGCTGGATTGAACAAGTGGAGGCGCTGCGGCGGTGATGGTGAAGCTGGCGGCTGATGCGCCATATTGAGAGGAGCCGGCTGCGCGAATGCGAATACGATAACTCACCCCGGCGGGCATCGTAGATGGGATGTTCCACGTGTAGGAACCGGGGCTGAACGGAACATAGGGGACAATCTCCTGAGACCAGGTTTGGCCGCTGTCGGCCGAGAGTTCGACATGAACGTAGTAGCCCTGGAGCCCGAAGTGATTCCACGTGATCGCGTGGGAGGTCCCGGCCTGCCAGCTTTCGCCGCCTGCCGGTGATGTCACTTCAAAGCCGCGCGTGGGCGCCAGCACTATGTAGCCGGAAACACGGATGCTCAGAGATACGGCGTTGCCGGCGATAATCAGGTCCGCAGGCGTCTGCGGGCCAAAGAGCGATGCCGTCGACTGGCTAAAGCGCATGTATACGGTAGTGGGTGGAACCACCCCTCCGGTCGAATAGGCTGATTGCACGCCGTTGAAGAAATTGACGCCGTCCAGCGAAACTTGGGCGACTGCCGAACCGTTGATGTCAAGGCGGGTCGGGCAGTTGACCGCGCTTACCGTGAAAGTAACGGCAGTACTGGGAACACCGGAAACGGTTGTTGGCAGACTTACATGGCTGGTGCTGCAGAAAACGGATTCCGTGGCAAAGACGCGCCATTGGACGGTCATGGTCAAAGTTGTAGCCCCTACACTGGCATGCGCAATCTGCGCTGAAAACGTCCCGGTCGCGGCCGTGGCAGCAACGCGGCAGTAAACCTGCGTCAACGCGATCGCGCCGGTGGTAGGCGTCAACGCTAACGGGCTGACATAAGTTGTGGCGTTAGTGGAGAGTTCGAGGCCCGCGGGAGGCGTAATGATCAAGTCATTGCTGAGCGCATATCCGCGTACCGAAAACGTACACGGTGCCGAGGGAGCGCCCTGCTGGGAAGTCAAGGTGTGAACAAGGATCGGAGGCTCAAGGAAAACCGTGGGCGTTGTTGCTGGCACAATTTCGCCGGAGACTTCCACGAACGCGTCATTGCAGCCAAACAATGCGTGGCGAATGGAGCCGGCGTACTGTCCCTCACGGGCGGTGGCTCGGGCGCGAACATGAACTGTAAAAGGCGGCGTGTTGAGCGCCGTAGATCCATAGGTCCCAACCGGGAAGCCGGTGAACTGAATTGCCACTTCGAGTTCCGGTGGCGCCACAATGCTGACTTGGCCGGATGCAGTGGCCGCTGTCTTATCAACGGTGTAGGTGAGATCGGTGCCAACTTGACCTACGGGAGAATTCCCCAATGCGAGGCTGTAGTTGGAAAGCACCAACGCCCACATGGAGTTGTTGCGCAATGTTCCGTTCGCCGAGACGTTCAGCGAAGCTGCTCCGGACGCGACGTGCGCAATGTTGCCTGTGATGCTCCGGATGCCGCTTCCGCCCGTGCTGGCGCTGGCCTTGATACGCGCATAGATAATCATGGAGGGAACAACGCCGCCGCTGGCTGACAGGGTCAGGATGGAACTGTAGGAGCCGAAGATTCCGGTTCTTGAGAGTTCTACATCTGCAGGAGGAGTGACAGTGATGTCGCCTGTAAGAGCGGCTCCCGCTACGCGATAAGTTCGCGCGATGCCGGCGACGCCTTCGTCGGTATCATTTAGTGACAGGCTGGCTTGCGAAAGCGCCAGAGTCGGTCCCGTTGGCGTGGTGACCAGGCCCTCTATGAAAAGGCGCGCGGTAGGTGCCCCCGGGCTGGCAGCCGTGAGAACCCCGTCCACGGAACCCACCGCCGCATCTCGCTGAATTCGGATGGTTACATAAATGGTCTGATTTCGAGTGATGCTCAGTTGCGCATGGAAATCCCAATCGTACCCGGAGGCTGAAACCTCCAGCCCGGGCGGACATACCAGCACGACGTCCTGGGACAGATTCGCCGAAAGGCAGTCAAAAGCATTGGCTGGGTTTGCTGAACCGAATTGCCTCGTCCCGAGTGCGAGCGGAGAGCGACCGCCAACGGGAGTAAACACAATGTTGGGAGAGGTATTGGACAGGGACTCCCCGTTAACAGCGAGGTTCTTGGTGGCGGCGCCCGTGCTTGCATGCGCGACATTGCCGCTGATCGTGCCCACAAAACTGAACAGGGAGACAATCCGGATGTTTACTCGCGTTGGTGCCACTGTGGCGCCGGTGCGTGCAAGGGTCTTAGTGGTCGTCCATTGAGGATCTGCGACCGTAGACAATTGAACTCCACTTGGCGCCGTGATTGAGATGTCTGCAACCAGGCCTGAGCCTTCAACCCAGTAATGGTAGGGAGTGCCGCTGAAGAAGTTGGGGCTTGTCGTACCCAGGTCCAGAACGGACGTCGAGAGAACAATCAAACCGGTTCCCGGTGCCACAACCGTCCCCGTAACCGCCACGTTCTTCGTCGTCGCGCCGCTGCTCGCGTGCGTGATGTTGCCGCTGATGGCGCCGGTTGTCGCAGCGGCGCTGATTCTGGCGTAGATCAATGTGTTGGGCACGGAGGTGCCGCTTCGCGCAACATTGAGCGACGTGGTGTAGCCGCTGCTTTGGCTGAGCGAGACTTCGACCCCGGTGGGCGGCGTGACGGTGATATCCGCCGTCAGGTTTGTTCCGCTGAGGGTGTAACCGAAAGCCGCTCCCGCGCTTCCTTGCGTGGAGGCGCCGAGATCAAGTGTGGCCGGGCTCACGTTGATCGCAGGCACAGCCGGTGGCAACACGGTGCCGGAGAGCGTGATATTGCGCGTGGTGGTACCGGTGCTGGTGTGGGCAATCGCGCCGCTGATGGAGCCTTGCGCCGCCGACGCCGCGATGCGCGCATAGATTGTGGTCGTGAGCACCGTCGTGCCCGAGCGCTGCAGCACTAGTTGCGGGGTGAACGTTCCGGCTTGCCCTGTGGTCGAAAGTTCAACCGTCAACGGCGCGTTGAGCGTGATGTCGTCTGACAGGAACGTGCCGGCTACGGTGTAGGCCTGCGTTGCGCCCGCCACGCCCGTGGATGTTGTACCGAGGTTGAGCGCGCTGGTTGAAATCGTGATCGTGGGAATCTGCAGCGGGTTGCCCACACTCACGTTGATCGCATCCGTCGGACCCTGCCCGTTGTTCAGCGCCACCACGAGCGCCCAATATCCCGTGCTTGAGAAACTCAGGTTCTGCGCCGTAACACTAGCCGTGTACGGGCCATAGCTGGCCGAAGCCGCGCCTTTCCAGGCGCTGTCGGAGCCCGGCGGAAACAGATACCACTTGAAGTCGGTGTTCGAAGTGCCCGAGACCGTCACGGGGTAAGTGCCCGCCGTCTGGATGTAGACCTCCCACAAGTGAATGATGTGCGTACCATTGAAAAGGAAAACCTCACTGCCGCCAGGCTGCAAACTGCTCAGGCCTGCATGCTCGGCTGTACCGGCGGCGCTGCCGCTGGCGCGCGTGGCGCTGCCGGTGTTGGAGACGCTGCCAAGGTTCCCGTTGGCCACGAGGAAATCACACACGCCAGCAACGCCGCTGGCGGAGCCGGTCCCCATTGTGAGGTTCCAGTTCGAACTTGAAGCGGAGGAAATTCCAACCGCATTCCAGAAGTAGGTCTGCGGCGTGATCGTGAGATTCGTGGGCGTGCCGGGCACGGCGACGGGGTTGTTCTGCACCAGATTCAAACCGGTTCCGCCCGTACCTGTGGGGGCTTTCACGATGCCCCAGCCGCTGTCCACATCCCAGCCGGCGACTCCGAGATTTACGAGCGTGAGGGTGTTGATCGGGTCGCTGGCGAACGAGGCGTGCGAAAGCTGCAGCGCCACCAGGCCCGCCGTGTTCGGGCACGAGCACGATGTTCCGGAAAAGCCGCTAGTTCCGTAAGAAATCGTCGAACAGGCGGTGGGCGCGCAGAAATCCAGCGGAAGGTTCCAGATGCCGCCGCCGCGCGAGCTGTAGCTGGTGGGCGAGCCCGAGGCCGTGTAGCTGGAATAATTCACCGCACCCACGGTGATCACTTCGCTGTCCAGCACCGCGGGGTTGGGAATCGAGCCCACGTTCGAGCGATAGGTCAGTGTTCCGCCCGCAAACAGAAAACAGCGCATGCGCCCGACGGTTCCAGCCTGCGTGCGCTTGATGCCCACGTAATAGCTGCGCGTTGAAATCACAGAATTATACACAACGCTTTGAAGCGTCGACCCCGCCGTTCCCTGCGCGACGGCAACGGGCCCGCTGCCGGCATCCTCATAGATGATGGCCTGGAAGCGCGCGTAGCTGCCCGTGGGCTGCTCGTTGGTGTAACTGATCCAGATACTCGTCGCGCTGCCGGTCGTAATCTTGTTCAGCGCCACGCCCGGCGAGGCTTCGGCAAACAGGCTGGCGTCAATCGCGGGATTCTGGCGCTCCCAGTATTTGCGGTCGCCATAGTTGCCCGCTGAATTGCAGAAGATAATACCGTTCTGCTTGGCCAGTCGCGCGGCATCGCAGTCATCGCCTTCACCGGGGTAGCCGTGCCCGCCCAGCGAGCGGCTGATGACCTGCACCCCGTTTGTGATGGCGTCCTGTACGGCCTGCACGTCAGTCAGGCCCAGCGGCAGCGCGTAAAGGCGCATCTGGCAATTAGGCGCGGCATCGCGCACGATTTCGGCGCAGGCCGTGCCATGGACTTCCGTGCCGCTGGTGACGGCGCCCTGGGGACTCGTAAACGAGCCGACTTCCGCCGCCGCCGTGGTGCTCGCGCCGGCAAACCCGTTGTCAACGATGCCAACCTTCACGCCGCTGCCTGTGGGAATGGGCGCGGGGTACGCGCTCACGCCCATGGCGTTGGGGCCTTCGCTGTTGATGCTGCCATAGCACAGGGCGTTGGGGTAATAGGCGTTGATCACGTTTTCCGGCTGCGCGGCTACGAGGAACAGTTGCAGCGCCGGAATGTCGAGCGGCGAAACCCAGGCGCGGAAGCGCGTGTCCACACCCATGTCAATGTAAGTCAATGTAGGAAAAGCCGCGCGCATGTCGGCAAGCATCTCCGCGGAATAACGGTAGGGTTCGCGGAGTTGCACGCTGCAGTCGTAAACGTTTGTGCGCAGGTTGGCGTCGACTTGCACCAGCACGCGCTCGGCTTCAGTCGTGATGCCGCGTTCAACTGCCTTGGCGTGCCAATCGTTGCCTAGCCGCGCCAGTTCGGCGATGTCGCAAAGAGCGGGATCGACGCCATCAACATGATGATCAGGCGCAGTGGCCGGCGACGGGTCGTCCTTGCGCTCGCTGGCTGATTCCTGCGCCTGCGAATGAACCCAAAGCAGTGCGATCAGTGCGACTAGGCAGATGCTGAGCGAGGCTATGCAAGAGAGAATTCTCGGCATGTGCGACTCCGTGGTAAACAGTTGGAGACACGCAACAAGGTCAACCAGTCTATCAACCTGTGTGGCGGGCTAAAGGCCGCCACAGCGCTCGCTAGCAACCAAGACGACCTGTGGTGAGTCAGGCCGCTCACTCGTCGCGCCTGACCTCGCGGCTTCGAACAGCAAGCCATCTTTGGGCTTTCATGATGTTGCCAAGATTTTAGCTACGTCAGGGCAACGGCACACTTTTGCATGGCGGGCCGGGTGGCGCATACCTCGTCGCATCAACATCTTGCGGCCCTGGATCAACGTTGGAATCGGCCAACGAAGCGGCTGCCGAACATTGGCCAGGCGGCGGCACCCGAATTCCAACCTATGTTTCAGGAAGAATTGGGTGCCGGGTTCAACGTGTATCGGTTCGTCACTTGGCGGGCACGCCATGGGCCAATAGACTCCGGTTCGCCCGACGGATTGTTCAAGATGCCTCGCTTTCTGGAAATCGAAGTTGTCCTGCGCGGAGTGCGGCCCAAAGTTTGGAGGTCGTTCTTGCTGCGTGCAGATGCGACGTTCGCCTACTTGCACGCGGCCATTCAGCTGGCGTGCGAGTGGCAGGACTACCACCTGTACGCGTTTTTTGAATACACGCCCAAGGGTGTCGACTGGGATCGCATTATCGCCGAAGCACCTGCAGCCGCAGGTGGGGATACGTACTCGGATCGGCCTCCGCGTCCCTCGGCGCATCAGGTCAGCCTTGACAGCATCCTCTCGAAAGCCGGAGACAAGTGCTTTTACGTCTATGACTACGGAGACGGCTGGGAGCACGAAATCACCGTACTTAGCGCGCCGCTCCTTACCGAGCGGCTGAAACGCCGCCTTCTTGGCGGTGAGCGGGCTTTTCCCCTGGAGGATTCCGGGAGCATTCCGGGCTACGAGGAACTTGTCGCCAACTTCAATACGCCTCCCGAAAAGCTGGACGAGGAAGCTCGCCACCGACAGCAATGGGCGCGCGAGATAAACCCAGATTGGGCGCCCGAGAAATTCGAACTCGCGCGCGTGAAGGCGTCCTTTGATCGCCCCCGCCAAACGCAAGGCGGAGCGCGCACCAAGAAGCTGCGCATCGCCACGCGACATGACGTGTTCCCCGAGCCATTCTTCGTGAATGACCCAACCTCGGAGATTCAGCCCCACGCGGTTGCGGGCGTTCCACTTGACCAGGAACCGTCGATTCCCACTGCCGAAGCCCTTCCCCGCTACCGTGAGCGCCGCAATATGCAGCGCGAACTAAACGCGCGCATGATCAAGTCCTTGCCGAAGGATGCAATCTGGAAGTGCGCCCAATCCATCGGCGTTCCCGACGAGTCGTGGCTATCAAGCTGCGAACCAAACGATCTCTACATGGTCGCGGATTTCGCGGCGCATCGGCACACCTGGCGTGGTGCCACGGCCCTTGCCCGACTTCTGCTCGATCTGCGCCCCGATACTTCGCCAGTGGAACAGGAAGTGCGCGAGTCGCTCGGCAATGCGCGCTTCTCCATGTGGATGGCGCATGCGCCGCATCCAGGAATCGGCGTCGACTTGATTGACATCATCGCTGTACGCCGCGTCTTCATTGTTGACGAGGGCCTCAGCCAGAATACGCCAAACGGGACATTGTTCGCGGCGCGGCTTATGGAAACAGGCGGCTACTGCATGACCACCGGCTGCGTTTTGCCCGTATCGCCTGACACTGTATTGCATGTCATGTTGTCGATTGACCCGAAATTCGATCCTCTGGATAGAAGGCGCAAGACCTATGTCTTGGGCCGAGAACTTGAACCGGAGCTCGAACGCCTCATCCTCGCGCGCCAACTCGCCGAAAATGCTGGCGCCTTTCTCGCAAGCGATGCCCCAAAGGCACGCAGGCGCACGAGTTAGTCGGGTATCCTGTCCTGAAATTTCGACGGAGCGAGAGCGAGGCGCGCTCGCCGACATATGCGCGCTCCGCTCCAAGCAGAGAGGCAACAACTTTGCTCCGGTTTTCCAGCACCTGACGCTGCCAGTTGCGACATTACATGGAGGCGACGCTCTCGCCCCGGGCCGACTTGCACGGGCGCGAGCCCGAAGTCGTGTCGCAGGGCGTGTTATGCTTGGGCGCAGGTTACCTCCAAAGGTGGCCCGTGAACGACAAACGTGAAACTGAACGCGGGAACAGCAAAATGAAAAGCACGCCCGTCATCTCGGTAGAACCCTCCTTCAACTTGCTCGGTGAGCCATGGATCCCCGTTCTCTGGCGGGGCGGGCGGGCTGAACGTGTGGGCATCAAGACTGCGCTGACAAACGCCGGCAAGATCAGGCAGATTGCGGCAACGAACCCCATGGACAACGTGGCGCTGCTGCGATTTCTGCTGGCCGTGCTGCTTTGGTGCAAGGCCGAGGCGAAAGAAGCGCTTGGAAGACTTATGGATGCCGATCCCAAAGTGCTCGGCATCCCCGAGGATTGGCTTGGCAGCCTCACCGAGCACGAGGGCAAGTTTGATCTCTTTGATTGCAACTATCCATTCATGCAGGACGTTGGCGTCCAAGACAGTAAGGCCAATGCGGCGACCGAACTGGTTCATGACATTCCCTCCGGCTCGGCGCTGAATCACTTTCTGCATAGCAACGACTTCAAGGCCGGCTTGTGTCCGGCATGTTGCGCTTTGGGGCTTGTACGGTGGCCATGTTACGCCACAGCAGGAACCAAGGGTGCGGGACAAAGTATGACCGCGTCCCCCAACGGCAACACTCCTGCTTACTCGCTTGACGTTTGCGATTCGCTCCTTGTGTGCCTTCAAGCGTCGCTGAATCGCATCGTTGGGACCCCGAGTGACGTGCCAATCTGGGACTCGAGCAAAGTCCCAAACTCGCTCGGCCCGCTTAGCGGCCTCACATGGCGCTCACGCCGGGTAGTCCTGAGTGTGCCGAGCGATAACGATGGCAAGCCATGCGCCTATTGCGGAGCAAGGGAAGGCGGATTGGTACGAGAGATCCGCTTTCAGCCGGGCTGGAAGCGACTATCCGATAAGCCTTGGGAAGACGACCCGCACCTCGTTCGCGTTAAACGTCAACGGAAGAAGGGCGAGCCGGAGAAGGTTCTCATTGCCCACCCCAGCCCGAATGATCCGATAGACCGGGCGGCTGTTCTTTGGAGAGACCTCTCACAGGGCGTGGTGGAACGACTCGGCACGAACCCACCGAATCGTGCTGAATTCAATGTTGTCGTTCTTGGCTCCAATCAGGCCCTTTTGAAGCATGTTGAGACCATCCGGGTGCGGCCAGGTGCAGGATCAGATATGAAGCAAGTTGGCCTTACAAAGGACGTTCTCGGACGCTTGCGCGCGACGGTCAAGGCAAGCACCCCCAACGAAAAAACCGGCAAGGACGATCACCCTGAAATCAATGCGGCCGCTGCGTTGCTTACCCCTGAGGCAGAGAAGCAGGTGCAAACCGTGGTGGCCAACCTGCCGCCGGCAAGCCAGCCAGACACCCAATCCGTCAAGATGTTGTTGCGCGACATTTACCAGCCTGTGGTAGAGCAGGTCGTGGACGCTACCGCCAAGGGATCGCCATTGCGTCGGCGCATCGCGAAGGATCGCGCCAGGGGCGACCTCAATCAGAGGATCAATGAAATCGTGAACGAAGCCCACAAGCCGGCGTCGGCGGGTGAGGGTGGGGCAACGCAAACCAGGGCCGAGAAACCGAAGGGCACTGGCAAGAAGGGAGGCAAGCGGTGACCTCGACGGAAGCCTTCATCAACAAGCTGGAAAACCTCAAAGCTGGCGAGCGTTCACTCTTGCGCCGTCATCTGGGTAAGCCGCTGCATCAATCGCTGGCGGGCTTTGACCTGTTCACTGGCCTTTGGTGGCCGCTGCGCGAGAAAGATCAGCGCGCTCCCAGCCGCGAAACCAGTTGGCTCGTCGCCAAACTCTTCTGCGCCCGGCCGATTCCCCACAAGCGCCGCGAGCATAGGCACGACCCGGCCCCGCGGCTGGCCACGATTCTTGGCCGCATTGAGCGGCGCGATCACGGCGGCAACCAAGACTTGGAGCGTTTTCGAAACCGCTTCGACGCGCTGCTGTGTGCCACGCTGGACACCATCGAGCCGCACCTGGACTGGGCTCTGGGCGTCGTACGTGCGGCCGTGGGCAAGAAACAAGAGCAGGGCCTCGACTGGGCGCAACTGCTGGATGACCTCTGGCAATGGGAGCGCTTCGAGAAGCGCTATTTGAGCGAGGACGACCGCGAGGCCGACGTCCGTGACATCCGCGACGAGTGGGCCGAGCACTACCTGAACCAACGCGACGACACCGCCCAAGAAGCCGAAGCAACGCCCGCCGCTCAAGCTCAAACTATCAACCCGTAACCGGACCTGAACAAAGGAGAACAAGCCGTGCTGATCGAAATCCACAAGATTCAGAACCACAGCCCCGCAAACCTGAACCGCGACGACCTGGGCGCGCCCAAGACCTGCGTCTTCGGCGGCGTCACCCGCGCCCGCATCTCCAGCCAGTGCCTCAAACGCAGTATCCGCCGCAGCCCGGAGTTCGCTGCCGCGCTGGAGAAGGATGGCGGCGTCCGTACCCGGCGCTTAGTTCCCGAGATTGCAAAGGTCGCAGCCGCCGGTGGTCAGCCCTCGGAAGCTCACAGAAAGGCCATCGAGAAGGTGTTCAAAGAGGCTGGCATCGGCATGAAGGACGAAGACACTTCAGACATCCTCTTCTTCCTTCCGCAGTCGGCGATCCGCGAGATGGGGGCCGCCGTCAAGTCCGGCGGAGACCTCGGAGCACAGTTCGCCAACATCATCGGTAAGTGCGTGGGCGAAAAGGCCATTCACGTTCCGGATATCGCACTGTGCGGTCGCATGACCGAGTTCGATGCCAAGGGGCCGTTTGCTGACCTTAAGGGGCAGTTCACCGTTGAAGCTGCGCTCTCTGCCGCACACGCCATCTCAACCCACGCCGTTATCAACGAAGTGGACTACTTCACGGCCGCTGACGACGTGCCCGGCCAGGATGCCGGCGCGGGTCACGTTAACGAAGCAATGTTCAATTCTGCCTGTTTCTACAAGCACTTCGCCATCGACTTCGACCAACTCGCCAATAACCTGGGCGGCGACAAAGATCTCGCCCACAAGACAGTCAAATGCTTCCTCGAAGCCGCCGCCAAAGCCAACCCCTCAGGCAAGCAACATTCCTTTGCCGCCTTCAACTTCCCTGACGCCATCCTCGCTGAGGTCAAGCAGAACAAGACACCCGTCAGCTACGCCAACGCCTTCGCCGACCCCGTTTCCGAAAAGCCCGACCGCGGCCTGATCGGTGAAAGCATCGCCAAACTTGCCAGTTACGCCAACGATCTCATCACGGGCTATGGCATCAAGGCCAGGCGCTTCTTCTTCTCGCCCAACAATCGTTTCAAGTTGGAACCCGCAATCATGGATGACGCACCGGAGGGCAGCAAGCATGTCACGCCGGAAGGCAACTTCGACAATTTCGTCGAGGCCGTCATGGCCGCCGTCAATGAGACCCTCGCGGAGGCCAAGTGATGTCCGACCTCCACACGCTGTTCCTGCGGCTGGAGGGGCCCTTGCAGGCCTGGGGCGACACCAGCAAGTTCGTCATCCGCCGTACGATGGAGGCGCCCACCAAGTCCG
The DNA here is from genome assembly GCA_020845475.1 of Planctomycetota bacterium. Lineage (GTDB taxonomy): Bacteria > Planctomycetota > UBA8742 > UBA2392 > UBA2392 > UBA2392. The sequence goes on from JADLFN010000037.1 coordinate 18,603, forward strand.
GCATTCTCGGCTTGATCGCCTGCGCCATGGGCACGCCCCGAGACAAAGTCCGCGATTGCTACGCGAGGCTCAACGCCCTGCGCATGGGCGTGCGTATCGACCGCCCCGGCATCCTCTGGTGGGATTACCACACCGTCGGCGCGGGCATCGGCCTCACGACGGCCGCAGGCGGCGTCAAGGCCGGCGCGCAGGGTACCCTCATCACCCGCCGCGAGTACCTGGCCGATGCCAGCTTTCTTGTTGCCCTTCAAGGCGACGAGCAACTGGTCGGCGAGGTTGTGAGTGCGCTCGCCAAACCCCGGTGGCCGGTGTTTCTCGGTCGCAAGTCCTGCCCGCCCTCCGTGCCGCCGCTGGTCCTCAAGGATGGCAAACCGCACATAGAACAAGGCATCACACTGGAGGAAGCACTGAAAAGCATCCCCTGGCAGCCGCGCATCCAGAACCTCGATACCCCGCCAAACGAACTCGCCTGCATCCTTGAGTGGCGGCCCACCGAGACACAGCCCGAAGCGCCCGACGACGCCGAAGTCTGGTACGACGTGCCCGTGGCCTACACCGGTGTCGCCCCTGTTCATCAGGCCCGCTTCGTCACCCGCGCCAGTCTCTCGGTTGGCAAGGACAAAGACGTGGTCGTGGGCGAGGCGGTCTTCAATCGCGTTGGCCGTCCGGAGCGCCGCCGCGCCAACTACACAAGCAACGAGTGGAAGGAGAAGCGCAAACAGCGCCTGGCAGGCGATCACGGCCTCTGCGTCTTCTGCAAGCAGCCCGCCAACACTGTCCAGCACATCAGCTACCGCAATGCGGGGGGCAACGAGGACGTCGACAAGGAGCTCGCTTCACTCTGCCGTCTCTGCCACGACGCCTGCACCATGCTTGAGTATGGCCTTGGCATGACGCTGGACCGCATCGATCCCAAAGATCCCAAGTGGCGCGACCAGATCATCGCCAAGCGCGACGAGATCAGGGAATTCCGCAGCGTCGAGGGCCGGCGCCGCGCCCTCGCCCGCGCGCCGGAATACGACAGACGAGCGCTTGAAGAAATCAACGCCGAGGAGGCCCAATAGCCATGTACCACTCCCACCTGCTCATCAACACGGGCGACAACCCTGATCGAGTCGATTGGCAGCGCACGCGCTCGTGGCTGCGCAACCTCTACCGTGTTCACCAGCGCCTTTGCATGGCATTTCCCGACAAGGACAAGGCGCTCGCCGGCAGAAGCGAAACCGAGCGCTTCGCCGAATACTGCAAACCCTTTCAGCCCCCATCAGGGCCCGATGCCTTCGCCACGACCGAAGACGAGCCCGGTGACGTCCACACCCCGCGCAACGGCGAGCGCGGCTTCCTGTATCGCATCGACTACCCCGTCCTTGGCTCAGTGCGGAAGCCGGGCGTGCGCTGGAAGTCAAAGAGGAAGTCGGGCAACCCCGTCCTTGGCTCAGTGCGGAAGCCGGTCATCCTCGTGCAGTCCGCCGCGCGCCCGGACTGGGACTACGCCTTCGGCCTCAACACAGACAGCGATAGAAAGCAAAAGGCCGTTCATGGAAACGCAGATTTTCTGCTGGCCGCACCGCCGCAGGTGCGCGAGGTGAACTTCGACGCCAGCGATGACAAACTGGTGCTGCGCGCCGGAGAAATCGCGCACGAGGCAAAGCGCGACGACCAACTCTGGTTCATTCTGCGCGCCAACGTCGTTGAAACCCGCACTGAAAACGGGAGGAAAACCCGTCACCGGCTGCGCATCGACGACGAAATCTTGAAATCCGGCGACGCTCAGAAAGTCGAGCAGGCCAGGCGCGAAGTTCACCTCAATTGGCTCAGGAAGAAACTCGAAGGCGCCGCAACACTGGTCGAGAAGACGCTCGACAACCCGAAGCGCGATCACCCCTTCATCGAAACCGGCTGGGCCCACGCCTCGCGCGGCGAGTACGACAAGGGCGCCAAGGCCGACAAAAGCGAAATGCAATGGTGGTCGGTCACCTACTCGGGCCGGCTCATCCTCAAGGACCCGGAAAAGCTCCGCGCCCTGCTGCTTTCTGGCATCGGTCCAGCCAAAGGATTCGGCTTCGGCCTGCTGTCCGTCGGGCCGGTGAAAGAGAAGTCCGAAGCCTGACCAACCACGGGGGGCCCGAAAGATGCGCACGCTCCATGATCTTCCTCGATTCGCCGACCGCTGGTCGTTCCTCTATCTCGAAATGGGGCGGCTTGACCAGGACGACTCCGGCCTGATTTTCGAAAACGAGCAGGGGAGAGTTCCCGTACCCATCGACCAGCTCTCGATCGTCATGCTTGGTCCCGGCACCACGGTCACGCACGCGGCTGCAAAGGCCCTCTCGCAGAACGCATGCCTGCTCGCGTGGACTGGCCAGGACGGCGTGCGTCTTTACGCGCACTCTACCGGTGCGACGCACAGCGCGCGGCGCCTGATCCGCCAAGCCGCATTGGTCTCCGACATGGCCAGCCGCGAAGAAGTCGCCCGGCGCATGTACCGCTTTCGCTTTGCAACTAAGCCTCCCGAAACTACCACCATCGAACAATTGCGCGGCATGGAGGGCCACCGAGTGCGCGCGGCCTACGCCCAGTACGCTGCCCGTTTTGCCGTACCTTGGACGGGCCGGAATTACGATCCCGGGAACTGGGACTACTCCGACCCGATCAATCGCGCTGTGTCCACCGCCAACGCTTGTCTCAACGGGGTCTGCCACGCGGCTATCGTCGCGGCGGGTTACTCCGCCGGGCTGGGTTTCATTCACACTGGAAAGATGCTGAGTTTCGTTTACGACGTCGCGGACCTGTACAAAGTCGATCTCACGGTGAGAGTTGCGTTTGAAGTGGTCGCGCGCAAAGCAGAGCCGCTAGAGCGCGCCGTGCGCACGGCCTGCCGCGAAGCCTTTGCCGAATTCCGGCTGATGGATCGGCTGCTGCCCGACATACAGGAGGTGCTTGGTGCTGGTGATGATCTTGGAGAGAGTGCCGACGACCCTGAAGGGCGAGTTATCTCGCTGGCTGATCGAGCCCAGGAGTGGGGTTTTCCTCGGGAACCCGACGAGCCGGGTGAGGGAGAAGCTCTGGGAGAAGGCGCTGCAGAAATGTAAGGGAGGAAGCGTGTTGATGGTTTGGACCGCCCGCACCTCCTGCGGCTTCGACTACAAGCAGCATGGAACGTTGAAACGCAGCTTCGTCGAGTTCGACGGGCTGCCGCTGGTAATGACGCCAACTGGCGAAGAATAACTGCTCTTTGATAACTGACATACTGGAAGTTGTGGTCACTCCAACGACATGGTTCAATCGGCTGGAGTCTTCCCCGCACACGCGGGGGTGAACCGCCATAAAGGCCTGGCTTACGTGGTTTGATGAACGTCTTCCCCGCACACGCGGGGGTGAACCGCAGCTATCAATGAACTAGCAGACTACGAAGAAGTCTTCCCCGCACACGCGGGGGTGAACCGTGACCGGGACACAGGAACAGATTGTCAAAGAGTCTTCCCCGCACACGCGGGGGTGAACCGCGCGC
>JADLFN010000038.1 GCA_020845475.1 Planctomycetota bacterium
GGATGAACCGCTTCCGCCGCATCCTCACCCGCTGGGAAAAGAAAGCCTCAAACTATCTCGCCCTGCTTCACTTCTCCTGCGCATGGATTACTTACAAATGCGCCGGTATTTTCGGATAGGCTCTTAGTCTGAGAGTTTCTCTAGGTTCTGCATTTCTCCGCGTCTCCGCGCCTCTGCGTGAGCCCGTCGTTACGGAACTCGCGAGAGCGGCGATGTCCGGGGCGCGGGCAGCTCGAAATAGCTGTGTTGCCGCGCGATGTCTTCGAAGAGCCAGAGTTCGTTGTAGGCGCTTGGGGGCAGCAACTCGACGCCGTCGAGCAGGAGCGCCTCCCTTGCACTTGTGAGCGATGCATCCGCCATGGCGTTGAACAGGGCCATGCGCAGTCGTTTGAGCATTTCCGGCGACGTGTTACGCGCCGTCACGAACGGTGGCGCGGGGGCTTTTTCTGTTTCGGCTAGCTTCCTCAGGCCCTTGAGCGCTGCGGGCCTCGCGCGTTCGCACAGGTCCCATACGACCAAGTCGATACATGCGACGTCCGCTTCGTTGCACGCCAGCATCGCCAGGCTTTCCGTGTGGGCCCCGCTGACTTTGACTTCGCTGAAGAACCGGCCACCTTTGGCGTGCGGCGCAACCATAGCCCTAAGCGCGTTGGTGCCGCTGTGCGACGTCGCGTCGTTAACCACCGCGCGCTTGCCTTTCAATTCGGCGATGCCCGGCGCATGGCCGTTTTCGCGCACGACAATCGCGCTGCGGTAGCACGCCCCCTCGCAGCCGCGCGCGGCGTATCGGGGCGTGGCGATGACTTGCAGGTAGCTGGAGTGGTCGTAGAGCACGTCGTAGCCGCAGGCCTGCGAGAAAAGCAGGCTGGGCTCAAGCCACTGGGCGTCGTATTCGGTGTCGCGGTCAAGGCGATCGGGCGCGTCGATGCCCTCTTTGCGCAAGTGGCGTGCAATGCCGGCCCAGAGCGCGTTTGTTTCGCGCTCGAGCTCGGGCAGGTCGTACCAGGGCAGGTTCACTACGTGCATGGCGATAGTGTAAGAATTAGCGGGAATGCGCGCTGAACGTTCGCGGTTTGGCTCCTGAGAGAAGTCTGGTAGAGTTCAGTAACAGGTTAGCCATGACCTCTGATCCGACGCTGAAAACTCAGACGCCTTTGCTGATGACCGACATCAGCTTCCGCGACGCCGTGTTTGAGGGCCTGGGCGCAACACCGAAAACGCTGCCCTGCAAGTTCTTCTATGACGCTGAGGGCTCGCGGCTCTTTGACAAAATCTGCGAGTTGCCTGAATATTACGTCACGCGCGTGGACTTGCAGCTCCACCGCGACCACCTTGATGACATCGTGCGCGTGCTGGGCGACGACGCGCTCATGGCCGAGTTCGGCTCGGGCAGCTCAATCAAGACAAGGCTTTTGCTCGACAAGCACAAGTCGCTCGCGGGATACGTGCCGATCGACATTTCGGAAAAACACCTGCTGGCCACGGCGGCGGCGTTGCGCAAACGCTACCCGAAGCTGGCAATCCTTCCGGTGGTGGCCGATTACACAAGTGACGTGAAACTGCCCGAGTTCCCGCGCGAGCCCAAGCGCGTCGTCGTCTACTTCCCCGGCAGCAGCATTGGCAATTTCACGCATGAAGAAAGCTCGGCTTTCCTCGAGCGCGCGCGGCGGCTGGCCGGCGAAAACGGCGGGCTGCTGATCGGAATCGACATGCAAAAGCCGCTCAGCGTGCTTTTGCCCGCCTATAACGACGCGGCGGGCGTGACGGCGGCGTTCAATCTCAATTTGCTGGTGCGCATCAACAAGGAATTGGGCGGCAACTTCGAGCTTGGGCAATTCGAGCACCAGGCCATCTACAACGAGCGCGAGGGCCGCATTGAAATGCTCTTGATTTCACGTCGCGCGCAGAGCGCTCGTGTGGCGGGCCGCGAGTTCAATTTTGCCCGGGGCGAGGCCATCCTCACGGAGTATTCACACAAGTACACGCTTGAGGGTTTCGCCAGGACAGCCGCAAAGGCGGGCTTGAAAATCGAGAAGGTCTGGCAGGACGCCAACAAGTGGTTCAGTCTCGCCTATCTGACGGTGGCGTGATCATGGCGCGGCCGCTCATCATCGCCCACCGTGGCGCGTCTGCCTACGCGCCCGAGAACACGCTCGCGGCCTTTGAACTCGCGTGCGACATGGGCGCGGACGGCTTTGAGTGCGACGTGCACCTGAGCAAAGACGGCGTGCCCGTCGTGATCCACGACGAAAACCTCAAGCGCCTGGCCGGCCTGAACAAGCGCGTGCGCGACCTTACTTGCCACAAGCTGCAGCAACTCGATGTTGGCTCGTGGTTCGATCGCAGGTTTTGCGACCAGCGCATACTGACGCTGGAGGAAGCCTTGGTGCTTTCGAAGCCGCGTTTTGTGTGCATGGTCGAGGTCAAAGACAGCGGCGATGGGCGCACCAATCAAAGCCTCGCGCAGAAAGTGGCACGGACGCTGAAGGGCGCGCTCGCGACGGCCTGTTCGTTCGATCTCGAAGTCTGCGCGCGTTTGAAAGCCGCGCTGCCCGGGCTGCATGTCGATTGGATTGAAGGCGCGTCAAAGCTGATAAGCCGGTCACTCTCGCCCGTGTTTGCGCAGAAGGCAGGCCTTGATGGCATCAGTTCCGACTATCGCCATCTCACGGCCGCGCGCGTGAACGAGGCCCATGCCGCCGGCCTGCGCGTAGATGCCTGGACTGTCAATCGCGCCGCATCCGTGTTGCGATTGGCGCGCATGGGCGTGGATGCCATTGAAACCGACAAGCCGGATGTGGCAATCAGGGCGTTAGCGGCCGCTGGAATCACGGCTTGAACTGGGCATGACGTAGGAGTTGCGGGCCTCGCTCCAGGCCGAGAAAGTACGTTGCGACTTGTCATCGAATCCCGCGATGCGCTCGATGTTCGACCCAAGGTATGCGCGCAGTTCCTCAATCGCGACGCCGCCGAGCCCGTCGGAATCAGCCGCGCCCATAACGCCATCGATCAGAAAACTGGTGAAAAGTCCGTGGCCCAGCTCTTCGTTTTCCAGCGCACAGTCAGGAGTTGCCAGCCCGGGGATGGCACCGTCGGCGCCCAGAATAATGCACTGCGTGCCGGCCGCCTCACACTGGGCGACAATGGCCCTGAGCAGGCTTTCGCCGGGCGCGCCCTGGACCTTGGCGAGTAACTCCTGCGTGATCGCGCAGCGCCCGTCAGCGGGCGAAAGAAACGAGCAATCAAGCGAAAGCACCAGAGTGCGCGGCCTGCCCTTGAGCGCGCGTTCGACCATGGTCTGAAGGGCCACGGCTTCATATCCACCCTCAGATTTGCGCAGGAGCACAGCGGGTTTGCCCTCTGGCGTTAGTGTGCCCATGCCGCTGTAGGAGAGAAAGAGCTCATCGTTTTCGCGGGCAAGTTTGGCCAGCGCTTCGAGCCCGCTGTCAACGCTCAGGGCCGTGGCCTGCTCGCCCGTAAGCAGCATGGTGCCGGAGGCGGAGAGCGAATTGAACTCGAGCGCCGTCAATGTGCGCGAGAGTTCCTCGGCGTCGGCGGCGGCATAGCGCGTCAGCGGCACGCCGTTCTGGCCATTGCCATCCACCCCGATGAAGAGCCCGACGCGGCGCCGAATGCCGCTCTGGAAGCTCTCGGATTTCACGTCTGGCGCCAGTTCACTGACTACGTAACGCAGGGCCTGCTTTTTGTGAGCCTGGTCGGCAAAGGGCATGAGCCTTTCGCCGATGCGCTCCCAGTTTTCGTGATCGAAATAGTTGGGTGCCGTGAAAATGGCGAACAGGTTGAAGCCCATGTCCCAGTCGTCAAATGCGCGCACCACCGGCTCGTCGGGCTTGACCCGCTTTTGGCGAAGCAGCTTTCCATTGGCAGCCGAATAGAGCGCGAAATCGCACTCGAGGAAGGCGTCGAAATCTTCGTCGGCCACCCACCAGGAGTTGATCGGGTTGATGACCAGCCAGATCAACAGGTTCCAGGCATAGGCGCCGTTGGTGCCCACATAGCCCACGTCGCTGCGCTTGACCACGGGGCGCAGCACGACATCAAAGCCCTGCTCCAGCGCCAGCGCGGCCACGCGCTCCATCTTCATCTTCGAGGTTACGCCCTTGATGGCCTCGACCCGCTCGAACATCTTGTAGCGCGAGAGCACCTGTTGCAGCTGGTTGAAGAGTGACTTCTCGGCCGCGTTGAGCCGCGCTTCGTCGGGTGCGAGGACCCAACGGCGCGTGTCTTCTACGTTGAGCTTCTTGGCATCGAGTTCGAGATCGGCGACAACCGGGGCAAGCCCGACTCGCAGCTTTACCGGCTTCCAGTTTTCGGGGATGATCTTTTCGTTTCTCACTTCTTCGTCGAAATCGGGCACGGTGAAGCCGCTGCACGCGCCAAGCACCAGCGCGCATGTCAGCAACAGAAGCCACTGGAACGCCGTTCTCATCCGTCTTCCTTTACTGTGGCTTGTAGTCCTGGGCGCAACGGAAACCCCTGCCCAGTGACCGATCGGTCGGCGGCGCGAAACTGTTCTTGGCGCGCCGCGCGAAGTGCAGGAACAACTCAGGCTTCAGGCCCGGTTCGGCGCCCTTGATGATGACGCGGCCATTATGGTTGGCGCTGCCGGTCCACTCGGCGCTGTTGCAGCCCATGTCGCGAACGCCAAGCTCGTTGCGGTCCCAGGGCGCGGTGCCGACTTCGCGCAAAGTGGGAACGCCGCCCATGGACTCGGCTTCTTCGCGGGTGCCAAAGGGGAATTCAGCTACCAGGTCTTTGTCGCTGCGCGGCGCGCCCGCTGCCAGCTCCCACTCGTCGCCGCTGACCAGACGCTTGCCGGCCCACTTGGCGTAAGCGCGCGCCTCGTACCATGAAATGCCGGTCACGGGCAGGTTGGCGAGCGTGTTGTCGAACTTGCCGTCCACCCAGCCGGCGGGGCCCGGTTTGCCCGTGTTGTCCAGGAATGTCGGCAACAGGGCCCGGGCCGCGTCATCCCACAACTCGGGTTTCGCATAGCCCCCGTCGGCGACAAACCTGGCATAGGCCGCGTTGGTGACGAGATACTTGTCGATGAACACGAACTGCTTGTGTTCAAAGGGGCGCTGCGGGTTGTTGTCGGCATCGCGCGTGGATCCAAGCAGGAAACCGCCGCGTGGCAGCAGCGCCATGGTGGCATCAAGCTCACCGATCGCCTCGCGTGCCTGAACGTCCTCCAGCGCCATCTCGAGTTCTTTGCGCTGCGCATCATCGAAGCAATAGGCCAGCGCGCGCTTGAGATATTCACGTGCACGGTCGCCCTTGGATACTGCCGCCTCTTCGCGCAGCACCTTGATCAGCCGGTTGCGCAGATCCAGCCGCCAGGCCAGTGCCTTTTCGCGGTAATCTTTGTCTTTGAGCAGTGTATCAAGCAAGAGTGTGTACTCGGCCTCGACAGCAATCAGGTCGTCCACCTTGGCCGCGCTGCCATCGCGAAGACGCGCCGGCTGCAGGCGTGAGAGCTGGGCCCATTGGTCGAGTTGTTGTTTGTCATTCTCGGTGGCATACGTGGAGCTTTGCGCCTCGGCCAGGGCTTCGCGCACTTTCTGGTTGGCGATGTCCCACTGTTTGATTTCGCCCGCCTTCTGCGCCGCGGAAACGGCGGCCTCGGCTTCGGCAAACTGCTTGCGGAACTTGCTGGCAAGATCGCGCTGGCGGGCGAGTTCTTCGCGCAACTTGCGCACTTCGCCCTCACGCGCGCGCGTATCCGAGGCTTCGCCCAGCATGTATTCACAGAAATCAAACTGGCCAAGCGCGAGCGCGCGCGAAGCAAAGTCGAGCGTAGCCTGTGCCTTGATGTCTTTTGCCTGCCGGTGCAGCGGCTGCGCAAGGTCAAGGTCGGCGCCGATCGACACCGCAGAGTCGCAGCGGCGGATGACATCCTGCAGCAGCTTGCGGGCTTCGTCGTAGCCCCTGGCGGGCAGCGCCTTGTTCAAGTAGGCGCGGGCCTCGGTCAGCAGGCGGGAGATTTCGGCCATCTGCTCAACGACTTTGATCTGTTTGTCGTACTCGTTCAGCCACGCGTCAATGCGCGTGATGCGGTCGAGCGCTTCTTTGTTGGTCTCGTCGAGGTTGCGGACATCACGGAACGCCTCGCGCGCGTCTTCGTAGTTCTTGCGCACAGGCTTGGTGTACTGGTCGCCGTTGAACGCGGTGTCGGCTTCGGCCAGCTTCGCTCGGGCCACCGAGAGCTTGTCATTGACCTGCTTCTCGCGCTCGCGCTTCTGGCGTTCTTCCTCTTCTTGCTTGCGGCGCTCGGCTTCGCTGCGCTTCCAGGCCGCTTCATCAGCTTCGATCTTGCCGCGCAGCACGCCCACGTCGGACGCGCCCTTTTTGGCTTCGTCGTCGGCTGAATCAATGGCGAGAACGTTCTCGAAGTTGTTCTGTGCCTCGAGCGCCTTCACGCGCGCCGTGTCGTAGTCGTGGGCCGTGAGCGCTGCCGCAGCTTCCTTGCCGGCGGCATGGCCGCGCTCCATGTAGGTGGGGATTTTCTGCAGGTCGCGCTCACGCAGGATGGCGAAAGTGCCGGCAACGCCCACCACAAGAGTGAACAATACCAGTACCACCGTGATGACCTTGGCCTTGTTGCGCGACAGCCATTTGCTCAACAACTGGAAGAACGTGTACTGCACAGCGGCCATCGTGCCGCCTTCCATGAAACTGCGCAGGTTTTCCATCAGTTCGCTGGCACTCTGGATGCGTCGTTCAGGATCCTTGACCAGGCACTTCATGCACAGCGCGTTGAGCTCGGGCGGCACGTTCATTTCCGGCGCGGCTTGCAGGGGCGGCTTGGGCTCGAGGTTGAGCACCTGGTCGAGCACGAGTTTCACCTGGCGGCCGGCCCAGGGCAGCTTGAGCGAGAGCATTTCATAGAGGATGACACCCAGCGCAAACACGTCGGAGGAGGGTTTGAGGGAAACGGTTTCGCCGCGCGCCTGCTCGGGGGACATGTGCGTGGGCGTGCCCACGAGTGTGCCGACCATGGTCTGGCCGCCGTCTTCCTCGCGACGATCGGTCATGACCACGCGCCGGCTCTCCTGCCCCGCGCGGGATCCCACAATGCGGGCAATGCCCCAGTCCATGATCTGCACTTCACCAAAGCGACCGACCATGATGTTCGGCGGCTTGAGGTCGCGATGGATCACGCCCTTGGAGTGCGCGAAGTGGATGCCCTCGCACACCTTGACCAGGATGTCGAGCAGCTTGGAGAGCGTGTAAACCTTGACCGTTTCCGGATCCTTCTCGACCAGCTTCTGGAAGATCGTGGCGAGATCCATGCCCTCGACGAGCTTCATCGTGAAATAAAGGTTCTTGCGCGCATCGACACCGATTTCGTGTACGGGCACGATGTTCGGGTGCTCGAGCTGGCCGGTGATCTGCGCTTCTTCCAGGAAGCGCTCCACGATGTCGCGGTTCTCCAGCATTTCGCTGCGAAGAACTTTCAGCGCGACGGGCCGGCGCAAGTCGGTGTCGATTACTTCCAGAACCTTGCCCATGCCGCCGCGGGCAATCTCGCGCAGCACTTTGTAGCGGCGGTGCGCCACGTCGCCAAAGCGCATGCGGGTGGCGTTCTTGAGTTTTTCGGTGCGGCCATCGAGCTGGATGCCCTCGCCCAGGCCCTTCTTCTCGCGCAATTGCGCGATCGTCATCTCGGCGCCGAAGATATCGGTGCCGGCTCCGGCATCGTCGCTGTCGTCGTGCAGCTCCTCAACGACCGCGGCATCAATGGGGTCGTGGTCCGTGACGTCGGATTCGATGCCCAGCTTGCTTCCGGCACCCAGGCCCGCGCGCACTGCCGCGCCGGTCGTCGGGCTTGGGGTTGCGATCAGCTTGCCCAGGGCCGGCGCCTCGGTCTTGATTGCGGGTTCGACCATGGAAGGCGGCCGCGGTGCTCGCGCCTGGCGGAGATTATCTTCATCGGCGGGCGCGGGCGGCGCCTCCAGGATCGTGGGCCCGAGTTTCTCTATGCGCTCCGTATCCGAGGGGCGTGCCTTCGCTGCTGCGAGCCGGGCCGGTTCGAGCATCGTCTGGGGGACATCTGCTTCAACTGATGCCGGCGGCTGCGGCACGGGCGTCTCGCGGCTGGTTATGGAACTGCGCGCGGCCTCGCGCATGGTGGCGGGAATCGGCGAGAGGCGATCGGAATCGCGACCGGAAACCACAGGCGTCTCTTCGGCCGCCAGCAGATCGGGCTCGGGCGCCGCATCTGGCGCTTCAAGCAGCGTGGGCAGAATCTCGGGCTCGGCCTTGGGTGCCGGAACCGTCGCGGCCTGGCGCGGCGCCTCAATCATGGTTGGCACGAGGGGCTTGTCCGCGACCGGAGAGAGCGCGATGCCGCCAAGCTCCGTGGCGTCGTCGGAGTCAAGCGCACGAGCGTCGGGCTCAAGCACGACAGGGTTGACCATTGAGGGTTGCCGCTCGACGCGCACCGGTTCAAGCAGCGAAGGCATGCGCTCATTCTGGCCTGCGACAGCTGGGTTTGACGGTGCCAAGTTGCGCGGCGGCAACGGAGAGAGCGCGCGCTGAAGATGGCGCGTGTCCGGTCTTGGAACTTCGCGCTGCGGCATGGCCAGAGAGGGCATGCGCTCGCTGGGGCGATCGAGCACCGTGGGCGGAAGGGTCTTCACCCTGTCGGACTTGGATGAAGGGCGCGGCGGCTCGGGTGGCGGCTCCTGAGGCGGCTCGGGGTCGGGCGTCGGCTTTGCGGTGGCGCCGGCCGGCGCGCTGATCAGCGTGCGCACCGGCTCAAGATCGGGGCCAGCCAAGAGCAGCGTCTGCTGAACCGCCTCAGCGCGCAGCAGGGAAAGCGCCGTCTGCTGGTTGAGCAGTTTCATATCCACGGCGACTTCATGGGCGAACAGGCCGGGCTTGGCCATGCGGCGGCGGCGCACTTCTTCCATGAGTTTGTGGATTTGCACGGACGAAAGCAGCCCCTGCCCCAGGGCCTGGGTCATGAACAGCTCATCCAGTCGCTCGCGTTCGCCCATTATTTGAACTCGATAGCACTGACCCGGTTGGTGCCCGCGAAGCGTCCGTATTGCAGTGCCGCGCCGAACGCTACGATGAACCGGTTGTTGGCCTCGTCAAAAAGCCCGCACGCGCCGGCGGCATGTTCGCCTGAGGCCCCCGCCAGCTCCTGCCAGCTGGCCTTGGGCAGGGTGACTCCCAGCGAGCGCGCCCGCGGCGTTCCCGCAATCGCGCTGATAAACCGCGAAACCTGCGGCGCGTAGGCGACGGCGCTGTCAAACACGCCCGGCGCCAGCGCCGCGTTTGCAACACCGGGGACGCTCCAGAGTCCTGTTGACACGTCAAGAGCCACCAGCTGCCCACTGGACTGCGACGCCTGGGTGTAACCGCCGTGAACCAGCAGGCGCCCGGTTGCGGCTTCAAAGCCCGCCGTGGCGCCCATGCGCGCGTCAGGCATGGCCAGGGTGGGCAGCGCCGCCCACGCGCCATCGGGCCCGGACGTGAAGTCCAGTACATGCACGTCGCTCAAGAGCCCCGAAGAAAAATCCACACTGTCCGTGTCCTGCTTGCCGCCATAGATGAACAGGCGATTGCCCTGAAGGCATGCCGCGCTTGCCCAGCGGCCGACGGGCGCTGTGCCTGTGGGAGCGAGCAGCGACCATTGGCGCAGAGCGAGGTCAAAGGCGTGAACATCAGAGTAAAGACCCGCGCTGTCAAAGCCGCCAAACAGCAGCAGCCGGTTGCGCGCGCCGTCGAGCACCAGCGAAGCGCCGGCGCGCGCAAGGGGGGCCGTACCCGCCGGAGTAACGCGCGACCAGCTGACGCCGGGCCCGCCCGCATCATAGCGCAACACCCACAGTTCGTTTGATTCGCCATGCGGCGTGAGGCCGCCGAACACATAACCTTCATCAAGGGAACTAACCCACGCTCCGGCGGCCCAGCGCCGCCCCTGGGGCAGGAAATCGATGGGCGAAAGCCCGCTCACACTGACCGACGCCAGTGATGCGACATTGAAATCCCAGAGGTCGCCATAGCAGCCTCTGCCGTCGCGGCCGCCAAACAGGATGGCACGCGAGCCCATGACCGCAAACGCGCCAAAGGCGCGCGCGGGCACAGTTTCTCCCGACACCGCCACACTGCCCCAACTTGCAATACCGGCCACGCTCAAGTCGAGAGAAAGCAGCGAGCCGGAGTAACCCGCCGCTCCGCGATCGCCGCCAAACACCAGGGCCAGCGCACTGCCCGGATCATAGGCAGCCTGCGCCCCGTTGAGGAACCCCGCAGGAACGCCGCCAGTCTGCGCCTGCACCGCAAACGTCAGGGCCGGCACCGTCAACTGCCAGACATTGAGACCCGTGGCCGCCGCCAGCTCACCCGGCTCGCCCAGCAGGACGTGGCGACTGGTTCCGGCATCATACAGGTACGCACAATGCCGCGGCTCTTTGGGCCCCGAAGTCACGGCGGTTTCAATTGGCGCAATCCAGGCATTGCCCGCAATGTCGAGCTGGTAAACGCTGTGGGTCGTTGCGCCGTCTTTGAAAATCACCAGGCGCTGATTGGCCGGGTCGTAGAACGTGAGGTACCTGTAATTTTCCGGCAGCACCGGCGCGTTGGCCATGCCTCCCACCGAAAGCGCGCTCCAGCCACTGCCGGGGAAATTCAAATCCAGCGCAAACAACTGTACCGGCGCGAGGTTGTCACCCACCACGGCGATGAGCCTGTCATTGGCATCGTCGAGCGCGGCTGAGATCGTGTTGTGATGGGCCGAAGCACCAACGGGCGCAAAGCCGCGCCAGCGATTGGTGGCAAGGTCGTAGGCCCAGACGCCGGTATCGTGTCGCGATCCTGAAGCTTCGCTCTTGCCGCCGACAATCCAGAAATAGTTGTTCAGGCTGTCTTGGATGCCCGAGGGCTGATCGCGCCCGACGGCCGCCGCGGCGATTTCAGTCCAGGCGTTGCCCGACCCCGTGATCGTGAGCGTGTACTCATCAAACACCGAGCCGTTTGCGTCGCTGGTAGCTCGCAGCACCACCGTAGTGTCCACCGCGACGTTGGGCGGAGTGTAAACGCCGCCGGCGTTGATGGCGCCTCCGCCGGAAACGACGCGCCAACTGACCGCCTGCGGAGCCCCCGCAGGGCTCACCGTTGCCACAAAGCGCACAGGAGCACCCTGGGAGGGCATGGACAGCGTGTTGGACGCAATTGAAACGGCCACCGGCACGTCACCGGTCTGCGGCAAGAGCGTGACACTGGCCGAAGCGGAAACGCCGCCTGAAACCGCGCTCGTGGCCGTGATCAGCACCACCGTGGAAGCCACCAGCGTCGCTGGCGGGGTGTAGCGCCCCTCGGTGTCTATGGTTCCCAGTGCGGGCGATCGCGTCCACACCACCGCCGAAGAGGCATTATCGGGCAGCAGGCTGGAGAGCGCGAACTGCTGGCCCCGTCCGCCAGCAGTCAGGGTGGCCGTGGCGGGTGAAACGTCGAAACTGGTCGGCAATGGCGCGGTCAGCGTCAGGGTGGCGCGGCCTGAAACCGCAGGCAGCGCGTTGGAGCTGGCCTCAATCTGAACCGTGATCGGGCGCGGCAGGAAGTGCGGCGCGGTGTAAAGCCCGGTGGCTGAGATTGCGCCTACCTCTGCGTCGCCGGAGCCGCGATCCTCGCCGTTGAAAACCACGCGCCAGCGCACGTTCTGCACAGTATCAGGGAACGGATTGACTTGCGCAGTCAACTGCATCGTCGCGTCGAGGGCCAGCGTGCTTGCAGTCGCGTTGACCACCACACGCTGCGGCCTCGGTGTGAGCGTCAGCGTCACGTTGCCAAACGTACCATTGACCGCCGTGGCTCGGATGGTGACCGTCGTTGAAGGCGGCATGTTCAGCGGCGCATGGTAGGTGCCGTCTGCGTCGATGCTGCCCGCGATCGGGCCTTCAACTACTTTCCAGCTCACGATTTGGGGCGCGGTGACTGGCGCAACGATGCCTGCAAAGTTCGCCTGATCTCCCAGTAACACCGCCAGCGAGCCGGGCGTTACGCTCACGCTCGCAGGCGCGTCGCCCCAGTAAAGCCGGGTCTCTCCATACACGGAAGGCGCAACGGCGCTGGTGGCGCGCAGCGTTACATAGGGCCGAAACGCCGCCGGCGCCGTCGCCGGGGCCAGATAGGCCCAAAACCCGGGAAACGGAAAGAACTGGATGCTGCCGTAAGCCGGTCCTTCAACCACTGTCCAGACCACGGACTGGCTGGCGGCCGCCGGCTGTACGGAACTCGAAATCACATAGCCGGCACCAAATCCGATCGTGTTGAGCGGCGTTGAAATCACGATGCGCGCAGGGGCGGCTGCGGCGCTGTCATTGACGATGCCAACGGGCGCGCTGGTGTAAGCCGCGCCGGTCAGGGCGCCCGTCGGGAAAGTCGCCGGCAAGTCGGTGGGCGTCACACGCAACGACACATTGGCCAGGTTTGCGACCGCCACGGCCAGGTTGGTATCCCAGACCAGAACGTTGTCTTCACCCGTGGGCGACGCGCGCAGATTGGACAGGTCAGCACTGTTGAAGTCAGCCGAAGTCAGCGCTGTGGGCGTGCCGCCCACTACCATTTCAATGTCAACACCGACTCGATCGGAGTTGGCGTCCGCAAGTTTCAACGTGACCTGAACCAGCCCTGTGCTGCCGCTGATGGAAATCGCCCGCACCTCGGGCGCGGTATTTCCAAACACGGAAAGCGGCCCAAAGCGCTGCGGAACTCCGGCCACACTATCGCGCGGCGTCATGCGCAGGTAGATGTCGCTGGCCGCCGTGGCCTGGAAGTCCACAAGGGCTTCCCATACCAGTTCGTAGCGCGAAGGCGACGGGTTGGCCACAAAGGGCCCGGCCACGCCCGGTTGCGTCTGGTTGGCGAGCGTTGCCGTGCTGAAGTTGGTGCCATCAAGCGACCACTCAACGAACACCTCGCCCGGGTCGGACTGGTCATCGGCCAGCGTGAATTCAATCCTGATCCGGTTTGCCTGTACGCTGCCGGTCAAGGGCGTCAGCACCGAAAGGCGCGGCCCGGTATTGGCCGTGTTGCGCACGCGAATCGGGCCGTAAACCACGGCTGAGCCTTCCGTTGGCTGGGCGTAGCCGCTGGGCTGGTCGCTTGGCACGAGGCGCAGGAAAACATCGCCGTCGAAATTCGGCAGCGCACTGGGCGAATTCCAGATGAACTGGCCCGGAGTGCCTGACGAGCTGGTAAGCAGATTGAGCGGCGGGTTGCCAAAGAAATCGCTGCCCGTCGGGCTGAGATCCGTCCAGGTCTGGGCCTGGTCGATGGAATAGGCCACTGCAACGGCGCCGTTGTCGGCTGAACTGTCTGACATCGCAAACGTCACCAGGAACAATCCCGAGCTTTCCGTGCTGGAGATGCCGGAGACCGAAGGCGCATCATTGCCAATGACGAGATTGTCAAGCTGCGCAAAGCCGCCCTGCTTTCCGTCGTTGGCCGCAGCGCGGATGCTGACGCCGCTGACCAGCGAAGTAGAGCCAAGGTCGGCCACGAAGTCCCAATTGAACACATGGGGTGTGCCACTCTTGCTTGATACCAGGCCCGTGGTGCTGTCGCCGCCCGAGCCCTGTGTGCAATTGGCAAAGGTGCCGCTGCCCACCCGGTATTGCAACGTAACATCGCAATCATCGCTCTCACTATCCAGCAAAGAGTAACGGATCGCCGCCGGCGCATCCTCGCGGGTTACCAGGTTCAGAACCACAACCGGCGCGGAGTTCGGCTTCTTGTCTTCTTCTTTCTTGCGTGTGGCCAGCAGCCCGCCCGCCGTGCCGCCTTCCAGAGCGAGCGCAATCGGGCCGCAGCCCAATGTGAACGCGGCTCCGGTCAAAACCATTGCTATCAATGCCAGCCTGTTCAAGCGTGTCTCCGCCTTGTTCGGATGCAGACAAACGCACCAGCCGTCACCGCCAACCAGAGCAACGAGATTCCTTCGCCCGTGGAGCAGCCGCCATCGTCGCCTCCGCCACCGCCGCCGCCCGAGCGGGTGTCAAGCACGGTCACACGATCAGGGAGGCTGTAGGCTGAGCCGTCGGAAACGTAAAGCTCAAACACATAGGCGCCCGCGCGAGGCGGCGTGAACCGGGGTTGCGCTGGCGTGCTGAGATCGAGCACAACGGGCGGCCCGCCCACTTGAACCCAATGGTACTCCAGCGCCGACAAAGCGCTGTCAGCGTCAAGCGCGCTGCCGGAAAGGGTTACGCTTTCGCCGCTCGTGCTCAAGTCAGCACCGGCGTCAGCCCGCGCCACGGCCCGGCCGGCCGGATTGATCGTGACGTCATAGGTGTCCACGCAGAACGAAACAACGCGAACGGCCGTCAGCCCTGCGCTGTCCGTCACCGCCAGCTCGAATACATAGGTGCCGGATGTGACGGGAACTACCGTAGCCGCGCTGGACGCAAAGCCCGCGATGGTGACCGCAGGTCCGCGGAGTTGGCGCCACACAAAGCTCAAGGCAGATCCGGTGCTCGCGCTGCCATCGAGGTCAATACCCGGGTTCGTGGCGGAATTTTCAACGCCGACGCCGGGAATGAACCACACATGCGCATCTCCGTCCGCATCGTCGGCGCTTGCCAGCGCGGCTGACGCAACCGGCGCGCTTGCTGCCGCCGCCGCAACGACAAACGTCAGATCCGCGCTGAGTCCATGGCCGCCATTGGCGTCCGTGGCCTCCAGTCGCAGGGCATACACACCGGGCGCAACCGGTGCGAGATCCATCGTAGCCGCAGCCGGATCAAGAATGGAAAGCAACTGCGGGCCGGCAAGCTGGCGCCAGTTCAGGGTGACAGCATCGCCGTCAGCGTCCGTGGCCGACCCGGCGAGGGTAATCACCTCGCCCACGTTGATGAACGTGTTGCTGTCGGTGTCCGCGAAGCTCAGGGATGCCGACGCGCGCGGCAGGCGGTTGAAGGTCGCGGCGCGCAGGTCATGGGCGATCACGCGCACGCGCACTTCAGGCGAAACCAGATTGTCGTCATCGATCACACGCAAGCCGAACTCATAAACGCCCGCGATGTCTGCAACGAACGCCGCAGTGGCGGAAGCCGCGCCGGTGGGCAGTGCGGTGGAACCCGCAGGGCGCGAAATGGGCCGCCATTGCCAGGCCACGATGGTGCCGTCTCCGTCTTCTGACCCGAGACTGGACAGCGCCACGCTCTGCCCCACGATGGAGGTAAGGTCGGGCCCGGCTTCCGCAGACGGGGGCAACACGCCCGGCGCGAGCACCAGGACATCAACGCTGTCCACGGAAGGCGTCGCTGCTCCAAGACCGATGGGGTCGAACACGGTCAACTGAAACCTGTAAACGCCGGGCACGATGCTCGCCCCCAGCACGTTCAGTGCCGTGGACAACTGCGAGGGCGTGGCCAACACGAGGTTGCCGGAAGCGGGGCTGGAAACGAGCGACCATGTGATGAACAGGGTGTCACCGTTGACGTCCAGTGCGCTTCCCGAAAGGCCCACGGCGGTGTCGCCCGCGACAATATCGTTGCGGTCGAACGTCAGGGTGGCGCCGGCTTCCACCACCGGAAGCGTATTGAGCAACACCACGGTCACCGTGTCATCGGCTGAATTGCTGCCCGATGAAACAGTAACCCGGAAGACGTAAGACGCTGCCACCTGCGCAAAGAACGTGGGCGTGGCCGTGTTCGCGTTGTTGAGCGTGACAACCGGCCCCGAATCCTGTGTCCAGGCGTATGTTCGGTTCACCCCGGTCGAGGCCGATGCATCCAGGCGCACCTGTTGCGGGAGCGAAATGGTTCGATCCGTGCCGGCGTTGGCAATCAACGGGGTGATGGTCGTGTTCACTGTGAAATTCGCGTTGGCAACAAGAGCAGGGGGATTTCCCGCCAGGTCGCTCACGTTGCCGATCACGACGCTCGCTGTGCCCGTGGTCGGGTTGATCACGTTGAGCACAAACGTGTAAGTGCTCTGGCCGGCGCTGCCCGTCATGGGTGTGGCCAAAACAGCGGGCGTGCCGCTGAGGCCGGAAATCGCGATGCTCGGAACCGTGGGTGAAGGCTCACTGAGCGAAAGCGTGATTGTCAGGTTGCCCGCCCCCACCGCGGAGCTGGGCTGGTCATAAAGCAGCGCGGCTGTGGGCGCGGTGTCATCGATGTTCACCAGCACGGGAGTGGTGGCCGTGTTCAGGGCCGCGTCGCGCGCGCGCACAACAATGGGAATGTTGCTGCCTTGAATCAAAGTGGCGGAGGATAGCGCAGCGGAGGTAAGGCTGTAGGTGCCATTGCCATTGTCCGTGAAGGCAACCTGGGTGCCCAGGGCGCTGTCCACGACGCTGAGATTTGCGGTAACGTTAAGCCCGGTTTCATTGAGCGTTGCCAGCAGCGAGATTGTGTCGCCCGAGCGATAGTAGTTGTCCGTGTCGGTGACGATGACGGTGGCGAACTGCGGGTTGGTCGTATCGGTCTTGAACGTGTTGTTGCTCGCGGGCACAAGCGCGTTTCCGCGCAGATCGGTGGGCCGGCCCACGATTGTAACCACGTTGATGCCGTCGATGTTGACCGTGCCGTCGGCAAAGCTCACGGTCCAGTCGAAGCGCCAGATGCGCGTGCTGCCGCCGACGGAAACCATGTTGGTGGCGGGAAGATCGTTGAGGCCGGGCTGGTTGATGGCAATCGTCGGTATGATCGGCTGCGTATCCGTGAATGTGGCGGTAATCGTAAGCGTGCCCACCGCAACCGCATTGGGGTTGACCGCCGAATATGCCAGCGTCAGGCCGGGCGCAAAAATGTCGCTCGTGCCTGTGGCCACCGCCACGGCGGGCGAAGTCGCGTCGGGGTTGCCCGCAGGATCGGTGACGCTCGCCTGCGGGTTCAGAGTCTTGCCGACGGCCGTAGCCGACCCGCTGCCCAGCGTGATGCGCAGTTCCTTGTTGCCCGCGACAAACTGCGCGCTTGCATCCGGCCCGAACGTTCCGCCGCCCGAGATTGCCAGCGCTGTGTCAAGTTCTCCCGCGGTGTTGACCAGCGGCATCGTCGCCGCGTTGATCGCTTCGCTGAAGTAAACGTGCAGCACGTCGCCGGGCGAAGCGTTGCCGTTGTTGTCGCGGTCGTCCAGCCGTGTCAACACCAGGCGCGGGGAGATGTTGTCCACGACAGTCAGGGTTTGCGCCGTGACCGCAGCACTGTTGCCCGAGAGATCCGTGACGCCGGACAACGTGATCGCCTCAGCGCCCGAGATCGTCAATCCCGCCACCAGCGTCACGATCACCAGCCGCGAATCCGTCGCCAAGCCCTGGTCGTCGCCGGATGAAACGATGTTGGGCGTGCCGTAGGAAAGGCCCGCCGGGCTCAAGGCCGTGTCGGCCGAAGTGCCGCCCGCGAAAATGCGGTCGTTGATCGCCTCGTTGAACAGGAACAGGTACTGGTCGCCGGGCGTGGGCGTGCCCGAACCATCGCTGTCATTGAAGCTGATCGATACGAGCGCGGGCGCCGCCACGTCGGTGGACGTAATGGCTTGTGCCGGCACGGCGACCATTACGTTGTTGGAAACGTCCTGCACGTTCGCAATCGCCAGCGTATCGAGCGAGCTTACGGCAAAATCCGGCAGAACCAGATCCACCTGTGAAGCGGTAGGCTGTGTAATGCTTGAAGGGTGCAAGCCGGCAAAACTGAGCGTGAAGTTGGTGAGCACCAAGGCCGTGGACGGCTTGAGCGGTTCGGAGAAACTCACACGGATCGTGCGCCCGCGCGGATCAGCCCCCAGCAGCAATTGGGCGCCGGTCACGGTGGGCGGCGTGACATCACCCAGCGAGAAATTGGCGGTGGTGACATTGGCGGAGGTCAGGACGCCCGTTGCGTTATCAGTGAAAGTCAGGTTGATGCTCGCCGCCGCCGGCAAGCCCAGGCGCACCTGGTTGGCGCCGGTCAGGCTGACCACGCCATTGACTGCGGCAATCGGAAACGCCGGCGCCTGTACGCTGCCCGCATCACTGCGCGTCATGTTCACGATGCTGTCGGAGACATTGACGTCCGTGTTGCCGTTGATGTCGGTGTAGGCCACGACCACGTCAAAATCGACGCCCACCGTCTGGCTTGCGCCCGGCTGCGTCTTCACTGTCAGGCGCGTGGCCAGCACGCTGTAACTCAGGCCCGCGCCGTTGTTGGTACTGGAAGCAGAAAAACTGGTGCTGGCGCCGCCGGTAGTGATGCCGCTGTTCGCCAACGCCAGCACGAAACTGCTGTTGTCCGGCGTGAGCGCAGGCGCGGCTGCAAGCTGCACACTCAGCGTGAAATCCTGCGAGCCGCCGTTAGGCACATTGATGGAGAGCCCCGTAAACGTGATCGTGGTGGTGGTCGCACTGCCCACGACGTTGCTGACGGCGGGTCCATTGAGGCGCCAGGCGTGTTCGGCCGCATTGGCCGTGCCGCTGACGTTGACCACGATCTGGGAGACGATGGTCGGCAGGCCATCGGAGGTGCCGAAATCCCGCAGCCTGAAATCAAACACGTTGACGAAACCCGCGGCGACAGAGCTGATGCTCGAAGGCTCGGCAAGGGGGCCCGCTTGAACCTGCGAGTTGGCGTCGTTGAGGTCGGTCAGGTCAAAGGGCGAGATGTTGACGGCACCGACGCTCAAGCCGGGCCCGTTGTCAGTGAATGTCAGAGTTCCGCCTAGCGCGCCCGGCGCTTGCAGGCGCAAATTATTCGCGCCGAAATCGCACAGGCCATTGACCGGCGCGCGCGTTCCATTGGTCACCGCACCGCCGCCGGTCCAGCTCACGCTGACACTTTCCGGCGAGCCATTGGGGTTGAGGTCGCGGTTGCCCAGCGCGTCGGCGTATTGAACGCTGACGGCAATCGTGGAATTCACGGTCGCAGAGCTGGGCGGCGCGCCCACGAATTGCAATTGCGTAGCCACGACCTGAACCTGTGTGTTCGTGGCGTTATTGACCGTCTGCGAAGCGCCCAGCGATGTGCTGCCGCCCGCGGTGGTGAAACTCGAAGTCGTCACTTGGATGTCGATGGTCTTGTTGTCCAGCGTCGCCGATGCGCCCGTGACCTGCGCGCGCAACGTGAGCGTGCCCGTTGCGCCATCGGCCACCGAGATCAGCGGTGCACCGCCAAAGCTCACCGTGGTTGCAGTCGTGCCGATGGGCGTGAACGTGGAAGTGCCATTGAAGAGCTGCCAGTTGAACTGGGCCGTGTTGTCACTGCCGCCCGATACCGTCACCGTGTACGTCACGGCATTGACGGTGGTAGGCAGGCCGTCGGAGGTGCCGAGATCACTAATCAGCACGCTGAACACAGCTGTCAGAGAAGCCGCGCTCGACAACGTGGCCGGTGAAGCCGGGCTTTCACCAATCGTGCTGTTGGCGTCATTGCCGGCAGTCAACAGGAAGGTGCTGGTGTTTTTGGGCGAGCCGCTGAAATTGAAGCCGCCCGTCGAGAAATCCGTGAACGTCAGGCGCAGCGACCCGGACAAATTGCCCGGCAGGCCCAGCGTAACATTGAAAGTCGCCAGGCCCGCGACGGCTGCGCCATTGGCGGGACTGGGCAGTGTAATGAGGCCGGCGTCGTTTCGGGCCACGCTCATGGTGTCGCTGGCGTTGAGGTCGCGGTTGCCCTGCGCATCGGCGTATTGCACCGTCACCTGAAACGAGACGCCCACCGACTCCGAAGCGCCTGGCTGCTGCACAATCTGGATCTGGGTTGCCGTCACCGCGATGGTGGTTGTGGCCGCCTTGGTGACGCTCTGCGACGCTGCCACCGACGTTCCGCTGGCCGAGGTCGAAATGCCCGCCGAAGTCACGTTCACGCCCAGCGTCTTGTTATCAATCGTGGCCGATGCGGCGTTGACCTGTGCGCGCAACGTCAGCGTGCCCGCACCGCCGTTGACCACGGAAATGAGCGCGGCACTGGAGAACGAGACAGTGGTTGCCGTAGTACCTGACGGGCTGAACGTGGAAGATCCGTTGAAAAGCTGCCAGTTGAAATCGAGTGCATCGTCGCCGCCGCCGGACACCGTGATGTTGAACGTGATGTCTGTGATGATCGTGGCCTTGCCGTCGGACGTGCCGAGGTCCGACACGGTCAGGTTGAAAACACCTGTCAGGCCGGCACTGCTGGCCAGTGTGGCGCTTCCAGCAGCACCCTCAACGATGGCAGAATCCGCGTCGTCGGCGGCGATCAGGTTGAAAATCGAACTGGTCACGGGCGATGCGAAGAAATTGACCGCGCCGCCCGTCTGATCTCTAAACTGAAGTGCCAGTGCCAATTTGCCCGGCATGGCACAAGTGATGGCGAACACTGCCAGACCCGCGACGGCGGTGGCCGTGCCGCCCGCGCTGATCGCTCCAGCATCCGAGCGCAGCGCGTCGATATCGTCCGTAATGTCGCGGTCGCGGTTGTTGTTGGCGTCCGTGTATTCCACGCTGCAGCCAAAAGCCGCGCCAACGGCCTGAACAGCGCCGGGCTGCGAAAAAACGCGCACCTTGGTGGCGGCCACCGAGTATGCCAGGCCGGCGCCATTAGTGATCGGCCCCGAGGCGGCGAAGGACGTGCTGCTCGCCCCAAGCGTGAAATCGCCGCTTGAAATCGAGAACGTGAAATTCTGGTTGTCCTGGGTGTTGGCCGGAGTCGCGGCCAGGGTCAGGCGCAGGCTGTAGGTTTCGCTGCCGCCGTTGGCCACGCTTATGCTCAGGCCGGCGAACGAGATCGTGCCCGCACCCACAGTGCCCAATACGTTTGATGCATCAGGCCCGTTGAGACGCCAGGTGTGATCGCCGGTAGTGCCGGTGCCGCCGGTGTGGATGACGACCTGCGTAACAACGGTGGCTTTGCCATCAGAGGTTCCGGCGTCGTTGATGGCGAAATCGAAAACGTCGATGTTCGCACCCGCCACGGAACTGATTGAAGCCGGCTCCGAAGCCGCGCCGGCGCTGACCGTGGAACTGGCGTCGTCAGCGGCGACCAGTGCAAACGATGTTGTCGAGATCGGGCTGGCGCTGAGGTCAACGCTGCCCGCCGCGAGGTCCGTCAGGGTCAGCGACAGGCTCAAGTTGCCCGGCATGCCGCAGTTCACCGTAAAAATGGCCAGGCCGCTGGCAGCCGTCGCCGTCACGCCACTGGTGATGGTGCCTGCATCACTGCGCGCGGCTGTGACCTGATCCGTGATGTCTAGGTCGCGGTTGTCGCCGGCATCGGTGTAATCAACGCTGAAACCAAAGGCCGCGCCCACGCTTTGCGTTGCACCGGGCTGCGAAACCATGCGCAGCTTGGTGGCGACCACCTGATAGACCAGGCCGGCGCCGTTGTTGACAGGCCCGGTGACGGCACCAGTGAAGTTCGAGGATGAGGCGCCTGACACCGTGAAATCCGTGCTGTCCAGCGACAGCACAAATGTGGAGTTATCAGGTGTGCCGGCGGGCGTAGTGGCGAGATCCAGGCTGAGCGTGTAAGTCTCGGATGTGCCGTTGGCGACAGAAAGCGTCAGAGATGAGAAGGTGATCGTGCCCGCGCCCACGACGCCCAGCGCGTTCACCACGCCGGCGCCATTGAGCCGCCAGGTGTGGTTGGCGGCCGCGGCGCTTCCGCTCACATCAATGACAACCTGCGTCACTTCGGTGGGCAGAGCATCGGCACTCGCGGTATCGGTGATCGTGAAATCAAGTACATCCGTGAAGCCAGCCGCGACCGAACTGATTGTGCCCGGCTCAGAAAGCGCGGCACTGGCCGAAAGGCTGGAATCGGTGTCCTGCGCGAAAACCGCCGAAGCCAAGCCGGATAGCAGGCACAACGTCAGCGCGACCCGCAGAAATAGGCCCATGTCCCGATCCCAAACGCCTGAACCGAACCAAGCAAAAGCGCCGCCGGCGCCAGAGCAATCAATACCGTCAAAAAAGCAGAGGCGCATCTTAGCGAAGGATGCGCCCACGGGGGAACGATTTCGGACTATGCCGGATGACAATTCGTCAGGGCATGACAGTGATCTTGGTCTGGCTGGGAGCAATCTGGGCGCCCGCAGGCATGTTCGCGTTTGCGGCACCGTTATGCGAGGTCATTGAGCCGACATGGGCCACGCCCTTGCCCTGTGCTTTCACTTTCATCGAGGCCATCTTGTACACGATCGGGCCCTTGAACTTGTTGGAGATTACACCGCCGCCGGCCGTACCTGGCTCGTCGCCTGTGGACATGGGAATTTCGCTGTCCTTGGTGATGGGGGCCTTACCCGAAAACTTGACCTTGGTCGGACATGTGCCGGCCGAAGCCTGCATGGGCATACCCATGTTCGGATAAGGTAACGGCACCGGCCCGCCCGGAGTAGGCGTTTTGCAAACGTCAACGGGGCCGGGCGTCATGCATTGTCCACCGCCTTTGGTCGATGCCGGGAGCATGTGCATCTCCTTTCCTTGAAGTCGTCTAGCCGAGATCGATTCGGCTGCCATTGATTTTCACGTCGTCGACCGCTTTATCAACGATTCGCTGAGCGTTGAGCCTGTACGCACCCTCGACGATTGTACGCGATTCGCCGGTTCGCAACTTGAACAGGCCCGCAACGCGGCGCAAAGCCTTGCCGAATTTTTCCACAACCGAGCGCGCGATGATCTGCACTTTTCCGGCCCGCAGCAGCACTCCTGGCGCGCGGATTTCCACACGCTCGGCGGCTCTCATCGAGAGCTTGCCGCCCGCGTTGAACTCGATGTCGCCGGGCGTCTCGAAAACGCAGGCACCGCTCCCTTTGAGCACGCCTATGATGAATGATTCTTCCTGGCGGGCCACCAGTACCTCGTCGCCTTCGTTCAGGCGATAGGGAAACGCCAGCGCCACGCGCGCCCAGGTTTCTCCTTCCGGCAGGCGCACCCGCGCGCGGTCTTTTGCGGGTGTCAACACGATGGCCGATTGAAGCCCCATATGCAGTTCCGTAAGCATGCTTTGCTCCTATTTGGCTGGGTCAAACTTCTCCGCCTTCAAGAGTTCAAGGTCCGTGCGACGCACCTGCTTGAGGTTGGCACCGTCAAACTTGGCGTCGCCTTCACGAACGGCATGCAGGCATGCGCCGAACATGTCCGCTTTCAGGAAGGACGTCAGCTCCACCTGCGAGTGCGAGAAGTCCGTGTAATGCAGCCTGGCTTCATGAAAGCGGGCTTCGCGCAGATCGCATTTCAGCAGCATGCTCTCGGTCAGGTCTGCCGCCGAGAAATCTGCCGCCCGCGCCTTGGCGCCGTCGAACGAGCCCTGCGTGATCACGGCTTTGACCAGTTTCGCGCCCGTCAGATCTGCGCCGTTGAACTCCGCATACTTGCCTTGCGCCTGTTCAAGATTGGCCCTGGCCAGAAGTGTTGCCCCAAACGACGCACCGGAAATGTTGGCGTTCGATAGATTGCAGCCGGTCATGTCCGACCGCGCAAAATCAGCGTCCTTTAGGTGCATGCCCGAAAGTGACATACCCGCAAGATTGACATCCATGATGGCCGCGCGTTCAAGGTTTGCGCCGGCCAGGGCCACTTTGGTCAGGTCGCACTTGCTTAGATCGGCACCAAACAGCTTCGCATTCTGGAACGACGCGCCGGTGAAAGAGGCCCCCGCGAATTCAGCTTTGCTCAGGTCAGCGTGGTCAAACTTCGTCTGCACGAGGGATGCCGAAGTGAAAACGGCCTCGCTCAGGTTTGCGCCTGAAAGATCCGCCCCGTCGAGATTGGCTTTGTCGAAATCCACACCCGACAGATTTGCCTTGGCCATGCGCGCGCGCGACAGGTTGCTTCCCGAAAGGTCAGCGCCGCGCAAATCTCGGTTTGAGAAGTCCACGCCGGAAAGGTCGCGCTTGTTCAGGCCCGCACCCTTGAGATTGGCCAGCGCCAGCGCCTTGAGATCAAGGGCGGCGCCCGCAAACATGGTTCCGTCGAGTACAACTTCATCGAGCGCGGCGCCCGTGAGATCGGCGCCTTCAAGATCGGCGTCGCGCAAATCGGCCTTGGCCAGACGCGCGTTCACCAGCCGCGCTTGGGTCAGTAACGCGGAATCAAAGTTGGCGGAAGTGAAATCGCCGTCGCTCAAATCCGTGGTAAGCATGATGGCGTCTTTGAACACCGCCCCCCGCGCCGTGACGCCCTTGAGCACGGCATCTGAGAGATCGCTTTGCGCGAATTGCGCATTCTCGAGGTTGGCATTGCTGAGGTCGCAATCAGACAGCGAGGCGTCCGAAAAATCCCTGCTCATCAAGTCGAGGCCCGAGAGATTGCAGCCATTCAGCGTAAAGCCCGCCATTGACTTGGGCAGTCCGCCGCAATTGCGCAGGTCATTGCCCAGAATGTCAGGTTCCGTGAAAGTGGTTTGCGATAGATCCACGCCCTGGAGATTGCATGCCCGCAATTGAAAGCCGGCGCCCTCCGCACCTTTGAGCACCGCGTATTCCAGGTCACTTTCGCTGACAACGGCCTGTGTTACGTGAGCAGAGTCAAAGCGTGCCTTGGCCAGATGGCAGGACTGGAAGGCGCACTCATCGAGCGCGGCTTCTTCAAAATGCGCACCCGTCAGGATTGACTGTGCGAAGTAGGCATCCTTGAGCGCAGCGCGCGCGAAGTTGGCGTTGGGCGCTTGATTGGAAACGAACTTCAAGTCGCGACCGGTGCAGCCTGAAAAATCGGCATCCGAAAAACTGCACTGTGAAACGATGGCCTCGTTCAGGCGCGCACCCGTGAAAATTGCGGCGTGCCCGTGCACGTCGATGATGCCTGCTCCGTCCAGGTTGGCGCCGCTGAAGTCGGAACTATCCACCCGCACTTCCTGCAACAGCGCATCAGTGAACTTCGCACCCTGGAGATTGCTTCCCGCAAGGCTGGATTTCACGATCACCGCGTTGGAGAAATCAACACCTGAAAGATCGTTTCCTGAAAGATCCACCTGTGCCACGACGCAGCCTGCAAGCGACCGCGTCTTGTTCAGACGCTCAAGCGTCTCCTCGAGCGAAAGCGGCGGCTGGTCCATGTTCTCAGGCAAGCTTGGTTCCTGTCAGGATGGCGAGGTCAAAGCGAGCTCGGGTTGTGTCGGACTCCAGAAATTCCGCTTCATAACAATTGGCGCCGCGACAATCGGCTTCGGGCAAAGCCGCGCGCTCAAAACTGGCCCGGAACAGGTCCGCTTTGAGGAACACCGCTTTGGCCAGTTTTGCATCAATGAATGCGACGTGTTTCAGGATGGCCGCCGTGAAATCAGCGCCTTCCAGTATGGCTTCCTCGAAGCTGGCGCGCTCAAGTCTGGTGCCGCGGAAAAATGCCTTGGTCAGCACCGAGCCGTCAAACACCGCGCGCGTTGCAGTGCACGAAGTAAAATCAGCCTGGGCGAAATCTGCGTTCTCGCCCGCACGCAACTTGCTCAAGTCGCAGCCCTCAAACCTGACCGATGCGGCCTTGGCACCCTCAAAAGTGGCGTCCACGAGCCGGCACTTGGAGAAGTGGGCGCCTTGCAACTGTGCCTGCGTGAAGTCCGCGTACTCGAAGTTCGCCTCTGTGAGCAGCGCGCCCTTGAAAACGGATTCTGTGAATTCCGCGCGAACACACTGGGCGCCGCTGAAATCGGTGCCGCTCAGCGCGGCTTGAGTCAGCACGGCATCGCGTAATTGCGCAGAGACGAAGCTGACTTTTGCCAGCACGGCCCTGGACAAGTCCGCGGATTCAAGGTTCGCCTTCACAAAGGCAGCTCCGGTCGAATCGGTCTCCTGCAGTGAGGCCTCTGTCAGGTTGGCGCCATCAAAGCGGGCGTTGGCGAGGTTGGCCTTGGTCAGAACCGCTTCGGTAAAATCCAGCCCGCTGAAATCGAGCCCCGAAAGGTCAAGACCTGTGAGGTCAGCTTCCGCAAAGGAGCCCCTGGCCTTGGCGTGCTCTACGCAGCGTTTGCGAGTCCAGTCGGCTTCTACTTCGTCTTCATCCGGTTCTGGCTCGGCTTCTTCTTCCTCGAGGTCCTTTTGCAGCTCCGCCGGCGGTGGATAGAGCTTGGCCAGTTCCGCGTTGGTCTTTTGCAGGTCGGCCAGCCAAACCCCATAGGTCTGCGCTATCTCGGCGGGGGAAGCCGCGCGTGCGGGAGCGCTCAACAACAACGCGGGATCGACGCCGGACGGCCCCTGGGCGGACCTGAGCGACTTGAGGTGGGCCTCGAGCTGCGCCTCTGAAGCCGCTATCTGACTATCACCCTCCGCCACGGCCTTTTCGGTGGATGCGTGCATCGCATCGGCCTCCTTCTCGGCCGCGTCGATTTCGGCATCAGAGGCCGCGTCCTGCTTGTCATCGGCCTCCTGTTCGGCGGCGGTGGCGCGGGCCTCGGCGGTAAGGCGTTCCTCGAGCAGCGCCCTGTAATGAGGCAGTCCCAAGGGCGCTTCTTTCATGGGCTCAGAGACCAGCAACAGATTTCTGAACTCGCGCAATTTGGGGTGCGCGATCTCGGTTTGGCCGCGCCAGACGAGCACGAGTTTGAGTTCGTGCGGACAAGCCCAGAGTGTGTCAAGCGCCAACGGCACTTCCTTGAATTCGCCCTTCACTGTTTCGATGAAAAGGCGGCAGCGCAGCGCGGGCAGCCTGGACTTCAACTGGTCCAGTTCCGGATGCATGTTTTCAAACAGAATCTCTTCGTCGCCTTTGAGGAACGCGGGCAGTTGCTGATCTGGCGGCGCAGCGTTGAAGAATGTCCAGTCGAAGTCTTCGGGATACCACGGCCAGCGAGTCTGCAGCCACTTCTTGTTGTAGGTGCCGGTCTTGCCCGCGCGCTGGGGCCAAGCCGCTGAATGGGGCCCAAAGCCGGCAGGCGCTGCCTTCTGGCGCGGAGACGTGACCAGCGCTCCGGGCGTTTCGACGTTGGGCAAGACGTCATCGTCGAAACCTTTGCCGGCGGGGTTTGGCGCATATTTCTCGCCGCCAAGCGCGTTTTCATAGCGAATGGCCATGGATTTGAACGGCAAGGGATCGGACGCAGTGGAGCCCAGCAGGCCGCGGTGCCAAACGCGGTCACCGATCACACCCAGGCTCTTGGACCAACTCCCCAGCGCAAAACGCACGCCGCAAACACCAAGGGGTTTGCCCTTTGGCGTGAAGCAGTGCGCGTCCAGTAACAAGTCAGCTCTGGGCTTGAACGGAACAAGATCCGCGACATAGGCCAGCGAGCCCTTTGCGGGTGGCGTGGCATGCGGCGTATCGGGCGCTATGGGCGCTTGTTCTGCCGCGAGTGCAGCGCTCGCGCCGTGCACAAGGTCGAAACTCGCCTTGACCACGAACGAAACGCTCCGCTGTGGCGGGCGGATTGAGCCCACCAGCCAGGCAAGGGGAAACGGCGTTTCATTCACGATACGCATCACTCATTCCTTAGCCGAGATTGATGCTCGGACCATCAATTTTCGCGCCACCCGGTTTGGCTTCCACTTTTGCTCCTCCGCATTTCAGCATGGCCACGACGCTGGCGATCTGTGCCGCTTTCTGCGCCTTCGCCTTCCATTCTGGCGCCTTTTCTTTGATGAACGAAGCCGCGTCGGTGACGGCTTTGCCCGTGGTCTTTGCCGTCCAGGTTGTGGCCTTCCAGACACCCTTGCCGCCCTTGATCAAGGTGTTTGCGGAGCCGGTGATAACGTACTTGGGCGCTTTCCAGGTTACGGCCGCGGTGGCGTTGAAACCGCCACTGACAAGTTTGGCGTTCCAGTTACCGATCTTGCCGTTCCACACCGCCAGTTTTTCACTGAGTTTGGGCCACACGTTGGTTTCCGCCGCCTTGCCAATAACGGCGCGGCCGGCGAGGCTTGCGAGCAAGCCTCCGCCCACGAACACCTCGTTCTTGAAGCCGATGTTGGTCTTGTTCTCGACGCCGACGATAGTCTTGGTTTCCATGCCGCCCACGAATTCGTACTTGGCGCCGAGGATTTGCGTGCGCGATGTGCCGTGCACGCGTTTGTCGTCGTTGCTCTTGATCGTGGCTTCGTTGTTTCCGGTGATGTTGACGATGTGGTTGCCCACAACATCGGCCAGCCAGTGAGCCTTGGTACTCAAGTGCACCACGTCATCTACCTGTTGCATCCATCGCCCCGTAGTTTGCAGAAACGCTCCCCACCATTCAGGGTTGCCGGGCTCGCCGATGGAAAACGTGCTCTTGGACGGGCCCTTGGTTTTCATGGTGATGCGTTGACTGCCATCGTTGTCCTCCATCGTGATTTCGTTGCCGCCGCCGGTCTGGATTTTGCATTGGCTCTGATTGCTTCCGGTCACCGGGCTTGCGGTATCGGGGTTGGGCACGGAGCTTGAAATGATCGGGCGATCGGGGTCGCCGTCCATGAACGTGAGCAGCACTTCCGTGCCCTTGTGCAGCGGGAAGTGCATGCCCATGTTTGCGCCGCTGTAAGGCTGCGCCATGCGGATGAAGCGCGAGGCTTTGCCGTCTTTGCGATCGCTGAGATCAAGCGGCAGCTTGATCTTGTAACGGCCCATGTCGTCGATTTCGGCGTATTGGCCGTTGCCCGAGGCATCGACTTTGGCGTTCATGAAGCCCGAGATCTGTGGCCATTTGGTCTGGCGCAGCGGCCGGAACACGCGGTCGCCCGGGATGCTGGTGAAACGGTTGCGGTACTTGGCGTCGATCGTCTGGTTGCTGGCCAGTTCCACCGTTTGCGAAGCCGTGTGCTGCACGGCGGTGAGCAGGTGTTCCTTGTTGAAATCGCTGCGGAAGTGCTTCTCCAGCGTGTAAGTCGCGCCGGCGCGGAAACTGCGGCAGTCACTCTCGCCCGAGTAGATTATTTCACGGCAAAGGTGTTCCTGCGCGCGCGCCTCGGCCAGCTTGTTGCCTTCGCTCGTGTCCTTGTAATGGTTGTTGTACTCATAAACGGTGCCGATGCCGTCGCTGCTGACTTCGTGTTCCACCTTCAGCTCATCGGTGGGCTTGCGCCAGTTGTATTCCTTGAGGATGACCTTTTTAGGAATCACCTTTTGCGAGCAATGGAACACGGGGATGATCTCCTCGCGGAACCAGTCGTCGCTGGCCTTTTCACTTTCGCCCGCCTCAACACGGTTGTTTGTGTCGGTGATCGGGTTGTAGGCGATCGTGGGCGTGCCCTGCATGGGGTTGTAAGCGGCCGTGGCGTTGGCCAGCACCAGCTTGCTGCCGTCGTCGGCGTGTTCCCAGAAGTAGAAAATGCCCTCGTGTTCAAGCCAGCGGTCAATGAAATCCAGGTCGGATTCCTCGTACTGCATCACGAACTCGCGCGTGGGATAGCTGCCCTGCAGCCTGAACTCGAAATCCGTGCCATCGGACAATCCGGCATCCTTGAGAATCTCCTTCACGATGTCGGGCACGTTTTTGTCGATAAAGCAGCGGCTCTGGAAATTCATCGAGAGCTTCCACAGCGGCGGCACCAGCTCGGCCTTGTAACGCACCCAATCCAGGCGCTGTTCAACCTGTTCAAAGTTGCGCAACAGCCCGTGGATTTTCAGGGTCTGCTGGCCGCGCTTGTCGCCGCCGGCGAGTTTGACGCCGTGCTTGATTTCGATGCGCGCGGGCTTCTTGAGCATCTCCTTGAAATCGATGTCGTTCTTCTTGCTGACGAGATCCAGCTTGAACACGTAATAACGCGAGATTTCTTCAAGCCCCGATAGCTCGAGGATATGCAACGTGTCGGCCTCGACGGCATCGGAGTGGAATGTGAGAAGATGTTTGTTATCTGCCATGATTTGCTCCCGCGTGAATGACGACACGGCCCGAAGTCGAAAGCGGCGACTTAGAGCTGTGCGTTCTGTGCAATCTTGGAAAATGAGCGAAGGCGGCGCCGTAATGGCGCGTCTGGAAATTTTTGTCTTTACGGCCTGCTGTCACTGCGCCGCCTTTCGTGGCCCCTATTTCTTGCCGAATGCAAACGTGAACTCGCCCTTGTCATCCTGCCCGATGGTGAGTTTCTCGGGCAGCGGGCCTTCCGTCATGCGCTGCAGTATCTCCGTCGAAATCCTGGGCAGCAGTGTGCCGCGCAGGATGTGGTCGATGTTGCGCGCACCCGTTTCAACTTCAGTGCAGCGTGCGGCGATGCTGTCGAGGACTTTCTCTTCGACCTCCAGCTTCATTTTGTGGCTCTCGGCCATGCGCTGCTTGATCTTGTCGATCTTGAGCTTGACGATGTCCTTCATGGCGTTGACGTCGATGGGGAAGAACGGAACGATCGTCATGCGCGCGAGCAGGGCGGGCTTGAAGTGCTTGCTCAGTACGGGGCGGATCGTCGCGATCAAATCTTCGAGCGGCGGTTTTTCACTGCCGTCCGTGGGCACCGCCTGCTGGATCAAGTCGCTGGCGAGGTTGCTGGTCATGAAAATGACCGTGTCTTTGAAATCGACTTCGCGGCCTTCGCCGTCGCTGAGCATGCCCTTGTCAAACACCTGGTAGAACAGGTTGAGCACGTCCGGGTCGGCTTTCTCGACTTCATCGAGCAGTACAACTGAATATGGCTTCTGGCGCACGCCTTCAGTCAGCACGCCGCCTTCGCCATAACCCACATAACCCGGGGGTGAACCGATCAGGCGCGAGGTGGTGTGCTTCTCCTGGAACTCGCTCATGTTGATCGTGGTCATCATGCGCTCACCGCCGAACATGAGGTCGGCCACGCCCAGCGCGGTTTCCGTTTTGCCCGTGCCGCTGGGGCCAACAAACAGGAACACGCCAATGGGCGTCTTGGGATCCTTGAGGCCGGCCTTGGCGCTGCGAATGCCGGTGCCCACGATTTTCATGACGTGGTCCTGACCCTTCACGCGCGAAGTGAGCTGCTTTTCGAACTCCAGCAGCGAGCTGGCTTCGTCCTGCACCATCTTGCCGATGGGGATGCCGGTCCAGTCGGCAATCACGCGCGCGACGATGTCCGGCGTGACCTCAATCTGGATCAGCGGGTTCTTGCCCTGCAATTTCTTGAGTTCAGCCAACGCCGCGTCGAGCTCTTTCTTGAGCCCGCTGACGTCGGCCTTGGTCTTGATCTTGGTTTCCTTCTTGGGCTCATCCTTGCTCTTGACCTTGGTTTCCTTTTTTGCGGGCGCGTCGGTCTTGGGCTTTTCGCCGCCCAGTGTCTGCCCGGTGGCCTCGAACATTTTCTTGCGGATGTCGAGGACTTTCTCGGCGGCCTTCTTCTCCTCCTGCCAGCGCGCGGTCAGTGTGGCGGCCTTATCTTTCAGGCCGGCGATGTTCTTTTCGCGCTCGGAAATCAGCTCTTCCATGCCGTCAGCGCCCGTGCTCTGGTCGCGCTTGTAAGCGGCCAGTTCGCGCTCGATGGTCTGGATGCTGCGCTCGAGGTCTTGCAACTCCGGCGGCTTTGTTGTCAGGGCCACTTTCACGCGCGCGGCACTGGTATCCATCAAGTCGATGCCCTTGTCGGGGTGCTGGCGGCCCGCGATGTAGCGCGAGCCGAGTTGCGCGCATGCTGTCAGCGCATCGTCGCGGATCAGCACGCCGTGGGCCTGTTCGTAGCGGTCGCGCAAGCCGCGCAACATGGTCACGGTCACGGCCTCATTGGGTTCATCGAGTTTCACGAGCTGGAAGCGGCGGGCGAGAGCCGCGTCTTTTTCGAAGTACTTTTTGTATTCGCTCCAGGTGGTGGCGGCAATCGTGCGTAATTCGCCGCGCGCGAGTGCAGGCTTGAGCAACTGGCCCGCGTCGCCCGTACCGGCGGCGCCGCCTGCGCCCACGAGCGTGTGGGCTTCGTCGATGAAAAGGATGATCGGCTTGGCCGATGATTTGACTTCGTTGATGACGTTCTTGAGGCGGTTCTCGAACTCGCCTTTGACGGATGCGCCCGCCTGCAACAGCGCGAGGTCCAGGCCCATGAGTTCCACGCCGCGCAGAGAATCGGGTACGTCGCCTTCAACGATGCGAATGGCAAGGCCTTCGACCACGGCCGTCTTGCCCACGCCGGGGTCGCCCACGCAGATCGGGTTGTTCTTTCTGCGGCGCGCGAGAATATCGACCATCTGGCGGATTTCCGGGTCGCGGCCGAACACGGGGTCAAGCTTGCCTTCGCGCGCGCGGCCCGTGAAATCAGTGCAGAACTTGGCCAGCGCGCTTTCGCCGCCTGCGCCTTTTTCCGATTTGCCTTCGCCGTCGCCTTTACGGCCGCCATCGCGCGTTTCGTAGCGTTCAATGCTGCCGCGCGTCATTTCGATCAACTGCGCCTTGAGTTCGCCGCGCTTGATGGAGGCAAACACGTCGAGATAGTCGGAAGCAGCGTAGCGCTCCGGTTGATTCAGAAGCGCCCAAAGCAGAACGCCGCTGCGGATTTCCGGCATGCCGTAATCCACGCTGCCCAAAAGCCAGCCGCTCTGGAACCAATCGAGCAGGATGGGCGAGAACACCGGGCGCGAAGAATTGCCGGTGCGGAATTCCTCGATCGCGGCACCCAGCGCCTTCTGCACCTGACCCACGTCAAGGTTGAAGTGCTTGTAGATCGCCTGCAGGTCGGCGTTGGGGTCTTCGTTCATCACGAAGAGCATGTGCTCGGGCGTGACTTCGTAGTTCGTGCGCGAGACGCACTTGGCGGCAGCCGCTTCGAGGCCGCGCGTGCAGAACTTGTTCAGGCGGCCGACAAGGCCTTTGATTTCAACGTCAACCATGGAACCAACCCCTTATTGTGAATTTGACGCAGTTAGTGGAGCCGGGCAGTCCGTGCCCCAGCCAGGAAGACCAGCCCAGAAACGCCTGCTTGCCCGAAAGAGTCAGGCCCGGCACGTCGTCCGCCTTGACGCATAACTCGAGCACGTAGTCGAGGCAGTCGGTATTGAAAATGTCAACCAGCTCGCGCAGTTGTGGCATCTTAGCCCCATGGGGCAGAAACTCCATGAAGTCATCGAAGCGCAGACCGCCGGCCTTAACCTTGAAACAGCCCGCGCGCGAGAATACAGCGTCGCCGACCACGGTGTCCTGCGAAAGGCGGCAGTTGCCGAGTCCCAGCCGATTCTGCTGATCCTGCGGAACGGGAACCCACGCGCCCTCAAAAGACTGCACCTCCATCTGCGCTTCCGGAAAATAGTCGGAGAGCAGGCTTTCAAACAAATGCGCGCTGCGCGGCTGCTGCGAAAGCAGGCCCGCATAGGCCAGCGTGCGAAGCGGATCGACCTTGTGGTCGTGGGGAAGCGTTTGCGGCGACATGCCCAGCAGTGCCAGCAAACGTTGCGGGAAGTAGTCAGAGAAATCAGGCCGGAACTGCGCGTCGGTGCGGTACTTCTCCCACACGCGGTAAAACAGGCTGAGAAAACGGTGGTGAAACAGGTCAAGGAAGCCCTTGACGAGGCTGTTGTCTTCCAGCCCCTGCAGGTCTTCAGTGTAGAAACTGGGCAGCGGGCTGGGCGGGCCGAACAGGCCCAGAAACGTCGTGGTAATCGCCACGCGCGGCGCGCCCTCTTCTGTCCTGGTCTCGACGGCGTCTTCAATGTCCGACGAAGGGAACGAAAGCTCGATCGAAGGCTTGAAGCGCAGCGCTTCTTTGGCTGGCGGGCCCTGGAAACCCACACGCGCCGCCTCAGGGTAGCGCGACTGCACTAGCCGCACCGCCGCAAAGAATGAAAACTCCGGGCTCGTGGCGAGCAGTGTGTTCAGAGAAGGATCTGTGATCTGCGATTCCATGCCTGCCTAGTTCGAACACGAGGAAACGAAGAAGCGAAGGAAGACTGCCGCCAGTCTTTCCGTACTGGCCGGACACTTGAATTCTTCGCTCCTTCGTTCCTTCGTGTTCATGTTTTGCCTTTACAACATGACTCTGCGGCCTGCCCTGGCCGGGTAAGTGTGAACCTCGGCGCGCTTGACGCCTTTGACCTTGAGCCGCGAGTAGGCGTTGAGCGAAACATATTGCCCGAAGAACTCGCTCAGCACGCTGCCCAGCAGGAACGCCTCGCCGTCGCCGCCGAGATTTTCTTCGTTCACTTCAATTTCGACGTCCAGGCCGCGCACGGGCGAGCCCATGAACATGCGCGTGGCGGGCTGCGAGCTGATCTTGAGCAAGCCCTCGATCAACAGGCGGTGCGCGTTCTCCGCCTGGCGGTCAGAGCGGGCACGGAAATTGTAAAGGGTCAGCAGCGAACGCAGCGACTCGACCTCGAGCAGCGAGAAGTAATTGATCGAGAGGTGCGAAAGCAGGCGCCAGTGCAGGTCGTCACCCAGAGGCGGCGGCACGCTTTGCGCCGGCTTGCTGATGTTCTTGAACTTGGCAAAGGCCGGCGAATTCGAGGTGGGCACCGAAACGTCGCCAATGCCAAGCTTGGACGGCAGTTGCCGGTTGGTGCAGGTCAGCTCCATGGACAGCGTTTCAACCTCACCATCGACGTCGCCGGACACCGGCGTGATGAACACGTCCGTGCCCTCGCCCACAATGGCGCGCTCGGTGCGCGCCCGATAGTAGCTGCCGCCCGCGCCCGCCACGCCCACACGGAACAGCGGCCGGAACTCGCGCGGCTTGGCTGTGCCGCGCAAAAGCCCCGTGACTTTGTCGATCGAGTAAATCTCGAAGTGCGCGGGATCGCCGCCGCCCGGACGGATCTTGTACTCCGTGCGGCGCAAATCAACGCGCACCGGATCGGCGTCGTGCTTGAACAGATTGACGGCGGGCGCGCAGTTAAGCAGCACGTTGGCGGCGCTGACCGGCGGCATGTCGTCGGGAAGACGCGACAGGTTGACCACCAGATCAAAGGCGCCAATGGCGCCGGCCTTCTGCAGGCCCGAAAGACCCTGGATGTCCACGAACATGAACTTGGGCGCAAACGCGAAGTACTCCTGCAACAGCCGAAAGCCGGGGAAAGAAAGCTTGGAGTACGGCAGCAGGCCTTCGTTTTCGCCAAAGCCTCCGGGCTTGATCGAGGCCTCCGGCAGCGCAAGCGGCTGAGCCGCGCCCTGGCCGAACTGCTCGCGCATGCACGAAATGCCGGTGGCGTAGCGGCACAGGCACAGATACAGCGCGCGTACCACGGGCGTTTCGCCCGCGAGATACAGGCGCAAAGAAGCCAGCGGCACTTTGTCGAGTGTCAGACCCTCAGGCAGCCGAAAGCGCAGCACGATCTGCGGCTGCTGGCCCTTGCGCACGTCCACCTGGCGCAGCGACACCGGCAACAGGCTGACCTCGGCCGTGGTGCGGAAAACGCAATGCGTGCCATCAACGGGCAGGGCGCTTACTTCCGTGCCGCGCGGCACCACGCGCGCCTCACGCGCGGCCTGTGAAGTGGGCTCGAACTGCATGATCGTCAGGCTGGGAATGGGCCGCAGATAGTGCGGCCAGAACATCTCCATCAAGGCGTGCGTCAGCTCGGGCAGTTCATCATCGAGTTTCTGGCGAATCCGCGCCGTGAGAAACGCAAAACCCTCCAGCAGACGCTCGACGTCCGGGTCGCTTCCGGCCTCAGCCAGAAACGGCGCGGCATCAGGATTGGCGCGCGAGAACTCCCGGCCCAGTTCGCGCAGGAAAAGCAATTCATCCTGGTAGTATTTGGCGTACATCAGCGCCTCCCTTGGGGAGCCGCTGAATTCAAAATTAGAAATTCAAAATTCAAAACAGCCTGTAGCGCTCCAGCGTTGGCCATTGAAATTTGAATTTTGAATTTTGAATTTTGCATTGTCGTTCCTACCCCTGCAGTTTGATGTGGCCTGAACCGTCCACGAGCGTGTCGAACAACACCGGCGCGTGCTGCTGGCCCAGCGCCAGCTTGGCCGTGATCTGGAAGCGCAGCGAGAGCACGTCGTCCTCGCTTTCAACATGCACTACGTTGACAGATGTCAGGCGCGGCTCGTACTTCTCAATGCTGTCGCGGATGATGCGCTGCATCAGCGGGATGCTCTCGGGAAAATTGGTCGTGATCTCCGAGGGTGCGGGGATGCCGAAATCAAGCTGCGCGGGCGCGTGCCCTTGCCGCGCGTTCAGGATTTTCTGGAGATTGCGCAGGATGGATTTCACCAGCGCATTGGTGTCTTCACTGAGCGTACGCACCTGCTTGCCCCCGCGGGCGAGGCGCTCAAGCAGCGTACGTTCATTGAATGTGGGCACGAGTCATCCCGGGCTGGTGGAAACGCGCTTCCATGGGGCACCATCGCCCATCCGATTGTGGACTGTGGACCACGGGTTGGCGCAAGCGATTGCCTGGCCATGCCCCAATCCGCAACCGGAGGACACCAAGGGCGCGGTGACATGGTGTTGCCATGTGCAGCCGCGCCCTGGGAATGTCCGGCCGCTTACTTGGAGGGATCCGAGAAGTCGAAGGTAGTCGGAACCTGGCCGCCTGAATCGTAGGTCCAGTCAATCTTGCGGTAGGCAAAGCTGACGGACTCCTGGTGCGGCGGGGTTTCCTTGTCAACCTCGTTCGCCTTGGGCGTAAAGGTGGTGTCGGCGACGATACGGCAGTCTTCAATCTTGATCTTGAAGTAGCACTCGCTGCCGCCCTCACCGGGCTTGTCGCGCCAGAACTCAAGCTCAACCTTGTTGATCTTCTTCTTCTTCGCCAGCGCCTCGATGATCTTCGGCGTGGCTTTGTCAATTTCCTTGGTGATCGTCAGGCCGCCGTGTACGGGCTCGCCGCGACCCTTGTTTTCGCGCATGTCAAAGGGGTACTGAAGTTCGTGGTTGAAGCCGCGCACGTCGCACCAATCCTTGTGCTTGGCATCCAGCGTCGAACCGGGGCAGCCGTCAATCTTGCAGAAGATCTTCATGTTAGCCATTGCGATGTCTCCTAGTGTAATATTTCGCCATGTACGATTATTTGCCCTATTCCATTTCTTTTTGTTACATCGCCCTGTCCGCTAATCCTTCCATTTTGGCGAGGAAACTTACCCCACCATTACGTCGCGTCAAATTTATTCTGGCCTCCGCACAACCCTAATAACTTCAAGCATTTGTGCTTACGCCCTTGGCGCTTTCAACGGTCGATCATTCCTTGTCGAGCTTGCCCACGAGCGAGAGCGTAAAGAACGCGCCCATGTATTTGAAGTGCGGCCGTACCGCGAACTTGACACGGTACCAGCCGGCCTCGCCGGGCACGTCTTCCACGTCAATCTTGGCCGCGCGCAGCGGGCAGCGCGAGCGGATGGCCGGTGAAGGATTGTCCGTATCCGCCACGTACTGGCCGACCCACTTGTTGAGTTCGCGCTGCAGGTCTTCTTTCTCTTTCCATGAACCAATCTGTTCGCGCTGCAGCACTTTGATGTAGTGCGCGAGGCGGTTCATGATGAACATATAGGGCAGTTGCGTGCTGAGACGGTAATTCGTCTCGGCTTCCTTGCCCTCTTTGCTCTGGCCGAATGTCTTGGGCTTTTGCGCGCTGTTGGCCGAGAAGAAGCAGGCGTTGTCGCTGCCCTTGCGCATGGTCAGGGCGATGAAGCCTTCCTCTGACAATTCATATTCGCGGCGTTCGCTGATCAGCGTTTCCGTGGGGATCTTGGTTTCGATCTCGCCCATGCTTTCGTACTGGTGCAATGGCAGGTCTTCCACTGCGCCGCCCGACTGCGGGCCGATGATGTTCGGGCACCAGCGGTACTTGGCAAAGCTGTCCGTCAGGCGCGTGGCAAAGGCAAAACTCGTGTTTCCCCACAGGTAAGTGTCATGCTTGCCCTTGACGGCTTCCTCGTAATTGAAGGCCTTGACCGGCACGGTGTCCTGGCCGTAGGGCAGGCGCAGCAAGAAGCGCGGCACGGTGAGGCCAACGCTGCGCGCGTCTTCACTGGAACGGAAGCTCTGCCATTTGGCGTACTGCGGGCCTTCGAGAATGCTCTTGAGGTCCTTGAGGTTGGGCAGGGCGGTGAAGCTGTCCACGCCAAAGAACTTGGGGCCGGCCGCGGCAATGAACGGCGCGTGCGCCATGGTCGCGACGCTGGCGACCTTCTGCAGCAGCGCGATATCCTGCGGGCCGGGGCCGAAATCATAGTTGGCAATGATCGCGCCGTAGGGCTCGCCGCCGAACTGGCCGTATTCGCCCGTGTACACGGTCTTGTAGAGGCCGGATTTCACGATTTCCGGGGCGTCCTCGAAGTCCGTCTGCAGGTCGTCCTTGCTGCAGTTGAGCAATTCGAGCTTGGTGTTTTCGCGGAAATCGGTGCGGTCAACCACGAGTTTCAAGCCGCGCCAGGCGCTCTCAAGCTGCTGAACGTCCTTATGGTGCAGGATTTCGTCGAGCTGCTTGCTGAGCTTCTTGTCGAGCTCGGCAATCATCTGGTCAACGGCGGCTTTGTCGGCCTTTTCGTATTGCTTGTTGGGCGCGAGCAATTCGCTGATGAACGCTTCGACGCCCTTCTTGGCGACCGAGTAGCCTTCGTCGGAAGGCTTCATCTTGGTCTGCGCCATGATTTCGTCGAGCAGTGAACCCTCGGCTGCCTGGGCTTCTGCTGCCTGTGCCTGCTTCTGTGGATCTGCCATATGTTCTCCTGAGTAGCACGAGTCTCCTGACCTGTGCTAGTCGTCCGTTCGTTGTCAGAGCGCGGGCCGCGAGGCCCGTGCTACGAGTGCGCTACTTCTTGTCGCCGCCTTCTTTCTTCTGGATTTCGCCAAGGATCTTGGCCTTGGCGGCTTCATCGCCCAGCATGGTCTGGATCTTCTTCTTGAATGCGGGGAAGTTGCCCAAGGGGCCCTTGAGCGCGGCCAGCGCCTCGCGCAGTTCGAGCATGGATTTCAACTCGGGCACCTGGCGCACGACCTGTTCAGGCTCGAAGTCCTTGAGCGTGTTGAACTTGAGCTTGACGGCCATGTCCTCGCCCTCTTTTTCGGCGAGCTTGTTGGCAACGTTGACGTTCAGTTCAAGCTTCTGGCTCTTCATCACGTCGGAGAAATTGTCCTTGTTGACGTTGATTGCCTTGCGCTCCTCAAGCGGGGTCGAATCCTGGCGCATGGTGTAATCACCCATCATGAGCAGCTTCAGCGGCAGCTCTTTCTCCTCCTGCGCGTCGCCGGTGGCCGGCTTGTAAACGATGTTCACACGCTCACGGGGAGCAACGGAGCCTTCTTTAGCCATGACCTTTTCCTCTTTGGTAAGGGAGAGCGATTCTAGCTTCGCCCCCCTGCCGTCCTAGTTCCATTTAGGTTTCAACAATCCTTAACCTGCGACTTAGCTCGGCGGCGTTTCCTTCTTGACGCCCAGCTCGTCGAAAATCCGGTCGCGCACGTCCGAATTGCGCACCAGTTCGGTCAGCACCTGCTCCAGCGACATGCTGCCCCAGGCCACCGCGCGCTGCACGAGCATGGCCACAGGGCTGTGTGGGTCGTTGCGCTTGAGCCAGTTGGCGACTTCCTGCAACTTGCGGAACGCATCCGAGCGCCCCTTGATCGGGCCGCCGCCGCCTCCGCCCTGCCCCGCACTTTGCGCGCCGGTTGCACCACCTGTTTCCGCCACGGCTTCGCCTCCTTCGGCCGCCGGCGCTTCACCGCCGGCCAGGGTGCCGATTTTGTCCACGAAGGCGCGGGAGACCGCACCAAGATCAGGCTTCTCTTCCGTGAATTTCTCCGCGACGGCGTCGGACAGCTCCTTCATGGCCGCGCTGCATTTCTCGAGACCTTCACGATCCTGCTCACTCACGCCGCGCGCATTGACCGCGATCGCGACGCGGTCGTTGAACCATTGCAGCGCGGTCACGCGCGCGCGCATGCGCTTTTGCTCGGGCCAGAGCGCTTCCCAGAACGTCTTGATCAGGTCGCGCTGCACGGCAATCGCCTGGGCCAGCGCGGCAAAGCCCGCATTCTGGAGCGCGGCCATACCCAGGTAGCTTGCCACCAGCACGTCCTTGGTTTTCTCGGCGAGCAGTTTCTGCGCGAGATCCTGAACTTTGGGCCAGGCGGGCTTTTCGTCCGTGAGCGATTCCATTTTCTTGACCTCGGCCTCGAGTGCTTCGTAGTCCGGGTCGTAGCGCGCGCTCTCGCCCGCGGGTGAAGCGCCGGCGATGGGTGCGGTTCCGAGTGCGGGGTTGATGTCAGCCATATCGGTCTTCGGTCGTCGGGGTTCGGTCGTCGGTCCTGCATTTGAGCATTATGCGGGCGCCGTCACCGACCACCGATGACCGACGACCGACGACTGGATCAAGGCAGCTTTCGAATCATCTCCGGCATGGTCAATGTGGCACTGTCGCAGAGTGCGCCGTATTTCTTTTGCGCGATGGCCAGCTTGGCGTCGTCGCCGGCACTGTATTTGCCCAGCTTGTAAACGACATCGCTGTCGCGATCAGGATTCAGCAGCGGCAGCAGGTACTTTGCATGCAACTCTTCAAACAGCACGGTGAGATGCGCCGGCGTATCATTGTGGGTGTAATTCCAGACTGTCAGCGTGGGCAGCCCTGCCTTGTTCATGAGGCGTTGCAGCAGTTCAAGCCAGCACGCGGCCTGTGCGCCGCCGACCGTATTGGGAAAGCGAAGCGCAAATCGGGGAGCCACGGCGGGCTTGATGACATCGACCAGGTTCTGCACCAGCATGTACTTGCGCACGTCCGCCGGTGATCCGTAAGTCTCGGTGAAAAGCGTCTGCACCTTGAGCTTCTGGCACTGGTCGGCCACGCGCCGCGACTCGCTGCGCGTATCGAGCATGTAGCCGAGCTGGCCCACCTTATCGACGAACGATTTCAGATCCTTGCCGATCCAGTCCTTCATGACGGCGTGGGCGCGGTCAAAGAACGATTCAAAGATGCCCGGCAGCAGCGCACCTTCCTGGCCGAACTCTTTGGCCGGCGCACCGGTGAGCACAAGAAACGGGAACTGCCGGCCGGTCTTGTCGCACGAGGGCATCATCACGCCCAGCACCACGCGCCCGATACTGTGCATGTTGAAAATGAAACGCGAAACCGGAGCACGGTCAAACACGTCGGAGAACAGCCCGCCGAGCGCTTTCTGGCCCGTGAATAAACCCTCCTGGAACCAGCGATCCAGCACCGAAATTTCGGCCGAGCCCACGTTGTAGCGAATGAAATCGCCGTGGATGGGAAGCTTGCCGTAACAGCCCACGATTAACTGGCTCACGGTCCCACCCCCTGCGGGCACTTGAACTGCGCAAAGAAACCCTTCTTGAAGGGGTTGATCTTGTCCTTGGCCGTCAGCTCCAGCTCGCCTTCGACGACGGTGGGCTGGCCGCGCTGCACCACGTTCACGGCCCAGATGAAAGTGTATTTCAAGTCATCGAGAGTGACGGCCTTGCCTTTGTAGAACAGGCGCATCACGCCCCACGGGTCCTTGGTATCGCCGACGGACTGGCTGGTCTTGTCGGTGCTCGTGCCAACGACAATCTCCAGTTTCGCGCCGGTGCTGCCTTCCTTCCAGGTGAAGATGTAGGTGCGGGTGGGATTCGAATAAATGTCCTTCGACTCCGAGCCGATCGTCAGCACCAGATTGCTCACGATGCCGCGCTGCTTGAGTGTGACCGTGAATGGCACGGATATGGTGGCCGAGTCCGCCGGGTAGAGCGCCAGCACGATGTTGCGGTAGGCGTCCATGTCCTTCCAGAACTCAGGCTTGACCCTGAGCAGTTGCTCGTTGTTGATCTTGGTCTGGTTGAGTTTCT
Organism: Planctomycetota bacterium; assembly: GCA_020845475.1. Taxonomy (GTDB): domain Bacteria; phylum Planctomycetota; class UBA8742; order UBA2392; family UBA2392; genus UBA2392. The sequence continues at coordinate 41,489 of JADLFN010000038.1, forward strand.
GCAGCTTGTTGAGCGTGAGCGCAATCGTGCCCGCGCCGGGGCCCGTGGTCAGCGGGTTGAACATTTTGGAGAACGTCGCGATCGGCACCGCGTTCTGGGCGTCTTCCTTGAACGGGAATTTGTCAGCGAATTCGTTCTTGAAGGGCGTCGCCACCTTATCGGCCCACAGCTTGTTGGCCTCGATCAGGCAGTCGTCGCGGCAGGCATTGGCGGCGTTGGCGATGAGCTGCCTGAACACGTCCGCCACGCGCTCGCGCTCGCGTGTGTCGGTGGCGACGCGATCAAGGATCTTGTTCGAGTCCTGGACGCAGGCTTCAAAGGCCGCGCGCAGGGCCTCCACGCGGGCGCCGGCCTTCTCATCGTCGCCTACAAAGCGGGTGCCTTCATCGGCCGCCCGGTAGAACGTGTCCAGCGCAGCCTGCAAGTCGAGGATCTTCTTGCAGAGTTCATCGATTACTTTCAGGTCCATCGTGCTGCGGTTGAACTCGTCATTGGCGCCCAGAGTCAGCACCTGCTGCTCGCTGACATCCTTGAAGAACTCCACGATCGGCGATTGCGGGCCGCACAGCGCCTTCAGCCTTGCTGCCGCCTGCTCGACATTGGCAAAGGGCAGCACGACAAGGCGCTTGACCAATTCAATCCACAGGCGCTGGTAATCGGCCTTGTAAACCTCCAGCAGTTGCTTCTCGATGTCCTTGGGGGACTCCGCCTTGCGCAACTGCTTGAGGCGTTCCGAGAGAATGCGGCTCTTTTCGTCGATCGCACCCTTCACATAGCGGTTGTAGATTTCCTGGGTGTAAATCTGTGAGAAGGTGAATTCCTCGCTGCCTTCGCGGAACTCAACGTATTGGCGGTTCTCGCTCTGGAGCAGGAAGTCGCGGCTGACCTTGCTGTGGGTGCCCTTACCGGTCGTCACGATGTCGTTGTAACTCTCGGTTTTCCAGAGCGCGCCGCTGAGGTACTGGTTGATGCGCTCAACCAGCTCCTTGTTCACCTTGTAGCGCCAGTCGTCATCTACCTTGAGCTGTGTGAGCAGGAACTCGAGCTGATTTTTGGCCAGTTGCTCAAGTTCGGGCGTGGCGCCGCCGGCCTGTTTGGGCCCGGACAGCCAGTAGCCGTTGGTATCCAACACGCGCTTGAGCACATCAATATCTTCAACCAACGCCCCCCGCTGCTCCCCTTTCGTCGCGGCGTCTTCGTTGACGGCAAGCATCTGGTAAGCGCGGTGCAAATCGAACATGCGGTCGTGGTCGCGCATGCTCTTTTCGGGCTTGTCGCGCATGGCCACGAGGTCTTTCTCCATCTGCTCCTTCATGGGCATCACGAAGAACGTCTTGATGCGTGCGAAATAAACCTCGCGCAAAGGCTTGTGAATGTCGTTGCCGCGATAGAGCCCGCCGCGCATGGCAAAGCCGGCACCGTTCTCAGCCGCGTCCGAGAGTGACACCAGCTCGCCGCGCAGGTCATCCAGCGCGAGAAGGTTTTCCTTGAGATCCCTGGGCTTTTCGCGCTCCGTTTCGCGCACGGTCTTGCCCGCTTTGCCCGCGGTGTACAGCATCGCTGAATTGCCGATGAAACTGACCGTGTGCCAGAACGCAAACAGGCCCAGGAACGCAAGCGAGACGCCGATTGTCGCCCAGCGGATAATCTGGTTCTTGCGCCGCACGCTGGCCGTGGGCCGCGCCAGCAGCTTGTCCGGGAAGATGATCTTGGTGAACAGGTCCTTCAGGAAGAAACTCTTGCGCTCGATCGTCGGTTCCTGTTCCGCCTCCTGCGGCGCATCCACTCCAAACGCCTTGCTCAGCGCGGCTACGACCTGATCGACGGGCGTGCCCTTCTGCGTGCCGCTGGAGAAGTAGATGCCGCGCAGGATTGCGGATTCCTGGAAAGGGTTGGGGCGGAAAAGCTGGCCCACGAACTCGGCGAGTTTTTTCTGGGCCATCTCGAATTGCAGCGGGAAGAGATAGACATTCTGCTTTTTCTTTACCGGGCGCTCGGTGCCCAGATAGCCCACGCGCCGGTCGCGCAGCTGCTGCGCAAGCGCGGTGGTTTCCTCAAGGAATATTTCCTCATAGGGCCGGCCGGGATTGCCGGTGTATTTCAGCGTGACGCCCCAGGCCTGCGAGCGCTCGTTCTTGCCGAAGTCTTCGAAGAACTCGATGAAGCCCTGCAAGAGATCGCACTTGGTGAACATCAGGTAAACGGGGAAGATCAGTTCCAGGCGCTTGCTGAGTTCATCGAGGCGGTCGCGGATGGTCTTGGCGTATTCCTCAATCTGGGCATCTGAGGCACTGACGATATCGGCAATCGAAATGGCGACAATCGCCCCGTTGATGGGCTTGCCGGGACGGCTCTTGCGCATCAAATCAAGGAACGAGAACCATTCCTGCTGGTCGTCGATTTCCGTCGTATAGCGGCCGGCGGTGTCAAGCAGGATGCCTTCGTCGGTAAACCACCAGTCGCAGTTGCGCGTGCCGCCGATGCCGCGAATGGCGCGGGGGCCCGTTCCCATCGAGGGGAAGTTCAGGCCCGATTCCTGCAGCGCCGTCGATTTGCCGGCACCCGGTGGCCCGATGATGGGGTACCAGGGCAGGCGGTAGAGCGCATCTTTGCCCAGGCCGCTGGCCTTGAGTGCCGCCAGCGCCTCATTGAACTGGCCCTGCAGCGCCTCGATTTCGGGCTGCTTGTCGGGAATCGTGCTCTGCACGTGCGCGCTGGCCTGTGCGCGCAACTGGTTTTCGATGTTCATCGCGCGCCTGACGGCCAGCATCTTCTGCACGACGTACATGACCAGGAACGCCAGCAGCACGCCCACCGTCAGCAGGATCATCAGCTTCTGATCCCACTCGAGGTAATTGCCGCCCAGCCAGATCAGCGCAATGAGCACGACCAGGACAATGATCCCGAGCGAGCCCTCTTTAGCCAATGCGCCTAGCAGATTTTTCATAGTTCGTGCTCCGTGGTTCGTGTTCCGTGTTTCGTGTCCTTCCAGACCACGAACCACGAGCCATGAGCCACGACTTTCTTACTTTAGTCCTTCAAGCACACCATCAGCGGCGCTGCCGAGAATCAGGTTGAAAATCAGGAACAACAGCAGGGCGAGCGCAACGCAAACGCCGGGGAACAGCCACGGCGGAATCTGGCGCACGGCACTCTGTGCGCCCGGGTCGGGTGCTTTCCAATGAGGCGAAAGGCGGTTTTTCTCTTTGTCGTCGCCGCCGGTTTCAATGCTCACGCCTTTGGCCGCGGCCAGTTCGCGCGCGAGGCTGTCGATCAATACTTTGCGCCGCTCCATGCCCTGCAAGTCGGCGTATTTGCCCTTGAAACCCAGCGTCAGGCACAGGTAGTAAACTTCCAGCACTTCGAGCTTCTTCTTTTCGGTGGTGTTGCGCAGCGTGTCGAGCTTGTTGTAGAACTCTTCGCCCGCCGCAAAATCATTGAAATAGGCGAGCTGCAAGGGTTTGCCCATCCACGCATCCTTGACCGCCCACTCCGAGAGCAGGATCATCTCATCGAAGTAGCCGGCCAGCGCATACTTGGCGAGCTGCACGTACTCCAGCGGCAGCTCGGCAATTTTCGCGCCCACGTCCAGGTCACGCAGCATGCCGTCGATCTTGGCAAACAGCGTGTCGGCCGGGCCCACGTCCTGCATTTTCTGCATCTGGAACGAGTAGGCGAACAACGGCGCACAAAGATCCGGCAGGGCGGATTTTTTCTCGGCACGCGTGATGGCTTCAGTGTCAGGCATTTTCGTGTTTCGTGTTTCGTGGCTCGTGCTCCGTGTTCGGGGTTATGCGGCCAGCGCTTTCCCGAAACACGACGCACGAGACACGACGCACGGCTTCACTCCTTCACCGCCATGAACTCCAGTTTCAGATCCACGAACTCCGGCGGGAAGTACATGGAAATGGTGCGCGACTGTGCAATGGCCTCCCAGTGCTCTCCGGCTTTCTCCACGTAGAAATACTGGCGGCCCGGCTGCACAGGAATATCGGGCGGCGGCGCGGGCATATGCTTCACCAGCAGGCCGCGCATGGCCATGGCGATCAGTTTGTCCACGCGGTCGCGCGAGGATATCTTGGCCTTGGCCGGAACCTCGTTGATCACCTTCTCCGGCGCCACGCCGCTTTGCACCGCGAGGTAAAGCTTGCTGGCCGTGATCAGCCGTTCGTCCAGGAACTTGCCCGAATAGAGCGACTCGCGCGTCTTCTCCAGCGGGATGTTCACGCAGCGCGAAGCAATCGTGACCTCAAGCAGACCGCGCAGGCGCGTTTCCAGCGCCGAGAACGTCTGAAACAGGTTGTCGTGCGAATACTGCGGCAGATCGCGCGGCGAACCCTCGGCGGAGAACGTGGTCAGTTCGCCGGCAAGGCGCGCGAGAATCATGTAAAGCTGCTCGGGGTGCACGCGCGGCTGGTTGTACAGGTGCATCAGCCCGGGGATGTAACCGTTGCAGGTGTGCAGCAGCCAGAAGTTGGCGGCCTCGCTCATCGAAAACTCGACAAGGCCCGAGCCGCGCTGGCGGCGCGAAGCCGCAAGATCGCTGCTCTTGGTGGAAAGTACCTCGATGATGCGGCGCAGCATCGTGAAGAGCCAGTTGGAGGCGCTCAGGTAAAGCACGGGCGGCACAAAACTGGGCGAAATCGCAAAGCCGCCCGTGGCCGTGCGCGTGAGTTCGCACAGCTTGATGCAGGTGCTGTCCTCCAGGCCTTCACCCTCGAAGGCCACGCGCAGGTTGGAAACGCTGACCGTGAGGTCGCGTTCGTTGGCGCCGCTGGACTCGTCCTTGACCTTGATCGTCCGGGTGCGAAAACGCAGCAAACGGCCCTCGCTCATGCCGTCGGCGTTGGATTCAAGGGTGTTGGGCTTGGACTGCGGGCAGGCAAGGTACACGGAAAGTTTTTCCTGGCTGGCCGGAAACGAGCCCGCGATCGAACGCGACTGCGGGCGCGCATCATGCCCCGGGATCTCGACGTAAAGCCCGTCTTGCATCAGGCCCGTGGCCGCCTGCAGGATGAAGTCCCCGCCGTTGAGAGCGTCTTCATCAATGCGCAGCTCCGTCAGGCCATAGGCGTTGCCGCAAAGCGAACGCAGGCCGCCCACGAGCATTGCCTCGTGATGGCGGTCGGTCTGCTGCAGGTGCTGGGGCGTGAGGAAAAGGCCTTCGCTCCAGAAAACCTTGTGCTGTGAATCCACGTGTGCCTCGTTGTTTTCTTGCGCCCTTACTTCTTGAGCTCGATGCGGTAGCCACTCAGTTCGAACACCACGCCGCCCGCATCCGAGGCCGCCACCACCACGCGCTGCGAGCCTTTACCGTCGGACTTCGGGTAAAGCGCCATCACGCCCACAAAGCGGCAGTCCTTGTTCAAGTCGCCCAGTTCAATGGGCGTGGCCTCGGCCGTGGCCGGCCCGCCGTACACGGTCACCTGCTTGGGCTCGCCCAGCCGGTCGCCGCCCAGCGCCTCGCCCTTGTTCTCCCACAACTGGTCAAAGGGTTTGTTCATGAACGCCGCATCGTCCTTGAGCTGGAAAATGCGGATGTCCACGGACGTGGACTCATTCTTCTCGTTGAGGTTGAGCGGCTCGATGCCGCGCACATAAATCGTGGTGGGGCCGCCGCAGCCGGCAAGCAGTGTGAAGCAAAGCAGCATCAGCATCGTCGCGCGCAGTTTCATGCCTTCTCCTTCGTGTCCTTGGTTGTCGGGGACTCCTTGGTATGCGACTCAAGGTAGCCCTTGCGTATGTTGGGAAAGACAACTTCGTTAAAAAGCTTGCCGCTTTCTCCAAGTAACGCGCTGTAAGTCAAGGCGTATTGTCGCCAGGCTCTCTTTTCCGCACCGAGGGATTTAAACAAACCGCTCGCATTCTTGTTTGCTTCTTCCTCAACGGCCTGCGGGTCAAGCTTCTTCATGATCTCGTTGATCGCGCGCTGCACGCCTTCCATCAAGCCCAACTGGTGCTGCGTCAAATCACGGAACGCGCTGATCAACTGCTTCTTGAGTTCCTCGGGATCCTTGCCGCTCTTCCAGTCCAGCGGCAGGCGACGCACTTCCATGGCGTCCTTCACCGATTTCATCGGGTTCTTCTCGCGCGCAAAGGCCATGGTCACGAAGGCCTCAAACTGGCCTTCGAACTCTGCGCGGCCCTTGAGGCTCTTGTTCATCCAGTCCAGCGTCACTTCCAGCGTCTGCGCGATCAGCGTGCCGAAGAGCTTCACCTGCTCGGGCGTCTCAAAATCTCCGCGACCGGTGAATTGATCCGAAATCATTTTCAGCACCGTGAAGGCCGCGCCCTGCATGTCGTTGCCCACTTTGGGCGAGTCATCACTGGGCAGCGAAATCGCCTCGGGCTCTTCCTTGGCGCTGATGCGCGATAGCAGGTCGTCAATCGCGCGCGTGTCGTTGCCGCGCTTCCTGCCTGACGCGCCGGCGGCCTTGGCCTCAAGCGCGGCTTTCTTGAGATCGACGCTTGAGATGTCAGCCACGGCCATGGTCAAGCCGACGATATCGGATTCGGAGTCGTCCACTTCCTGAGTGGGCTTGAGGTCGGCGCGCGTTTTGACTTTCGTGTTGCGCTTTTTGGGCGGTTCAGGCCGGGCCTGCTCCTTGAGCCTGAGCGCATCGGCGGCCTGCTTGAGGTCGGTGGTCGAGAAATCGGAAAGCGCCATCGTCAGGCCGGCGGCGTCGGACTCGTCCAAGATCTCGGATGTCTCGGTCGATGCTTTGGGCCGGGGCTGGGGCGCCTGGGTCTTGGCGGCATCCGCCTTGCGCGTGGGCGGCACTTCCGTGGAGTTGGTTTTGTCAGTGACCTTGCGCGCGCCCTCTTCTCCCGGCGCAATGGCAAGCACGGTGCCGGCATCTTCAACGGTGCGTTTGCGCTGCTTGGTGTTCTGCCTGGGCGGCACGGGAGCGGCCTCGGGCGCGCTTTCCGCGGGCGGGGGCGCGGCCTTCAACCCCGGCCCGATCTCGAGTTGGAGCTGGTAAGGGCCAATCTGGACGAGGTCGCCGTGCTTGAGCGACGACATCTCATGGCCCGGGCTCGCCTTGCCGTTAATCGTTGAGCCGAGCTTGGCGCCGTAATCGATGTAACAGTAGTCGTCGCCCACGCGCTGGATATAGCCGTGGGTCGGCGCGATGGCCTTGGCGGGGTCCTTCAAAGAAACGTCGCAATCTCTGGCGCGACCTACGGATATGCCTTCCTTGTCAAACACCAGTTCGGCAAGGGTGGCGCTTTCGCCGGATCTCTTGACTGTTACTTTTATCGGCATTCAGTGCTGGCCGCTCCGGTTTTCAAGTTCTGTGCGGGCCCATCCTGCTTTGCATTCCCACAAGGTCAAGCGCGACGGAGCTACCACATGGGCTCAAGCGTCAGCCAGCCCTTCCATAGAGGCAGCCACATCAGGGTTGCGGCGAGCGAGGAATTCGCACCCCAATACCACGAAAGCCACGCAGGGTGCACCGTTTGCTCGGCGTCGTTGCTGTAGATCCGCCGATTGAGCGAATAGTGAAACTGCACCGGCAAAAGGATGCCCACAAACCAGGCCGACGCCCAGAAATAGACGCTCGTTGAGAACGCGTTCGGGTCAGTGAATTGGCCGCCCTTGTAAACCAGCCCCGCCGTCACATAACAAAGCGCGGGCGTGAACAGGGCTTGGCCCAGCGTGGCCACTACCTGCATGCGCGCATAAACCAGCAGGGGCGGATTCACCGCTGACACGCGCGCACCCACAAGATACTCAATGGCACGCAACAGCACGTTGGGCGCGCCATAGCAAAGGAAACACAGCGCAAACAGCCACGCCGCCAATGAAAGGAAATCAATCAAGGCCGCGATCATAGCAGTCTCAAGCAAAGGATGTAGTTCTTGCGCCGCAGGCATTGGCGCGGTTTGATGGTGCTTCCTTTATTGGAAGGTGAATCATGAAATGGCTTGGCTTGCTGCTGTTGCTCTGTGCCGCATCTCTCTCTGCCCAGGAACCCTGGAAAGTGGGAGACGAGCCCACAGACGTCGATGTCGAGTACTGGCTCAACGCGCCCGCTTACACGCGCTTCTCTGACCTGCGCGGTGAAGTGATCCTTTTCAAGAAATGGGGCTGTGACTGACCGCCTTGCTGGACGCAGTTGCGTCGCTGGGAAGAGCTGAACAAGGAATATGCCAACAAGGGACTGCGCTTCTTCACCGCGTATTCCGGCGGTCATTCGCTTGAAGCCATCGAAGCGAAAATGAAGGAGCTGTCTTTGACGCTGCCCGTCGCCACCGACGGCTACTACAGCACACGCTTCGTCGCGCCTTCACTGTGCGTCGTCTGGGTGATCGGCGTTGACGGCAAGGTCGTTCACGTCGGCCAGGAGGGCTGGGAAGACGCAGCACTCAAGGAACTCAAGAAAGCCAAGTACCCCGGGTTGGGCATGGACAAAATAGCAGCGCCGCTGGAAAGCGCGGCCAAGGCCTTCGGTGAAGGCAACCTGGCCCTGGCAGACAAGCTGGCCGAGGCTGTGTCGGATGGCGACTTTGAGGATAGCGTACTCGATCAGGCACAGGCGCTGCGCAAGCGTGTGGGCGAGCGGCGCAAACTTCTTGAATCGCGCGCGGACACCGAGGAAGTATGCGGCGACCTTGACCTCGCTCTTGCCTGCTGGAAGGAACTGGGAGCGAGGCTGGGCGAAAACGAATACGAGCGCAGTCCGAAGGAAGAAGCCGCGCGCATCGGCAAACTTGCGGATCTCGACAAGGAACGCAAGGCACGCCGCGCGTTCATTGACGCACGCCAGAAGTGCTGGGCGTGCTTTGAAAGGGTCGGCAACAGCAAACCCAAGACCGTAGCCGCCTGCGACAAGGCCACGGCCCTGATGAAGGAGTACCTCGCGGCGAACAAGGACCGCCGGCCCGTGGGCAGCGCCCAGGAGCTGATTGATTATTGGGCCGCCTGGAAAGAAGAACTGGAACCCAGGAAAGAAGATAAGTAGCGGAGATGCCTGTCTGACGAAACCGGGGCGGCCATTGGCCGCCCCGGGTGCTTCGTGCCCAGCACTGGGAAAACTGCTTCCTAGAAGCCGCCCTCTTCTTCATCCTTCTTGGGCGTCTCGCCTTCCTTCTTGGGCTGCTCGCCACCGGGGCGCTGGCCGCGCTGCCCGCGTTGACGACCGCCCTGTGCGGCTTTGTCAAACTCCTCGCGGGAGATGGCACCGTCTTTGTCGGTGTCAATGCGCTCAAGGGCACCCTTCATGCGTTCCGGAATCTCGTCGCCGCTGAGCTTGCCGTCGCCATCTTTGTCCATGCCCTTCCAGCGTTCATCGAGCTGCTTCTTCATCTCGTCTTCCATCGCCTTCTGCGCGGCTGCGGCGCCGGCTTTTTCCTTGGCTGCGGCGTATTCCTCAAGGTTCAGCGATCCGCTCTTGTCCGCGTCGCTCTCCATGTAGGCCTTACGCGCTTCACCCAGTTCCTCGACGGTCAGCTTGCTGTCGCTGTCTTTGTCGAGCGCCTTGAATTCCTCCTCGGCGACGGCCTTCGCCTGGCGCTTGCCTTCCTCTACAACCTTGGCGCTGGCGGTCATCAGTTCCTGGCCGGAGAGGAAGCCGTCTTTGTCGGTGTCGAGCTCTTCAAACAGCTTGTCATTGCCGAACTCGGCCTTGTCGAGCTTCTGGTCGGCGTTCTTGTCGTGTTCGCGCAGGAAACGGCCCACTTCGCGCATGCCCGAGCTGCGTTGGCCGCGCTCAGGGCGCTGGCCTTCTTTCTTGGGCTCTTCTTTTTTGGGCTCTTCGGCCTTGGGCTCTTCAGCCTTGGGGGCTTCGCCTTCCGCCGCTTGAGCAAATAGACTGCCCGCAAACGTGAGGCACGAAATCCAGGCCGCCATCATCAATACCCGTTTCATAGATTTCCTCGAGTGCTTTCTGCGTTAGTAATCCGGATGTATCCTTGTTCATTCACCCCAACGTGGGGCAAAGGTTGCGCTAAATATGAAATACCTGCTGATTGCCTTGATTTCTCTTTCCATCGCCGGCTCGGCGCTTTTCTACTCCATCTTCCCGGAGGAGTGCTGCGAGTACATCGGCCTCATGGCGCCCGAAGGCGTGTCCGAGGTGCCGGGCGTTCCCCATGCCAAACCCGAACCCGCCAGCGAAGACGGCAAGATCCCCGAAAAGGTGCGCGGCCTCAAGCTGCACGACGCCGCGGGTGAAGTGAGTTTGCCCGATCTCAACAGTAAAGTGCGCCGGATCGACCTCTCGGCCCACAAATTCACGGTTTTTGTTTGGGTGTCCAGTGTCTGCCCCACGAGCAAGTCCTACATCATCCGCCTCAATGAGTTGCAAGCCGAGTTCGGCCATGAGGTTGCATTCTGGGCCGTGAATTCAAGCGCGATGGAGACATCGGCCGAGATCGCCGCGGTCTATGAAACCGGCAAGTGGCCTTTGAACTTCACCGTCCTGAAGGACGACCAGAACCTGTTGGCTGACCGTTTCGGCGCCAAGGTTTGCCCCGATGTTTTTGTGTTCAACCGCGAGGGCAAGCTCGAGTATCGGGGCGGCGTCGATGACAGCCGCGATCCCGCAAAGGTCTCCCGGCGCTACTTGCATGAAGTGCTGCGCTCGCTCCTTAACGGAAGCCGCCCGCAATGGCGCTATCAGCCGCCAAACGGTTGCTGCCCCATTGACCGCGTCGAGCTGCCCGAACCTCCCAAGAACTGACCTTATCGGAACCCACCATGGCCACTGCCACACTCTCCGCCAAGTCAACGCTGGGCGATGCCCTGAAGAAGGATCACGACGGCGCCGTCCACGTGCTGACCCAGTTCGGCATCATCCACTGCGCGCATTGCGAGATTGACGAAACCCAGACGCTCGAATCCGCCTGCAAGCAGGCCGGCGCTCCCACCAAGGCGGTAGTCAACGCCCTGAAAGCCCTGTAGCACGGGCTTTTCGGCCTGGGGAGAGAACATGAAAAACGCAAACTGGCACGTCGAGCCACCACAGCGTGGTGGCGAGAGAGCGGAGCTTCGCGGAGCGGCTCGTCGAGAAAAGTGAGAATCAACAACATGCGCAATGCAAACTGGCACGTCGAGCCACCACAGCGTGGTGGCGAGAGAGCGGAGCTTCGCGGAGCGGCTCGTCGAGAAAAGTGAGAATCAACAACATGCGCAATGCAAACTGGCACGAAGTGTTGGGCAACGCTGCCGTATTCAAAGGCAGCGCCGACGAATTCCTTGATTCGCCGCAGCGCCACGGCCGCGGCAGCAAAGGCCCGCGCGAAGACGCCCCGGACAAGCGCGGCTTGACGCGTGATCGCTGGTGCGCCAACAAGGGCCCCTCGCCAAAGAAGTAACCCTCACTCAAAGAGCTTGGGCCAAGGCGACGATGCTGGGTGCCGATGCACCCATCACCCCCGCTTGAAGCGCTGCCATAGTCGCGTAGGCTAATGAAACGCGCCCGTAGCTCAGGGGATAGAGCAGCTGCCTTCTAAGCAGCGGGTCGCTGGTTCGATTCCAGCCGGGCGCGCCACTTGGAATGTCCGCGAGGTTGATTTGAGGGCGCCAATGCAAACGGCCGAGGTCGAAGCTCGCAAGTTTCTCGCCGGCCTGCGCGAGGAGATCCTGCGCCACCCCGGCGTAGGGCACTCGCTTCTGGGCCGAATGGACACCGACCCGCGCTCGCGCTTTGATTTCAAGATCCTGGCGAGCCAGCACTTCGCACTCGTCGGCAACTTCACGCGCTACATGGAACTGCTTTTGCTCAATGCGCCTGACAGCGAGGCCAAATGCTGGCTGGCCAAAGTGCTGGTGGACGAATATGGAGAGCGCAGCGAAGGCGAAGACCACGCGCAGCTCTACACGCACTTCATGCACGCGGCGGGGGTCACGCCGGGCACCGAGTTCGACTTTCCCTTGCACCCGGAAGTGGTGCATTTCATCCGAGAGCACTTCCGCATCTGCACGCAAGAGCCCTTTCTCGTGGGATTGGGCGCGCTTGGCCCCGGCCACGAATGGGCCATTCCCGCCATGTTCACGCACGCCGTGGCCGGGCTGCGCAAGGCGGGCTTTCGCGAGGACGAAATCGCCTATTGGACCTGCCACCAGGAACAGGACCAGGACCACGGCGCGTGGCTCGAAGAAGCCCTGGCCCGGCTCTGCACCAGCGAAGAGGCGCGCGCCCAGATCCGCAAGGGTGCGCTCCTGAGCCTCGATGCCCGTGAACGCTTCTGGTGGGGTGTGCTCGACAAAATCGCCACCGAGAAAACAAAGGCCGCCTTGCCCTTTGCGCAGCCCAGCACCGCCGGAAGCGAAGCAACCCAGCCGACCTTGCGCGAGTTGCGTTCGAGATGGCGCGTGGTCGCCGAGCTTCGCGAAAGCCCCGCCCGTTGACGGCCTATGGGCGTCTCGTGCCCTTGAAATGGCCGCGCCGCGAGCGTAAGCTCTTTCCTTTAGCGCGGCGGAACCTGGTTTCCGCCGCCAGTGCTTTTTGGGGGAACTGCCGTGGGCACCCACGAACACGTTGTGATCCTTGATTTGGGCTCGCAGTACACGCAGCTGATTGCGCGGCGCACGCGCGAGCTTGGAGTTTACTCCGAGATTCTGTCGCACAAAACCACGCTGGCCGAACTCAAGGCGCGCGCGGGCCTAAAGGGCTTGATCATCTCCGGCGGCCCGGCGAGCGTTTACTGGCAGGACTCGCCCAAAGTTGACGAGAAAATCTTCGGCGGCGAGATTCCGGTGCTCGGCATCTGCTACGGCATGCAACTGGGTTGCAGTGTGCTGGGCGGCAAGGTTGTCCCCGGCGAAAAGCGCGAATTCGGCCACGCCGACCTCGAGATCCTGCACGAAGATGCATTGCTCGCCGGGCTCTCGCGCCGCCTCTCCGAAGAGCCCAAGGCCCTGCGCGCCTGGATGAGCCACGGCGACAAAGTCACCGCGTTACCCGCCGATCAATTCGAAACGCTGGCGCGCACGCCCAATTGCGAATACGCCGCCGTGCGCCACAAGAAGCTGCCCTTCTTTGGCGTGCAGTTTCACCCCGAAGTGCGCCACAGCGTTTCCGGCCTGCTCGTGCTGAAAAACTTCCTCTTCAACACCTGCCACTGCTCCGGCGATTGGCAGATGAGCGGCTTCATTGAAGACCAGTGCGCCAAGATCAAAAAGCAGGTCGGCAAAGGCCACGTGATCTGCGGCCTTTCCGGCGGCGTGGATTCGAGCGTGGTAGCCGCGCTGATAGCAAGGGCCATTCCCGGCCAGCTCACCTGCATCATGGTCGATAACGGGCTGCTGCGTCACAACGAAGTCGAAGGCGTGCGCAACGCCTTTGAGGGCCATTTCAAAGTGAAGCTCGTCGTGGCCGATGCGCGCGCGCGCTTCCTCAAGAAGCTCGCGGGAGTGACGGACCCGGACGCCAAACGCAAGATCATCGGCGAAGAGTTCATCCGCGTGTTTGAAGCCGAAGCGCGCAACGTGAAGAACGCCAATTTCCTCGCGCAGGGCACGCTTTATCCCGACGTGATCGAGAGCGTTGCGGCCCACGGCGGCCCCACGGCCATGATCAAGCGCCATCATAACGTGGGCGGCCTGCCCGATGACCTCAAGTTCGAGCTCGTGGAGCCCTTGCGCTACCTGTTCAAAGATGAAGTGCGCGAAGTGGGCAAAGAGCTGGGCTTGCCCGATCACCTCGTGTGGCGCCAGCCCTTCCCCGGCCCCGGGCTTGCCGTGCGCTGTCTGGGCGACATCGACGAAGCCAAGCTTTCGCTTCTCCGCAAAGCCGACGTAATCGTTCAAGAAGAGATCGAAAAGGCGGGTTTGACCCGCCAGATCTGGCAGGGTTTTGCCGTGCTCCTGCCCGTGAAAAGCATCGGCGTGATGGGCGATGAACGCACCCATGAATACACCTGCGCGATTCGCGCCGTCGAAAGCGTCGATGGCATGACAGCCGACTGGGCCAAACTGGATTACGACCTGCTGCGCAAAATGAGCAACCGCATCATCAACGAAGTGCGCGGCTTCAACCGGGTGGTGTACGACATCTCCAGCAAGCCGCCGGCAACGATTGAGTGGGAGTAGTCTTTGGCGCGAAGCGCCAAAGACAATTCAAAATTCAAAATGAAAAATTCAAAATGGCCCCTGTCGCGCATTTCACCCCGGTTGCGGGCGCTTTTGAATTTTGCATTTCTAATTTTGAATTTTGAATTGGCCGTGCTCTGCACGGCTTGCGGCGGCAACGCGCCCGAGAACACCTCGCTTGCGCCCTCGCTTGAAGGCACGCAGCGCGACGATCTGCCTGCGAAGAACCTGCCGCCCGCCCCCACGGACGCGCACTTCAAACTCGCCAAGCTTCTGCCCGGCACGCAGGCGCGCGACGACGCCAGCATCACCTACTGCGGCTGGAACGCCGAGCAGGCGCAACCCTACACCGACGAAAAAGAAGGCGCGGGTGCCGTGAAAGCGGCACCCCTGCCCTGCGTGTGCGCGCGCTACTCCAGCACCGGCTTTGAGAAAGTGGAATCGGGCGAGAAAGGCGTGACCACGGCCAAGCATACTTTTCCCCAGGTGTGCGACCTGTTCATCATCCAGGCACCGGCCCCAGACGCGGCTGAGGCAATCCAGCGCAAAATCGAAGCGCGGCTTGCCGAAAAACGCTTCTCGCTCAAAGACCCGCTCAAGGTTACTTCGGGCAGTCCTAATCAGCCGGGCATCACGATTTCCCAGTGGCTGCGCGTGGATGAAGAAGAAGGGCAGGACACCGCCTACGTCGCCTACACAAACGTCGTGGGCTCGCTCGTGCTTTACGCGCTGGAAACCGAAGTGCGCAAACCGCTGATCGGGCCGAACAAAGAAGAAATCCGCCTGCCCACCACCACGCAAATGGGAAACCGCGTGGGCGGCGGCCTGATCATGCTCGTCAACGACACACTCTCGCGCTAACGGTGTTTGGCCATTGACGGTGAAGCCATGAGCCCCAATTCACGGCTGCCGTTGCCGTTTAAACTTCTGGCCTGTCCTGAGCTCTGCCCGCCCTGAGTCCATCGAAGGGGCGAAGGGCCGTCATTCTGGCTATTCTGTTCATAGCGCGACGGGCAGCGGATTTGCAGGATGGTCAGAATTCAACAGCAATGGGCTTTGTCTTTCGCCTTGCCGTTGTCTTTGAACCCAAAAAGCAGTTCTCCGCGTCTCCGCGCCTCTGCGTGAGAGCCGTTGCCGTGGTAGGGGCGACATATATGTCGCCCCTACGGTGCACGGATTTTGCCGTTGCCGTTTGAGTTTCTGGGCATTCTGTGCATGAAGCGACCGGTTCTCCGCTCACCGCATCACTCCGGCGGTGGTCTTTCTAAATCTGCGAACTTCATCGCCTTGTCCGCCGGTCTCACTCCCCAGCTTTCCGGCA
>JADLFN010000039.1 GCA_020845475.1 Planctomycetota bacterium
ATTGAATTCCTCGGTTCGGTCGCGGTCCCAGCGGGGCCGGACTTCGACGTAGGCTTCGCACTCCAGCAGAGCGCGCATCTTCAAGGAAACGTCCTCGTAGAAACTCTCGGCCCAGGCGTAGAGGTTGACGTGCTCCTCAAGCTTTGTGCCTTCGCTGAAATGTTCCATCAGCTTGGCGCGTTCACTGGCCGTCCACTCTTCCGGCTTGGGCGTGAAGCCGACATCGGCGTAGTCGCCGGCGATCACGATGCGGTCGCCTTTCCAGCGGCCGATCAACGCAAGGTCGGGATTGCTGCCCTTCTTCGCGTGGTAATCGCCGCCACCGCGGCCACAGCCGTCAGCGAGCAACAGGCCGAGTGCCAGCATGGTGCCGTCACCCTGACCAGCGAACTCCATCAGCTTGAGACCGTCACCCAGCTTGTGCGGGTGAAGGAACTCTTTCTTGTCCAGATTTACGACGAGATAGTACTGACCCATTTGGGTCTCCGATTGCGAAGCAATCGCCCTGAGCGACGAAGGAGTCGAAGGGCTTTGCTTGATTCACCGCCCCGAATGGGGCGGCAGTGACACGGGCCCGGAGGCCCGTGCTACTAAGCGATGCGGAACAGCAATTCCTCGGTGCCGTAGACCTTCTTCTCGCCGCAGCTTTCGCACTCGACGCGCCTGGCGTCGGGCTCGCAGCCGCTTTGCTCTTCGCCGCAGGCGATACAGAAGCCGGTGCAATCGTCGCGCTCGACAGCGGCCATGACGGCCGCAATTTCGATGCGCTGCTTGCGCTTCTTTTGTTTCGTCTCGGCGAGTTTGGTCTGGGCGGCGGGTTTCTGTTCCGGCGGCAACTCCGTTTCGCTGATGCGAAGTGCTTCAGCGGGGTCGCCGTCTTCAATCGCCTTCATGAATCGATCCCATGTGGTCATGGTTTTCTCCGAGCCCAACGGGCTCGCCCTGAGCGAGCAAAGCGAGCCGAAGGGCAACAAAAACGCCGCTCCGAATGGAGCGGCAGCCGACTCCGCCAAGGCTTCGTAGGCCAAGGCAGAGGCGGCTACTAATCTTCGCTGGGGTAACAGAACGTGATGCGGCCGTTGCCGTCATGGCAGGCCTTCACGCGTTCGCGCAAGCCGAGGTCAAACCACCAGTACTCGTTCTCCTCTTTGCCCGCCAGATTCACAGCGCGGCTGAAGGCCCCGAGCAGATGGCGCAACGGGTTGCGGATCTCTGAGACTCCGGCGATGTCTTCGCCCCGTGCCACGAGGGCTTCCTCGAACAAGGCGCGTGAAATGAGTACGCGCTTGATCCTGGCGCCTTCGACGTTGCACTGGGCAGTGATGTCAACAAGCGTGCCGTCCTTGACGGCGTCGTCGTCGGTGTATTGGCTCACGACGTCGAAGCCGGCGAACGGATGGTTCGCGGGGAATCCGATGTCGCTGCCTTTGACCTGCGGCGGGCCGTCGATGAAAGCGTGCAGCTTGTTGTCTGTCTCATCAGGTTTCATGGGTGAATCCTCTGGAACCCGCGCGAAATGCGCGGGCAGCAGTCTTGCAGGCGGTCAGGTCTGGCCTCGTGCGGGCCAAAGCCGCGAACGGCGGAACATTGGCGAGCGTCATGCCGCCACAACCGCCTGCAAGCTTGCTACATGCAAACCGTGTTGGACCAGAGCAGTTCGGTGATCTGGGGTTCAGCCAGCACTTGGATGACGCCGGGGCCGTTGCCCTCGGGATCTCGCAGCGGCAGCAACTGCGTGCCGTCGTCGAGAGTAATCAACCAGGCGGGCTGCCAGTCGCACCAATCGAATCCGTAGATGTCGCACTGGCGCTTGCTGAGCTGCTCGACCTTCACGATCTTCTTGCCGATGATCAGGGATGTGTTGTCCTTGCTCATGGTGGGTCCTCTGTAGCTCCGGCGGGAAATCCGCCGGCAGGGGGAAGGACGCGGCTGAGCCGCGTCCCTACTCCTATGCCGCTTTCGCAAGTTCCCTGACCGGCACTTGTGCCGACGCGCGGGTCTCGGTGGTTCCGGTGATCTTGTGGAACCAGCGCGAGATGCGGCCGAGGCAATGTGAGATCAGGTTCTTGCTTTGCGGAAGTACTGCGCCGAACACACCGCCGGGGCTGTGAAGCTCCAGCGGGTGTTCAGCATTGTGGCTCACACGCAGCGTGACGCTCGGAGCCGCGCCTCTTGAGGCGGGCAGGCGGTCACGGCTGAGCTGCTCGACGGACATCAACGCGCCACGCAATTCGCGGGGATTGACCGCGACTTCGTAGTAGTCGTTGTGCGCCGGCAGACCTTTGCGCCAGTCGGGTGCACCGCGTTCGGCGAGCGGAGCCTGGTGCATGACGCCTTTGGCGTCGCGCAAAAACAGGTTGTTCCTCTCGACCGACAGCTCGAGCCCTGCGTCATCGGCCATGCACCCTTTGGGCAGTTCTTTGGCGATGCGCTTGGCATCTTTGCTGTGCAGCGCTTTGCCGACCAGCTCGCGCGACGTTTTCTCGCCGCCCAGATTGGGTGCGAAGAGAATCGTCGATCCGTTGCACGAAGCAACGCCATCGGGCTCGAAGAAGTAAAACTCCTGGTTCTCCGGGCCTTTGGCGTTCTTGCCACGGGCGGGCGACTTGGCCCGCATACGCGTGAGCGAGTTCTTGCGAAACTTCATGATTGCTCCTTGAGGCTGAGAGATGGAGTGTTGGAGAGATCGAGAGATGGCAAAGGCGATCTCTCCATCTCTCGATTTCTCCATCTCTCAAGTGATGACGGCGCGAATGCGCCGCCAGAACTCCTCGACTTGCCATGCTTGGCGCATCGAGGGTTTCTGTAATTCCTACGCCGCGGCCAATGCTGAATTCAGCACCTGGCCTGCGGTGGTGCACAGCTCCGTGCGATCCTCTTCGTTCGCCAGTTCCTTGGCGTGGAAGGTGAGGCCGTTCACGACGCTCCAGATCGAGAGATCGCCGCCGTTAATCTCCAACTTGGCGGCCTCGACTCCGGCCTTCGCGGCACCGAGGGAAACGCCTTGGAAGTTGAGCCGTTTAATGGCGGCTTCATCATCCTTGGCGTACTCGATGCGCTTGGCTTTGGTGAGCTGATCCATTTCTTGTTCCGTCAATTCTCCGGCCAACTCCCTGCAATCCTGGGCGAAGACCTCAAAAGCCTCGCGTACTACGCCAACGTGGCGGGTGCGCTTTGTCTTTCCGTCTTTCATGCCCCAGATCAGGAAGTTGCCGCAGACGTTGCGGAACACGAACTGGCTCCAGCCGAAGCTCTTGTGAGAGGTCTCGCTGTTCCAAACCATGATGCCCTTGCGCAAACCGCCGAGATCATCGTCGGTCGCATTGGCATCAGGCGAAGTAAAGAGGAACGCGAAGCTGTAGCGATCCGTGCGAATCAGCGCCTTGGGGCGCTGTTCCACGGGGATGCTCAAATCGTAGTTGAACGTCGGGTGCGCCGGGACCCAACCCGCTTTCACGAGCGTGCTATCGATGGTCTCCAGAACTTCAGAATCCCATAGCCGCGTGTAGCGGGTGCCGGTGACTGCCCGCAACAGCAGTTTCCCGTCGAGCTTCTCGGCGAGGAACTGCATGTCGTGCTTGCCCTCGTTGCGATTCACCTGCCAGAGCTCGTTGAACACGCGAACGCGTGTCTCCGGGCGGAGGCGGGCAACGGTTTCGATGGGCAGGCCGATGTTGCGTGCCAGCTGCTTGTAGGCGTAGTTCGTGAGCGCGAAGTCGTCATGCCCGAGCGCCAGATAATCCTGGCCGTCGTGCGTGGCGAAGAGCATCTCGGCCGAGCTGCCCTGGATTTCGATCGAGCGTTTTCTCTGCTCGTCGGCATCCCGGCGCATTTCGGCCAGACTCATGAACTTGCAGTCATCGGGCGCACTGAACATCAAACGATGCGCGAGTTGGGCGTTGGCGCCCTGGCGTTCAATAACGGATACGCCCGCCATTGTCCTGGCGGGTAAAGCGGTTGCAGTCGTCATGGAAATTCTCCGGACGTTGACGGCCCGAATGGGCCGCCAGCCGTGGGGGCGAGAGATGGAGTGTTTGAGAGATCGAGAGATGGCAAAGGCCATCTCTCCAACGCTCAATCTCTCCATCTCTCCGCCCCTGGGGCTATGCTGCGAACAGCTTTCTCGTTTGCGTGTGGCCCTGTGCCTCGACGTAGCCGAGATCAAGCAACGCCTGCCAAAGCAGGGGTGCGTAGATCCAGCCGTCGATCCACTCGTCGATTTCCCAGGCGCCGCTGTCGTAGATGTGGGCTGCGCAGCGTTCGAGCAAGGTGTATTCGTGCTCGTCGCTGCTACGGCTTGAGAAGAAGGCGTGCAGCTTGGCCGCGACTTCCTGATAGTCATCAGGCAAGCCTGCGGTTTCGCTCTCGTCGCCAACGTTCTCCCACAGCCATTCCAGCGTACCTGCGATAAACCGGCAAATGACCGAGCGGCGCGCGGCTTCGTCGGGGCCAATGGCCCCATCACGCAGCAGCGCGAGCTTGCCTTGCATCCAGCACGCGATGGGATGCACACGGCCGCGCTCGTCGAGAACGCGGTACGAAAGAAAGTCCCAGCCCTGGTCGCAGGTGGTGATTTTCCAGTGTGCGTGCTCCCATTCGGGGTGCTCTTTGCGCAGCAGGTTCATGAGCATTTCGCCCACGATCTGCGCATCCGCGTCGTAGTAATCGCCGCTCTCGGGGTCGTTGATGCTCACACCCTGAGACCAGCCCTCGGGCAACTCCGGCTCAATATCATGGCCGCAGTTGCGGCCAATGGCCGCGGCAATTTGTTCCGACGACAAGTAAGGCACAGGCTCTGCAAACAACAGAAACGTTCGCAACTGGTCAGTCGGCAGGCGTCGTCCGAGAATCAAAGCCCGGATGACCGCCAGCATCGCCGACCAGAAGGTTTCGTTATCGGTTTTCATGTGGTACTCCGATTCGCGGAGCGCATCGCCCTGAGCGAGCCCGCTTTTGGCGAGTCGAAGGGCTGCTCCGTCAGGTGACCGCGCGAAAGCGCGGCCAGCCGCGGGGGCGGACACGTTCGTCCGCCCCTACGGCTACGAAGCCCAGGCAACGTGGGCGCCTGTCATGTCAACGAGCTGCCCGTCGCGGCTTCGCCAGAGTTGCCGGCGCGAATCCCATGAGTAATTGAGGTCAATGGGGTTCCAGCCGTTGCGAAGCGCCACCTGCTGTGCCTGGACTTCACTCAGTGTCTGGGCTGCGCCTGGAAGCTGCATGACGCGCCCTTCGGGGCGCTCACGCGCCACGTTGCTGCGCTGCGGGGGCGGCTCGGGCTCCCGGCCTTGAGGCCGGTACCCGATGTCCTCGCAGGCATAGAGCGCATTCATCAGCTTGAAGCAGCCGATCTCGTAGGCCGCAAGCGCGAGGATCGCGCCGATGCTCACGAGCCAGACAGGCGAGAAGAACAGCAGGCCACAGAAGGAAACGAGCATCACGCCGGAGTCCTTGTGTTTCGTGCTCCTCTTCAGACCCTGCCCGGCGCAGTTGAGCACGGCAAAGATGCCGCGCGCGGCCAGAACGGGAAACCAGACAACACTCACGACGGCCAAAACCGCCACGAGCGCCAACTTCTTGAGATACGTCATAGAGCCTCCAGTCCCCAAGGCGGCCACAGCCGCCCCGAAAGACAAAAAGCACCGGCCCAAAGCCCCAGGACAACCCCAGAGCAAAAGGGCCGGCAGCACTCGGCAGGCAAACCCGCCGGATGCTATGTGCCTCCACAAATGGAACCGTTTGGGCAGATTCCGGCGCACAAAGGGGAAGCCCAAGCGCGAGTCCACTTTTGTGGAGTCCGGGCGCGGAGAGGACTCGAAAACAGAGTTATTTAATGAATTCGATTCAAAGCCGCCTGTAGAGCCAGTCCAAAGGGTTTTTTTCGTATATCCCACGGTGTTTCTACACAGATAAAATGCTGAAAAACTCTCCAAAAGTTGGCAAACGACCGCATTTCGGCCCTACGCCGGTCCACATGGGGTGAGAAATGCATTTAATGCCGGCCGCGGCCGCAATCTCCGGGACGGAAGCGGTCACGAGCGGTCAATCAACCCCTCGCCAAGCCCGAAATCGGACAGTCCTCGGTTGACGACGGGTTGACGGCGCTGTCGACGCAAATCGCGAACAACTGCAGGGCGCGGGCGCGGCTGCGCCTTGGCCAACATCGCCTAGCACTTCAGCTCGTGCTGAAGGAGATTGAGAAATTCGAGGAAGTCGACTAGAGCCGGACCGGACAAGTTCTCGCCAGTGGTAGTCGGCAGCGCCCCAGGCGCACAATCGGCTGCCAGTGCCGGGTTCGCGCCGGACGGGCTGGGCGTTTGCGCGGCGGCGGGCGGGCCGAGCGAGTCCAGGTCGTCAAGAAGAGCGCGGGACACGCACACCCGGCTGCCCTTGAGGTCCACCAAGCGCGCCACGAAAAGCGTGTCCAGCAGCTTGCGCAGCGCCTCGCGCGACACGCACATATTGAACCCCGCAAGCCACTTCAACAGGGCCTTGCGTGTCATCGCAGCCGCGCGCCCATCGAGGCCGGGCGGCGAACTACGCGCCGCAATCAGCAACGCCAGCAGGATCAGGACTACGCGCGGCGACCTGGAAACGGGGTGCGCCAGTTCGCCCAGCCTCTTCAAGTGGGCGGCGCCGATCAGTTTGGCGAGCTTCTGCAGCTTGCTAATCATGCGAACTCTCCAGCAACCGGCCTGCAAGTCGAGGCAACCCCGGGTACTCGCCCCGCCCTTGCCGCAAAGCCAGTCGACAAGCGATACATGCGGCGGCGACACGACGATTCCTCGACAGTGGTTCGATGCGCTAGCCGGCTTTCGTCAAGTTGGCGATCCTGGCCTCGCGAGGGCTCAAGGCTGCCTGGCGATTGCCGGCGAAGTTGTTGAGCCAGTCAACAATCGCCGCTTCGGTGAGCAAAATGGGCGCGTTGCACCCGGGACGAGCACGGACACAGCGCAGCCGCCCAGCCAACACCTCCGCGCGCAACGTGCTGACTGGGATGTTGCCGCCCAACTGCGCAGCCGCCTGTTTCAGCGTGAAGAGCGTTGGTATGTTCTTCATCGGCATTGGGCACCGTGACTCGTGTGTCCGGCCGCCCGATCAACCACTTCCCAAACGGGCCGCCTACACCGACTATGGAATCGGCGGCCCGCAAGAACTCCAATCGCCGTTTTGAATTCGGCCGGCGAAGCCCACCTAATCCCTGTGCACCGCTTGGGAAGCGGCTCGGGCGGAGGTTTGACTATCGGCCCCGTTTGCCGGGCGATTGCCGTTTTGCGCCGATCAGCTTCACTCGTCCCCGAAGAACGGCTGCCAACTCGTAGTGCACCTTATCTCCGGCCGCCACACCATCGCCCTCTTTGACACTTCCACGTTTGCGCGGAACGGCGTGGATGTGCGGACGCAGGACCGGCACCTTTGAGCAGAGATCGTTCTTGATGTCCGGGGTCGATGCGGCACTCCACGACTTGCTGTGGAGCAGTTCATTCAGAAACGCGGAAGTTTCGTGGCTGAGTTTCTCCGGGCCTCGCTCGATCCCGGCCTGGCTCGTCGTTACGACGCAGCGGCCGTTGCTGACCCTGACACGAATGCGCGGCAGGGTCCGTTTCTCCCAGTTCTTGACTGCGGTGGTGCAAGCACTCACGAGTTCGAGGGCCAGAGCACGTGCCCAGAGCACCTGATGGCGAAGGTACCCAAGCATGGAGCGCCATTCTTCAGAAGCTGTGTTTTGTGGAGCTTCCTTGGCATCGGGAAATGGAGGCCCGACTTCCGGAACAGAAGACTCGTTCAGAATCTGATCCAGGGCATATTCCGAGAGCGGCGAAGAACGTTCGTCACCGCGGTAGAGTTGAAATCCCAGCGGTTCAATGCACTCGGCGAGACTGACCTTGGACAGCGGTTCAAGGCCACGAGCACCGATAAGATTACCGCTTGGGCGAATCAAACGGTCGTCAATTTCGAGCAGTACATCAATGAGTCGTGTGGCGTCCTGGGGGCGAAGTGCAGCGTCACTTCTTGAAAGCAGTGGTTCAAACAGCTTTTCGAGAACGCTGCCTTTTGTGAACTTACTGGACAGGGAGTCTTCGTGCCCATAAGCCTTGGCAACGCGGCCCTGCCATTCGAGACAGCCATCCACAAGCCGGCGTTTGTCTGCCGCGAATCGCGGCGGCGTGTCTAAAGGGTCGAATGGCAATTCCCTCAACGCAGCGTCATAGAGCGCGTTGAGCGAACGGCCCAGTTCCTTGAATACTGGATAGCCAGCGCGCTTCATCAGCTTTCCTCTAGACTCGCGGTGGTTTGTGTTCTCAATGGGCCCGCACGCCTGTGCTTGTCTGGAAGGCAAACGCAATGGCCGCCGTGGCGCAAATTGGCTCAAGATGGATCACAGCGCAACCTGGCCTTCGTGGATCTCAAGATGGAATTTCGAGACGGTTTGATCCAGAGGCGAGCCAGGCAGTGCAATCGCCGCCCGAAATTCTCGGTACAATAGACGGTACACCTCAAGTTAGAGATCGCAGTAAGAAAGCGGGGAACGCCTTGGAAGGCGCTCCCCGCTTGCGTTGTAGGTTGGCTCCGCGGGCTGGACTCGAACCAGCAACCTGTCGATTAACAGTCGAATGCTCTACCATTGAGCTACCGCGGAACTGCGGGCGGGAAAGATAGGACAGCCATGGGCTACGTCAAGACGGGGATTGAGTGCTTTGCGCCCTTGCCTACAATGCCTGCACGTTTTGGAGCGGCCATGAATCGCCTACTTTCCGCTTTTCTGCTACTTGCGCTCTGCGCGCTTGCCTGCTGCGCCGAGGACAAGCCTGTTCGCCCAAAAGCCGCTGATGCTGCAAAGATTCGCGAAACCAAAGACACCATGCGCAAGCTGGTCGGCGAATTGACCGCCGCAAAATCCCTGCTCCAGGCATACCCTGAAAAACTCGATGAACTGGTCAAGAACCAGCTGATCGAAAGCGTTCCCAAGGATGCCTGGGGCCGCGAGTTCATTTATTCACGCAACAAGGAACACGGCTACGAGCTGGTCAGTTACGGGGCCGATGGCCAGAAGGGCGGCGCCGCCGCCGACGCTGACATCACCTTCACCGAGCAGGGCTACAGGCAGGAACTGACCGAGGAGCAGAAAGCAGCACTGGCCGTCAAACGCGAAGCGCAGCGCGTGATCGGCCGCAAGGTGGTAGCCCTTTTTGAAATGAAAGTGATTGGCATGCTGGCCGTCAATCACCGCAAAAACAAGGGCGCGTGGCCGGAGAAGCTGGCGGCACTCAAACCCACGGGCGACACCGTCCAGGACAAAGCCACGGCGCGTTGTTTTGACGATCCGTGGAAACACGAGTACACGCTCAAGTTGCTGCCCAACGATAACTTCGCGATCGTGTGCTACGGAGCAGACGGCGCGGAGGGCGGCGAAGACGCCAACGCTGATTTCGTCATCACCGAACGCGACGTGCGCGGCGAGCGCAACAACGAAGATTACGAATATCGCGGATCCGGCTACAACAATGACTGGCGCGTGGACGACCTGGCTGAAGGCGTGCGCCAGTTCAAGAAAACCAACAAGAAGCTGCCGACGGAACTGAGCGATCTTACTCAGGGTGCGCGCCGCATCCGCAATGACATTCCCAGGGACCGCTTCGGCGGCGACTACATTTACCTCGTGGCGGATGACGACGAGTTTTACGTCATCGCATTGGGCAGCGACCAGGAGGCAGGCGGCATTGGCGACGGGCAGGACTCGGTGTCTCCAAGACCCGGCCAGGTGCCCTACGAGCGCGAGGAGTATGTCCAGCCCGAGGAAGCCAAGCCCGAGGACACCGAAGAAAACAAGATGCTGGCACTCGTGGCCGAGGCCCAGATGCAGGACATCATGCGCGCGGCCAGCGCCCACCACGCTGAGAAAAACGCCTGGCCCGCGTCGCTCGATGACATCAAGGACAAACTGCCCGGCAAGGCCGTGCCCAAAGACCCTTGGGAAAACGCCTTTGAACTTGAACAGGTGAAAAACGCCCAGGGCGAGGTCACTGGCGTGCGCGTCATCTGCCGCGGCTGCGACAAGACGGCCGGCGGCAACAGTGCAGCCGCAGACTTCGCCGTGAGCGACAAAGGCGAAGTTCAGGAAATCGCCGGCCCGCCGCCCCCCGAGGGCGAAAAGCCCGCAGAAGACGCCGAAAAACCAGCAGAAGCAAGGCCCGCAGGCGGGCGATTCAGATAAACAACACCGGAGAGTTCCATGCGCGTGGCGACCACTTTCGTAGCAATTGGTCTGTTGTCCTGGTGCGGCTTCACGGCCAATGCCGACAAGGTTGAGTTCAAGGACGAAGCGACGTTCTCCGTCAAAGCAGCGCCCGGCTACCAGCGCGAAATCGTCGTGGTATTCCCCAAGCCTTCAGCGAAGCGAGAACTCACGCTGGCGCAGCAGGCGCCCGCATTCACGGGCACAAGCTTTGTCGCGCTGGAAGATTGCTGCCAGGGCGCCCGTCGGATGACGCAGGACGAACCCGAAGCTGCCGGCGATCCTGACGCCGACGCGCTCCGCCGCCGCAAGTTGGCGGCCGCCTTCGAAGCCGGCTTGAAAAAACTCGGCCTTGAGCCTGCCCAGCGCAAGTTTGTGCGCGTGACCGCGATGGCGTTTGAAGGCTCGTCGGGTGACGCCATGAGACTGTATGCCGCAGGGAAACTCGATTGCGACCAATTGATCATGGTCGATCCGGTCATTGAAGAGCTGCCGACTGTGGGCGCGGGCCAGAAAATGCGTGCCATCGACATGGTGCTTCCCAGCCGCAGCGACGCCGAGGCTGTCAGGCGCTTTGCCGACGTCATCACCAGGCTTGGCCCCTGGAGCAAAACCGCGCGCGTGTTTACCGGCGCGGGCGAGTGGGGCGTTCAGCGCACGCTCGAGCTTTTCCGCGGCTACCAGGTGCATGACCCAAAGCGCGCGCAGCCGGCCATGGACACGCCCTTTCGAACCGCGACGCGCCTGGAAGACATCCGTAGCGCCTGCAAGTCCGCTGACGTCGTGATCGTGGGCGAATTGCACGGCAACCCCGGCGCCCACACGCTGCAACTGGACGTGCTGGAACTCCTGCAGGCCAAGGCGGCACAGCCGCTGGCGCTGTCCACCGAACAGTTTGAGCGCGATACGCAGGCCGGTCTTGACGCTTTCCTGACACAAGACCTGAGCAAGATGACAGCCGTTGAGCGGGGCAAGATGGAACAGGCATTCATGAAAGAAACACGCGCTTGGCCCAACTATGCCGATTATCGTCCGTTGGTCGAGTTCTGTCGCACCAGCAACCTGCCCGTGATCGCCGGCAACGTGCCGCGCCCCCTGGCGGCGCGCATCAACAAGGAAGGCCCCGAGGCGTTCGAGAAATTCACTCCCGAAGAAAAAGCATGGTGCGCCAGCAAGATCAACGCGCCTGAGGGCGCTTACAAAGACAAGTTCTTCGAGGTCATGGGCAGCAGCACCAGCGCAAAAAAGGACGACCGCTACGCAGCCATGGAGCGCATGTACAACGCGCAGTGCCTCAAGGATGACACTATGGCCGAGAGCATCGTGGCATGGCTGGACAAAAACAAAGGCGGCAAAGTCCTGCACATCAACGGTGCGTTTCACAGCGCAGGCGGTTTGGGCGTTCCCGAAAAGTTGAAGGCACTCCGCCCCGAACTCAAGATCGTCGTGATCACCTGCGTTGAGGCCGACAACCCCTTCACCGCCGAGGTCGAACCCGACGATGCCAAGGGCAATGACTTCGTGGTCTTTGTGCCCGGTTCACGACCCAACCGCAGCAGCGAAGGCCCCGCACATCCGAAGTAGCCTTGACCCGCGCCCCCGACGCTCGCAAAGTGGTTCCGTTCTTCGGGGGCGGCCGTGGCAAAAACTTCCAAAACAGGCAGCAAGAAGACCAAGGGCGTGACGTCGAAAAAGACGGTGATCGCGCGCCCCAGAAAGCCCGGCAAACCCGCCGCAAGAATCGAGCCGCCAAAGTCGATTCCGCGGCTGTTCGGCACGGACGGCATTCGCGCCGTCGCGGGCGAAGATGCGCTCACGCCCGGCAATATCCTCAGGTTGGGCCGCGCCCTTGGGCGCTACCTGTGCGGCTTCACCAAAGGCAACGAGCGGCCTACGGTTCTTTTGGGTGTTGACCCGCGCCCGAGCGCCGATTTCGTGGGTACCACTCTTTGCGCCGGATTGATCGCTGAATGCTGCGATGTGCACTGGCCGGGCATGATGAGCACACCCGAAGTCGCGTTCTGCACCAAGCACGGTCCCTTTGCAGCGGGCATTGCCGTGACCGCCAGCCACAACCCGGCCAGCGATAACGGCATCAAGATTCTGGCCAAAGATGGCGGCAAATTGCCTGACGTGGTTGAGCGCGAACTCGAGCGTGCCATGGCGCAGGATGGCGCAAGTTCCCACGCGCAACCCACCAAGGGCCGCTTTGGCTGGCTGCAGCTTTCGCGCGAGCGCCACTACGAAGAATTCATCGCGGGCACTTTCCGCGCCAGCTTCGCCAATCTGGCCAAGAAGCCTTTGCGCGTGGTGTTCGACTGCGCCTTTGGCGCGCGCAGCATTGACTTGCAAGTTGTTTCGCGCCTCGCCAAGAGCGTGACCATGGGCCGCACCACGCCGCAACTGCGCACCGGCATGCCCATGAACACCAGCGGCGAGAATGCGAAAAACGCGCTCGACATTTTCTATCTCAACACCGCTTCGCCCAGCAACCCCGACACCCACCACATGATCAACGCGGGCGTGGGCTCGCTGCACCCGCAAAGCTGCGCGTCTGCCGTCAAGGAACTGCAGGCCGACCTCGGCGTATGCTTCGATGGCGACGGCGACCGCTGCATCCTCGTGGATGAAAAGGGCGAAATCCGCGACGGCGATTTCATGCTCGCAATCCTGGCGCGCGACCTCAAGGAAGCCGGCAAGCTCAGCGGCAACACGGTGGTCAGCACCAGCATGGCCAACTTCGGCCTCGAATCGGCGCTGCGCGACAACGGCATCAAGCTTGTGCGCACCGAAGTGGGCGACCGCTTTGTGCGCGAGGCCATGAAATCGGGCAACTTTGTGCTCGGCGGCGAGCAAAGCGGCCACATCATCATCGCCGACGAAAAACACGATATCGGCGACGGCCTTTACACGGCGCTGCGCGTCATTGAAATCATGCTCGATTCGGGCAAGCGCCTGAGCGAACTGTGCGCGGGCCTGACCAAATACCCGCAAACAATCCGCAATGTGCGTGTTTCGCACAAGCCTGAACTCACCTCGCTGCGCCATGTAGTCGAAGCCCGCCGCGAAGCTGAAAAGAAGCTGGGCAATAACGGCCGAATTGTCGTGCGCTATTCCGGCACCGAGCCGCTCTTGCGCATTATGGTCGAAGGCCGCGACGACACTCTGGTCAAGAGCGTGGCCGACACCGTGGAATCAGCAGCGAAAAAGGAACTCGGATAACAGCAACTGCGGAACGCGAAGGGACGATGTAACGAAAGAAAGGCCAAAGGCCGTTTTGATTTCCTTCGCTTCTTCGTCCTTCGCGTGCAGGCATTTCCGCTCGCGAAAAGGCCAGTCGCCCATGGATGGATTGATTCTCGCAATTGAAAGCAGCGGTGATCTCGGCGGCGCCGCACTGCTCGAGAAGGGCACGCTCGTGGGCGAGGAGCTCGTCAGCGGGCCGCGCAAGCACGGCGGCGAACTCATGCCCTGCGTTGACCGCCTGTTCGTCAAACACAAGGTCGCGCGCGAGGCGCTGGCCGTGATTGCCGTCAACGCCGGCCCCGGCTCCTACACCGGCCTGCGCATCGGCCTGATGACGGCCGCTGCACTTGGCTTTGCGCTCGACAAACCCGTAATCGGCGTCAGCGCCTTTGATTGCATGGCGCTGCAACTGGTCATGTCACGCGGCTTCGATACCCGCTACAAGGGCGAAATCTGGCCGGCGCTGGACGCGCGGCGCGATGAATTGATGACCGCGAAGTTCGTATTCGAGAAGGGCGATCTCAAGCGTATTGGCGGCGATGAACTCATCGCCCCCGCTGAGTTCAGCAAACACGCAGCTCCGGGCAGCATCGTGTTCGGCAGCGGCGTTGCGCCCTATGAGAACGTTCTCAAGCCCCAGCCGCTCAAACTCTCCGAGCCGAAGCTGGAAATCAACCCCGGCACCGTGGCAATCCAGGCCTGGCGCGAACTCGTGAATACGCCCGACGCCAAAGCGATTAAGCGGGCGCCCGTGGAGCCGCGCTATTTCCGCCCGGTGCTCGCCAAAACCACCGAAGAACGCGCCAGCGCTTCGGGCGTCGGTCGTGTCGCCGACTAGCCAAATGCGAGGTCAGAAGTAAGAAGTCAGAGGTCAGAGGTTCGCAAGCGATGTTCGCACCTTCTGACCTCTGACTTCTGACCTCTGACTTCTGACCTCTGACTTCTACGGAGTCGCCATGCCGCTCGTAACCAAGCCCGCCTCGTTCCCCACCAAGCTCTTCATCAACGGTGAATTCGTCGATGCCGCTGACAAGCGCACCTACGACACCGTCAATCCCGCCGACGAATCCGTAATCGCGCCCATTGCCATGGCGGGCAAAGCCGACCTCGACGCGGCTATCGCGGCCGGCAAGGCGGCACTCGCGGGCAAGTGGGGCACCATGGGCCCAGCACAGCGCTCGCAACTGATCTGGAACATCGGCGACGAGATCATGAAGCGCCGCGAGCAGTTCGCGGCACTCGAAGCCATGGACGCGGGCAAGCCCTACAGCGAGTGCTACGCCATCGACGTGCCCATGGCCGCCGATCACTTCAAGTATTTTGCGGGCGTGCTGCGCTCGCTGCAGGGCGACACGATTCCCGTCAACGACAGCCTGTTCGTTTACACGCTGCGCGAGCCGCTGGGCATCGTGGCGGGCATCACGCCCTGGAATTTCCCGCTGCTGATGGCCGCGCGCAAGATTGGCCCCGCGATTGCGGCGGGCAACGTGTGCATTTTGAAGCCGGCAAATCCGACGCCGCTGACAGCGCTATTGCTCGCCGAGTGCATCGCGGCAGCCAAAGTCCCCGCGGGTGTGGTCAGCGTGCTGACGGGCAAGGGCAGTGAAGTCGGCCAGATGATCGTCGAGCATCCCGAGATTGCTGCCATCAGTTTCACGGGCAGCACGGAAATCGGCGTCAAAATGGTCCGCGACGCGGCTCACACGCTCAAGAAGCTCACGATGGAGCTGGGCGGAAAATCCCCGAACGTGGTGTTTGCCGACGCCGACATCGAGTCAGCGATCAAAGGCGCGCAGGCCGCGATCTTCTATAACAAGGGCGAAGTGTGCACCGCAGGCTCGCGCCTCTTCGTTGAAGCCAAAGTCCACGACGAAGTCGTCGAGAAGCTCGCAGCCCGCGCCAATAAGATGACCCACGGCGACCCGCTCGACAGCGACACGCGCCTTGGCCCCCAGAACAACAAGCAACAGTTCGATACGACGCTCAAGTTCATCGAGGAAGGCAAGAAGGCCGGCGCCAAGCTTGTCGCGGGCGGTGAGCGCGCCGGAGCCAAGGGCTACTTCGTCAAGCCCACCGTGTTCGCCGACGTGAAGCCGGATATGAGCATCGCGCGCGAAGAGATTTTCGGCCCGGTACTCGCTGTACAGAAGTTCGAAAGCTTCGAAGAACTTGTGGCCAAGGCCAACGACTCGCGCTACGGCCTCGCCGCTGGCGTCTGGACCAAAGACGTCAGCAAGGCCCACAGGTATGCAAAAGCCGTCAAGGCCGGCGCCATCTGGGTCAATTGCTACAACTGGTACGACAGCGCAGTCCCCTACGGCGGCTACAAGCAAAGCGGCTACGGCCGCGAAATGGGTTTGCAAGGTCTGGCCGCCATGACGCAATCCAAGAGCGTTTGGGTGCAACTCTAAAAGCTATCCGCAGATGACGCCGATGGACGCCGATAAAGACATTCCAGTCTCGGATCCTCAGACCCACGCGATCATCGGCGCGTGCATGGAAGTGCATCGGATTCTGGGGTTTGGCTTTTCTGAAACCGTCTATCAAGAAGCCGCAGCCCGGGAATTTGCTCTTCGCGGCATCCCATACCTTCGCGAGCCCGGACTGGAGATCGTGTATAAAGGTGAGCGCCTTGACACCGTCTTTCGCGCGGACTTTCTTTGCTTCGACGACATCATCGTCGAGTTCAAGGCATTGGCAAAACTCGGCGACAGTGAGTTGGCCCAGATTCTGAATGAACTCAAAGCGAGCAAGAAACGGCGCGGCTTGCTGATCAACTTCGGCGCACGGCGGCTCGAGTTCAAGCGTGTCGTGTGGAAATGGGATGAACCAAAACCCCCATCTGCGTAATCTGCGTCATCTGTGGATTGCCGTTTGCCGCAATACACGATCCGCAGATGACGCAGATTCCCGCAGATAGAGGCATAACGACGGGAGCTTGTCCCGCTGATTTGCCCGAAATGTGGAGCCGACCTCGACGTGCCGGATGGCATTGAGGCGTTTCGCTGCGAATACTGCGGCTCAAAGTGCCAGGTAAAGGCCAGCGGTTCCGTACGCGGCTTGGCTTTACTTGAAGCGGGCGTACAAAAAGTCGTTCAGCACACCGAACGAAGCGCCGACTATCTGGAAGAACTGGTCGAAGCCCAGCGGGAAAAACAGCGGACAGAACAACGCGCCCGTGACGATGCCTTGCGTGCGGACGCGCAATCGCGCGCAGATGCGAAATCCCAA
This sequence comes from Planctomycetota bacterium, assembly GCA_020845475.1. Taxonomy (GTDB): domain Bacteria; phylum Planctomycetota; class UBA8742; order UBA2392; family UBA2392; genus UBA2392. Next base: position 16,712 of record JADLFN010000039.1, read on the forward strand.
TGGGAAAAACGCCTCAATGAACTGAACACCGCATGGAGCACCCGCGGGGAGGCGGCGTTGAAGACCTATCGAGCGTACGTCACCACTGCCAAGTGGGTCTATTTTGCCTGCGCGCTGGGGGGGGGCGGTTTTCGCAAAGCTCGGTTATTCCCATGAGGCGCAGGTCTCTATCAGTGTCTCCTGGATAGAAGTTAGTGGATGGGCTCTTTTAGGCATGTTGCTCGGTTGCGGATTTGGACTTATTCCGTTCATGCTCATTTGTTCCGCGGGGTCGCATTACCAACGCGAAGCTTGGAGCCTTCGTTCTCAACTGGACAACTGGCGCAAAGCAAAGCCCCCGTAGTGCCTCTATCTGCGAACATCTGCGTCATCTGCGGATAGCCCTTTCAACTCCACGTCCGAAAGCGGCGCGCTTGTCGCGCCGCTTTCTATTATGACGGGCGCATGCTGGATACCAACGCCTGCTATCGCGCCGTCAAAACCCACGACCGCAAGTTCGACGGCAAGTTCTTCGTCGGCGTGAAATCGACGCGCATCTATTGCCGCCCCATCTGCCCCGCACGTACGCCGCGCCGCGACCGATGCTCGTTCTTTGCGACCGCGCTCGAAGCCGAACGCGCGGGATTCATGCCCTGCCTGCGCTGCCGCCCTGATCTCGCGCCGGGCAATGCGGTCGTTGACGCCAAAGCCAATCTGGCCAGACGGGCCGCGCTTTTGCTCGAGAAGAACTGGGCCATCGGCGTCGAAGAACTCGCGGCGCGGCTGGGCGTAACTTCCCGCCACCTCCGCCGTGCCATGCTCGACGAACTTGGCACAACGCCCTTGCAGCTCAAGCAATCACGCCGCATCGCGGTCGCACGAAAACTCATCCGCAAATCGCAGCTTCCACTGATTCGCATCGCCTACGCCAGCGGCTTTGCAAGCCTGCGCCGCTTCAACGCCGCGTTCAAACAGCACACAGGCCGCGCTCCTTCGACGCTGCGCCGCTAGAAAGACCCTCATGACCGAAACCTACTACCTCGAAATGCCAAGCCCCATCGGCAAGCTGACCTTGACCTGCGACGGCAAAGCCCTCACCGCTGTGCACATGGACTGCGGGCCCATAAAACTCCCCAAAGACGCCAAACGCGGCCACGCCCTGCTCGAGAAGGCGCGCGAGCAGTTGAATGAGTATTTCCAGGGCAAGCGCACCGAGTTCGATCTGCCGCTGGCCGCGCAAGGCACCGAATTCCAGCGCAAAGTCTGGGCGCGGCTGTGCGAAATCCCCTTTGCGCAAACCGCGAGCTACGGCGACGTCGCGAAAAAAGTCGGCAACGCCAAAGCGTCGCGCGCCGTGGGTTTAGCGAACGGCCGCAACCCCATCGGCATCATCGTGCCCTGCCATCGCGTGATTGGCGCCAAAGGCACACTTACGGGCTACGGCGGCGGCCTCGAGCGCAAGCAGTGGCTGCTCGATCACGAGCAATCCGTGGCCTCCACCTCGCGCCAACGCTAACATTCGGGCGTTCCGTCACTCCCGGAGCCATTCGTGAAAGAAAAAACCGGCAAGAAGAAATCCCAGCGCATCGCCGCCACGCGCGTGGCTGAGAACCCCACGCTCCCCGACGGCGAAGTGAAAGTGCGCTGCCTGGCCTGTAACAAGAAACTCAAGGCACCCGGCATGCGCTTCATGCGCAGCGTTTGCTGCCCCAACTGCAAGGCCAAGCCGTTCCGCTTTGAACTGATCGAAGACGATCTCAAAGCGTCATAGCCGCGCTGACCCATTGCCAAATCGCGCGCCATCGCTACGTTGACTGCCCGTTCAAATTACGAGGAAGACCATGGCAATCAGGCAGCCCAGCGTTGACAAAGAACGCGAGAAGATGACCGTCGTGAAAACCAGCCGCCCCGCTCCGGGCGTGTTCATGATCGAGCTCTCCGATCCGCCGGCCAACACCTACACGCACCAGATGTTCCGCCAGATGGACGCGGCTATCCTCGAAGCACGCTTCGACGACGAAATCTCCGTCATCCTGATCACCGGCGAAGGCGAAAAATTCTTCTGCGCCGGCGCCAACATCAAGATGCTCGAGGAAAGCAACCCGCACTGGAAGTATTTCTTCTGCCTGCACGCGAATGAAACGCTCTCGCGCCTTGAGCAAACGCCCAAGCTGGTGATCGCCGGCCTCAACGGCCACACCGTCGGCGGCGGCCTTGAAATCGCCATGGCCGCGGACATCCGCATCGCGCGCCGCGACGCCGGCCGCTGCGGCCTGCCGGAAGTGAACCTAGGCGTGCTGCCCGGCACGGGCGGCACACAGCGCCTGCTGCGCATGGTGGGCAAGAGCAAAGCCATCGAGCTGATGTGCTCGGGCCGCCTGTTCAGCTTCGAAGAAGCCCACGAAATGGACATCGTCAACGACATCTACGACGGCGACGCCAAGAGCTTCCGCCAGCAACTGCTTGATTACTGCAAGCAATTCACGCTGCCCAACAAAGCCACGAAAGTCGTCGGCAATATCAAACGCAGCGTGCAAAGCGGAGCCGAGATGAGCTTCGAGTCAGGCCTCACGCTCGAGCGCGAACTGCAAAAGGCGCTCTTCGATTCAAGCGACGCCAAGGAAGGCCTCAACGCCTTCAACAGCAAGCGCACGCCCCAGTTCAAAGGCGTGTAGCACGGGCCTCCCGGCCCGTGGCCGTTCGCGGCTCGCGGCCGGCGGTTCGCAGGAGCAACAAAGAGACTAGTTCACAGAGGCGCAACGAAAGTTGCGCCTCGTTCATTTGGCGAAAAGGGGTCAGGCTCCGGGAACTTCCGGTGCCTGACCCCTTTTCGGTCACCAAGATTTGCCAGCGTCCCGATCATGATGTATTGTCACCATATTGTCACGTCACAATCACCATTTATGACATCAAGCGGGCTCCAGACGACTCTTGCACCCGCGCCATTCCCCCGGATTCGCGAAGCCGCGCCGTTTGGAGCCCGCCCGCTTCTGCTCGTGCTTCTAATTCTCGCCTCAGAACCGCTTGTGGCAACGTCAATAGACACCGCGAGCGAGCCGCGCGCGGCTGCGGGCGCGTTGAGTGACCGGCTGCGCATGAAGTACCGTAACAACGGGAACAAGTTCGATCCGGCATGGCTGGACGATGGGCTTGCATCCCGCGACGAATTGGCGGGCTCGTTCTGCGATGCGTCCAACTATGGCTTCTCCATCGAATCGTCTGCGCCGCCGGTTGTGCTGGTTGTTTACCGCAAGCGCCTCTACTTCCAGCCGCGCGACTTCTACGTGCGCGTGCGACTCGACACTGGTGAAATGACCGTTGAGCGCGGCACGAATCCCGAAAGCCGCGCGATTTTTCCCTGGCCACCCGACCCTGCGGTGGACGCACAACGATTGCGCCGCGAGTGGTTGAGCCAGCACGCGGCGTTGCTCCTTCGCATCTGGTGGATCGGCACAAGCCTGTGCGTCAGCTTGTCCGCCCTTTGGGTTTGGCGCGCAGGCAGGCGCAGTTATGGGGAACGCTCGCACGCAGCCGTGCTCGCGTTGTCCGCGTTATCTTGCGCGTGGGTTGTCTACGCATGGATTGAGTTGGAGTTTTTGCAAGCGACCATCATGTGGCTGATTGCTTACGTTCTCGGTGCGGGTTTCTTTTGCGGCGGCGTTTCATCGTTGATCGCCAACCGAGCCCGCACACGCATGGAGTTGACGCTTTCGATTGCCATGGCATTGCTCGTTGTGCCACCGGCCGTCGTGCTGTTCACGGAGTTGGCACAATTGAGCAGTAACATCACACACACCATGACTCTCTTGCCTTCGACACTCTTGCTCACCATCGGCGCACAGGTCATGCGCCACAGGAGCGCGCGGCTATGAAAGCACTGCTTGCGATCCTGCTTGCATTGGTCATCGCCGCGCCGCTTTGCGCCAGCGAGGAAGCCCGTTCGTCGGAGGCGCGTGCGGCACTGGGTGCGTTGAAAGATCGGCTCTTGGTGAAGTATCGCGAAAGTGGCGGCCGCGTTGACACGCGCTGGGGAATCGGCGATCTGCTTTCGCCGCAAGAAATGCGCGAGCTGGATGGCAGCTATTTCAAGCGTACCGACTACTCGCTGCATTGGCCCGAGGATCGTGACAACGCAGCCGTGCTTTCCTGCCATGGGGTCTTCTCCGGGCGAGATCGCCCAGCGACCATGGAACTTGAGGTGGACTTGCGCACGGGCGAGGCCAGGTTCAATGATCCTCCGGAGCCATTTTGGCCGAAGATCGCTGATTGGGGTGCGCTGGTATTGCTTCTAGTGCTGACGATGGCCGTGTTTTGCGCGATCTATCGACGAATCGTTGTTCACTCAAAGCCGAATACGGCGGCGCGCTGGTCCTACGCCACCTTATTGTCTGGCGTCTGGCTGATGCTCCTTGGCGGCCTGACGTGGCGATGCTCGTATTCGCCCGATCGTCTCGCCATCGGCTATCTGGCGGCTGCGCTGCCGCTCGGATTCTTGCTGACAGTGGTGGGAGCGCAGTCTTTGCCGCCAACCAGCGACCTCCGACTACTGTTGAACTGGATTTCAAGCGCCCTGATCGGAGCCGCGCTCTGGGATCTATTTGCTTTGAGTGAATCAATGAAGGAGCACCGACGGTTCCTGTGCATCTCCGCGGCATTGCTGCTCGCTTGTTTCGGACTGCTACGCTGTTTGCGTGCCCAACGAACGGGGGTCCAGCCATGAGGTGGCTCGCGACAATCTTGCTCCTCTTTGCAACGCCATTGATGGCGCAGGACGCGGCTTCGCCGGGGCGGGATGAGGCGGAGCGCTCGTTGGAATTGATTGCGGGCAAGGTGCGCGCGGCCTACGCGAAGTCCAAGACACTGGATAGCAAGTTGACGCTGCAGACGCTGATTGACAAAGACGAACTCTCGGGCCGGTATTGCGATGCCTCGAACTTTGGCCTGCACATTGAAAGCGCCGAGCCGCCACTTGTGTTGCTGGTCTATCGCCGCCGCTTCGATTACCAGCCCGAGGAATTCCACTGGCGACTTGAACTGCGTAAGCAGACGCACGAGGCCATCAACAAAACCGCGCCTGAAGGTGTGGGGCAAAGCCCCTGGCCGCCGGATCGCGAGCTGCACGAAAACCGCCTGCGCAACTTCTGGTGGCGGGCGCATCGCTGGTACTACTTTGCGGGCCTGAGCCTGACGGCGGTGATCGCCGGAGCATGGCTCGTGCTGCGAAACAAGTGGTTCTCGCTGCGGGGGCCCAGATAACTTTGGAGTGCGCCGGCTTCCGACTTCGCCAAGGCTTCGTCGGACAAGCGCCGGCGCTTTGTGAACGATGCGAGTTCTCTTGATTGTCGCCCTTCTCATCGTATCCGCGCCATTGTGTGCGACTCCGGCACCGTCGCATGAAACGTATGCGGTTCTAGGCGAACTTGCTGATCGGCTCTTGCGGTTGTTCGAGCAACCCGAGCGCCGATTGACGCCCAGCCTGAGCCTGAAGGACTTGGTCAAAGATCGCAGAGAGATTGCAGGCGACAACTGCGACGCTTCCAACTACGGCCTTAAGGTTGCATCGCTTGATCCTCCGGTGGTCTGGATCATTTACCGGCCGCGGCATGACTATCAGCCGCCCGGGAGCCATGTGGTCGTCGATTTGGCGGCGCGTACACGTGTTTTCGCCGACAAGCCGGCACCCGACGGCGAGGGTGAATTCCCCTTTCCTCCGGACGATGCGCTTGATGCGCAACGTGAATGGGAGAGGACCTCGCGCACTATTCGAGTTACTGCATTTGCTGCGTGGTGGTGCGGCGTCGTGATCTGGACCTTTGCTTCAGGCGTGCTGGTGCTGGGCGCGCGCAGCGTTGACCGGAAGCGGCAACTTCGCGCTGCCATCGGCAGTGGCAACGTGGGGCAATCGGCGCTGCTCATGAGCGAGGGTCAACAACTGGCGCGCGAGGATCGAGCAGCGTTAGCCGCGCTTGGAATGACCGTGTTGTTCATCGTGATCTGGTCACAGATAGGGACTTCCGTTGGCGGCATTGGAATCGGCGGCTGGGCGTTGACCGCGCTTGCGGCGGTGTTTTTCGCGACAGCGCTGTATTCACTCTGGGTCAATGGCTGCTCGACTCGCCGGTCGTTCTCGCTGGCGCTTTCCGTAATCACCATGGCGCTGCCCGGCCCCTGGGCCTTTGCCATCATGTGCATGCGTGAGCCGCCCGGGATTGCGCTGGAACTGGCCGTTCCGACCGCAGCGGTCGCGGTCTGTGGATTCGCCGCGTGGCTGCGGCGGCGCGTTTGGCGCGGCTATGGCGGCAATGGGCCGCCGTAGGATTCGGGCAGGCTGTCGATGATATCGAGCGTTTCCATGCTTACGCGGATGACCTGCTTCACTAGCCGCACGATGTATTGCGGGTCGTCTTCGCGGTTGGGATCAGAGCGGATGCCGGACTTTTTGTCTTCGCTGACCTGATATTGGTCGATCACCCAATCCAAAGCACTGCGGTTGCCGAGCCGGTATTCAAAGCAGCGCTCGGGAATGCCGCTGAGCGTGAGCCATTCGTTGACCGTGAGTGATTTCTTGTCTTTGGCCAGCCGCATTTTCTCGACGTGCCAGAGATCGCGGTTCTTGGCACCTTCCTTGATGCTTTCGGTCAGCGGCCAGGGCTCGGCCCTTTCGTAATCAAGGTGCAGCTTGGCGAGCTTTTCGCCTGCGGCTGCGAAGGCCTTGAAGTCCTGTAGGGGCGACGCATGCGTCGCCCGGCCTTTGCCTTTCTTCGCGGGCGACCCATGGGTCGCCCCTACGAAACCGGCGAACGGGATGCGGGGCAACTCGCGTTTGAGGCAGTCTTTGAACTTCTCGCGGTAGCCGCGATGGTGGAGCATGGCGTAGACGTAATAAAAAATGTCCCACTTGGAGATGGTCTTGTCGGCGTAGGCCTCACGGAAAGTCTTCAACGCCCAGTCCGTGATGTTCTCCCGCCGGTTCTTCCCGTCTTCGTCATAGACGTAGAACGGGAAGCATTGGTGGCCATCCAACGAAGCGCCAAGGTGCAGGTCGACCGGACAATTCCCGACCATTACGTTGTAGGTGTCGGCCCGATAACCAATGTCGCTCACACATAGGACTTGGTTGGCGGTGTCACGCACGTTCAAAGGGAAGAACGACGGAAACCTACCGCTCTCGTCCACGGCGATATCCGCCAAATACAGCCACTTCTCAGTAAACGGTCTGTACAACGCTCGACGGATGTGACCCCCGAAGTAATCCAGTTCCTTGTGCCTCTTGAGTGCGGACTTGAGATTTCGGCTCCATTTGACTTTTGAATAGTCGAGAAAGTCGTCCAAATCCTTGCCCTGCCCTTTGCGGTTAAATCGATCAAGTTCGGAATTGTAGGCGTCGGCGAACGCAGCCAATCTTTTATCCAGAGAGGTTCGGTCGAAGTCATAGACGACACTGTCGCGATTTGTCGAAACCCCATGAGAGTAGGTTGTGAAGATTGTTTCGGTCCGAGAAGCGCCAGCCTTGGCGGCCTTGGACGCAATGGAAGGAAACGTCCCAAAGTCGTCTTCATTCGCCGCAGCTAGCCAATTGCCGCGAAGGTCCGGGGCAATTGGTGTAAGACTTGATTTGTAGATGTTGCCGATGCGCTTGATGAGGCTGAACTTTTCGAACCGCGTGGCACGCCAATCAACTTCGCTATAGAGAATTCGGTGTTTGGTATCTTTCTTTGACTTAATGAAGATGTTCACGGAGACGCCAACCATAGCTCCCAGACCAAACACCGTGTGCTCTTCACCAATTGGGATTCCTTCGCGCATCGAGTCCTTGCGCACGTTTCCCTTCAGGTCAAGTATCAATACCTTGCTGAAATCCTTGGCCAGATGCTTCCTCACGCCGTCAAAAGCTAGGCCGTCCACGAAGTAGTTGTTGCTGACAAACACAATTACACCCTCGTCGCCGATTCGATCACTTGCCCACCGGAAGAACCTGAGGTAGGGATCGTACAGCTTGCTGCGAAGGGTCGCTGAGGAGTCTTTGACGTATGTGGCTTGGATACGCGAATCAACTTGGGCGTAGCGACGGTTCTTGTTGTTGTCGTTTTCGCTCTCTTGTTGTGTCCGGTATGGCGGGTTACCAATGATAACCGTGATTGGAGCCTTGCGCTGTCGCTCTACGCGCTGAGCATTTTCCTTGGTCATGAACGACAGACCCTTCTGCTTGCTTTCCGCCAGTTCCAGCGTATCCACGAAGCACAGGCCCTCGAACGATTCGTACTCCTTTGTGCGCTCCCAATAAGCGTGCTCAATATTCAGCGCGGCTATGTAGTAGGGCAGCAACAGAATCTCGTTGGCGAAGAGCTGGTGTTTATACACGCGCTCAAGATCGGCTCGCGGGATGCGCCGGATTAGATTGACGATGAAATTGCCCGTGCCCGTGCAGGGGTCGAGGATGTTCACGTCTTTGCCGCCAAGTGTGGCGCCGAACTCTTTTTGCAGCACTTCATCAACGCTGGCGCACATGAAATCGACAATCGCCTGCGGCGTGTAAACGATCCCGTGCGTGTCCGCCACCTTCACCGAATAGTCTTGAAAAAAGCGCTCGTAAACGGTGTTTAATAACTCCTGCTTCTCCGAATAGTCGCCCATGTCCTCGGCCTGCGCTTCGATGGCCTTGTAGAAGTAATCGAGGCCCTTGAGGAATTTTGAGCGGTCAAACTCCTGCGCCTTGAGCGCGTCGATGACTTTTTCGACTTCGTTGGCGATCACGTTGCGCCGCGTGAAATCTTCCTGGTGGAACACCTTCCTGAAGATGCGCTCCGTGAGCAGGTGCTGCACCAGCATTTCATCGACGGTGCTTTGCGAGATCGAAGGATTCAGCGATGACTTGCAGAGTTCAAAGAAGTCGCCAAAGGCTTTCTTGAAGCCTGTGTTGTTGGCGTGCGCCTTCTTGAGTTCCTCCTGCAAGTGCTGGGCGAGCACCGGCACATCTTCACGGAATTTCGCTAACGCCTGTTTGAACGACTGCTGGACGGGCTTCTCGTAGGCGAAGAACTGGTTGAGCAACAGGCAAAGCTCAGCCGGTTCGTAGAGGTTCTTCGTCTTGAGCTCGATGCCGTTCTGGTAGTGGATTGCCTGGTGCGTGTCCTCGAAGATGATGTTGTCGGTCGGGTAACCCTTTTCGATCTTCTTCTTTACTTCGATAGCCAGTTTGTCGTCGCCGTCCTTGGCTTCCCAGTGGCCCAGCGGCACGCCTTCATCGAGCAGCGTTCCATCGGGCACGACGCGCTTGCCATCGCGGTTGATCGGGCGTTCGGGCATGAACGTCCAGCCGCGCTGGCGGGCGAGTTTGCTCAGCAATTCCTGAAACGCGGCGCGCAGTTCCGTCTCGCGTTTGCCACCCTGGCCGCGCAGGGCTTCGAGGGCCGCGTAGTAATCCTTGATCGGCTTGTGGCTGGGTTTGATGTCTTCGTGGGGCATAGGCGACATTATACAGGGCGTGGCGACAAGGGGACACAACGGGGGCGGGCGCTTGCCTTCGCGGGCTTGTAGCGCCGGCATCCTGCCGGCTTCGGCGCGGGCATCTTGCCCGCGCCTTGGGCGGGCGCTGGAAGCTCCCGCCGAGGCCGCCGGGATGGCGGCGCTACGAACCGCAACCCCCACGAAGGGAATGCCCGACATCAGGGCTATGACCTTATGGCGCCGTTAGTCGTCGTCGCGGGCGCTTCTTCCCATGGCTCGGGATTTCTGGCTGGCCTTGGGCATTTTCTTGTGGAAATCGACGATGTAGCGCACGGCGTCGTCGGGGTCGTCTGTCCTGTGGAACAGGTCGAGGTCTTCGGCGTTGATGTGCTGGTACTGCGCCAGCATCGTGCCCTTGATCCAGTCTATCAAACCCTGCCAGTACTTCATGTTGAACATCACGCAGGGAATCTTGCGGATTTTCAAGGTCTGCACGAGCGTGAGCACCTCGAACATTTCATCGAGGGTGCCGTAGCCTCCGGGCATGAAGATGAAGCCCTGGCTGTATTTCACGAACATCACTTTGCGGATGAAAAAGTAGCGGAACTCGACGAGCGTCTTGCAGTAGATGTTCGGCTCCTGCTCCATGGGCAAATCGATGCCCAGGCCCACGCTTTCGCCGCCGGCCTCAAAGGCGCCGCGGTTGCCGGCTTCCATGATGCCGGGGCCGCCGCCCGTGACCACGCCGTAGCCCGCCTCATTGAGCTTGCGCGCGACTTCCATGGTCGTCTTGTAAAGCGGCGAATCGGGCGGTGTGCGCGCTGAACCGAATATGGCCACGGCTTTGCCGGTTTTGGAAAGCGTGTCAAAGCCCTCAACAAATTCGGCCATGACGCGGAACACCTGCCAGGTGTCGCGAAGGCCTTCAATCACTTGGGTTTTGCGCATGGGGCGGGATGATAGCGGGAATCCTGTGATTGGCGAGTGTGCCCCCCGTAAATCCCTACGCTCTAAGCCCTTGCATGATGTATAAGGCCATGCGCCATGACCCATGCTCCTAACGTCTCTGACGAATTCGCTTACATCAAGTGGCTGCGTTCCGAGCTGCCACCCGCCACGCCGCGCCTTGAACTTGGCCCCGGCGACGACGCCGCCATTTTGCGCATCGAGCAAAAAGAGCGCATCGTGCTCAAGGCTGACTCCGTGCTTGAGGGCGTGCACTTTGTAATCAAGGCGCCGGGCGTCAAAATGCAGCCTTCGCAGGGCCCCGCAGCCACGCCTGAAGAAGTCGGCCGCAAGGCCCTTTGCCGCTGCCTCTCGGACATGGCCGCCATGGGCGCTGTGCCCATTGCCTGCATGGCCGCCGTGGCCCTGCACGAAGGCGCGGGTGTGAAGCTGCGCGAAGAACTCTTCCTCGGGCTGGCCAAGGCCTGCGCCACCTACGGCGTCACGCTCGCAGGCGGCGACACACAAAGCTGGCACGGCCCGCTGATGATGAGCGTTTCCATGGTCGGCGAGATGCAGGGCGAGCGCCCGGCCATCCGCGGCGGCGCCGCTGAGGGCGACGTGATTGCGATTACCGGCTCGCTCGGCGGCAGCATTCTGGGCCACCACCTGCGCTTTGAGCCGCGCGTGACCGAGGGCCGCTTCCTCGTGCGCCACGGCATTTCGGCGATGATCGATTTGAGCGACGGCATCTCGGGCGACCTCGCCCACATCTGCGAGGAAAGCTCGCGCCGCCAGCCCCTTGGCGCCGATCTCGTGGCCGAGGCGATTCCGGTTTCCAAAGCCGCGCGCCGCTTGGCGAAGATTGAAGGCAAGGGCGGCGAGCGCGCGCTGGAGCACGCGCTGCACGACGGCGAGGATTTCGAGCTGTGCTTCACGGTGCCGCCGTTCCGCTGGCAGCGCATCGTGCGCGAGTGGCCCTTTGACACGCCAATCCGCGCGCTGGGCGTAATTCGTTCGCGCAAGCCCAACGAGCCCGTGATCCGGCTTTTGCGCAAGGGTGAAGCGGAGGCGCTGGCGCTGAAATCCTGGGTGCACAAGTTGTAGGGGCGACATATATGTCGCCCTTACGAAGCGGCGACGCATCGACCCGCCACAAAATTCTAGTTCTGTTACCGTACTCACGGCCCCCATTCGCGGGGTAAGATAATGTATTGAGTTGTTGCACTTGCAGGAGATTGACATGTCTGAAATCGAACTGATCAGTTCCGAAGTCGAGGACACGCTCTCGATCGGCCGCGAAATCGGTTTGCTCGTGCCCGCCGGCACGTTTATCGCCCTGACGGGCGAACTGGGTGCCGGCAAGAGCCACCTGGCCAAAGGCATCGCACAAGGCCTGGGCGTTGACGGCTGGGCGGGGCTGCGCAGCCCCACGTTCACGCTCATGCTCACCTATCACGGCGGGCGCTGCGTGCTGCACCACGTTGATTTCTACCGCCTCGCCGATTCGCCCAACCTGCCGGGCGAAATCGAGGAAGTCATGCACTCCAAGTCCGACGTCTGCATCGTGGAGTGGGCGCAGGTCTGGCGCGAGCTGTGGCCCAAGCGCCACCTGCACGTGGACATGCAGGCGCTCGAGGACAACCAGCGGCGGATCGTGATCCATGACGCCTCAAAGCTGGCGCCCAAACTGGCGGCGCAACTGGCCAAGTGGGCCGCCCCGAAGGCTTAGTCTTGACACGTCAATAGGCGCTACGCGAACTTCTGCGCGCGCATGAACACTTCCATCCACTTCGTCTGCCACTCCTTCGATTGGCGCTCGAGGATCGCGGCCACCACGTCCTGCTTGTCTTCCTCCAGGGCCTTCATCAGCGCGGAACCGTCTTCGGGCTTGTCCATGCGCGCGAACAGCTCGTTGCTCTGCGCCTCGATGCTGTTCACTTCCTCCTGCGCCGCCGCCACTTCCGCTTCGCGCCCGCGAATCACGGCGCGCCCGGTGTCCGACAACTCATTGAACACGCTCTCCAGCGCGGCTTGCAGCTCTTCGTCGTTGCGCGCCTCCCAGTTTCTGACTGCGGTCATCACGATCTCGCGGCATGCGGCCATCAGTTCATCGCGCCGGTCCATCAGTTGCGCCTGCTTGGTGCTGTAGAGCCGGCTTTCACTGTTTGACATCAGCGGGCGCTCGCCCTTTTCACGCAGCACTTCGCCGGCCTGCGCGCGCTTGAGCTCCTGCTCGCGGCACAGGCACGCAATGGCAATGCCCAGGTCGTAAAGGCGCAACTGCGCGTCAAGCCGCGCGCCGCCGCGCTGCTTGTAAAGGCGCTCCACGGCGGCGGAAATGAGCTGCTGCCCGCGCACGTTGGCCTCGGCTCGCGCAAGGTTCGTGGGTGCGAGGCTCGCGCGCGGCTTGGGCGGGTTCGCCTGGCTTGCGTCTGGCCTGGGCGAGTTCACGGGCTTGGCAGCGTCGGCAGGTTTGGAAGTGGAAGTGGCACTGCGATAGCGGACATTGGACATGGGATCTCGGCCCGGAACCCGCGCGAAATTGCGCGTGGCAGGGCCCTTCAATGCCTGCAACAAAGGGGTACAGGTTTGCGGAAAAAATCCGCAAGTAGTTGCAAGTGCAGGCAGTACCAAGCGTTATCCGACCGAACACAAGTCACAGTTTGCGCCGTGCGTTGGGCCTTGGGGCGGAAATGCGGCGCAGCTTGCGCGCTCATGGGCTATACTGTCGTGTCCCCGCGTGCGCCCCTGCGCAGGTCTTGATGTCCACCCGCACTGTTTTGATTCTGGCGTGTTCACTCGTGCTGCTGTTTGCGCTCGTGGCCGGCGCGATTGTGTGGCCGGAAATGCGGCCGCGCGGCTTTGTGATCAACAGCGAGCGTGCGGGCCAGGGCGCGCAAGTGCGCAGCGGCGATCTGCGCGACGACAGCCCCGAAGCGGGCGGCGGCAATGCGGCCAAACCGGGGCCCGGCCCGAAGGTTATCACAACGGGCAAGACCGAAGAGCCCAGGCGCGCGCCCTACGACACTTCGAAACTGGATGCGGGCCAGATCCTGCTCCGGGCACAGGTCAAGATCACCAGTCCCGGCGGCCTCGATACGCTGGCTGCGGCTGATCGTCTGCCCTGCGACCTGTGCCTGCGCCACATTGATGAAAAGGGCGAAGCGGCGGACCTGTACTACACGTTCGACCTCGACGGCATCATTGAGACTCCGTGCTCCATCGAAGACTTTCCCATCGAGAATGGCGTGCTGGCAAGCCGCGCGTGGTCGGCGCGCATCTGCTGGAATGACGTTGAAGGATTTGCGCCCATAGCCGCGCCAAAATTGCAGGAGCGCGTGCTGGATTTCGGCACGATCGAGCTGGATTTGTCGGCGGCTCTTGAAGAGGGCGAGTGGTTGTTCATCGGGCGGCTGCTGCATCCCACGGGCCTGCCGATCTGCGGCCTTGACTCACTGACGCTGAAAATCGGCGACGACGAGCAAAACTGGATTGAGCAGAGGGAAAACGGCAGGTTCGTCTGCGATTACTGGGGCGATTACAACGCCGACGTGCGTGTGTGGCTCGTGCACAGTTACGACGAAGACGAAACGCTGCAGGTGCTGGGCAAACCGGAGATTCGCGGGCGCATTGTGGATTTGGGCGACATCACGGTGAAGTGCGCGGCGATTGAAGTGCACATCGATGCCTGGCCCGACCAGCAACTGCGACGCCAGCGCCGCGGCCTGGAAGCGAACGCAGAGCTGCCGGAGATAACGGCGGACATTTACCTGTCGTCGATCAACTACAGCACCGAGATCACGTTTGCGTCGCCCGAAACCGTCAAGGTGGGTTTTGCCATGCCCGGCCCCTACCGCTGGAGTCTCTACCAGTCCGACGAAACGCTGGCCTATGCCGACGCGGGCGGCGAGATCATGCTCGAAGCCGGCAAACTGACGCGGCTTGACGTCGCCTTCGTTCCGGTGCATTCAGTGCTGGTGCATTTCAAGGCGGCAGGCGAATTGGGCGACGTGCGCTTTGAAGTGCAGATGATCAACGCGGACGGCGATGCCGATTACTGGTTGAGCGATCAACTCGGCGCAACGCGACGCACAATCGCTGTGCCCAACCCCAAGCGCGCGAAAATGGTGTTCACGGCGGCGGCGCGCGGCTGGGTCACAATCGAGTGCGAAGTGGCGCCGGAGACGACTGCGCTGACCATTGAGTTCAAAGAGCGCGCGCCCGCAACCACGGGCATTCTGGTAGTGGAACTGCCAAAGCTGCCGGAGTTTTTTGATCATCACCCGATTGAAATCGGAATCTTCTGCGAGGTAATGAACGCCGGCTCGAAGCAAAAGCAACAACTGGCCTCTTACAACAGTGGCAGCAAGTACTGGGGCCTGACCGATGAAGACAAGTTGCTGCGCTTTGAAGTCCTGCCGGGGGCGGCGAAAGTGTGGCTTCAGGAAGTGAGCCAGATTTACGGCTATCCGCGCGGCATGATCAGCGGGCCGGTGGAATGCACGGTCACGATCGATGCGCCGTGCAAAGTGAAGCTGCCGGCATTTGAAGCGCCGCCATGGAGCGTTGCGGCACAGGGCTCGTACCCGCGCCTGACGTGCGAAGGCCTGCCCATGAACTATCACGGCCCGATTCTGGATGGCGCCAATTCACGCAACTATTCGCTGCAATACGGCAACAGCCTGCAATTGCCGGCCGGAGACTACACCATTCCCGACGGCGCACAGCGCCACACGCTGCGCATGACGCTGCCCACCGAGCAGCAGCAATGGCTGCTGTTTGAGTACGACTTTCCGGCCCGCATCGAAGTGCGCGTGCGCCGAGGCAAGTCGCTGGTGCCCTCGCTGATCAGCGTCAGCGCTTCGCTAACCGACGGCACCGCTTCCGCCAACGCAACATCGAAGGAGAACGGCAAGCTGAGACTCTGGGCGCCGCAGGGCGAGGTGCGGCTCAAGGCCGAGGTGCTCGGCAGCCTGACCAGTCTTTTCAAGACGATCGTGGTCGGCGTGGATCTGACCGTGGTGGAATTCTCCGTTGAAGGCTCCTACGCGCAATTCGACTGGGATGAGCGCTATCAAACCGAGCCGGGCTGCTGCTGGTGGCTACGCGACGCAACGGGCGAAATCATCGACACGCTCCACTCAAGTACGAAATCCAGGAAGTGTGAGCCCGGCACCTACACCCTGCGGCCTGAAAACGCCAACAAACCCGAAATCTCGTTTTCAATCGCCGCCGACAGCGACCTCACGCTTGAGATTCCCTTCGTGCCCAAGATTGCTTACACGGGTTCGTTCCTGGTTAAGTATCCCAAGGATCTCAAACCCGACCCCGACGGTTATGCCATTGAATGGTTCTGGTACGTGCCGCTGAACAACGACGTGGCCAAGGATATTCAGGCCCGCGATTACGCCTCAGAATACGGCTGGATGCGCTGCACGGTCGATGGTCTGAAATTCGGCGAGCTGCCGGCCAATGTTGAAATCGTTTTGGCGCTTGCCGTGGGCGCGCTGGACGACGACGACAGCTTCGCGCCGCAGGCATGGGCCGCAGCACCCATGCGCCTGACACTCAAGGGCGGCGAAATGGAGACAATCACGGTCGCGTGGAAGCGCGCCGTGGTGCTCAGCAGTGATTGGTACGACAGCGCCGAGTTCGTTTGGGTCGGCCCTGATGGCGCGGCTATGCGCTTTACGCAATATAACCGCATCTTCCTGCCCGGCGCCTATAACGCCATTTGCCACTACGGCGAGACGCCCCGCGAATTCCCCGTGACGCTGAAGCTGGAAGCCGACAAGTTTTTTGACCTGACGCCGGAGATCCGCAAGTTTGTGTCCGGCGAGGAAGGCGGCGACGAGGGCGGGGATTAGCCGAACTTTCGCCGCCGCCTGCCGTTGCTACACTTTCCCCTTTCACTGTCAGATGGAGGTCCCTTGGGGGACTCCGCGCGCGACCTTGAGCTGATGCGCCGCTTTCAAGCGGGCGACGCCGACGCGTTTACACAGCTCTACGAGCGGCACCTGCGCGGCTTGCTGAACTTCTTTTTCCGCCTGTGCTGGGACGCGAGCATGAGCGAAGACTTCGCGCAGGAAGTGCTGCTGCGCGTTTACAAGTCCGCCCGCAACTGGGAACCGAACGCCAAGTTCACCACCTTCCTTTATCGCATCGCGCGCAACCACTGGATTGACCACTGCCGCCTGCTCTCGACGCAGAAAGAGAAAGTCAGCCTCAACGCCGATGCCGCCGGCGAAGGCGAACTGAGCCTGATCGACCGCCTGCCCGACGACATCAAGCCGCCCGAGGACGACCTCGACCGCCGCGAACTCTACGGCGCAATCATGAAAGCGCTCGAGCAACTGCCCGAAGAACAGCGCATGGTGTTCGTGCTCTCCGAAATCGAAGAGATGAAGTACCAGGAAATCGCCGAAGTCATGGACGTTCCCGTGGGCACGATCAAGAGCCGCATGCACACGGCCATCGCCAAGCTGCAAGAGCTGCTGGGCGACTACAAGCCGATTTCGGCCTGAACCTTCCCGCCACACATCCGTTTCTATTCCGTAACCGAACCGATTGTTCGGCCGGGAATCAGGCCACCCCTTGGTCTCATCCTAAGTAGCGCGCCATGCAGGACTTCGGACTACTCCTCGATTTCATCCGCTGCGAGCTTGATGCTGAGCAAGCAGCGCTGGTTCGCTCCCGTCTGGAGCGCGAGGCCGATTTCTTTGCAACTTTTGAACGCCTGCGCCGCACCCTGGATGTCATCCGCTGCCTGCCCTCGCTTGATGGAAATTTCGCGCCGCCGCAGCCCTCCCCCACCGAGGCTTTGCCCTTGGTGCAGCCGCGCCCTGAGTTTGTGGCGAACCTGCGCCGCGAATACCACGCGCGCGGCTGGGCGGCGTTTGTTCCCATGTTGAACGTGAGGCCGGAGTTCGCGGCGACGTTGCGCGCCGAGTTCAGCGTGCGCTCGCTGCTGATTGCGCTGCCGTGGCTGAACGTGCGTGCGGAGTTTGCGGCGGCGCTGCGCACGGAGTTTGCCGCGCGCACGCTGTGTGCTGCGCTGCCGGCGCTTTCCGTGCGGCCCGAATTTGCGCGCGCGCTCAATGCCGAATTCTGCGTGCGCTCGCTCGTCGGCGCGCTGCCCATGCTCGCAGTGCGCGAGGCTTTTGCGCGCCGCGTGAAAGTGGCGCTGTATGAGGCGTCACGTGAGAGTGCCGCCTTGTCCGCCGAAGCCTTGGCGAAGGCGGGCGAGCCGCAGCCGGTTCGCTCGGCCCTGCCGCTGCTTGAACCCTCAGACAGTTTCCGCCGCCGCCTGTTCAACGCAATTCGCAATGCCGCGCGCAAGCCGTTGCGTGAGCGCCCCGCGCGCGCGCTGGCCGCGCTTTACACCGGCGCGGGCCGCGAATTCGCGCGCACGATCCGCCGCAGCAAGTCGCTGGCGTTCACGGCGGGCGCGCACGTTCTGGCGATTGTGGTTGCGTTCTTCATCGTGAGCCAGGCCAGCATCGTGGACAGCGCCAGCCTTTCGGTGAGCATGAATGAGGGCGTAGCGCCCATGGTCGCGCCCGAAGGCGCTGGCGGCCTGCCCTACAGCGAAATGCCCGGCAATCGCCCGGCATTGCCCGAGGATTCCAGCGGCTTTGGCGAGGAAAAGGCACCGCTCGGCGCCCCCGAAGATCGCGGCTACGACGAAGCGCCTGCACCGCAGATTCCCACGGATATGGCCGAAACTCCGGAACCCTACCGGCCCATGGGCATGGGCGGCGGCGCCACGGCCACCAAGGCGCACAGCGAATTTGCAATGTTCCGCCTGCGCGGCGAAGGCCGCCACAAGAAGATCGGCTATCTGGGTTCAAGTGAACTCTATGACACGCTTTCGCGCGCGCTGGTTTTCCTGCGCGATCACCAGAAGCACGAAGGCTACTGGGAACCCGAGGGCGTTGACTACGTGCCCTCCGGCCCCGAAGGCACGATCCAGCGCGTGGAACTGACGGCCGCAAGCGCCTTGGCTTTCCTGGGCGACGGTCACTCGTCGGCGGTCAGTGAGCTGGATTATCAACGCCACGTGGGCAAAGCGATTGACTGGCTGCTCAAGCAGCAGAACGAAGACGGCCAGATTGGCCCGGCCCAGCGCGGCATCGTGTATTGCCATGCGATCGCGCTGATGGCGCTGATCGAGGACTTCGCGCTGACCGGCCGCTACGACTTGCGTGCGCCGATTCGCAAGGCCTGCCGCTGGCTTGTGGAGTCGCGCCCCAATGACGGCTCGGGCGCGTTCCCCTATGGCCGCGGCGGCGGCGCTTCACTGATGACCAGCGTGTGGGGCTACATGGCGCTGGAAACAGCGCGCGTGGTGAAGGTGCCCGATGTGGATGCACCCAAGGCGCGCATGGATGAGCTGCTGACGTGGTTCGACAACATCACGAACAAGGAGCCGCTGCTCGATACCAACGAAGCCATGCAGGGCCCCGAAGAGTTGATTCCCACGGCGGCCGCTTATTCGCTCACGTTCTTCCCGCGTGAGGGCACCTATGAGATGCGGCGCAGCTCGTACCAGTCCAAGCTGTTTGAAGAACTGCCCGACGTGCGCAAGGATAACAGCCGCGCCAACGGCGACATGCGCTACCTGTTCTTTGGCAGCCTGGCCCACGCGCAGCAAAACCCGCTTGACGGCAAACTCAACGGCTGGGAGCAGGCCTTTGCCAATACGCTGATCAAGAACCAGATCAGGACCGGCCACAACACCGGCAGCTTCGAGCTTGGCAAGGGCTACTACGCCGGACTCTACGGCCATGTTTACCAGGCTGCGTTCGCCGCGCTCGCAATCGAAAACGCCTACCGCGTTTCGCTGCTCAAGTAGTACGTCGCCACAATTCGCTCAGATATCTCGAAGCAGGTCGCAGCTGCCATCAGGCCGCATTGCGACGGCGAACCCCAAGCGCTTCGTCGCCGAGCAGGGCTTGTGGATTGCTCTTCAACACCTCGAACAACCTCAGGACGGAAGCACTGGGCCTGCGTGTGCCCTGCTCCCAGCTTTGCAGCGCCTTGAGCGAAACTCCCAGCAGGCCCGCCATCACGGCCTGCGAAAGGTGCAGCTTCTTGCGCAAGCGCCGTATTTGATTCCCGTTGAGCTTTGCGGGAGGCGCAGGCAAGACGGTCACTCTCAGATTAATCTCGCCGCGCTCCCATGCGAGCGCCGATTTGAGGCTGTGAACCAACCTATGTCCCAAGGGGAGCTTGGCAATTCGTTCAATTTCGGCATTCGACTTCATGGCGCGTCTCGCTTGATCATGCCCGCAATAAGGGCCAGTGCCTCTTTGTCGTCTGACGAGACATCTTCCTTTTCACTCTTGTCGCAAATGTCCAGAAGGTGGATGCGTGAGCGACTGATGATTACGAAGTACAAAACACGCACACCGCCTCGTTTGCCAGAACTTGTGGCCGAACGCCCGAACCGTATTTTCCTTACGCCGCCACAGCCCGGCATGACACTTCCGGCATTGGGGTTCTCCATCAACAAAGCCTGCAACGCCCGCAATTCATCGTCTGCAAGCAACCATTCAACGCGCGCCGTAAAGGCGACTCGACAAACGTGAATCTCAGTCTATCCCACTCCGTGGTATAGTTAAGTCTACCTAACCAGGTTGGCGTACTTCAGGCCGGTGTTGGTGTTGATCAACACGACTTGCTCGTTTTTCTTCACCAGCCCCTGCTCCACGGCTTTGCGCAGCCCGGCCAGTGAAGCCGCGCCTTCGGCTGCTGCGAGTACGCCCTCTGTTCGCGCCATGTCACGCATGGCGTTGACGATGGCATTGTCCGGCACGGCAATGGCCGCGCCGCCGGATTCCTTGAGCGCCGTGAGGATCAGATTGTCGCCGAGAGTTTTTCCCACGCGCAGGCCTGTAGCCACGCCCGTGGGATTGGCAATCGTTTCCGCGCGGTCTTCGCCCGCGTTGAATGCGTTCACGATGCCGGCGCAGCCCTCGCCCTGCACGAACAGCAGCTTGGGGCGCTTTTTGCCGATGAACCCGGCTTCTTCCAGTTCGCGCCACGCCTTCCACATGCCTATTAAACCCATGCCGCCGTCGCCGGGGTAAACCACCCAGTCGGGCAACTGCCAGTTGAAACCTTCCGCGATTTCAAGACCCAGCGTTTTGTCGCCCTCAAGGCGGTAGGGCTCCTGGTAGCTCGACAAATCAAAGTAGCCGTCCTTGAGCACCGCCGTTTGCACCGTCTGAGTGCAATCTTCCAGTGTGCCGCGCGACAGGTTCACACGAGCCCCCAGCATCTCGCACGCCAGCAGCGTCAGCTCTGGCGCATCCTTGGGCATGACGATCAGGCTCTTCACGCCCGCGCGCGCGCAATAAGCCGCAAAGGGCGCTCCGGCGTTGCCGGCGCTGCGCAGCGCAAGGCGGTCAAGCTTAAGCTGCAATGCCAGGCTCACCGCGACACTCATGCCGCGCGCCTTGAACGTGAAGCCGGGGTTCTTGCTTTCGTCCTTGAGCCAGAGGTTATCGAGTTTCAGGCGCTTGCCTTCGCGCGGCAGCACAAACAACGGCGTGCAGCCTTCGCGCAAACTTACAGGCTGCGCGTCCTGCGGCAGCGGCAGGAATTCGCGATAGCGCCAGATGCTCGACTCGCGCTCGCGCAGACCGGCGGGCTTGACGCAGGCCCCAATCGCCTTGGTGTCATATTCGGCCAGCAGCGGAGCGCCGCACGCCTGGCACAGCGTCTGGACGCGGGTGTGCGGGTAGTTCTTGCTGCAGCCTGAGCACACGAGCTTTTTCAGAAACGACTGCGGAGCTTTCACACCGGCGGTATTCTTCATGGCGCTAGTCGTCCTTGTCCGGCGGCGTCACGCCGTCGAGCACGCTTTTCTTGTCGTACACTTCGTCGATGTCCACCTTCAGGGCCAGCAGGCGGCGATCTTTGGGGTCAATCTCCAGCGCGCGCTCGCAGGTCTTGCCCGCCAGCGCGAAATTCTTCATGGCAAACAAGTGGCAGGCCCAGCGCTCGTAACTGTCCACGATCAGCTTTTTCGCGCGCTCGTCGATGTCTTTGGCGCGCAACACCTGGCCGTCGTATTGCAGCACCTGTGCGTTCTTGGCCAGCGCGTCGCGCACCTTCTGGCCGGCGTTGACGATTTCTTCCATGGCCGTCAAACCCTTGCCGGTGCGGCCCGCGGTTGCGTCGGCGTCGGCGTCGCGCAGCCGCTGCTCGTCGCGGTTCAGTTGCGTATCGAATTCCTGCAGCCAGTCGTCGATCGGCTGGCGCTTCTTGCGCACTTCGGCGTCCGCTTGCTCCTGCGCCTTGCGCGCTTCCTCTTCCAGCGCTTTCTGTTTCAACTCCGCCGCAAGCTGATCAAGCGTGGACAAAAGCGCCTCGCCGCGCCGCGCCGCAGAACTGCCGCGAAAACGCGACAGCAGCGAAGTCAGCCGCGCGCGCGCGCCTTCCACATCTGCCGCGTCAAGGCTTGCATTGGCTTGCGCGAACAGCGCCTCGGATTCCAGCGTGTCGCACAATGCCACAACCTGTGCGCAATCGCCGGCAAGCGCTTTGTCCTGTGATTGCGCTTCCTGGGCGCACTCGCGCGCCTGCGCAAACAGCTCGCGATGCAGGGCAAATCGCGCGAGTTCCAGCAGCGGCCGCGCCTCGCGCAGCGTCAGCACGCGCTTGATCTCGTAGGCGGATTCGGCCGTGAATTCATCAATGCCGCACGACAGCTCTTTTGAGCCGCGCTTGTAGGTCAGCGTGTGCCCCTCAAGCTTCAGGGGCGTGGCTTCAAAGGGCTTGTCCTCGGATTTCAGCGTTACCTTCAGGGCCCAGAGCGGCCCCGCGAGAGCGAAACAGGTCAGCGCCAGCAGGAAGGTCAAGCGCATGGGCGGAGTATAGCAAGGCTGCGGGGCTGCGTCCGCCGCTTACACCTTCAAAAGGCCTTCTTTCACCGCCCAGCCGAACACGAACAGAATGCTGTTGCCCGCCACATGCAGGATGATGGACGCCCAGATGGTCTGGCGCTTTTCATAGGCATAAGCAAAGGCCAGCCCGCCGATGAACTGCGTGACCGGCGGCCAGCCGTGCGCCACAGCAAACACCACCGACAGCAGCAAAATCGCCCAGCCGCGCGTCAGGTGCAGGCGCAGCGGCGCATACACCAGCGAGCGAAACCAGAACTCTTCCAGAATCGGCGCGGCTACGCAGACAGCCAGAATGTGGCCCGCGCTGAGATCCTGCATGGGCATTCTGCGCACGAATTCCCAGAACGCATCGGGCCGCCCGTTCCACCAGATAGCGCCCAGCCAGGCGAGCGCCAAGCCGCCGAGATAAAGCGCGCCCATGCCCAGGCTTGCAGCCACACCCCAGGCAAGATCGGCGGGCAGCTTGCGCACCGACGCGCCAAGGTCATCGGCGCGGCCCTTGCGCCAGATAAAGAAGTAGCCAAGAAGAATGAGTGTCAGCACACCACGCAGCAACATTTGAGGCGAATACTTGTACCAGCCTTCGGGCGCTGACAGTTGCAGTTGCTCTGACAGGAGCTGGGGCAATGTGTAAGCAGCCGCGAGCCAGATGACCGCCTCGGGCAGGCTCAAAGGAAAGGCCTTGGCCCGTTCAAGCCAAGGGTCAGGCAAGATGTTGACTGTGGGAACACTCAAGTTGTAAAGCCTTTAGCTGTAAAGCTTTGCCTCAAGGTTGTCTTAAGTCTTTTGCCCAATGTTGCTTGCAATGCTGCATTGGCGCGATACACTAACTCACGACGGTTACTCACTTTATGAGCATTCTTGAAAGGTTGGGCGCCCATGGCGACCGCCCGCACCATCACCAAGAAAGAGCTCGTCCTGCGTATTGCCGAGCGCACGCAGCAAAAGCAAACGATTACGCGCGACATCATCCAGCTTTTCATTGATGAAGTCATCCATGAACTTGCCTCGGGCAACCGCATGGAGCTGCGTGACTTCGGCGTGTTCGAAGTCAAAACGCGCCGCGCACGCAAGGCAAGAAACCCCAAGACCGGCCAGGAAGTGCGCGTGCCGGAAAAGCGCGTTGTGAGCATCAAGCCCGGCAAAAAGATGAAAGAGCTGATCAACAAGCTCGCCGCCGAGCGCGAGGCTGCCCAAGCCGCCCAGACCAATCCGCCACAACCCACGCCCGGCCAGACGGCGTAGCCATGGCCGGCATCAGTGTCCTGAATCCCGATGACCAATCTTTCATGCGCCTTGCGCTGCGCGAGGCTGAGCGCGCCTTTGAAGCCGAGGAAGTGCCGGTGGGTGCGATCATCGTTCACGCGGGCAAAGTCATCGGCAGAGGTTTCAACCAGCGCGAAAAACTTGAAGACCCCACAGCCCACGCCGAAATGCTTGCGATCACCGCAGCCGCGCAGGCGCTTGGCGACTGGCGCCTGGAGGATTGCACGCTTTACGTAACGCTTGAACCCTGCCCGATGTGCGCGGGCGCGATTGTCAATGCGCGCGTGAAGCGTGTGGTGTTCGGAGCCAGCGACCCCAAGGCCGGTGCTTGCGGAAGTTTAATGAATGTGGTACAGGATGCCCGCCTGAACCACCGCGTAGAGCTGGTTTGCGGCGTGCTCGCTGAAGAAACGGGCGCGATTTTGAAACAGTTTTTCCGGACGAGGCGGAAAGCCCAATCGGAAAACGCCTCCGGAGATGAACGATGAACCCACAGAAGATTTACGCCCGCAAACGCGCCGCCGGCAAGAAAACCACCAACCGCTGGAAGCGCAACAAGAAGATCCGCGGGCGCTCCAACGGACGCTAACTGAAGGCAATCTTCGCAAGCTCGGCCGCAAATGGCCGGGCCGCGTGCATTTGCGGCGGGCCTGTGCTCCGCGGCCTTGACACCATCGTCTCCGACCCATTGTGGACACACTCAGTCCACAAACTAGAATGAGCCCATGGCGCCGTACCCGGAAAAAGTCCGCGATCATTTCCTCAACCCGCGCAACGCCGGCGAGTTGCCACGCGCCACCGTCGTGGGCGAGGCCGGCTCGCTGGCCAGCGGCGATGCGCTCAGGCTGCAGCTTGAAATCGTCAACGACCGCATTGAGGACGCGCGCTTTCAGTCCTTTGGCAAACCTGCCTCCGTCGCCGCCGCCAGCGCGCTCACCGAAATGCTGATCGGCCGCCAGATTGACGAAGCCTCGCGCATCACCGCGCCCGAAATCGCAGCCACGCTGGATCTGCCCGCGCAATACATGAGTGCCGCCCGCAGCGCCATGGAAGCGCTCGAAAACGCCTACGCGCGGCATCGCAGTCTTGACACGTCAAGTGACGACGCGCAGGGCGAGCGCGTGATCTGCCGCTGCTTTGACGTGAGCCAGGGCCGCATCGCCCGCGCCATTTCCGATCACGCCCTCAACAGCGTCGCTGAGGTCACCGCGCACACGCGCGCCGGCGGCGGGTGCGGCTCGTGCCACATTGACCTTGAAAACATGCTCGCGCGCGCCCGCGCCGAACGCGCTAGAGCCGCCGAAGACCAGCGCGTCAAACAGGCCCGCGAAGCCGCGCGCGCCCAGGTGGCCTCGACCAGCACCGGCATTTCCGATTTGCAGCGAGCCGCGCTGATCCAGGAAGTGCTCGATAGAGAAGTAAGGCCGGGCCTGGCCATGGACGGCGGCGACATGGAACTCGTGGGCGTTGAAGGCACGCTGGTAAAGGTCAAGCTCAACGGCCATTGCGTAAGCTGCTCAAGCTCGACGGCCACGATGCGCTTTTTCGTCGAGGACAAGCTGCGCGAACTGGTCGATCCCGCCATCGAAGTCCAGGATGTCACCGACCACGGCGAAGTCCTCCACGCGCCCCCGATGAGATAAGCGCCCCGTTGCCATTCGGGCAGGTGCGCCGACAATGGCGCCGTGAGCAACGTGAACCCACATTTGATCTTGCCGCCGGGAACCAAGGTGGTGACGCGCGTTGAAACGCGTGCGCTCGATGGTGGCACCGTTCATCCGGCGCAGAGCGTGGGCGTTATCGTGGGCGCGCCAGTCGACGCGACGCACGCTTACAGCGTTCGCTTTGTCGATGGCACGCAGGCCATGCTTTCAAGGGCCGAACTTTCGATTCTCAAGGAACACCAGCGCGAGGGCATGGCCAGCGACCCCGTGGCCGAGCGCGGCTTGTTCGAACACGTGATCCTGCGCGTCATCGTGGGCTCGCGCGCTTACGGGCTGGACAACGAGCAATCGGACACGGATGTGCGCGGCATCTATCTGCCACCGGCAGAATTGCAGTGGTCGCTCTACGGCGTGCCGGAGCAGCTTGAGAACGACGAACGCCAGGAGTGTTTCTGGGAGTTGCAGAAATTCCTGGTGCTCGCGCTCAAGGCCAACCCGAACGTGCTCGAATGCCTCTACACGCCGCAGATCGAGCACGCGACGCCGCTGGCCCGTGAGCTGCTGGCCATGCGTGATGCGTTTTTGAGCAAGCTCGCTTACCAGACCTTCAACGGTTACGTGCTCTCGCAGTTCAAGAAGCTCGAACAGGACTTGCGTACCACGGGTGCGATCAAGTGGAAGCATGCTATGCACCTGGTGCGCCTGCTCTTGTCTGGCATCGGGCTTTTGCGTACGGGCGAGTTGCCGGTGCGCGTCACCGATCATCGCGAGCGTTTGCTCGCCATCAAGGCCGGCGGCGAATCATGGGACAGCGTGAACGCCTGGCGGCTCGCTTTGCACAAAGAGTTCGAGCAGGCCTTTGCCGAAGCGAAACTGCCTGAACGTCCGGACTACGAGCGCGTGAACGCGTTTCTCGTGCGAGCACGCCAAGCCGCGCTTGGCCCTGCGATGCATATGACGCAACCGGAAATTGCAGGCATCCCCGAAAGCAAAGCGGTGCACTTGCGAAAAGTCTGCGCTGACCAGCCGTATCCGCTCTTGTTCGCAACGATCAGCGGCGCGCACTTGTACGGCTTTCCGTCGCCGGACAGTGACTTCGATTTGCGCGGCGTACACGTTTTGCCCGCGAGCGAGTTGCTCGGCCTCAAAGAGCCGCGCGAGACTATTGAGATCTCGCGCATGGACGAGACCATGGAGCTCGACCTGGTCACGCATGACGCGCGCAAGTTTTTCACACTCATGCTGCGAAAAAACGGCTATGTGCTTGAGCAACTGCACTCGCCACTGATCGTGCAAACTTCGCCCGAGCACGCCGAACTCAAAGAAATCGCGCGCGGCTGCGTGACGCGCCATCACGTGCACCACTATCTGGGATTTGCGGATACACAGTGGAAGCTGTTCCAGAAAGAGAACCCGCCGCGGGTGAAGCCATTGCTCTACGTGCTGCGCGTGCTGCTGACGGGAATCCACTTGATGCAGACAGGCGCAATCGAAGCAAACCTGCTCAAGCTCAACGAGAAATTCCGGCTGCCCTACGTGAACGAGTTGGTAGCGCGCAAGGTCGAGGGCAAAGAGAAGTCCAAACTGAGCGCCGCCGATCTCGCGATCTACGAACCCGAGTTCACGCGCCTGCGCGCGGAGCTGGAACGCGCCGCCAAGGAAAGCACGCTGCCGGAAAGTGCAAGCGCCGGTGATGCGTTGAGTGATTTGCTGGTGCGGATAAGGCGCCGGAACGGATAGCCCCCTCGTTACCGAGGGGGCTCTGAGGGATTTACCGTTTCTGACGACCGACGACCGGTAACCGACGACCGGCTAGAACGTATCGCGCTGCGTAATCGTGGCGACTTCTTCGAGGGTGGTTTGGCCGAGCAGGGCTTTGGCGATTCCGTCCATGCGCAGCGTTCTCAGGCCGCCTTCTTGCACAGCCACTCTTTTCATTTCGCCGGCGGGCACTTTGTCCACGATCTGCTGCTTGAGCGCCTCGGTGATGGGCATGACTTCGTGGATGCCCGTTCGCCCCGTATATCCCGTGTTGAAGCAGGCCGTGCAGCCCTTGCCTTTCCACAGGTGGCCCTTGGGCAAATCCTGAATCGTGAGATCAAAGCCGTGGAGTTCGGCGGTGTCGGGCGTGTATTCGTGTTTGCAATCGGGGCAGATTCGGCGCACGAGGCGCTGCGCAACGACGCACAGCACCGATGACGACACCAGGAACGGCTCCACGCCGAGATCGACCAGACGCGTCATCGTGCTGGGTGCGTCGTTCGTGTGCAGCGTAGAGAACACCAGGTGGCCCGTGAGCGCCGACTGGATGGCAATCTGCGCCGTTTCCAAATCGCGGATTTCGCCGACCATGATCACGTCCGGGTCCTGGCGCACGAGTGAACGCAAGCCGCGCGCGAAGGTGAGGCCTTTCTTCTCGTTGACCTCAATCTGCGAGGCGCCGGCCATGTGATACTCGATCGGGTCCTCGATCGTCATGATGTTCAGGTCGGCCTTGTTGATCGCCGTTACGCCGGCATAGAGCGTGGTGGTTTTGCCCGAGCCCGTGGGGCCAGTGAGCAGCAGAATGCCGTTCGAATAGCTCAGGTACTGCTTGAACATCTCGAGGTTCTTGGGCAGGAACCCGATGTCATCGAGGTTGTAAGTCTTGCCGCTCTTGTCGAGCAGACGAATCACCACGCGCTCGCCGAAGTTCGTGGGCACGCTGGAAATACGCAAGTCCACTTCGTTGTCGCCCATCTTGATCGTGGCGCGGCCGTCTTGCGGCAATCTGCGCTCGGCGATGTCCATCTTGCTCATGACCTTGATGCGCGCGGTCACGGCATCCTGCAGCTTCTTGTTAGGCGTCATGATGTCGTACAAAACGCCGTCAACGCGAAAGCGCACCTGCAGCTTGTGCTCAAAGGGCTGGATGTGCACGTCTGAGGCGCGCATGCGCAGCGCCTGGGCCAGGATCGTGTTCACCAGCTTGATGATCGGCGCCGCGCTTGCAACATCGAGAATGTTGGTCGATTCGTCGAACTCGACATCCGAGTCGAGCATGCCCTCTTCTTCGAGCTCTTTTTCGACTTCCTCGTTCAGGTCGCTCTTTTGGGCGTAGGCCTTGTTGATCAGCGCGGAAATTTCAACGCGCGGCGCAAGCACAGGCTCGATGGGCTGGCGCAGCATCGCGGCCAGTTCGTCCATCGGGTAAAGATCGAGCGGGCGGCACGTTGCCACGCGCACCTGGCCGCCGACTTCCTCAAGGCCGACCAGGTTGTAATTGCGCGCAAAGTTGACGCTGACCTTCTCCACAAATCGCGCGGGCGTTTTGTATTTGTCCAGGGATTCTTCGTAGGGCAGCGAGAGTTCTTCGGCGAAGAACTTGAGCATGTCCGCTTCACCCAGCAACCCGGCCTCAACCAGCGCATGATCGACGGTCATGCCCGAGTCCTTCGCCTTCTCAAGCACGTTCGTTACTTTGTCTTCGCGCAGGTTCTTGGTCTTGACCAGTTGCTGCATCAGCATGTCGGACATGGCGGTTCTCCGGCGCGCATTGCGCCACGAATGTAACGACCGAAACAGGCACTAGTTGGACGCTTTGGCCGGCTCCGGATCAGCGTTGGACGCTGCCTGCGCGGCCTGCTGCTGCTTTTGCGTATCAAGGGCGGTCAGACCGTGCTTCTCGATGTGCTCTTGCGGAATCATGATTTCGTCAAAGGTCACGCCGTCCACTTCGTAGCGCATGACCATGTACAGGATTACATCAGAAGCCGCGCCCACGGTCAGGAACCATCCAAGCCAGATCATGGCGCTGCCGTAGAAAGCGGCCGCAAAGAAAGCCGCGCCGGTGACGAGATCAGCCCTGACCTCGCCCGAACGCCGCACCAGGCGATAGCTCGATAAAGCAAGATCGCCTTCACCAACCATGACCAGCGCCAGGTAAATCAGCGCCCAGGCCAGCAAGAACACCGCGCCGCCAACAACTGCTGCCACCAACGTGACTCCCAGCTTGGCGCACAGCCCCGCCAAGTAGCGGAACGGGCGCTGCAGCACGTAGGCCGCCGCGCGCGAGACCACATCCATCAAATCTCGGCATTCAATCACCGCAGCCGGCGTCATCATAGGCAACGACACCACGGTCACGATCAGCACCGCCGCCGCAATCAGCGCTGCTATGAGCGCAAGGGGCAGAATCAGCGCGGCCAGTCCCGTTCCCACGGGTGCGGGCAGCTTGGCAAGCACCGCGCAGAGCAGCACGCAGCCAAAAAACAGTGCCGCAACCAGGAGCGCCGATAGCGGCGAACCGGTCACCAGGCCCGAAAGGCGGTGCGAGGCAACAACCATGGCCTTCTGATCGGGGCGTTCATCGCGTGAAACTTCCAGCGCGAGGCTGCGGAAAACGGGCGTGATGATGCGCGCAAAGCCGAGCCACCACAGGCCTGCAACTCCAATCCAGAGCAGTGCGCGGTCGAATGTGACATCAGGGGAAACCAGCAGGCGCCAGGAGTGTTCGAGGTGCTTTGGCGCCAGCGCCGCATCAAGCGGATACCCGGCAACACGCCATGAGATCAATGCCAGGTAAAGGCCGACAACGGCCACAGTCCAGCTGCCGGCCACGGACATAAGCAGGACGCGGCGCAGATCAAAGCCCAGGGAAAAGACCTGGAGCATGTCACGAAAGCTGTGGTGGTGTTGGCGCACGGGCCGCGAGTCTAGTTTGAATAGCGCCGGTATCAAACATCAACGCCCTCGACAGCGTTGTTATCGCCGCCTAGTCTGGCGCCATGGCCCAGGCCCGAAGAACAAGCCCGCTCGTGCTGATTTCCATTGTGGGCCTGGTGCTTGTCGGCGCGTTTGAGCTGGCCGCGCCTTCGATCAACGGCAAACCGACGGAATGGGTGATCGTGGCGCTGTGCGCGTTGCCGGTGTTCTGGTTTGTGGTTATCCGGCCGTTTCTCGTGCGCCGCAACGACCCGCCGCCGAAGTAAATCAGCGCCCCGAAAGCCGACGCAAAGCACCGTGCGCACGCAGCGCGCTGTCGCGGCTGTCGAGCCACAGGCGCACAGGGCCGCCGCGCGCATCAATGCGGATCAGCCAGCCGCGCGCATCGCGCTCCACGGCGCTGAGCGCAGTGATTTCCGCAAATCCCAGCGTGGCGCCGATCCACTCGCGCGCGTCTTTTGCGGGCGGGGCCGGCTCGCCGTAGATGTCGGTCTCGAAGTAAAGTTCAAGCTCGCTTGTGTGTACGCCGCGCATGCGCACGCCGTGCTGAGTGAGTTCCTGCGTGAGCACGCGCGCGGCTTCGTGCATTGTGGCCGGGGGCGCGCCGACCTCGTTATCGCGGCGCGGATTGCCGCAGGCGGTCGCGAACAAAGCAATGGCCGCCGCTACAAACGCGAAAATCGACAGTCGAGAATCGCTCAAAGGGTTTTCTCCAGCCACTCCCCTACCCATTGCGCCATGCGCGGCGTGATTTCGTGGCCGGCGTGCGTGTCTTCGAAGTATTCGGCCTCAAAGCCGAGCTTCGCGCATTGCGCCACCGCGTCGCGCGCGGCATCAGCCTTGACGCTTTCATCAAGCGCGCCGTGGACTTGCGCAAGCCTGACGCGCTTTGCGGCCTGGGGCGCGACCTCGGCCATGAACTCGTGTTTCAGCCGCCCGGCGATGCTGCACGCGCCCTTGAATCGGCGCCAGTTCCAGGCCCCCAGCGCGCCCGCCAAATAGCCGCCCTGCGAAAAGCCGACCACGGCGGCTCTTGACAGGTCAATACCGCCGGCGTTCCACACGGAATCGAGCACGCCCAGCAGGTGGCGCGAAGTCTGCTCCATGCTCGCGCGCAGCTCGGGCTGGTCGCCATCGAACATGTACCAGGCATAGCCGATGCGCATGGTTTTGCCGCGCACTTCCATGGGGTAAGGCCCGCGCGGCAACAGCCACGCCCACGGCCTGGCGAACAGCGGCGCCAGGTCGCGCTTGATGGTTTGAGGGTCCTGGCCCATGCCATGAAGCGCGACGACCAGCGGCACGCGTATTGACGCGTCAAGGCCGGCGGGCCGGACAACCTCAAAGGGAACGTCGAGCGTAAAGGGGCGCGAACCGTGCATGGCTACTCCTGCCGCAGCGCGTCAATGGGCGTCAGGCGCGAGGCTCGCCACGCCGGATAGAGGCTGGCAAAGAAGCCGATCACGAAGGCCAACGCCAGCGCCTGGCCCGCACGCAGCCAGTTGAAGCCGCCGGTCAGCGCCACCATGCCGATGTAATCGCGCGCAAGAATCGTTTCGCCATAGCCAAAGGCCACACCCACGGCGCCGCCAAGCACGGCAATCACAAGGCCTTCGAGAATCGTCAGCCACAGTACGCGCCACTTGGGCCAGCCCACCGCAAGCATCAGGCCGATTTCGCGCGTGCGCTCGAGCACCGCCATCATCATCACGTTCATGATGCCCAAAGCACCCGCCAGCGCGGCTATGATGCTCACCACCCAGCCGAACTTTTCGATGAGCTGCAGCTCTTTGTGGCGGCCAACGATGTCGCGCGAGGGCTGCGCGCGCAAATCGCGAAACTCGGTTTCGCTACGGTTGATTGCGTTGCACAGCTCGTGGATCTGCTCAACGCTTTCGGAATCGTTCACGGTCACAACAATCATCGTGCACTGCGCGGGCTTCTCTTCGATTTCATCGGTCCAACGTCCGTCGCGTTTGACGCGGCGCTTTTCCGTGCGCTTGTGCATGCCCTTGATGACCTGCGCCTTGTCGAGGTGGAAGTAAACCGCCGCATCCTGCAAGGCAAAGCCCGTGCGGCACACGCCGCGCACGTAGAGGTTGAGCTTGCTCTCGCGCGTGGCAATGTTGCCCAGCGGATCAACGCCGTTGGGAAACGCTGCAGGGTCAAGCTCGCGCGAGCGCTTTCGATACTCTTCGTTAGTTTCATCAGCGCGGCGCAGCCACACCTTGGGATCTTTGCCGGTGCGCTTTTGGTACTCCTCGTCGGATTCCTCCGACATCGCGTCGCGGTGGATGCCCAGGCGCGCCAGTTTGTCGTACACCCAGGCCATGCGCTGCAGCTCGGTCATTTTCTCCCAGTCAGGCGCCTTGCCGAACACGCTGGCGAAGCCCTCCGAGGTAATCAAATCCATCAGCGAAAGCCGCGAGCCTTTGCTCAGGCGCTTGGCCTTGTCCATCTTCTCGTTCACGATCTTCCAGGCAATTTCGCCGAAGACCACGCCGTTGGGCTCGCTGTCGGCGATGCGCTCACCTTCGACCATTTCCATGGCCGCGTTGATCGGGTTGTCTTGTTTGATGCCGTAATAAAGGATGGCCGGGTTATCGTTGAAGTCGCCCTCGGTGCGCAGGAACGCCGCGATCATCGGCGTGGCGTGCTTGACGTTGGGCAGCTTGGAGACGGGCTCGACCCAATCGACATCGACCGAGCTTTCGAGCTCTTCGGCCGCGGCTTCGCCGACGATCACGTCGCCGCGCTGGGTTTCCATCATGTCGCGCACCTGGCCGATCAGGTCGTCACTGATCGTGAACAGCGCGACCATGATTGAAATGCCCAGCCCCACGCCCAGCACCGAAAACAGCGTGCGGAACTTGCGGCGCAACACGTTTTTCAAGACGAACTTCATGGGGGCACGATAACAGCAGCCCGTAGCGCCAGCGAGGGCTGGATGCCTGTGCACCGGAGCCAATCCCATCGCTAACGCGATGGGCTCTGATAGGATTCCCGCGTGCCCGACTTCTATGATCTTGCTTCCACCGATGGCGCCGCGCGCGCGGGCTTGCTTCACACCGACCACGGCAGCGTTCAGACCCCAGTGTTCATGGCTGTGGGCACGCAGGGCACCGTCAAAGCCTGCACGCCTGAACAGCTTGTCAGTGCCGGAATCACGGTCGTGCTGGGCAACACCTACCATCTAGAACTGCGCCCCGGCAGCGAGGCCGTAGCCGCGCTGGGCGGATTGCACGCGTTCATGAGCTGGCGCGGCCCGATTCTCACCGACAGCGGCGGCTTTCAAGTTTTCTCGCTGGGCGAAACGAACACCGTCACGGAAGAAGGCTGCGAGTTCAAAAGCCACCTTGATGGCTCGATGCAGATGCTCACGCCCGAGCGCAGCATGCAGGTTCAACATCGGCTGGGCTCCGATATTGTCATGCAGCTTGACGATGTGCCCGCACTGCCCGCACCGATCGAGCGCGAGCGCGACACCATGCTGCGCTCGCTGCGCTGGGCCGCGCGTTGCAAGGCGGCGCTGCCGGCACTCTCGGCGCAGGGCAAGCGCCAGCACTTGTTCGGCATCGTTCAAGGCGGCACGAACGCTGATTTGCGCATCGAAAGCGCGCGCGCTCTCGTGGCCCTCGACCTGCCCGGCTACGCCATCGGCGGGCTTTCCGTGGGCGAGACCAAACGCCAAATGGCGGAGATTCTCGGCCTCGTAACGCCGCTCTTGCCGAGCGAGAAGCCGCGCTATCTCATGGGCGTGGGTTACCCCGAGGACATGATTGACGCCGTGAGCCTTGGCGTGGACATGTTCGATTGCGTGCTGCCCACGCGCAGCGCGCGGCATGCGCTGGCCTTCACGAGTGCCGGCCGATTGCGCATCCGTAACGCCAAGCACGCGCGCGACAACCGGCCGCTTGATGCGCGCTGCGATTGCTACGCCTGCGTCAACTTCTCGCGCGGCTATTTGCGGCACTTGCTTGTGGCGGGCGAGTTCCTGGGCATGACGCTGCTCTCGCTGCACAATCTCGCGTTCTACGCGCGGCTGATGCGCGAGATGCGCGAAGCGATTGTGGCGCAGCGATTTGCGAATTGGGCCGAAGAAGCCAAGCCGCGCGTGGCCGGTGATGCCGAGTAGCCCAGACAACTGCACGGCGCGCGGATGGACAGGATTGGCAGGATTCAGATGATTCGCCAACGCAAATAGCCTTATCCTGCCTATCCTGTACATCCTTGCGCCTTTCTCTGTTTGTGCGAGACTTCCATGCCTGAGAAACCCAACGCTTTTGCCATCGCCCAGCAGCAGTTCTTCAACGTAGCCGACAAGCTCAAGCTCAGCGCGGGCATTCGTGCGTTCTTGGCCGAGCCCGAGGCCGTGCACGTTTTCACGGTGCCCTTCAAGCGCGACGACGGCTCCACGCAGGTCGTCACCGGCATTCGCGCGCAGCATTCGTTCGCCCGAGGCCCGGCCAAGGGCGGCTTGCGCTTTCATCCCGACGTTACGGTTGACGAAGTGAAGGCGCTTTCCATGTGGATGACCTGGAAATGCGCCGTCGTTGACATCCCCTACGGCGGCGGCAAGGGTGGCCTCGTCATCGATTACAAGGCGCTCAGTGCCGGCGAAAAGGAGCGGCTCACGCGCGCCTTTGCGCGGCGCATGGCGCCCGTCATCGGCCCGGACTTCGATATCCCAGCACCCGACGTCAACACCGGCGCCCAGGAAATGGCCTGGATCGCCGACGAGTACGGCCACACCGTCGGTCACCCCGAGCCGGCCGTCATTACCGGCAAGCCCGTCGAACTGGGCGGCTCACTCGGGCGCGGCTCAGCCACCGGGCGCGGTCTGGTGTTCTGTGTGGAGCGTTTTTTCGAGAACAACAAGCAGAGCATCAAGGGCAAAACGGTGGCCGTGCAGGGCTTTGGCAATGCGGGCCAATATGCCGCGCGCCTGATTGCGGGCCTTGGCGCAAACGTCGTTGCCATCTCTGATTCCAAGGGCGCGATTCATAATCCCAAGGGCATCTCCATCGGCGCGGCCATCGAGCACAAGAACAAGACCGATCAAGTGACGGGCCTCGACGGCAAGGAAATCACGAACGAGGAACTCCTGCAACTTGAGGTGGACATCCTGATTCCTGCCGCGCTGGAGAACGTGATTACGGCGCAGAACGCAAAAAAGGTGCGCGCCAAATTGATCGCGGAAGCCGCCAACGGGCCGACGACGCCCGAAGCCGACGCGATTCTGTTCAAGAAGGGCATCACGATTATCCCCGACGTGCTGGCCAACGCCGGCGGCGTGACGGTGAGCTACTTCGAGTGGGTGCAGAACCGCCAGCGCTTCTACTGGACTGAGGAAGACGTGAACACGCGCCTGCGCGAAATCATGCGCCGCTCGCTCGACCAGGTGGAACGCACCGCCAGCGAGCATCAGTGCATGTGGCGCGAAGCGGCCTATCGCCTCGCGATCGAGCGAGTGGCCAACGCGGTCAAGACCTCGCGCAACCTCTAGGGGCTCCACATGGTGGCACAATCCCCCAGTCCCGAAGTCTTGTTTGCCATGTTTGCCGCCATCAGCGTGGCATTCTTTGCCATGGCGGTGACGCTGTTCGTCACACGCTTCAAGCGCTGCCCCAGCAACAAGCTCCTTGTCGTTTTCGGTCAGGGAATTCCCGGCGGCATGCGGGTGCAGCACGGCGGCGCGCGGCTTGTGTGGCCGCTGATTCAGGATTTTGGCTTTCTCTCGCTTGAGCCGATCACGGCGCCGTTTTCCAAAGAGAGCGTATTCACGCGCGAGTCCATTCGCGTCATTGTTGCCGGCGAAGTCGTGCTCGCGGTAGGAACCAGCCCTTCGCTGATGCAGGCCGCAGCCGAGCGCCTGCTGGGCTTCGATGAACCCGCGATTAGGCGCGTGGGGCAGGATGAATGCGCGGCGGCGTTGCGAGAACTGGCCGGGCAATTGACGGTTGAAATGATTCACCGCGATCGCGAGCGGCTGGGCGAAGAACTCAAGAAGATGCTCGACGAACGCCTGGCCCGTTACGGACTGGAGGTAGTCAACGTGCGCATCGGCGAAATCTCTGACGACGGCGGCGTCATCGCGGCTTTCGAGCAGGAAACGCGCGAACGGCTTGAAAGCCGCGCGCGTGAAGACGCGACCTTGGCCGAACAACGCAAGCGCGAAGAAGCCGAGTTCCTGGCCCGGCGCGCTGAAGCTGAAGCAGAGCTGGCCGCGCGCCACCAGCGCGAGATCGAGGAAGAAGAGCGCAGGCGAAAGGCGCCGCCTGATGTGCTCAAGGACGACCCCGGAGAATCACTCAAGAACATGTGAAGGCTACAAAACAGGGCTCCAATTGGAGTGGCTCAAGTCGCAGCTTGTGGTAGGGTTTGGGCGTTGAAAGCGGGGCAAACACTTTGGCCCCAAGCAGGAGGTGAGCTATGGATACCTTGATTGCCGTTCTCTATTTCTTCGCGATCACTTCGTCGGTGCTGTTCCTGATCAAGCTCGTGCTGGTGATGATGGGCGGCAGCCACGACGGCGGAGAATTCCATGATGTCGGCGACACGGCCCACGACGCGGCCGGGGCGGCCCAGTTCAAGTTTGTCAGCACGCAAATGCTGATCTCGGTTTTCATGTTCGGCGGCTGGTGCTCGCTGCTGTTCCTGGAGGGTTTGAACTGGTCGCCGCTGCCCGCGATTTCGCTGGGCATCGTGATCGGCCTGTGCATGGGACTGGGCATGAGCTATGCCATGTTCTCGCTGCGCAAACTGGAAAGCGACGGCACAATTCGCGATTTCAAGGCTGAAGGTCTCAAGGGCACCTGCTACCTTCGCGTACCCGAAGCCGGAAAAGGCAAAGGCCAGGTGCAGGTGGTGGTGCAGAACCGCACCCTTACCCTGGACGCGATTTCTGACGGCCCGGCCATTGAGAGCTTCAAGAAAGTTGTCGTGATGAGCCGCGTCGATAACAACACGCTGCGTGTGTGTGAAACTGATTAGCCGTGCACTGAAGCCCTGGCGAATTGCTTTGAGACAGTTCCGAAAATGGGGGAATCCATGAATCTGCTGACATTGATGCCGCTGGCGCTCGGAGTCGAGGAATTCCTCGTCATCCTGGGCTTCCTGATTGGCGCTTTTGCGCTCACCTTCATATTCCTGGTCATCAATCGCTACAAACGCTGCCCCTCGAACAAGATTCTGGTCGTGTTCGGTAAGGGCGTTGGCGGCGGCACGGCACGCTGCATTCACGGCGGCGCGGCTTTGGTCTGGCCGCTCATTCAAGACTACGCCTATCTCGGCCTGGAGCCGCGCTATATCGATGTGGACCTGCGCAGCGCCCTGACCAAGAAGAACATCCGCGTGAACATTCCCGCGGCGTTCACGATTGCGATTGGTACGGCACCGCAGTTGATGCAGGCGGCCGCCGAGCGCTTGCTCGGGCTTGATGACCGCGCCATTCAGGTGCAGGCGAGCGAAATCATCATCGGCCAGTTGCGCCAGGTGATTGCGCTGATGAGCATCGAAGAAATCAACTCCGACCGCGACCGCTTCCTTGTTGAAGTAAACGACAAAGTCGCAGCCGAGCTCCACAAGATCGGCCTGGAAACGATCAACGTGAACATCCGCGACATCACCGATGAGTCGGGCTACATCGACGCCATCGGCAAGCGCGCAGCGGCCGAAGCCATCAACAAGGCCAAGGTGGAAGTGGCCGAACAGGAAAAGACCGGTGCGGCGGGCGAAGCGTTGCAGAACAGAGAGCGCGTGATCGCGGTCAGCAACGAAACGGCCATTGCCACGGAAGGTAAAAAGAAAGCCGAGCGCGACCAGCGTATCGCGCTGGCCAACCTTGAAGCGGAAACAATCCAGGCGGAATCCGAGGCCAAGCGCAAACAGGAAATCACGGTCGCGCTGCAAACAGCCGAAACCGAAAAGGGCAAAAAGGAAGCCGAGCGTAACCGCCGCGTGGCGCAGGCCACCTTTGAAGCGCAGTCAATCGAAGGCGAAAACACGGCCAAGGCCAACATCGCCGCGCGCAACGCCATACTCGCCCAGGCTGAAGCCGAGGCGCGCCAGAAAGGTGAAGTGGCCAAGGCCGAAGCGCAGCGCGCGATTTTCGAGGCCGAGAAACTTCTGCAACAGGCCAAGCTGGAAAAAGAAATCATCGTGCAGCAGGAAATCCACAAGCGCACGATTGAAATCGATGCCGCCGCCGAAGCCGAAAAACGCCGCATCGAAGCCAAGGGCGACGCCGACGCGATTTTGGCCAAATACAACGCCGAGGCCGAGGGCACCAAGGCCGTGCTCGAAGCCAAGGCCGAGGGTTACCGCAAGCTGGTGGAAGCCTGCGCCACGCGCCCGGACATCGCGCCTACTCTGCTCATGATCGAACGACTCCCCGAGATCGTGGCCGAGCAGGTCAAGGCGATCCAGAACCTGAAGATCGACAAGGTCACGGTGTGGGATTCCGGCAACGGCGCCAACGGCAAGGGCGGCACCG
Organism: Planctomycetota bacterium; assembly: GCA_020845475.1. Taxonomy (GTDB): domain Bacteria; phylum Planctomycetota; class UBA8742; order UBA2392; family UBA2392; genus UBA2392. The sequence goes on from JADLFN010000039.1 coordinate 55,126, forward strand.
CGAACTTTCTCTCAAGCATGATCCAGAGCCTGCCGCAGGTGCACGAGCTGGCCGAGCAAGCCGGCATCAAGTTGCCCGCCTATCTGGGCAGCATGACCAGCGGCAAAGCCGACGCCAACGACGAACCCAGCCTTGAGTCCAGACACGGCAAGGGCAAGGCGTAAGCTTGAGCGATTTCGAAATCGAGAGCCCATCACGTTGCGTGGTGGGCTCTTCAATTTTCGATTTTCGATTTTGGATTGGCTTGGCTGAGCCTAACCTCTTGGGTGCGTAGAGTTGGCCGGTCATGCTCGGGGAACTCGCATGACACGTTTACTGATTCTCGCGGCGCTTGTGTTTGCGCCCGCGCTTTGTGCCACCGTCGCGGAACTTCGCATCACGGAAGTTCGCCCGCTCACTGACACCGTCGAAGTCACCCACACCGGCGCTGCCGGATTCACCCAGGGTTCAGACGCGTTTTTCCGCTTTGGCACCTCCAGCCAGGCCATTGCCACGGGCACAGCCTGGACGGCGGGCGAAGTCAAACAGTTCACCGTCACCGGCCTGCCCGACGCGCTCTCGGACATCTGGCTCTTCCTCGATAACCAGTTCACCCAATCCGCGAGTATCATCCATGGCCTGAAATACGGCGGCTCCACAGCCGCGGGCAACGAAGCGGTGGCCGTAGCCGCGTTCATCTGGCCCAGCGCGCTGCACTTTTGCCCCGCCCCGGCCACGGGCCAGTCGCTGTCCTATGACGGCGCAGGATTTACACCCCAGGACTGGTTTATCGACGAAACCCCCAGCCTCGGCGCGTTTCCGGACAACGCCTTTGGGTCGCCCGTAGGAACGACTTTCACCTGGCCCTCGGGCGCCCAGACATTTCAAACCATGGGCCTGGGCGACACAGCATCTTCGCTCGTGGGCTGGACCGTCGTTGATTCCAGCGCGGCCAACGTGTTCACCATCCGCGGCGCGGCTGACACCTACAGCGGCACCGGCATTGGCTCGGCCGGCAGTACACGCTGGCTGCGCATCAACGATGCCGACGCCGGCAACGTGCAAAACCGCTTCTACTCCCCCACCGTGACCGCGCCCGCAGCACCCGCGAGCTACTCGTGGACCTGGTACGTCAACATTGAAGAGCCGATCGCCGCAGGCGCCGCTTCTTTTCCGCGCATGGTCATCCAGCACGTTGACGGCGGATTTTCCAACGCGTGGGGCGTTGAGTTCACCGATGCGGCCATCAACCTTGTGGTGATTGCACCCAGCGGCGCGGCTACGCCTTCCACCACGCCCGTCGAAGCGGCGCTTTTCAGCCAGTGGGTGAAACTCACGCTGTCGGTCAATTTCACCGGCAACACCGTGGCGCTTTCGGTGAACAACCAGACGCCCATTTCAGCGACGATTGCACCCGCCGGCACGCTCGACAAAACGCAATTCCGCTGGTGCTACCGCGGCGAAGGCACGGGCAACGTCTGTAAGCTGCTGGTGGATGACATCTCCTTCACGGGTTCGGCGGGCGTGGCGCCAACGATCTCGGTTACTTCCAATGGCATTCCGATCAGCGCCGCGCAGATCATTACCGTGCAACCCAACACGGCGTTGGCGGCGTTGAATCTGTCCATTACGGTCAACGACCCCAACTCCAACAGCACCAGCCTGACGGGGAGCGTTTCAAACGTGACCACGCAGGGCATTCTCAGCAGCGAGTTCAGCAGCGCTTCAGCGGGCGTGCCCTACCTGCTTACACCCACCAGCGGCGTGTTTTCGGTGAACGACGTGGTTCACAGCATCGTGCTTACGGCCAACGATGGCCAGGGAAACATCACGAACTTCGCCTTCAGCGTAGCTGTGCAGAAGCCCGGCGGCGGTGGCGGCGGCGACGATGAGGGCGGCTGCACAACCGGAAAAGGCGCTTCGCTTATGTGGGCGGCGGCGGGCCTGGTGGTGGGCTTGTTCCTGCTCAGGCCGAGGCAAAGCGTGAAGCGCTGAAGCGCGAAAGGTCAAATGCGGGCCTGTGCCCCAGCGCCAGGTCAGCCGCGATTTTTCCAAGCAGCACCGTGAACTTGAAACCGTGCCCCGAACAACCGCTGACGTGCACGATGCCGCGCTCTTCGCCGATGACAAAATCCTTGTCCGGCGTGTTGGTGTAGAGGCAGGTTTTGGCCGCTGCGACTTCGCCTGAAAGATCGGGCATGCGCTCGCGCGCGTATTGGCGCAGCGCCTCAATGGCCGCGGGCTCAACTTCGCGGTTCATGGCTTCGGGGTTGACAGGCGCACCTTCGAGGTGTGCCGCGAACTTCACGCCCTCGACGCGGCTATCGCTGGGAAAGCCGTACATTTCCCCGCCGGTCACGCCGCCGGCATCGATCCAGACGGGGAACCTGCCGGGCGCAAAATGCGCCGCGTTGCGCGCGATGCGCAAATACGCGTATTGCTGTTTGGTCACCTGCAGCGCTGGCTTGAGCGCGGGCACGAGCCTGTCGATCCAGGCGCCGGCTGTGATCACAATGCGATCGACCACATGTTCCAGCCGCTTGCCGTCGCGCTCGCTGATCACCGTCAGGCCACCTTCGTGCTCAATAGCTTCGACGCGGCATCGCTCAACCAGATGCGCGCCGTGCTCGACGGCAAGCCGCGTTTGCGCGCGCACGCAGGCCGAGGCGTGCAAGAAACCGCTGTCGGCCTGAAACACGGCGCTTTCACCCTCACGCAAGCGAAAGCCGGGAAAGCGCGCGTTGTGCTCGCGCGCGCTGAGGTGCTCGTAGGGCGTGTTCGTGCTTTTGAGCGCGCTGATCACGGCCGCGATGTCCGGGTGCCCGTCGCGCCCGAAGTACGTGCCGCCGGATTTGACGAACAACTGCTCGCCCGCTTCGCGCTCAAGTTCATCCCAAAGCGGGTAGGCGGCGGCCATCATTTGCGTGTAGAGCAGGTCCGGGTAGGTGCGGCGGATGATGCGCGATTCGCCAAAGCTCGAACCGAGGTCGTGGTCGAGGGTGAATTGCTCGAGCATCAGCACGTCGTGGCCCGCACGCGCGAGATGCCGCGAGCAGGCGCTGCCGGTGCCGCCGATGCCGATGATGGCGATGCGCATGGGTTGGTGGCTGGTGGCTGGTGGTTGGTGGTTGGGGAGTGGAGCCGTTTGCCCCAGCCACAAACCACCAGTCACCGACCACCATCAATGTTTCACATCAATCGCAAATCGCCCGCGCAGGATATCGAGCAGGTCGAAAAAATTGTGTATCTCGAAATCCGGCTTGGTGGCGCCCTCTTCTTTCGAATATTTGCCGCTGCGGCGGTTGAGCACGGTAATCATGCCGATCTTGTTGGGCGGGTCGATGTCCATTTTGGGCCGGTCGCCCACATACATCGCTTCGCTGGGCCGGATGCCCAAAGCCGCGCAGGCGCGCAGGTAGAGCTTGGGGTTGGGCTTGGAAATGCCCAGTTCGTCGGAGATGAAAATGGCATGGGGGTCGAACAACTCGGCAATGCCCAGACGGACGATCTTCTCGGCCTGCTTGAGGGGAATGCCGCTGGTGATCACGCCCAGCTTGAGTTGCGTCTGCTCGCGCAGAAGCTTGAGCACGTCAACGGCGTCCTCATACGCGCGCAATGAGCGGAACTTGGTTTCGTGGTAACCCACCACCGCCGCGGCTACGAGGATCGTGGGCGAAACCGGCTCGTAGTAGTGCTTGGGCACGCGCAGCAGCAGCTTGTCGAAGTGGTGTTCGTAGTTGCTCGTGAATTCGGCGACGATTTCTTCGAGCTCGCGCAGTGCATCCTCCACGCTCATGCGAAAACCATGGGCGCGCATGGATTCAATGGCGTTCTTGCGCGCCAGCGCCGCGAACTCGCTCGTGGAGTAAAGCGTGTCGTCGATATCAAAGAAGATCGCGCGCAGCGTATCGGCCATGGGGGGATTGTCGATTGTCGATTGTCGCTTGTCGATTGGGTACAGTGCGGTAGTTCAATCGACAATCGAAAATTGCGTCATCCCCAGACGCGCAGCAGCCAGAGCACGACGATCACGAGCAGCATCACGGCCGGAACGACAAGCGTCCAGATCAGGAACTGCTGGTTCTCGCGGCGGCGTTCTTCGTTTGGATCGACGCTCTTGGAGCGCGTTTCGAGCGACTGGCCGATCTTCAGTTTGTGCTTTGATTTCGACATGGCGCGAGCAGCCTAACACGAAGGAGCGAAGGAGCGAAGAACGGTAAGGCAACGGCGCAGGGATCTACAGGATGGGCAGGATGAAAACATGGGCGCACTACAGATCTCTGTTTTTGAGTCCTGTAAATCCTGACCATCCCTGCGCCGTGTCTGTTCTTCGCTCCTTCGCGTTCAAGCCTGAATTTTCTGCGCCGTGGTTTCGAACTTCTTGCGCAGCTCGGCGATCTTCTTCTCGTTGGCCGCTTTGCGGTCGCGCAGCGTGGCCAGCTTGGTTTCGTCGCTGTCGAGCTGGCTGATGTAACGCTCGCGCAGCTCTTTCTCCTTGGGCGTGCCGCTGGAGGATAGCCGCGCCAGGTTGTCGCGCAGGCGCGAGTGATCCTGCGTGATGGAGGCAATGTCGCGGTCGATCTGGGCGTTGTCGCGAACGTGTTCGTTGATGCTTTTGGCGACTTCGAGCAGCGGTTCCAGCGCCTTGATGAGATCCTTCTTGCCGCCGGCGTTTACGACGAGCTTGAGGTAGTTCTCGATCTGCTCAGGCGCAATCCAGAGCGATTGCGTGTGCTGGCGGCGCTCGGTGATTTTGAACGCCAGTTGCTTGCCCGGCTCGCTTTCGACCACGAAGCGATCGAAAGTTTCGGTGCGCTCGGCGGGCTTGGCCGTGTCAACGTATTCGGCGCCGCGGTCGGCCGGGTGATCGATGTAGAGCTTCAACTTGCGCTTGGTCGCGTTCTTGATCGTGTAGGTGACAATGCGGCGCGACCACGTGGTGTGGTACAGGTAGCCGCTGCTCACGCGGACTTCCTGGCCGCTCTCGGTGCTGGATTCAAACGCGGTCGTAATCTTGCAGCCCAACTCGACGGAAAACGGCACCAGCTTTTCTTCGCCCGGCCGCATGGTGTCGAGCATGGCTTCGCCGGAGTATTCGCCTTCGCGGAACACCGTGGCCGGGCCGCCTTCAAGCGTCAGGTTCGTCGAATTCTTGAGCTTGAAGCTGGTGAGCGGATTGCCCACGCGCACGCGCTCGTTGTAGACGGCCACGATTTCGCCGTCGAACTTGTCGCTGAGAATCGGCACGAGCGCGCTGTTGCCGCCCTTGATGCTCACGGGCGTGCTCACGTCATAGCTGAACATGTCGCCCAGTTCCTGCGTGCGCGTTGATACGTTCACGCTTTGCGCCATGTCGCCTGCGCGCATGGCAGGCGGCGCGGCTGGCGCGGGCATCGAAGCCAGGGCCATGCCGGAAGCCTCGGCCATGGAGCGACGCGCCTTCTTTGAGGGCGCGCGCTCCTTGGCGTACTCGTCTTCGTCAGCCAGTTCCTCAGAAATGTCTTCGCCAGCCTCCTGCTCAGGCATGTCAAACGTTGCGCCCTCGAGCACGGGCGGCGCGATGGGGGCTTCCGTTTCAACGCGCACGTGGGGCCGCGCGCGGCGGCGAGGTGAATACAGGTCGTGGGTGAACGAAATCGGCAGGCCGGAGACCAGCGAGAGCGCGACATCGTCCCAGTCATCCTGACTGTCGTTATCCACCAGTGCAAAACCGAGCACCGTGGGCTTGCCCTTTTCATCAAACAGCACGCGATAGCTCGTCTTCCATACGGTTGCGGGCACGATGTAGGCCACGTTCACGTCGCGTTCCTTGGAGCCGCGCAAATCCAGCGTCACGCGCCGGCGCTCTGTGCGGCGCTGCGCATCCATGCGCGACAGCAGAATTGCGAGGTCGCGGCGCAATTGCGCATCGACGGGAGTGACGGTGCGGATATCGCCAATGCGCACGCGGCGCATGGCATCACCCACGACGAGGCTGAGATAGTCCACCTTGATCGCGACTTCGCCGCTGGATTCATCCACCTGCTCGATGCCCAGCACGCGGCCTTTGAGCTTCTCGCCGCTGTAATCGAGTTCGACTTCCGCGCCGATCAACTGGCCCAGCAGTTCGAGGATGCCGCCGCCCTCGGGCAGCCTGACCTTGATGTCATTGAGGCGCTCGCTCAGCGCCGGGTGCGGCTCATAGGAAACCGCCGCCAGTTGCCCGCCGCCGTGGTCCACGACGCTCAGCGATTTCAGCGCGTCGTCCATTTCATCGTGGCGAAACGAAAGCTCCAGCTTGGCATCGCCGCTGACCTTGGCGTGGCGCTCAAAACAGCCCATACCGTGCTTGTGCAGAACGACGCGAGTAATCTTTGACATAGTGCCCCCGAGGTTCCTGTGCCGTGATCCGAGCTTCTCGTTTCCGGCCGCCCCTACGGACCACGAGCCACGAAACACGGACCACGCTTTCTGAGCCGCTCAATCCTTCTTTGGTTCGGATTTCTGCTTTGCAATCTCTTCCCGCGCGCGCTCTTCGGCCGCTTTGCGCTCGCGCAACAGCCAGCCCGCGATCAGGCCCAGCAAGAACACCGCGGGAATCGTGATCGAATGAATGCCCCAATTGAAGTTCGACCACATCCCCGGCTCGTCTTGGGCCGCCAGAGGAGCCGCAAACAGCGCGGCTATGACATAGACATGACGTTTCATGGTAGCCTCGTCGGGAGTGTAGTAGCGCTCTGGCGCATTGCACCAGAATCTCCTTCCTTAGTAAGGAATTGTGCGGACGTTGCACTAATCAGTGCACTCTACTCCGGACTGGGCAAGTCCAAGGAATCGACCATGAAGAACCTGGCATTGGTTTTGGCTCTGGCGTTCGCTTTTGGCGGCGCATTGCAGGCACAAGGCGGGCCCGGCGGAGCAGGGGGCGCGGGCGGTTGGCCCGGAGGTGCTCGCGGCGGCAATCAGGGGCCGAAGGCGCCCGATGATCCCAACAACAAGGGCAAGAACGGCGGTCAGGGCCAAGGCGGCAACCAGGGCCAGGATTGGAAGAAGCAATGGGAAGACGCCGTGAACGCGCTGGGATGGGGTGAAGACGGCACAGAAGAGCGCGTCGAACCCGGCCAGACGGTGCCCGAAAAAGACAAAGAGGCGTGGCTTGAAACCGAAGCCACCAAGCTTGGGCTTGAGGACAAAAAGATCCGCTCTGACTTCAAGAAGCTCGGCCTCAAGGCCTGGAAAGACAGCGAAACGGAAGACGCAAAGTTTGCCCAGACCTACAAGGCCTACAAAGATCTCAAGGACGCCGACAAGAAGCTTGAAGAGCCGCGCAAGAAGCACCTTGAGGCGCTCGCCAAAATCTGGGAAAAGTCAGACGCCGAAATGACGAAGAAGAAGGCGCTGAATGAAGAACAGTTGAAAACGTGGCAGGAAGACACGAAAAAGATGCGCACGCAAACCGCGACCGACAAGAGCGCGGAACAGGACAAAATTCGCGCCCGCAAGGTTGAAGAACTCAAGAAGCAGTGGTCCGACTACGCCAAGGGCGGCACGGAGAAGAAGGAAGAGACAGACAAGAAGCCCAAGAAGAAGGAAGAAGGCGAAGAAGACAAGAAGCCCGCCGAGGGCGATTCCAGCTCCGGCGAATCCGAAAGGAAGTAACGCTGTAGCCCGCAAGGGCCGCCAGCGCGCCAGCACAAGCCCGTTCGCGGGCTTGTGTTTTTTCCGCAACCTGACTCCGGCTGCGTGGTTTAATGCGACAACCACCCTAGGGCACGATCATGCGCTACTTCCTCATTGTTCTGTTGCTGTGCGCCGCCTCGCCATTGATGGCCCAGATTGGCCGCGGGGGCAAGCACGCCGCGCGCGGCGGCGAACCCAAAGGCCCCGACACTGATAAACAGCGCGAAGAAGCCCAGCGTCGCGCCCAAAAGGCCGCCGCTGAGAAAGAGCGCGACGAAAAGGAAGCCGAGCGCGAAACCGCCAAAGCTGAGCGCGAGGCCAAGAAATCAGAGAAAGAAGGCGTTGCCGCACCAGAAGAAATCAAGCCCGGCGACGTCATCGCGGAAGAAGTGAAACTGGCCTGGATCGAAGCCGAGATGGACAAACTGGCCATCGAGAGCAAGACCACGCGCACCAGCTTCTCCAAGCTCGTGCTCAAGGCCTGGAAAGACAGCGAAGCCGAGGACGCGCGCTACGCCAAGGAATACGAGGCAGCCAAAGACGACGCCAAACTGCTCGACCCGGCGCGCAAGGCTCACCAGGAGAAGCTCAAGAAAATCTGGGACGACCTCGACAGCGAGGCCACCAAAAAGCGCCTGCTCGACGATATCCGGCTCAAGGCGTGGCAGACCGATAGCAAGTTCCTGCGCGAGAAAACCGCCACCGACAAATTCGAAGAGCAGGAGAAGGCCAAGCTCGCCAAGAAGCAGCCCAAGAAGAAAGCCGAAGAAAGACCCGAAGGCGAAACGCCGGAAAAGGGCAACTAGGCGTATCTCAACTCATAGGGGCGGGCTTTGTGGCCCGCCTCTTTGCTATTCTCTGCCTATGCTCTCACGCGCCGAAATTGAGGAGTTGTTCCCCGCTACGCGCAACCTCGTTTACCTCGACACCGCTTACCGCGGGCCGCTGTGCAAACCCGCCCGTGACGCCGCCGAGGAGTATTTGCGTAGCGTTTCCGAGCGCGGCTCGCTGGAGATCCAGCGCTACATCGACTTGATGCACGGCTGCCGCAAACGGCTAGCCAACGTGTTCAACGCCAAGTCCGACGAATTCGTGTTTCTGGCCAACGCCACGGACGCGTTTTCGCGCGTCACGCTCGGCATTGACTGGCGCGAGGGCGACGAAGTCGTCGCGCCGGAGAACGACTACCCCGGCGTGCTGCGGCCCTTGCTCGATCTAAGAAGGCGCGGTGTCAAGCTCGTGCTCGTGCCCCCGCGCGATGACGCTGTGTTCGCCGAGCAGTTGCTAGCGGCCTGCACGCCGCGCACGCGGCTGATCGCCGCCAGCCACGTCAATTTCCGCACGGGCTTCTGCTTAGACGTGTCAACACTCTGCGCGGGCGCAAAGAAGAAGGGCGTGCTGACCGCGATTGACTTCGTGCAATCGGCGGGCTGCCTGCAGCTTGATTTCGGCGCGCTCGGCGTCGATTTCGGCAACTTCGCCGCCCGCAAGTGGTTCTGCGCGCTTGACACGCTCGGCATCTTCTACGTGCGCGAGGAGTCGCTCAACAAACTCACGCCGCACACACTGGGGCTCTTCAGCGTCGCCGAGCCGCACAACTTCGATGCGATTGATCAGCCGCTCGCACCGGGGGCCCGCCGCTTTATGCTCGGCGCACCGCCGTACATCCAGATAGCCGCGTTCGATGCCGCGCTGGAGTTGTATCAACGCGTGGGTGCGGCCGAGATCGAACGCGGCGTTCGAGGGCTGGGAAAGGCCACACGCGAAGGCGCGAAGGCCGCGAAGATCGGTTGCATGGGCGAGCGCTGGCCCGCAAACGCGCAATCGCCCATTGTGTGCCTGCACCGCGAGGGCAAGCTGGCCGATGAATCTCTGGAGCCGCGCCTGCTGGAGAAAGGCATCGTCGCCAGCGTGCGCAAGGGCATCGTTCGCATCAGCCCGCATTGGTTCAACACCGCAACTGATCTCCAGAAACTGATGCGCGAGCTAGCGGATCAAACCTCAAAGCACATATAGGATAGCCATGGCACTCCTATCCCGTTTGATGACGCTAGATAAGGCCCTGCCCGCCCAGTTGAAAGCGTTGCCAGAACAGGTTGTACGTCGATTGGTCCTGAAGATTGTGGCGACCGAACTTCGTCGCGTCCACGTGCGTTCTTTGGTCTGCGTGCATGCTATGGGAGTTGTGAGAGGCAAAGAGAAGCCATCTAGCGAACTCATGGAACAGCTTGAGCAATTGGTTGAGCACTACGACTCGAAATACTTTGATGCTTCGGATCAAGACGAGGCTGGAGTGACGGAACAAGCCGAAGTGGCCGCAATCAATTTCGCCCGAGCACGAGCCGTCGCCGCATTGGATTGCCTAGTGCGGGGCGAATTTCAGGAGTCGATTTACGAGGCGTGCTATGTCGACGAAACTCCCGACACGGTCCTGACTAAATTGAAGACTGAATTGAAGTCCGTTGCGCCTTTACGGTCACGCCGTAATCGCTAGATTGCGCGCTCTCCGAGCTTAGGACTCAACATGAACATCCTTGAACTCGTCCAGCGTGAGGGCGAACGGCAGACCTCTTCGCTCAATCTGATCGCCAGCGAAAACTACGTTTCGCCCTACGTGAAGCAGGTGCTCGGCACCGTGTTCACGAATAAGTACGCCGAGGGCTATCCCGGCAAGCGCTGGTACGGCGGCTGCGAGTTCACGGACCAGGTTGAGCAACACGCCATCGACCTTGCCAAGCAGCTCTTCAAGGCCGACCACGCCAACGTGCAGCCGCACTCCGGCACGCAGGCAAACCTGAGCGCCTACTTCGCGATGCTCAACCCCGGCGACAAAGTGCTCGCCTTCAAGCTCGAGCACGGCGGCCACCTCTCGCACGGCGCACCGTTCAACGCCAGCGGCAAGTTCTACAAGTTCGTGCATTACGGCGTGCGCAAGGACGACGGTTTGATCGACGAAGCCGAGTTCGTGAAACAGCTCGATGAACATCCGGATATCAAACTCGTCGTCACGGGCGCATCGAGTTACCCGCGCGCGATTGATTTCGAAAAACTGGGCGCCATAGCCAAAGAGCGCGGCAAGCTCTTCATGGCCGACATTGCACATATCTCGGGCCTCGTGGCTGCAGGCGAACACCAGAGCCCCGTGCCCGTCAGCGACTTCGTCACCATGAGCACGCATAAAACCATTCGCGGGCCGCGCGGCGGCATGGTGGTGTGCTCCAAGAAGTGGGCCAGCAAACTCGACCGCGCCGTGTTCCCCGGCACGCAGGGCGGGCCGCTGGTGCACGTCGTCGCGGCCAAAGCCGCGATGCTGGAAGAGGCGCTGAAGCCGGAGTTCAAGACCTACATCAAGCAAGTGATCACCAACGCCAAGGCCTTGGCCAAGGCGTTCACGGAAATTAATCCCAAGCGCTACCGCGTGATCACGGGCGGCACCGACAACCACATGGTCATGGTCGATATCACCGGAACCGGCAAGAACGGCAAGGAGATCGAAGACCTCGTCGGCGCGCAGGGCGTGTACGTGAACAAGAACTTCATTCCCTACGACCCGCGCCCCAACACCGAAACCAGCGGCATGAGAGTAGGCACGCCCATGGTGACCACACTGGGTGCCCGCGAAAAAGACATGCCCCGCATCGTGCAATTCATAGACAAAGCCATCTCAGGCGAAAACGTGCGCAAGGAAGTCAGCGCCTTCATGGCCGAGATCGAAGGCCGTTGACGCCTAAGAGGTCTTCACGCGACTTTCGCAAGATTTGTATTGCAGCAGTCATCGATGAGATGAGAATCAGCACCCCATCTCTATTGGTGATGCTATGGATCGAATCGCGTGCCTTTTGATTATTCTCTCTCTGTCCGCCGCCCTGCGTGCTGAAGAACAAACGCAAGAGTTCAATGTAACCATGAAGGGGCAGGTCGTAGGCAATCCGCAAGAAAAACTTGATGGTGTATCCATAGACGCCAAGGCTCACGAATTCTGGGGCCATGCCGACCAGAAAACACTTGAGCGCCGCGAGAAAGCTGAAGGGCCGTACCCCAAAGCGACCGTAACGGGCAGCGCCACAACTGGGCCGGACGGCGCTTTCACCATCGGAGTCAAGGTAAAGCTGGTTGGTCAACGCATTCCGAAAGTTAAGTGGGGCAACCCGCCTGTAGAAACATGCTATGCGCAGGTTACGTTTACAGCCAGCAAACCGGGATACGTGACGCGCACCACGCTCATCATGGTGACGCCCATTGAGCCCATTAACAGCGTGTACCTCTCCCAGTTCGTCAAAGCAGTTACGATCAGCGGCCGCGCGGTCAGCAAATCCAACTCTCCGCTGGGCGATGTTAAGCTTTATCTCGCCAGCGAGGGCGAGTACCTGATCCGCGACCACATCCGGCCGCCGCAGGGCCCCCTGCCCCAAGCGAAGAGCGACAAAGATGGCTACTTCAGATTCGAGGGAGTGGATCCGGTAGGGTCCTCCGGTCGCATGATCATTCCTGACTCGGAGAATCTTGCGGTCGATCCGAAGTCGCCTCACTGGTACGGAATCAGGCTTCCCGATAACTCCAGTGAACTCAAGGTGGGCGATGTGGCCTTCTGGCCCGCAGGCGGTATCAAGGTGACATTTCTCGACCAGAAAGGGGCAAAGGCGATAGTTGGAACGCACTTGGAAATGGTGGAACCTAGTGGCGGACGCTACCTGACGCTTCGCAGTTTCATAGAGCAGGGCGTGTACGAGTTCACGCGGTTGCCCGAAGGCAGATACCAGCTCACTGCAGGCGGGGTCGAGGACGCATACGTGACGATTCCCAATATCGAAGTCAAAGGAGCGCAGGTTACCGCTTTGGGCAACCAAGTCCTGATTCCACCATGCAACGTGACAATCAAGCTCGAGGCACCCGCCGATGCAACGCTCAGGGAAGCCCACTTTCGACTGTTCAAGTTGGACGGGGACTGGAACAACCCTCGTGCCGAGATAGACAAATTCACAGGGCTTCACTACCTGGACAATGGAACACAATCGGGCCAGAACACTTTCGTATTCGAGCGAGTGCCAGTCGGCAAATACGAAATCTGGATTCATGCGCGGGAGATCGGTACCACATCGCAAAAGCTGGAGTTTTCACAACGCAAGGAGACCGTCACGGTAAAGCTTATCTCGGGCGTGCCGGCCAGGGTTTCAATGTTTGGGCCCGACGGCGCGGCGGTCAAAGGCGGAGTCTTTTTCCTCCACGAAACCAGTCCGGCGTACGCACTGTTTCATGAAACCAAGGGAGAATCCTCCAAACTGAGGTACACCTCACTTCGCGACAGTGGCTGGTCGTTCGTTGAGAGCGCCTGGTGCAGTCCTTCCAGTCCGTTCGACGGGGGAGTTTTGTTGCGGCCCGGTAAATACGTCGTGCTCGCCTACCCCGAACAGCTTGGCAAATTGGTCAAAACGGATCTCGTCGTACAACCCGGAAAGCAGATCGAACTGCGCCTGGAAGTCAAGCCCGCAATCCTGAGGGTCGCTCTCTCGCAATCCAAAAAGGCCTATGCCGAGAACTATGCTTACCTCGTTGCCCGTGAAAGTTTTCGATTTGTCGACGAGGTTCCAGACGTTGCATCGTGGCGGCCGTCCGGCGCGCGCATCTACTCCGCCAAGACTGACAAGAAGGGAGAGGCGCTCTTTGACAAAGTGGCGGCGGGCGAATACGTCGCGCTGAGCCTCACCGAGTTCCGTTACGTCAGCGCTTTTGGTTTCCATATTCGCCCCGACGAGTTTTCCGCATCACTCGCTAAGCGGTTCATCAGGGTTGATACTGGCGAAAGCAAGCTGAAGTGCGAGCTTCCGGCTTACACGGGCACTTGGTTGAACGTCTCCGTAAAGTGGGGGCAAAAGAGTGATTTCAAGGGCGCCGTGCTGGTTCCGTCGGCACCGGGCTTGAGCCCAATCCAGGGTTTTGGGGGATTCGAAGTGAACTTCGGGCTTGTGGCCAAAGGCAAGTACGAGTGCATCATCAAAGGGGATTCGTTTCGCGGTCGGGCCTCGCTTGTGCAGAAAGTAGAGGTGACGAAAGCCGGAGAACAGCAACTCAAAGTCGAACCCGAGTGGCGCAACGTGATGATCAAGTTCGCCCAGGACGATCTCGAAGATTTCTCCGAGGCCATATTCGTCCTTCGCTCCGAAAGCAGGTCGCATCACCCGGATGCGGTAACGGCGCAATCGTCGCCCGTCAACTGGACTCAATTTGAGACCGCAGACGGCGACTATGTCATGACCTGCTGCTGGAAGAACAAGCGCAAGGAATTGAACACCGTTGTTGAGAAACTGCGCGTGGCGGGAAAGAACCTGACACTGGACCTCAAGCCCAAGAGCGATCATGGCGCCATCGTGATCGATTTGCAATCAACGCGTGATTCAGACTCCCGCGGCCGAAACGCGAGTCGCTTTCGCCTCATGAACGCGGCTGGCGCCGAAGTTGCCCTGGCAGATGCGGGCCTGCGCGCTTTCTACTACGGCCACATCATTGGTGTACCGCCGGGAACCTATTCGCTTGAGCTTGAACTGGCAGGTTTCGAGCCGCTGCGGCTGGAAAAGCTCACCGTGACTGCCGGCGCAGTAACAACGGCGAGTGCAGCGCCCAAGGCACTGAAGGCGCTGACATGCACCTTCGAGGCAGAAGGCCTGTCTCTCCAGATGTTGCGCAGCGCCCTGATTACTGCCTACGATTCCGAAAACATCACGCTTCAGCTGGCGGAGAGGCCGCGAGTCAATTGGGCAGAATCTCAAGACTACACAATTGTTCTGACACTCAATTCCATTCCGGCTGCAACGTCGAAGATCAGCATCAAGGTTGCAGGCTACAAAGAGCTGCTCGTCGAGTTGAAGGAAACCGAGACACGACAAGCACCCAGACTGGAACGCGAGTAATCGCGCCCTTTCTGCGTCGATGGTCAAGAATGTGAACCATGCCTGCATTGTACGAAAGGATTTCAATGCGTTACTTCGCGCCTCTGCTTCTCCTGATTTGCCTTGCTCCCGGGCTTTTTGCTGCTGAGCAGAAGCTTGAGTTTGATGCTCGTGTTGAGGGCCGTGTTACGGACACCTTTGGCGCGGGCGTGGCCGGGGTTTCGGTCAAGGTCGTGCTCAACGACCTTTGGGGCTGCAAGTCTGCCGACCAAAAAGCCGCGCAAGAACGCAAACGCGGCAAGTTTCCCTCTGGCAGCGTCAGTGGCGAATGCAGCTCCGACGCTGAGGGCAAGTTCACGCTTGCCGCCAAAGTCGCGCTCAAGGACGGCACGCTGCCGCAAACGAAAATCAAAGCCGCTGACGGCAGCATGATCGAGACTTGCTGGATTTCCGTAACCGTCTCGGCACAGAAGGTCGGCTATTTTGCCCAATCCTGGGAGACGGTGCTTTACCAGGATGCGCCCAACAAGTGGCCGCTTCCCAATTTCGTTCGCGCCTTCACGCTCAGTGGCCGCGCCGTGATGCAGCCTCTCTCGCAGCCGCTTGAAGGGCTGTCCCTGTACTTCATCAAGCCCGAAGATGCCGCGTCGGGCAACATCCCCCCGGACACTTTGAAGGCCATCACGGACAAAGGCGGCGCCTTCAGCTTCACGGGCGTTAACGTGCACAAGCATTCCGGCTGCGTGGTTTACGCCGATTCCGAAGGCTGGGCACTCGACCCGCTCTCCCCCCACTGGAATACGGAACTGAAGCTCGGCAGCGATCACGACGCCTCGCTGGGCGATCTCACGTTCTGCCCGACCGGCAGCATGAAGCTCACGCTCAAGCGCGAACACAACCAGCCCTTGGCGGCGCCGCTGACCCTGACCATGATTGAGCCTGTCAAGGGCCGCTTCCTGGCCGCGCTCAAGAATGGCTCATACGGCAAGTTCACGTGCGACCGACTGCCCGAGGGCCGCTATCGCATCTCCTCGCCCGCGCAGGGCGGTGCACCCGCCTTTGCCAAAGAGTTCCGCGTTGAATCCGGCAAGACGACCGACCTCGGTGCGGAATTACTGCTCGACGTCGAGCAATCGGTCGAGTTCAGCACCAAGCTGATCGGCAGCGTGCGGACGAATCAGGGTGTGCTGGCCGGCGCGAAAATCACCTGTGAACCCAACAAGCTGTGGCACTTCCGGAGCGCCAAGGAAATGGAACGCGAGGAAATCGCGTTTGGCAAGTTCCCTGAAATCACAGTCAGCGGCGAAGCCACCAGCGAAGACGACGGCGGCTTCGTCATCGAAGTCAAGGTCACGCTCAAGGGCGCCTGCATTCCCATGCAGAACCTGGCGACCGCCCGCGGAAACTATGTCCAACAGCCCTTTTGCCACCTGCATTTCAACGCGGAGTCCGAGGGCTACTGCAAGACGCAAATCACCATTATGGTGTGGGAAGGCACGCGCAACCGTGTGGACTTTGGCCGCGTCTCGCGCGCGTGTTCGGTGACTGGCCGCATCCTCGACGGCGATACCGGCAAGCCGCTGGCTGACACGCCGCTGGTGTTCGGCAGTGAGCGCGAATTCTATTGGGGCACGCGCAGCGCCGAGCTGGTCTCAACGAAGACCGATGCCGAGGGCAATTTCAAGTTCACCGGGCTGGACGCCAACAAGCGCTACCAGGGCATTGTCATGGTGGACTCCGACCACTACGTGCTCGATCCCAACTCCACGGGCTGGCAGAACATCGATCTCAACCGCAACCATGACGCGAAACTGGGCGACCTGCGATTTGTCAAATGCGGCACAATCAAGGGCCAGTTGCTCAATCCCGACAATTCGGCGCTCGAAGCCCAGTCCCAGATCAGCCCGCAGACCTCCGTTTCGGGAGGCCGCCACCAGGACCACGGGCGCATCATGCAGCAGAACCTGGATTCAGGCCGCGGGGCGTTCCGGTTCTCGCGGCTGCCCGTGGGCAAGTACCAGCTCATGGCGCAGTCGCACCAATACCTGCCTCTGTTGATCAAGGACATCGAGGTCAAGGCGGCTCAAACCGTTGATCTTGGCAACCTGACGATGATCAACTCGATGAAGATCAACGTCGAAGTTGACACCGGTGGTCAAGGCGATGGCACGGACGGCCGAATCTACGCCGAGCAGATTGAGGGCAACGATCCTGAGATGGAGCTCAACAACAACACCGAACATCGCGGCAAGCGCAACAATGAATACTGGCGCGGTGGCGTAGCCACTTTCGACCGCATGCCCCCGGGGAAGTGGCGCATTACGATTTTCTGCCGCAACTTCTGCCCCGCCACGGAGGTCGTCGAACTCAAGCGGACGGACGTGACGGTCAAGTTCAAGCTGACGGCCGGCGCGAAGCTCTCGGTCAATCTCTCTGACCGCAACGGCAACGCCATGAACGGCACCGTTTTGCTCGTGTCCTGTGAGAACGCGATTTACACCGAATACACGAAGTCCGGCAAGCTGCCCGCCATCGAAGACGTTCACCGCAACTGGCAGCTCTGGAACCGCAGTATTGACCTGCGCATCTCCCAGGAGTACCGCGAGGCGATCGTGATTGAGCACGCACGGCCCGGCAAGTACTTCGTGATCGCCTTCATCCGTGAAAAGACCCCGATCGCCAGCGAAGTGATTGAACTGTTCGAAGGCAAAGACGCTCAAGTGGCCCTGCGAGAGCCGAGCGCGACTTTGAAGGTCGCGCTCAAGCGCGGCGGCAAGCCCGCCGCGAACGAGTCCGTTTACGTGTTTTCGCTCGTCGGGCTGAAAGACCCGCTGAAAGACGAATACGACCCCAACCGCGGCAGCGTGTTTGGCAATTACAACGTTGCGCCGCGTTCCACGAGCAATGAAGGAACAGTCGAGTTCAAGGGCCTCAACGTGGGTGACCTGTGCGTCGTCACGGCACGCGAGCACCTGTGCCTGACGCGCGGCTTGGGCAATCCCTACAAGCAGGGTTTGATGGAAGTGCTGCGCGCCCGGGTGCAGAAAGCCAGCGTGGGCGAAAACGCGCAGGTGATTGAACTGCCCGCGTACGCCGGCACATGGGTAAGCGTTGAAGCCAGGCAGAGCGAAGGACGCGGAGCATCGGGCACGCTCATTCCGCTGCCGGCCAATTGCCAGACATACCAGGGACACGAGCTGGCCGGTCGGCTGGAATTCGGCGTCATTCCCAAGGGGCGCTACGAGTTGATCAGCTACGCCGCCAGTGGGTTGGTGCGCGAAGTTGAAGTGAACGCCGAAGGCGAGCAGCATTTCAAGTTCGACGAAAAACTCGCCGAGGTCACCGTGCGCGTTTTGGACGATAATGGCGAAGCCGTTGAGTTCGTCCGCGTGGTCTTGATTCCTGAAGTTCAATCAACATTTGCACAGCCCATGGTTCAGGCCATTGGCGGGCGCATGCAAAAGGATAAGTCTTACCTGTTCCGCGTGCCCGAGGGCAAGTTCCGCGCCCTGGCCATGGCGGGCGGGCGCGACGAAGACGAAATCGTGCGCATCAACTCAGTCATAGTCGATGTCAAGGCCGGAAAGAACCAGGCCTCGATTACAATCAAAGAGAACACGGGCACGATCCGGCTTCACTTCAACACCGGCCGCTCAAACCGCATGGACAGCGGAATGATCCGCATGATGGTTGTGGACGACAAGGGCAAGGTGCTGGAGGCCGAGGGCGAATCGTGGTTCAACCTTGGCGGCAACTCGCCCGTCATCTGCGTGCCGCCGGGCAAGTACAACCTGCGCTTTGACGGCACCATCAAGGAGATCGTGGTCAAGGACATCGAGGTCAGGGCCGGCGAATGGACCATACAGGAAGTGGACGTCGAAGCGTTGGCTTGCCCGATCTTCCGTGTAGCAGGCCCGGGCCTGACGCGCGAACTGCTTGCCTCCGCGGAAATCACCTATCACCAGGCCGACGGCAAGAAATCCCAAGCGCCTACCTTGGCCTGCCTGCCCAAACCCATGATGATTACTCAGAACATGCCCGGCGAACTGGCACTGACACTCTTCGGCCTCGATGCCGACATGACCGAAGTGCGCATCAAGATCAAAGGCTACAAGGAACTCAAGCTGCGCGGCTGGCGCGACTACAACTACCAACGCGAACCGGCGAAGCTGGAGAAAGAGTAATGTCGCCCGCGCTCCGTAGGGGCGACATATATGTCGCCCCGGCTACAGCGGGATTTCGACACTGGCCGTCGTGCCAGCGCCGGGTTTGCTTTCGAGGCTGACACCCCAGCCCATTTGCCGCGCATACTCGCGTGTGAGCCACAGCCCAAGGCCTGTGCCGGCGCCTTGTTCGTTGGCTTTGGTGCCGCGCGCAAACCTCTGAAACAGGCGCGGCTTGTCTGAGTCCGAAATCCCCGCGCCCTGGTCGATGATGCGCAGGATCAGTTTGCCATCCTTTGTTTCACTGGAGATGCTCACAGGTTTGCCGGCGTCGCGGCTGTATTTGAGCGCGTTATCAATCAGGTTGAAAAACACCTGCTGCGCAGCTGCGCGATCCTGCTTCACGATGGGCAAGTCGCGCGCTTCGTTGATCACCTCGCGCCCGGCATGAGCGCGCAGCGCCGCTTCGATAGCCGCGCCAAGTGTTTCGCCCAGCGGGGCCTCAGCGATTTCAACCTTGAAAGAGCCGCGCTCGATTTTTGCGGCCAGCAGGATCATCTCGACAAGGCGCGTAAGGCGTTCTTCCTCGGCCAGAATGCGCGATGCGTGCTGCTCAACCTTCTCGTTCTTGGCGGTCTTGGCCTGGCCAATGAGCAATTCCGTGAACAGGCGCATGGCGGTAAGCGGCGTGCGCAGCTCATGGCTGACCGCGGCCACAAACTCTCCCTGCTGCTGCGCCAGCGCCTCGCTGCGCGAGACCGTGCGGTACAGGAACAGACCCACCACGGCGATGATGAGCGCGTATCCAATACCGACAACCAAGTAGGTATTTCGGGTACGTTCAAAACGTTCACGAAACCCGGCCGTGGCCGAACCCATAACGTAGGCATGCCCAAGCAAAGTGGCAAAGCCGAACGGTGTTGTCGGCGTATTGTACTGCTGAAACCAATTCACGGGCTGGTTGCTTCGCATTCTTGCCCAGTTCCCTAGAAAGATCGAGCCCGGCATGGCACGCGTTCCAAATTGCTCGATGAGCCATGTTGACTTCACGTAGTCCAGATCAATTTCAAAGCCCTGCATGATGTGTTCTGCTGGCGTGCGCACTGTGCGCCAGAAGATCATGCGCCGCCGATCGTCAACCCGTTGATAGAAGCAGAAGGGATAGACCTGCACGATGGAATCGCCATAGGGATCGTCGACGCCGGGCGGACGTTTGAGCCCCGCCCATGGGTCTTCCTCCCTGCCGGCCTTGTTGGCCTTCTTGTGGATTTGCTCACTGCGTGCTCGATTGGCAACATCCTGCGAGTTTGAGTTCACAATCAACACTTCGTTCGATACGACTTGCACGCTGCTTGGCTGCTTGCCGCTCTTCAATGAGAGGAAACTGGACACAAGCAAGTCTTCCGCCACAGGCTTGCGATCATCCATCCCGGTATCGTCGAAACGTGCGCTGACGACGTAGGGCAACTCTGTGAGTACTGCTTCGCGGCTATCGCGGACCACCTTCTTGAACTCCTCTGAGAGAGGCTCAGCCCTCTGGTAGCTTTCGAGCTGTTCACTTTGATCTTCAGCCTGGTGCGGAGAGTTGTAGGCAAGCGTCTGCCCGTCGCTGCGTACTTGGAAGTAAAACTTGATCAGTCGGTTGCGAGGAGGCCCTGCCAGATTGGAGCGAACCACACTCGGACCCTGCGCCTGAATGTTCAGCGGCGCTCGCCAATGCTGATACTCGGTATACTCGCGCGAGAATTCCGTCGCGAACAGTTCATTCAATGTGGCGTTGGCCCTGAAGTTCAACTCTAAGGTCTGGTTCAGACTTGATTGCGCCGCCTGATTCACTTGCTCAACGTATTCGCGCTGCGCGTGCTTCGAACCCACGCGGCTCAGCACCGCCAGAGGGATCAATCCCACTGCGACGTAGAGCAGCATGGCTATGCGTACTTTCTTCACGGTTTACAGTTCCCACCGGTAGCCGGCGTCGCGCACCGTTGCGATCACGCGCGGCTTCTCTTTGTCCTGTTCGATCTTCGCTCGCAGCTTGGCAATCGCCATATCCACCGTGCGCGTGGCCACGGCCTCTTTGTAGCCCCACACCTTTGTCAGCAACTCGTCGCGGCTAACCGCGTTGGGCTTGGCTTTGAGCAGATACTTCACGAGCTCGACCTCGAGTTGCGTCAGCGCGACCGCCTTGCCGTCACGCAGCACTTCGCCGCGCGTGAGGTCGAGCTTGCAGCCCGGTAATTCCAGCGGCGCGCCAAACGCCGCCTGCACGCGGCGCAGTTGCGCGGCTACGCGGGCGTGCAATTCGGCCAGGCGAAACGGCTTCGTGATGTAGTCGTCGGCGCCGGCCTTGAGCCCCTCGACGATCTGTTTTTCGTCAGCCAGCGCCGTGAGCATGATGATCGGCAGCGTCGCGCCCTGCGCGCGCAGGTGCTTGCACACTTCCATGCCGTGCATGCCCGGCAGCATGAGATCAAGCAGCATCAAATCCGGCTTGAACGCGCCCACGGCAGCCACAGCCGCGTCACCGCGCGGGCAGATTTGCACCGCAAAGCCCTCGCCCGCAAAGGTCTCGTTGAGGCCAATGCGAAGCGACTCTTCATCTTCGACAATCAATATGCGTGCCTGGGCCACGTTTGCCTCCGGTGCCATTCTCCAACTCTAACGCGCGGCAGCCAAGGGCTGCTTCGGTTTGGCCTGTAAATCCGGTGTAAACGTCGAGCGCCTAGCCCAGGAACTGGTCGAGTTGGCCGGTGCGGTGGAGGTAGAGGAACAGGCCTACGATCATGGATGCGGAGACTAGCGAGCTGAGCATGACGATCAGGAACATTGTCAGCGCGCTCATGCCTTGCTGTTCGACTTTTTCTTCGGTGCGCTGGATGCGTTTGCTGACTTCGCGCACGAGCTCAGAAATTTCGACGAGCTGCGCCACGGCCAGCGGCGGTGCGGGCATACCCTGGTTACTGTCGAGCGGGGGCAGACCTTCTTCGATACGCTCGGGCACGCGGTTGGTGGGTTTTTCTCCTGCGGGCTCCAGTGCGGGCGGCTGCAAGGCCGGTGGCGAAGACGGCGCGGGCGCAGCCGCGATGGCCGCGAAATTGGGAACCGGTTCATCCTGCAATTTTGAGGTGCGCGCCTTCTTGCGCTCGCCCTCGCCCTCGGCGCTGACGGCCAGCGGGTCGCCCTCGAAGGGCATCAACGCGCGGCCACCGTAACGCTTGACCTGGCCGCGCCGGTTGTTGCGCACGAAGTTAATCGGGTCGGCTTCGGCGGCGCGCAGGTCTTCGAGCACTTCGCTCATGCTCTGGTAGCGGTCGTCGGCCTTGATCTCCATCATTTTGCCGATGATGTAGGCCAGCCACTCGGGCATGTCGCGGTTGATGTAACTCGGCGGCACAATATTGCCGCTGCGCTGCTGCTCGAGGATGTCCATGATATTGGACCCCTCAACGTGGCGCTGGCCGGTAATCAGGTAATAGAGCGTGGCGCCAAACGAGTAAACGTCGCTGCGCTGGTCAAGCTGCTTGCCGCTGACCTGCTCGGGGCTCATGTAGTGAGGCGTGCCCACGACCATGCCCGTGCGCGTCATGCTTACATCCACTTCTTCGCCGTATAGCCGCGCCAGGCCGAAGTCCACGAGCTTCATCAAGTTGTGGCGTTCGGAGTAAAGAATGTTGTCGGGCTTGAGGTCGCGATGAATAACGCCGCGCGAATGGGCGTAGGCCAACGCCTCGCCGATTTCGCGCAGGATGCGCACGCCGAAATCCCAGGTGATGCGGCGGCCCGCGCCGATTTCGTGGTCGAGCGGCAGGCCGTCAATGTACTCCATGATGATGGCCGAGCCGCGCGGGAACTTCAGCAGGTCATAGACCTTGACGATGCGCGGGTGGTCGAGCTCTTTGAGCAGCATTACTTCGTGCTCGACGCGCTCGGCCATTCTCATGCCGGGCTTGAGCTCAGTTCTAATGTCCTTGACCGCGACGATTTTGCCCTTCTGGCGCGGGTCGCGGCACAGGTAAACCACGGCCATGCCGCCCTTGCCGAGCTGGAGCACGACGTCAAAGCGTTTGGCAATCTCGGGGCTGGGCGGGATTTCTTCGTCGTCGAGATTTAGATTTGCCAGCGCGCGTTCGGCGGTGTCCTGCCTTGCGCCGCCGCGGGAAGCGGATTCGCTGGCGCTCTCCGAGATGTCATCTTCATCGCGCGGGGGGGGCGGCGGCTCGGCGCGAAAGCCGCTGGGCGAGCGCCCGCGAGGTCTTGACGCGTCAATATCGGTCGTCTCCAGCGGCGGCTCGGCCGTCACTTCCAGCACGGCGTCGCCGGCGTCGGGCGAGAACTCAATTTTCTTCTGGCCCGGCGCGGGCGGCTTGGACGCTTCAGCGGGCGGCGCGCTGGTTTGCTCGGTCGAGATTGCCCCCAGCACTCCCGCCGATTCTGTGCGGACTGGCGTAAGCAGATTGGCGGAATCCGTCTGCACCGGCGCCAGTTCCGCCGCGGATTTCGGCGTGCCCTCGGCGCGGCTTGGAACGGGCAGCACTGGTCTTTGGGGTGCGGGCGTGATCGCGCGCTTGCGTTCAAGTTCCTCGCGCGAGACGTTGCCGGAGATGTCCCAACCCGGGGCGCGGATGGCCGCCTGCGTGACGGGCTTTCCGGTTTGTCGTGGGGTGGGCGGAAGGTGGCCGGTAGCAGGACCCTTGGGCGGCGGAGGCGGCACGACGGTTTCGTTGGCCGAAGCGCTGTCGTCGGGCGCGTCTGGATCAAGCTCTGGAATCAAATCCGGCGCCGGCGCTTTGGCGGCAATCTCGGGCCTTGCATCGTCACGGTTGTGTCTTTGCGCAGCCACGGCTTTGTCCAGTTTGGCCCACACGCCTGCCGGATGTGACCGGCCCGCGCGATCTCGTCCACCAAGATGCGTAACAGTGTAACCAAGCAAGGCCCCGCATCCTAGCGCCCCTTGGTGTGCGTTTGCGATTGAGGCTGTTATCATGCGCCGGGCCCCGAAACACCCCTGGAGTTCGACATGTTGATGAAACTGGTCATGCGCGCCGCGGCGCTGCTGGCCCTGACGGCAGCGGCAAGCACGGTTGGCTTTTACGCCGGTGCGCAATCCAAAGAGGGCGAGAAGCCCAAAACCACGCTCAAAGTGGGACAAATCGCCCGCGTGGGGCCGCGCATCATCACAGCGGAACAGGTCATTGCCCGCACCTATGATGTCGAACAGGTCATGAAGGACGAGCAGTTCCGCATCCTGACCAATTCCGTGAACTATCTCGTCCAGGTGAACCTGCTTGACCTTGAAGCCGAGCGCATTGGCTGCGAGCTTTCCACAAAGGAAATCGACTCCGAAGTGGCGCGCCAGATTGACGAAATGAAGCGCCAGGTGAAGGATCGCTACGGCGGCGCCGTGCCGTGGCCCGAGTGGCTCAAGCAGCAAAGTCTGACCGAAGAAGGCCTGCGCACCTACATCACCAAGGGGGCGCGCACGATCCTGCTCAAGCGTTTGATCGTGAACTACTTTGAAACCTCCACGGAAAGCTACGACCTGGCCCACATCCTGCTTTCCGACAAGCAGAATGCCGAACGCATCTGGACGCAGCTTGAGCGCGGCGGCAACTGGAAAGACCTTGTCGCCAAAGAAAGCAAAGACCCCGGCACACTGAACACCGACGGCCGCCTGCCGCGCCATTACATCGGCGATGGTCTTTTCCGCCTGCCGACCCAGGACAAACCGGCCGAGAAAGAAGAACTCACCGAGGACATAGTGGCGGCCCTCAAAGACGGCGAATACAGCGGGCCGCTCAAGAGCCAGTATGGCTGGCATATCGTCAAGCGGCTCAAGACTTACCCGGCCAACAAAGCCCGGTTTCACGACCGTCGCGGCGAGTTCCTGGCGTTTGCAGACGTGGACGAAAAGCGCTTCAACCGCTGGGTGAACGTGGTGACATCACGCGGCGATTACACCACTGAGTTCCGCATCCCCGGCCTCAACTGCGAGCCGGACAAGTAGTGGCAATGCAAAATTCAAAATGAAAAATGGGCGCCGGCGTGTAGCCTTCAACATCACTTTCATTTTGAATTTTGCATTTTGCATTTTGAATTTCGGCGCCGACGGCTAGACCAGCATGATGCCCAGCCCAGATGACCCGCAAGCACCGCCGCCGGAAGGCCCGGAAACCGGCGCAGATGACGCCACACAGGTGGGCGATGCGATTTCCGCTTCGTTCATGCCCAGCGATGCCATGGCAGCCAAGATCGAGGCGCTGCTGTTCGTGCACGCCAAGCCGATTTCGGCGCGGCGCATCGCTGACTTGCTGGAAGTGCCCAGCGTGATTCCCGTGAAGCAGTCGCTGGCGCTGCTGGCCAAACGCTACGACGACATGGGCTCGGCTTTTTCGCTTCAGGAGCTGGCCAACGGATACCAGCTCACCACCCGCCCCGAGCACGACGCCCTGCTGCACAAGCTGGTGCGCGAGCGCGAGGCGCAAAAGCTCAGCCCGGCCGCGCTCGAGTGCCTGGCCGTGATCGCCTACAAGCAGCCGATTTCGCGCCTCGACATCGAGAGCATCCGTGGTTCTTCCAGCGACCACCTCGTGCGCGCGCTGCTCGAGCGCGGCTTCATCCAGGTTTCCGAGCGTGACAAGAACCGTGGCAACGCAGCGCTCTACGGCACCACGGGCGAATTCCTGCGCGCCTTTGGTTTGCGCTCGCAAAGCGAACTGCCGCGCCAGGCCGACCTGGCGACGCCCGCCGCCGAAGGCGAGCCGGCGGTCGAGCAGGTGGAAGTGAAAGATCCCCAAGCTTGAATTCAGACTTCAGAGATCAGAATTCAGAAAGCTGGCGCCCCGACAACGGAGTTGTCTGATCTCTGACTTCTGAAATCTGAATTCGTCCCATGGCGGCCCATCCCGACGACACCTTTTTGTTGCGCGGCTCCGATGGCGAGGAAATTGCCGGCGATCTTTATCTGCCGCGCGCCGACCTTGCACCGCTCGTGATTGTCGTGCATGGTTTCAAGGGCTTCAAGCACTGGGGGTTCTTTCCGTCGCTGGGGCGCTTTCTTGCAGACAACGGCCTGGCCGCCGCGTGCGTGAACCTCTCACACTGCGGCATCACGGGCGATACGGACGTCTTCAACCGCCTTGACCTGTTCGAGCGCGACACCTGGGGCAAGCGGCTGAACGACCTGCACCAGGTGGTGGAAGCCGCGTCACGCGGCCTGCTCACGGACAAGGCAGAGCTTGACAGGTCAAGACTTGGGCTGTTGGGGCACTCTGCGGGCGGCGGCCTGTGCATCCTTCATGCGGCGCGCGATCCGCGCATCAAGGCGCTGGTCACGCTCGCAGCCATCTGCCGCGCCAACCGCTTCCCGCCCGATGAAGTGGAGCGCCACCTCAACGCCTACGGCCACATGAAGATTGAGAATGCGCGCACGAAGCAGGAAATGCGCGTGGGGCGCGGGTTCTTCGATGAAATTGCCGCCAACGAGGAGGCCTTTGACATCCGCCGCGCGGCATCGCGCGTCACGCAACCCTGGCTGCTGATCCACGGCGTGAATGACGAAAGCGTGGAATTTGAGGAGGCGCTGCAATTGCTGGAGGCCGTCAATACCAATGCCATCAATGGCCAGAACGCCAAGCTGCTCTCGATTGAGAACGCCGATCATGTGCTGGGCACGCAGCACCCGTTCCGCAAACGCACTGCTGAATTCGTGCAGGCACTGGATGTAACGGGCGATTTTCTCAAGCGCCACCTGGCATAGCTGCACGGGCAAAAAAAGCGGCCCGATTCGCATGAACCGGGCCGCCGACTTGATTGCACAGGTTACTTCGTGGCGCAGAACGCGCACTTGAGCGAGGTCACGTCACTGCTGCTCAGGTAGCCGTCCTTCTGTGCCTGTTCGAGTTTTGCGGCGCGGCCTGCATAGTCGAGCTTGAGGAACTCCTCATCGGCGCCGAGAAGCTCCATCATCAGGCTGGCGCGCATGTCGCCCACCATCATCCAGCTCAGCTTGCCGGTCTTGCTGTCGGAGATTTCGCTGAGCCACTTCATGCGCTTGGAGTTGTCGGAGAGTTCCGGCATCTCGTACAGCGCGCGCAGCATCACGCCGAACTGGATTGACGCGGTGCTGTCCCACACCATCACGTCTTCCTTGTTGAGTTCGCCCAGCAGCTTCACTTCTTCGTGAATCTTGCCGCCGGCTGCGGCAAGGTAGCGGAACACAAGGTCGTTGGTTAGTGCGTAGGTGATGCTCTGGCCGAGCTCGCGCGCCGTCCAGAGTTCCTTCACGCGCTTGAGCTTGCCCTTGATGTCGCCCTTGGTGAAAGTCTCGTCGGCGTAAAGGCGCTTGGTGCCGTAGTGCGCCACAATCAGGTCAATGGCGTAGTAGGCCGATTTGTTGAGCGGGTTCTTGTAGTCCTTGGCAAGCGCGCCGGCCCACTGCACCAGCTTCAGCGTGTCCTTGTCTATGCCGTCCGTCTTGGCCTGGGCCATCAACACGCGAAACTGCATCCACTTTTTCTGGTTCCAGTCAATACGCTTTTCTTTGTCGCACAGGTTGGCCAGATAATCGCACTTGGCCGTGGTGTCGAGCTTCTGGTAGTCCTCGTTGCCCTTGAGGAATTCATCGAGGTTGGCGATTTTTTCCACTTTGGCCTGGGCCTGGATCTCTGCGCCGCGCGGCATCAGCCACACTGCGCCCAGCGCCAACACAAACACGGATGCCACAATCAGTCTGGTCTTCATGTATTTCTCCCGGAGTTGAGGCCATGCATTTACCAGATTGCGGGCCATTTCGCACGGCGGTACTTGACCAATGTCGCCGCCGTGCGACATTGGAGCCGACGGCAGTACCGGCACGCAACCATGATCCGCTTTCGCTTCGAACCCGAGCCAGACGGAGAGTTTCCGTTTGAGCACTTCACGCTTGAAGGCGACAACGCCGCGGGCTTTGTGCTGCTGGGCTATGACGACGCGCCCACAAGCCGCGCCGAGTCCTTCGAGGGCGAAGAGGATTTCGTCGAACTCGGCGAAGAAGAAATGTTTCAGCGCTGGTTCGAAACCCTGGGCGAAGCGCTGGCCTGCGCGGAATCTGAACTGGGCATCCCGCGCACGGGCTGGGCCGCTCCGATCATGAAATCGCATTCGGGCCGCCTTCAGCCGCCCATGCCGCAAGCGCCGCAGCCCAAGCCATCTTCGGATGAACGACCCGTGCCGCGCATCGGGACTTCGCCCGTTACGCCGCCCGGTGATCAAGGCGACGCATGATGCCGGCGCTGGTTTACGCAATCACCGCTGCTAGATTGCGCGCCGATGAGCCACGCTTACATCAAGGCCTTTCACGTCATTTTCGTCATCATCTGGGTCGGCGGCCTGATGGGGCTTGGCCGCTTCCTCGGCTATCACGTGAGCGAAAGCGCCGCTGTGCGCGAGCGACTGACGCACCTTGAAAAGCGCATGTATTTTTTCGTCACGCTGCCGGGCATGGTCCTGACCATCGTGACCGGACTGCTGCTTTTGCACGGCGTGGGCCACCCGAACACGGAATGGGGCGCCGCTGACTTCCTGCGCTACTACCTTTCGCCGCGTTCGCCGCAGAACACGTTCTGGTACGTTACGTTCCACGCCAAGCTCACCAGTGTGGGCATGCTGATTGCCTGCGATTTGTTCACTGCAGCGCAAATCTTCGCGCTGGCCAAACGGCCCGAAATGCCTTCACGCGTGCGATTTTCCATCCTGCATGGCGTGGAGGCTCTGCTCGTGATCATCGTGGTTATTCTCATGCTTGGCCAGCCGCTGGTGAAAGGCTGATTCCACGCTTGGGCGCGCGTTGTAATCGCCTGTTGGCTCTCATGGGGTATGCTTGCCACATGGCCTACGCCGCAACCAGCGTCAGCACCTCCGGCCTTGAAGCCTGGCTGGATCGGCACATAACGCATAGCTGGCGCGTTGAGCTGATCACGGCGTGTTTCACGCTCATGCTTGCATTTGCGGCGACCATACTTGCGATCGTCATTCTCGCGTATTGGATAGGACTGGATCTGGAGTTGCTCTGGCTTGTTCCGGTTGGACTCGCGCTGACTTTCGCATCGTATCCGTTCATCACGCCAAGGCCGCTGCCCTTTGTCGGCTGGCTGCGCGAGAGCCACGATCGCGATCCGCTTCGCGAACTTCACGCTCAGCCCTTTGCGGTTCGACTTTACTTCTGGGATGGCTACGTCGGGCTTTCCGCCATTTACTGGGCGCCGCTGCTGTTTCACATGGCGTTTGAGGAGTTCCGTAAGGCTTTCGCGATTCGCATGCTCGATCGCCGGGCCGTGCTTGCCGCCATCCGCCTGCTCGCCGAACGCGACTCGCGCGTGATGTGGTACGAGTTCGAGCGTGAACTGCCTTCGATGCCGCTTGAGGCTTTGCAGCGTCAGCTTGCGCTCGTCAGCGGCGTCGTCTTCCTCAAGAACGAACCCGCCGGCGCCGCCCTGACCGATTCCCTTCGCGCCGAAATTCGCGCCGCCCTTTGAACCGGGCACGGCTTTTGCAACAATACAGTTGCGTAGAACCCCTCGGCCGAACCCCCTGCCCTGAGCACCGTCGAAGGGCACCACTTCCATGGACGAACTCATCATTCGCCGCTGGCTCAAAGGCCGCGTGCGCTCTATGCGGCTTTCCATTCTGTTCTTGGCCGCCATCATGCTCTGCGCCGCCGTCGTCACTTACAACGTTATGTGGTTCTGCCTGATCATTCCCTTGGCGTTGATTGGCCTCGGTATTGGAATGGGTTCACCGGGCGCGTTACCCTCTATTTTCATCATCGCCACCACCTTTGGTTACTTCTTCGTGCGCAAACGCCGCCCGCTGCCGGTGCCGGAGGTAACGCGGCTGGCAGATTCCGGCGAACTCGCGATTTCAATTCCCCCTATTCGAGAGCACTGGCTGCGCGTTCGTTCGCGCAACCAGATTTCACACCTGACGCTCGGTTCCATGCTCTACGACCTGTTGTTCATTACGCCCATGCTGTTCGAAAGCGGGGCTTCTGTGCTCAAACACTGGCGGCGTCTGGGCCGTATTGACATTGACCGGTGCGCCAAGGCCATCGCCGTGCTGCACCGCAATCTCGATAAGACCACGTTCGCCACCCTTGAAACAAGCCTGCCCGGCCAAGACATAGCCGCGCTGATTGGTCAGCTCTGGTGGCTCGATGACGTGCAGTTCATCAACACGGGCAAACAGGGTTTGATCTTGACCGACCAAGCTCGCAGCGAGCTGGCCGCGGCTGAAGACGCGGCTTTGATCGCCAGCGTGGGTTAGTATTCGCGCCGCAAGATCAGGAACACCTGCTGTGCGGCCGTGACGTCCTGCTCGTGGCGCAGGTCGAAATCCAGAGCGTAGAGCCGCTCGATAAACTCCGTTTGCGACCAATAGGTGCGCCACACCTGGCCCTTGCCGCCTTTGTGCGATTGCATTCCTTCGCCTTCGCCCAGCTTCAGGCGCACGCCCAGCACGCCGCCGGGGCGCAGCGCGTCGCGGATGCCGCGCACGGTTTCGTCGAACTCGCTGCGCGCAACGTGGCCCAGAATCGCGTCGCAATAAATCGCGTCAAAGTTGCTGCGCGCAAAGGGCAGGCGGCGCACGTCGGCGCACACCAGCGGCGAGTGCGTTTGCCGGCGAAGCCACATCAGCGCCGAGTGGCTGAAATCGAGGCCCACGGGCGAGGCGCCGTCTTCGACGAACTGGCGAATCATGGTAGCCGCGCCGTAGCCCATCACGAGCGCGCGCATCGAGGGTCGGCCGGCGAAGCGCGAAATCAAATGCGCGTGATGAGCGGCATAGGGCGCGAGCGGCTTGGGCGCCAAAGCGTCAAGCATCGCCTGTGCGGCTCGTTCGTAGGTTTGGCGAGTGATGTTGGCAACGTCGGGCAAGGGCATGGCCATGAATACCGTTACGATATAGCCTGACTTGCGACCCATTGGAAACCACGAATTCAGGACATTGCCATGAAGACCGCCGTCATCTGCGAAGCGCTGCGCACCCCCACCGGAAAATTCCAGGGCACCCTGGCCCCGTTCGAAGCGCCGAAGCTGGGCGCGCACGTGGTCAAGGCCCTTTTGGCCAAGAGCAAGCTCGACCCCGAGCGCATCGACGAAGTCATCATGGGCAACGTGCTGCAGGCCGGGCTGGGGCAGAATCCCGCGCGGCAGGCGGCGCTGTTTGGCGGCGTGCCGGCGAAGGTCGGCGCGATGACGATCAACAAAGTTTGCGGCAGCGGTCTGAAGTCGATTGCGCTGGCGGCGCAGGCGATTCGCCTCGGCGACGCAAGCTGCATCATCGCCGGCGGCTTCGAAAGCATGACCAACGCGCCCTATCTGCTGATGGGCGCGCGCAACGGCCTGCGCCTGGGCCACGCGCAAGCCACCGATGCCATGATCAACGACGGCCTGTGGGACAAATACAACGATTACCACATGGGCATGACGGCCGAACTCGTGGCCAGCGAATACAAGATCAGCCGCGCCGAGCAGGACAAGTTCGCCTATGAATCGCACATGAAGGCCGTCAAAGCGATCGACAGCGGCGCCTTCAAGGCCGAAATCGCGCCCGTGGAGATCAAGGGCAAGAAGGGCGAAGTGACGCTCTTTGACACCGACGAAAGCCCTCGCCGCGATTCCACGGTCGATGCACTCGCCAAACTCAAACCGGCCTTCAAGCCCGACGGCGGCACGGTAACCGCAGGCAACGCGCCCAGCGTGAACGACGGCGCGGCTGGCGTGATTGTGTGCGCTGAAGACGAAGCCAACAAACTCGGCCTCAAGCCGCTGGCGCGCATCACCGGCTACGCGACAGGCGGCCTGGAACCCAAGTGGGTGATGATGGCGCCCAAGGAAGCCGTGAAGAACCTGCTCACGAAAACGGGCGTGAACATCGAGAACTTTGACCTGATCGAGCTGAACGAAGCCTTCGGCGTGGCAGCAATTGCGCTGCAGCGCGAACTCAAGATCGACCCGAACAAGCTCAACGTCAACGGCGGCGCAGTGGCGCTCGGGCACCCGATCGGCGCCTCAGGTTGCCGCATTCTCGTCACGCTGCTCCACGCCCTGCGCGCGCGCAAGCTCAAGAAAGGCCTCGCCGGCCTGTGCCTCGGCGGCGGCAACGCCGTGGCGATGTCCATCGAGGTTCTGTAACTCCGCCTTGCGCGAACGGGAGTCGCCCATACAATTCCGGCGCCGCATTCAGGAGGAGTGGCAGAGCGGCTGATTGCGTCGGTTTCGAAAACCGATTGTGCCGAAAGGTACACGGGGGTTCAAATCCCTCCTCCTCCGCCATACTAAGTGCAACCCGTGGCTGGCGACGCCTGTCGCCAGCCGACAGGCCAAGAATGCCGCTCAGCTGGCGCACTCTTCGACTTCATCGAAAATGGGCGTGCGTTGTGGCTGGATTGAAGAAGCTGGCGACAGGCGTCGCCAGCCACGTTGCTCAGACTTTCGGCTTCTGTCTAAACGCGCGCGTCATCTGGTTGATCTTGCGCAGGCCCAAATAGCCTTCGATGTCGCCTGCGGGTATGCCGCCAGGCCTTTGGATGTTGGCCTTTTCGCGGTCGTAGATGCTGAACTCGGAGCTACGGCCGATCGCGCGCACTTTGCCCTTCCACATCTCGACTTTCACTTTGCCCGTGACGAACTGCTGGCTTTCCTTGAAGAACGCGTCCAGGCTTTCGCGCAGCGTGGTGAACCACTGGCTGTCGTAAACGCACTTGGAATAACGCTGCGAGCACACCTGCTTGAACGCATAAAGCTCGTTGTCCTGCGTGAGCTGTTCCAATGCGTTGTGCGCTTCATAGAGCACCGTGGCCGCGGGCGCTTCGTACACCTCGCGCGACTTGAAACCGAGAATGCGATTCTCCATGGTGTCCACGCGGCCAATACCGTGTTTGCCGGCGAGTTTTTCCAGCTTGCTCACCAGTTCCTCGGCGCTCATCTTGACGCCATCGAGCGAAATGGGCTCGCCTTGGTCGAACTCGATCTCGACTTGCGCGGGCTCGTCGGGCGCCTTTTTGGGATCGACCGTAATCTGGTACACCTCCGGTGGCGGCTCGACGTTCGGGTCGTCGAGAATGCCGCCGCCGGTGCGCGTGCCCCACAAGTTGCGGTCGCTCGAGAACGTGGGCAGCACGTCCGTTGAAATCGGCAGGCGGTTGGCTTTGGCGTACTCCAGAATCTGCTCGCGCGTCTTGAACTCCCACTCGCGCAGGGGCGCGATCACCGTCAGGGCGGGATCAAGCGCCGCGGCGCTGCATTCAAAGCGGAACTGATCGTTGCCCTTGGGCGGCGCACCGTGCGCGATGTGGCGCGCGCCTTCTTCGTGGGCAAAGCGCACCAGCTCTGTCGCAATCAGCGGGCGCGAAAGCGCGGCTGACAAAAGATAAGCGCCCTCGTAACGCGCCTGCGCGCGCAGGGCCTTGAAGCAGAATTGTTTCAGGAACGCGCGCCGCAAATCGGGCACATGCACGGCGTCGGCACCGGAATCAATGGCGCGCTGCGCGGCGTCGACCAGATCGGCGCCCTGCCCGATGTTGAGGCAAACGGCGATCACCTTGAAGCCGCGATTGCGCTTGAGCCAGTGCAACGCAGCCGTGGTATCCAGGCCGCCGGAATAAGCCATGACCACTTTTTCCATGGGCGCGGACAATATCAGGCGCGGGCGCGAGTTGCCATGACGCGCCGCCCAAGCTATCTATGGCGGCATCAAACGGAGCCAGCCGTGGGCGAGTCCAAGCTTTCTGACGTTTTCATCCTTGAGCGCTTCAAGCACCTCTACGAGCAATACTTCGACGGGGCGCGCATCGAAATCCGCACCGATGGCGAAGGCGAGCGCTTCATTTTCGCCGAGTACACGCACCCGCGCTTCAAGCATTCCTGGCTTCCGGGCACGTTCTGCGGGCTGCGCGTGCAGTGCGAGCCCGCGCCGCAATTCGCTCAAGCCTACGCACGCGCCTCGAAGTAGCCGCGCGGCCTGCTAAACTGCGCGCATGGCCGATTCGCAGCCATCGGACAAAAGAAAGCCTTCGTTTCTCGCGCGCCACAAGCGCGGCGCGCAGATGTTTGTGGCCCTGCTCATGATCGGCGCAGGCACTGTCGCGGCCTTTGCTGTAAAGCCGCAATGGTGGCACACGCTCAAGTCTTACTACGGCAGCGCCCTGAGCGATTATCTCAACGCCCCGGAAAATGAATCCGTGCGCGCCGCCATGATCGAGCAATTGGTCGGCATCTACAAGGAAACGCCGGCGGGCAAGAGCCTTGCTTTGCGCGACGAACAGGATCGCGTGATTGGCCGCTTCCGCATCGACAAAGCTGATGTCCTGCGCGATCAAAAGCAGCCGCGCCGCTTTGAGGTCAAACTCAGCGGCCACGGCGAGCTGTGGCACGAAAAGGGCGGGCGCGTGCGCTTTGAGGGCAGCGCGGACGTCACCTACGACATCGACTTCAAGCTGGACAGCGCAAGGCTGATGGCCTATTCGCACTTCACCTGCGTCAAGCTGGCCAACGTGAATTTCAACCTGCTGCACGTGGACAATTTCCTGGCGCGGATGTTCACCAGCGTGGTGGAAACGGCCGGGCGTGAGGCCATGGAAGAAAGCATCAAGCCCGGCTTCACGATCATCACGCGCGACGACACGGAATCGTGGCTGGCGCTCGGCAAAGTGGACAAAGATTTCGTGCCGCGCAAGGGGCCCAACCCCGAAACGGATGAGGGCACGGACACAATCTGCAATGACATTTCGCTGCTGCAGTACGGCTTTCGCGACTACCTCGGGCCCTTTGAAATGTACGCGGGCGATGAGCTGCGCATGTCGCTTGATGTGCGCGGCCTTGAAGGCCGCGAGGCGCCGGGTGTTGATCTGCTCGTGGTTTCCGAGGATGACTTGAAACGCTACGAAGCCCTCTACCCGGACAAGCTGGGCAAAGACCTCGACAATCTCACGCTCAAGCCAATCATCGAATACAACAACAGCAAGAGCCTGAAGTTTACGCGCGATGACCTCAAGGGCCGCTACTACGTCATCATTGATCGCACGACTTGGGGCCGCGGCAATCAGGTGAAAAACGAGGCCGCCGCCGAAGTGAGTTACTACGGCCGCATCAAGCGCCGCTGAATCAGGGGCGCTCAGGAATTTCCACGAGCCTGCCTGACTCCGGCACATCGGGGTGCGTGAAGCACACCAGCAGGCGCAGCTTGCGCGCCACGCGATTGCCTGCCGCAAGCTGCTTGCGCAGCAGCCCCGCGTAGGCGCGCAATTGCTCGCCGTGACGCTCGATCGCGTGGGCCTGCGGGTCGCCCTCCACTTTGTCAGTCTTGAAATCAACGATCTCGTATTCGTCGTCGCCGACGCGCAGCAGGTCGATGCGCCGTTCGCTCTCGCCTTCGAACACGCGCCACTCGGGCAATTGCTTGGCCTTGCGCAATCTGCCCAGCGCGGCTTGCGCCACGTCGGCGTGTCTTCCCACGTCGTCGTCGCGGCGCTTCACGGCCGCGCCGCGGCTGGCTGCCAGGATGCGTCGTTCCAGCTCGGCGTGCACGAGCACACCGAACTCTGCGGCTTCCGGCGCTGATTCGGCCGCGGGCTCAGGCAGCGCCAGTGGCGCGGCCAGCGAGGCGTCAATGATGCGCGCAAGGCCGATTGCGCCCTGGGCGAGAGCGTTTTCGGCACGCTGCACATCAGCGGCCAGCGAACGTGCCGCGCTGCGCTGCATCGTGTCATGCCAGACCACGGCCAGGCCCGCGAGTTTCTTTGGCTCGTCGCCAAAGCCGGCGCAACCCAGCGAGCCCAGCATGACATCGGCCCACGAGGCGTAGTCGCCCTGGCGCAGTTCTTCGGAAACCGCGCCGGACAGAATCAACTGGTCGCGCGCGCGCGTAAACGCGACATAAAACAGGCGCCGGTATTCGGCATTCTCGCGCTGCGCAAGATCGAGGCCCGCCTGCCAGGCCGCGAAATCAGGCCTGGGCATGCCGCGATTTTCGTCCTCGCCAAGCCACGGCAGATGCAGGCCCAAAGGCTCATGGGCGGCGGGCAGGGCGCGCAGCCAGCCCACATCGGAGCCGGTTTTCGTGTTGCCGATTTCAGGCACGATCACGACGGGAAATTCGAGGCCCTTGGCGCCGTGAATGGTCATGAGGCGCACGTAATCGCCGCCCTGTTCGGGCTCGCCCTGGGCTTCGGATTCAGCGTCATCCACGCGGCGCAACAGCTCGCGCGAAAGCGAGGCCAGCGAGGCAAAGCGCGTTTCCAGTTCGCGCACGACTTCCACCATGCGCTCGGTATTGGCGTTGCGCTGCTCCGCCTGCGCGCCGCAGGAAACAGCCATGGGCGCGCCGCACAGACCCAGGGCGGCCACAAGAATCGAGGACGGCGCTTCGCGCCCGGTGCGCCCCGCGAGCGCCGCAAAATTCTCAAGGAAACGCGCGCGCGCCTCGCGATCGTCGGAGGCTTCAAACTCTGCCGCCTTGAGCCGATCAAACAGTGCCGGCGTGTGCGCATAGTTTTCCGGCGCAAGCGCCACAAGCGCGTTGTCGGAGAGGCCGCCAAAGGGTGAACGCAGCCAGCCAAGCATCGCCACATTGTCGCCGGGATTGGCCAGCGCGCGCAGCATACTGATGCAATCGAGCGCCTCCTGCGTTTGCAGCAGCCCGCCCTCGCCCAGCGTCACGAGCGGTATTTTGAGGCCGGCAAAGGCCCGCGCGTATTGCGCGTTGCGGCCGCGGCTGCGCACCAGAATCGCGATGTCACAGAGCTTCACGCCTTCTTCGCGCAACTGCGCCACGCGCTGCGCGATCAGTTCCGGCTCATCAACCGGGCCGGCCTGTGCGTTCTTCGCGTTTGGCAGCAGGCGCATTTCGAGCGGCACGGGCGCCTTGCGCTCCTCGGCCTTTAGGTCGCGGCCAGGCTCCAGCGGCTGCGGCGGCGCATCGAAACGCCGGTAATCCTCGCGCTTGAGCACGGGCTCGAGCAACCTGTTGCCCAGCTTCAACAGGCCGGGCACGGTGCGATAGTTCGTGTCCAGCAGGATCAAGCCGCGCCTGCGCTCGGCGCTGTTCTTGCATTCAAGCTGCCAGGGCAGGCGCTGCTTGCTCTTCACGCCTGCATTTTCGTTGCGCCTGGGGATGTTCTTGCGCGCCTCGTTGAATACGCCCACATCGGCGCCGCGAAAGCCGTAGATGCTCTGTTTGGCGTCGCCCACGGCGAAGAAGCGGCCGGGAAAGTGGGCGCGCCCTGCGAGCAGTTCAAAGAGCGCGCTCTGCGTGGGGTTGGTGTCCTGGAATTCGTCAATCAGCAGGTAGCGCGCGCGCTTGCAGATTTCTTCGCGCAGCGCTGCATCGCCGCGCAAAAGCTTGAGCGTGGCGAGCTCGAGTTCGAGGTAATC
The DNA here is from genome assembly GCA_020845475.1 of Planctomycetota bacterium. Lineage (GTDB taxonomy): Bacteria > Planctomycetota > UBA8742 > UBA2392 > UBA2392 > UBA2392. The sequence continues at coordinate 92,218 of JADLFN010000039.1, forward strand.
AAGGCGGCCGGCGCGTTCTTCATCGTAGGCCGCCAGCACGCGCGAGAGCACCGCGTGCAAGTCGCGCAGCGCGGCGGCCGTGCGCAACTCGTGGCCATCGTCGAGTTGAAATGCCAGCACGTCACTTGCGTGATCGGCCAGGAGCTTTGCCGCTTCGCGCAGCGTTTGCAGCGCCAGCTCCATGGCATCAAGCGCGGCAGCCCAATTCTTGCTGCTGGCTTTGTTGAAGGCGCGGGGCTCGCCGTTGTTTGTCAGGAGCGCCTCGCGCAACGCCTGAGCTCCTTCCTGCGACGGGCAGGCTTGCGCCGCCGCACTCACGGATTCCAGCACACGGCGCAAGGCGTCGTCCGCCTTGACGGACTTCATGGCGGCCAAGGGCAGCTTCTTGAGCGCGTTGAGCGCCGGCGCCAGCGCGGCTTTGAGAATCTCGGCGTGGGCCTTGCGCCGGCGCTCAAGCTCCGCTTGCGGCGTGCTCCAGGCAGCAAGCGTGCGCGCGAGCGCGGGCTGCACATCATGGCGCTCGCACACCATGCGATCAAAGGTGGCACGCAAATCAGAAAGGCGCGCGATGGCGCCAAGCCGCGTCAGAGCTGTGGCGCACTCGGCATCGTCGCTTTCGCGCGTGCGCGTGAGCACTCGATTGATCGCGGCGTCGCGCGTGAGGCGCTGTTCGCGGTCGTCCAGCATGGGCGCGCCGGGCTCCAGCCCCGCCTCCCAGGCGTGTTCTGCGAGCAACCGATGGCAGAACGCGTGCACCGTGGAAATGCGGCACTGGTTGAATTCGCCGCGCGCCGCGCGCAGCCGCTTCAGGCGTTCGGCGGTTTCGGCATCATGTTTCGCCGAAGGCTCCAATTGCGCGATGCGTGCAAGCAGCAGGTTTTGCACGCGTGCGCGCATTTCCGCCGCGGCTTTTTCCGTGAACGTGAACGCCACGATTTCTGAAATGCGCGCGCGCCCTTCTTCAATCAGCGCCAGCACGCGCAGCGAGAGCACCAGGGTTTTCCCCGCGCCCGCGCCGGCATCCACGAGCAGATCACGCTCGCAATCCAGCGCGGCTTTCTGGGCATCGTTGAGCTTGCCGCATTCGGCGGGAGCGGGGATCATGCCTCGTCCTCCTTTTCCGCGGGCCGCGCGGCTTTATCCGGCCGATAAGCGTTGTGCAGCGCACTTGCGTCGGTTTCGGCCCGCTGCTGGCGCGCGGCTACCACATTGTCGCGCCGTGCACAGGCGGTGGAGAATTCACAGTAGCCGCACGGGCTCTTTTCGCCCGAGGTGGGGCGTGAGGGCAGGTGCACGAACACGCCGCGCGAGAGCGCGTCAAGCATTGAGCCCAGGCGCCGCGGCAGGTGAACGTTGACCAGTTCGGCCACGTCAAAAGCGCGCTTTTTGCGCAAGAGCGTGACGTCCTCAAGTTTCAGCGCCTTGAGCAGCGGCGTGAGGTAATAGGCCATGCCGTAGGGCGAAACGCCGGTCTTTGCGCTCACGGCCGCCAGGTAAATCGGCAACTGGAAGGCGGCGCCATCGCGGATGTCGGAGGTGGTCTTCGCGCCGCCGGTTTTGTAGTCGATGATCTGCAAGCCCTGGGGCCCTTCATCGACGCGATCGACGCTGCCCTGCAGGCGCACAAAGCCGCCGGGAATCGGCAGCGCCACGAGCTCGGGCACGATGTCGGGCTCCTCTTGCGTGGCCTTGGACCCGGCAACGATGCGCAGCTCGACAAAGCGAATGCCAAAACCCAGCGCGTTGCGCTCAAGCTCATGTTCTATGAAGCGCAACAGCGGGCCCGATCCCAGCTCGCCTTTGCCGCTCAGTCCCGCCGCGAGCATGTTCACGGTGCCGGCCCAGAAAGGGCCCTTGGGTTTCACTGCGGCTTTGGCGATTTCTATCGCTTCCAGCATGAGTTCGCAGGCGCGCGCGCGCGCCCTGGCCGCATCGCCCGAGCCAAGATCCAGCACGCGAACCGCCGGGCGCGTCAGCGGATCTGGCAGCACCGCGGGCTGTCCCAGTTCACGGCGCAGCGCGTGCACAAAGGCCTCAAGAATGTGATGCACCAGCGAGCCCACGGCCGTGGGCGGCGTATCGCGCGTGGGCTCATCGGGCTGCTTGATATGCAGCACGTAGCGCATCCAGAATCGCATCGGGCAGTCAGAGTAAGTGTCTATCTGGCTGGGCGAAAAAGTGTGGCGCAGGGCTTCTTGTGCATTGGCGCCAAAGCGCGGCGCCAGTTTGCCGCGTTGCACCCATCCTTCAAAGCGGCCGGGCGCGGTGGTTTCATCGTCGCGCGAAAGTTCCATGGCACGCCCGCGCAGACCGGCGCGCAGAGCGCTATCCAGCGGCAGCGAGGCTTGCGCCGCCTTGCCGAATTCAATCTCACGAAGCGCCATGCCGGCGCCCAGCGCCAGCTCGGCGGCCGAAACCGGCGCATCATCGGCGTCGCCCTTGAGTTGATCGGCTTCAATGCCCGCTCCCGCCATCAGCCGCGCGAGTTGCGCGGCGGGAACAAAGGGCTTGTCGGCCTGTGCCTTGGGAAACGAGAGCGTAAGGTTCTTTTCGCCGCACAAAATCACGTTGGCAAACAAGTACTCTGCCTGGGCGGGCGCATCCACCGGCACGCAAAGCGCGCGTGCCTCACGCTCGTCACGCACGCGCGACAACCGTTCCTCCAGAGCGCGGGGGAAGAACATCGAGTCGGCCTCGGGCAGGGGCAGGTCTTCGTCGGTCAGGCCCAGCACGAACACGTGCTCAAAGCGCGCGCCGCGCATTTCCTTCAGGCCCAGCACCCGCACGTGGGGCCCTTTGGGCTCGGGCGGCCGCAGTGTGCGCGTTTGCGCCTGTTCGGAAAGCGCGCGCACCAGATCGCCCATTTTCATGGGCGCGCCGCCGAGGCGTGAAAACCCTTCGCTCATTTCTCGGCACAGCTTGCCGAATTCGTGCAGACCCTGCACGTGCTGGTTGCGCAGCGCATGCGGCCGTTTGACGGCGCGCGCAATGCCGCTTGCCTCCGTGCAGGCCTTGAGCGCCGCAAAAAAAGCGCGCGGCTTCATCTCATTGCGCGTGAACGGCGCCAGAAGGTCGAATACGCCCGTGAGGCGCTTGAGAGCGTCCTTCTCGGCGTCACCGCTGCTGTTGCGCATGGGCGCGAGCCAATCGCGCTCAAAATCCGCACCGCCGACAACACCCGCCGCGCGCGAGGCTTTCTCAATCGCGGCCAGCCATTGCGCGCCCTGCGCTTCATCAAGGTCAGCGCCCCACGGCAGCAGCGGCGTCGCCAGCGCATCAAGTAACTCCGCGCGCTCCAGGCCGCCGCGCGCGGCGCGCAACAATTCCAGCAGCGCGGCCACGGGCGGAGATTGCGCCAGAGGCGTTTCCAGGGGTGCATCAAAAGGAATACCCGCGGAAGCAAAGGCGCTGTCCAGGATGCCATGATAGTTGCCCGCCATCGGCAACACGACGGCGATGCCATCCAGTTCCGTGCCGCCATGCGCCAGGCGCTTGATCGCGCGCGCGGTATCTCGCACTTCGGCGCTGCGCGTGGCGGGCCGGCGCAATTGCAGATTGGCGGGCAACTTGCCGCTTTCCCCCTTAAGCCACGACTCGCACAATTCCGCGCGCGGCAGCGCCCTGCCTTCGATTGTGGCGTGGGCGTTGCCTCCAAAATCCTCCAGGATCGCGGCCTGCAGCGTTTCCAGGGCCGGGCGCAGGTAAGGCAGCGTTTCGCCGCTGCCGCGCAGCACGCACAGGCCGCGCTTGCCGCAGGCCAGCAACGCACGCAAGAACGCTGCGCGCGCGGCTGAGACCACGTCGAGTTCATCGATCAGCACAAGTTGCGGCGCAAAGCCCGCCTTGTGCCAGTGCGGCAGGAGTTCGGCGGCGATCCAGAGCACATCGTCGGCGTCGCGCCGCACGGCATTGAGCGTTGCCTGATAGCGACCGGCGATGGCTGCGAGCAATTGGCCGCGCTCCCCCAGCGGAATTAGCCAGTGAGCCATGGCAGAGGGCGTGCGCTGCGCGGGCGGCAGCGCGTCGGCCATGCGGCGCCAGGCGCCGAGCAATTCATCCACGAGAGCGCGCGTGGCGCCGCGCTGCGACTTGAGATCGGCGAGCGCTTCGTGCAGGTGGGCGAAGAAATCAAAGTCGCGCTCGACGCCGCCGCTCAGCTCGATCTCGGGCGCAAAGCGTTTGAGCAGATCGCGCGCCACGCGCTCGGGCGTGCCCTCAGGAAACGACGCGCCCACTTTTCGGCGCACATCGCGGGCGCGGCGCTCATGGCCCGCGATGTAAACCACGGGCGCCTCGGCGAAGAGATCAACGCGCGAAACTTCATCGCGCAGCGAGGCCACGATGAAGTCCGTGACATCGCGCGAGAAATCGACACGCAGGATTTGGTGAGTCGCCATGCCGCGAGTGTAACTTGCGGTGCGACAAGAATCGGCAAACGGACACACTTTGGAGTGCGCCGGCTTGCCGGCGCTCTCTCTGGCCCATAGCCCGCAGGGATGTGCCCGGCGAAGCCTTGGCGAGGTCGGAAGCCTGCGCGTCCAAAGCGGCGGCAAGCCGCAGCACTCCAAAGGGGTGAATAAGGAACACGGGGAGGGCACCATGCCCTCCCCGCTCCCGGGGCGTGGGAAGACCGAGGCGCCTTCCCACGAGGATTGGTAGATCCTTGCCCCGCTTGCAGCGGCGCGCAGTTGTTCAAACTGCGCCCCGCCGTCAGCGGCAACAAGCCAGCCCATCCGCACGAAGCGGAATCACCACGATGATTTTGAGGGTGTGACGCGGCGCAGGTTCGGAGAACTCCCGGAGCCGTCGCTGTTGGCTGCCCGCACAGCAGCCAAGAATGAGGGTTCCAGCTTCTCTTCCTTCGCGGGAGACTCGGCCGTGATCGGCGTTGTTTCCCTTTCTTTTGCGTCGTGTGCTGTTGACACCCATTCAAACGAGGCAGGCGCGCCAGGGTTCAGTGTGTCACGAAAAAATCCGGAATTTGTGTCAGGCTCGTTTTCCAGGCCTAGACTCGCATCATGTTCGGCATCATCAAAAACCGCCGCCGCGCCAGACTCATGCAGACGCCGCTGCCGCCACAATGGCGCGCGATCATCGACGCCAACGCGCCGCTGTGCACGCGCCTGCCCGCGCCACTTCGCACCGAACTCGAGGGCCGTGTACAGGTTTTCCTCAACGAGAAAGAATTCGAAGGCTGCGCGGGCCAGGCCATCACCGACGATGTGCGCGTCACCGTAGCCGCGCTGGCCTGCCTGTTGTTGCTCAACCGGGAAAACGACTTTTACCCGCGAATGGGCTCGATTCTGGTTTACCCCAACGCCTTTCGAGTCAAGCACCGCCACGTTGACGAGCACGGCTTTGAAACCGAAGTAGAAGAAGAAAATCTCGGTGAAGCCTGGGAGCGCGGCTCCGTGATTCTCTCGTGGGAGGACGCGCTGATTGATGCGCGCGAGCCCGATGACGGCTTCAATGTGGCCATCCACGAATTCGCGCACCAGCTTGACATGGAAGACGGCTACCCCAACGGCACACCGCTGCTGGCCGACAAAGAGAAGTACCAACGCTGGCAGGAAGTGATGACGCGCGAATACGAGGCGCTGAAACGTTTGGCAGACACGCTGGACGATTACCCGCCAGACTACTGGGACAACGAGTTTAGGCCCCGGCACGTCCACGCCGACGTCCTTGATGTCTATGGCGCCGAAGACCCCGCCGAATTCTTTGCCGTTGCGACCGAGGCGTTCTTTGAAGATGCGCTAAGGCTCAAGGCGCACCACCGTGAGCTCTATGCCGCACTGAGTGACTATTACTGCCTCGACCCCGCAGCCTGGGTGCCCGCCTGAATGTCACAGTTTTTTCGGATTTGCGCGGACACAGCCGTATTGAGTGCACTTTCCTCCTGTACGAGCCCGGCCTTATGAATCAGAGCGATATTGAGAGCCTGGTTCGTGCCCATCAGACGGGCATTTGGCGCTATCTGCGCGCACTGGGGTGCAGCGCCGCCGAAGCCGAGGACCTGACGCAGGAAACGTTTCTCGAGGTACTGCGCCGGCCCTTTGAGCAGCGCAACGAAAAGAGCTCGGCGGCCTACCTGCGGCTGGTTGCTCGCCACCAGATGCTGATGGTGCGCCGCAAGGGCGGGCGCGAAGTGGGGCTGGCCGAAGTTGAGGGCATCGACGCCGAATGGAACGAATACGCCGGTGATGACGGCGGCGGCCTGAAAGTGGAGGCGCTCAAGGAGTGCCTCAAGGGCTTGGACGAACGGGAGCGGCGCGCGCTGGAGTTGCGCTACAAGGATGAGATCCCGCGCGAGGAAATCGGCCGCGCGCTCGATCTGAGCGACGGCGGCGTCAAGAACCTGATGGAGCGCGCGCGAGACAAACTCAAGCGCTGCATGGAACGAAGGCTGAAGGAAAATCAGTGAAGCACGAAGACACATTCTTTGACGCAAGCCTGCGCGAGGCGCTCAGCGGCGAAGCGCCGCCCGATGTGCTTGCCCGCGTTCTCGCGCGCGCCAGTGCGCCCGTCAGCGCAAGCGCCACAGGCCGCAGCAGCGCGGGCCGCATGACCACGCGGCGCTGGACCTTGCGCGCGCTGGGAGCGCTCTGCCTGAGTGTGCTGGCCGGAGGCGCGGCTTCTTTTGCCGCCGTATGGTTTGCCCCCGCGCCGCAGCCGGACACAATCGAAGCCGCGCTGAGCGCGGCAGAGAAATCGCTCGATGAAGCCCAGGCGCGCGTGGCCGAATACGACGCGGCAACGCTGCGCCGCCAGGCGGAACTGGAGCGGCTGTCGGCGGAGCTTTCAGCGCTGGAGTACGCGCTTTCCGCGCCCGAAGAGAAAGTCGAGCGCGCGATGCTGGCGCGAGAACTCAAGCGCGAAGAGCGCGCAAAGGAAGCAGAACTCGCCCGCCGTGAGCGGCACGTGGCGTGGGCGCAGGAAGTGAGCAAAAAGCAGCGCGGCCTGATTCTGGATGGCCTGGTTTCCACGGTGGGCGTCAGCGCTGAACAGAAACAGGGCGCGGAGAAGATTCTCGACGGCTGGGGTGATTCCGTCGTCGAGACAATCCGCAAGCACTATCCCGATGATCGACGGCGCGAAGGCAGCCCCCGGCCCGATGGCCGCGGACGCGGGGAACGGCGTGGAAGTTCGCACGAACATCACCGTCCCGATGCGCGCGAGTGCGGCGATTCTGTGATGACGATTAACCGCGAGACTCTGGATTCCCTGCGCGGTCTGCTTGATGGCCGGCAGCAATTGGCCTTTGACGGCTGGCTGCAAGGCGGCGGCGGCGGCGTGCTCAAGCGCGGCACCGAACCCTGGCTGCCGCCCGCCGTGGATCTTGACGACGTACAGGCTTTCAGCGAGTGGCCCCGTTAGCCACAACACACAGCCGCGCCAAGCGGCCTTGGAGAGGAACATGAAAGGCTTCACACTGATTGCGGTAATCTTCGGCTCGATCCTCGGTGGCGCCGTGGGCGGCTATGGCGCGGCGCAGCTTGCACCGGCCAAGGCCGAAACAACCACCCGCAAGGCGCAGGTCATTGAAGGCACGGAATCGAACGACGATTACGCCGCCAAGTTTGAGGAACAGAAAAAGGCCATCGCCACGCTCGAAAGCAAGCTGGCTGACCTCAACACGCGCCTGGATCACGCCAACAAAGCCGCGCAGGATTCGGCAGCGATCGACAAAAAGATCAGCGATCTGGACGCGACCGTGGCCAAAGTGAAGGAAAAGGTCGAGAACCAGCCGGCGCCCGCCGCCGGTTCTGGCCCGGTCGTTGCCGGCGCCGTGACGCAGGACGACTTCGACAAAATGGCCGACGCACGCGAGAAGCGCAAAGATGAAGAGCGCCGCGTCGCGCGCGAAAAGGAAATGGCCGACTTCATGGCCAAGCGCAACGCCTCCACCGTGGACAACATGGACAAGAAGCTCCAGCTTCAGGTCGAGCAGAAGGAGAAGCTCACCAAGGTGCTTGAGGCGCAACAGGCCAAATACGCCGAAGTCGCCAAGCGCGGCCAGGAAGCCCGCGACAAAGGCGAGCAGTTTGACTGGCGCACAGAAATGCAGAATGTTTCCAACGAGACGCTGACGCTGGTTCGCAATGAACTCACGCCCGGCCAGCTGGCGATCTTCGACGAGGCCACGAAGGAAAGCGGCATGCGCGCCTTTGAGCCGCAGGGCGGCATGGGCGGCCCGGGCATGGGCGGCCCCGGCGGCGGTCGCGGTGGTCGCGGCGGCGGCGGAAACTAGACGGTTCGAGAATGAAAAAGGACGCGGCTTGGGCCGCGTCCTTTTCAATTTGCGCACACTCTCAGGCATCAAGTTTGAGCAAGAGCGGCAGCAGCCGCTCAATCGGCAATCCCATGATATTCGCGTAGCTGCCTTCAAATTTCGCAACGAAGCTGCCACTGGATTCAATCGCCAGCGCGCCGGCTTTGCCCATGGGTTCGCCGGTTTTCACGTAGGCATTGATTTCTTCCGCCGTCGCCGGCTTCATTTCGACGACACTCGTTTCGGCGAACGAGAACGTGGCCATGTCGCGCGTATCGATCACGCACACGCCCGTGATCACACGCTGCAGCTTCATCGCCACTGCTTCGGCGATGATTTTGCGGGCGTCATTTTCGTCAATCGGCTTGTTGATGATCTTGCCGCGCCAGGTGCAGATCGTGTCGGCGGCGATCACGATGGCCCCCTTGTTCACGCGCGGCACCACCGCCAGCGCTTTGCGCGCGGCCAAGGTTGTCACGTATTTCTCGGGTTCGTCGTGCGGGTGGAGGTCTTCATCAACGTTGCTGACGATGACCGTGAACTTCACGCCGGCTTCTTCAAGTATCTGCTTGCGGGCCGAGGAGCCTGAGGCCAGCACGACTTCGCGATTGATCAGGCTCATGGCGGGGATGCTAGTGCCGCTTGGCGTCGATTTCCATCTGGCGCTGAATCTCTTCGGCGGTGACTACTGTTTCATCGGCGTTGATGCCGGGGCACTGCTGCGCCTCGCGCTCCCAGGTTTCCTTCGACAGCATGATTTTGCCCCAATAGGGATAGGTGCGACATTGCGTGGGGCGCGCGTCGTAGACGGCGCAACCTTTGTCGGGCACGTAGAAAATGCAGTCGTTGTTGGCACGCTCGATGAGCGAGTAGCCGCGCCCCATGCGGCGCACGTAGCGGCGCGTGAACTGGTCGAGAGTGAGTTTCATGACCTCGGCCAGGCGCGTCATCTCTTCGAGATTGACCCAAACGGCGCCGGGGCCGCGCTTGCCGCTGCAGCAATCGCCGCACTCGGGGCCCTTGCACCTAAAATGCACGCCCTGTTCGAACCATTGGGCATCCGGCTTCGTTTGCGGGTCTGAGGACACAAGGCAAGCATATGACGCACGCACTTCGAATCTACGCCCCGGGCTTTTCCTTGTCAGAATGCCGGACAGCCCGGAACCCACGTGTGAACAGGATGCCCGAAGCGGGTGACGACGCCGGACTCATCAAGCGCGCCCTCGCGGGCGACGATGGGGCATTTTCTGCGCTGGTGGAGCGCCATTTCGGCGCGGCTTACGCCAGTGCTTACGCAGTGCTGGGCAACAGTTCGGACGCGGAGGAATTGGCGCAGGAAACTTTCGTGCAGGTGTTCCAGAAGCTGGAACGGTTGCGCGAGCCCGGCGCGTTTGTGGGCTGGGTCTGGCGCATCGCCCATGACCTCGCCCTGAAACACATCCGCAAGCACGGGCGCATGAAGGTGGTGGAGGATGTGCCGGAAAGCGGCAGCGCGGAATCTCCGCTGGAACCTCTGGTGGCGGGCGAGGATCAGCAGGGACTGCGCAAGGCGCTTGCCGCGCTGCCCGAGGACCAGCGCGAGGCTTTGCTCATGAAGTACTGGCAGGACCTGGAGTACGAAGAGATGTCCAAACGCACGGGAGTGAGCGAGGAAGCGCTCTACCAGCGCGTGTGCCGCGGCCTGAAGCGGCTGCGCGAAGTGCTCTCGGAGAAACCATGAACGGTTTTGACCGCACACCCGAAGGCGAAGAGATCATCGCGCTGCTCAAGCGCGCCGCGCCGCCAAGTCCCGACTCGCGCGCAGCGGCCCAGCGCGTTATGCAGCGCGTACGCGCGCCGGAACGCAAGGGCTGGATGGGCTATCTGGTCAGCGCGGGCGCTCTGGCTGCGGCCGCCGCTGTGGCTTTGATTGTGCTCTTTCCGCCCGCCGTCGATGCGCCAGGTTCTGCACCCGCCCCCGCACCGGCTCTTGCCAGCGGCGCTGATGCCGTGGATGACGGCATCTCGGTGCACGTTCGCAGCGTTACGCCCCTGCCCTCCGGCGATGCCGTCGAACTCCTGCTTGATGCCGGCCTTGCGCGCGGCTTGCGCGCCGGAGACGAATTGCGGTTCAAGGGCACGGTCATTCGCATCGCAGCCGTGGGTATTTTCACGGCGCGGGCTATCGTTGACGCGGGCAAAGCTCCCGCCCGCGGTGAGCGCCTGACTTCAAAACTGACCGAAGCCATGCGCCGCGAGCAACGCTTTGAATTCATCGGCGGCGACCCAGGCGCGCTTTACGATTTTGGCGCCGTTCTCGAGCCGCTGCCCCGCCATGAGGCAAAACTGCGCGGCTTCTCCGATGGCCGCGCGCTGGTCGTGATCGAGACGATCAGCGCGATCTTGCGCGACCGCGGCGTGGAGACTTCTCTGGCCGGCGCGGTGGGACTCCAGAAAGGCGACGTGATCTTGAGCTGCAACGGTCTGCCTGCCGGCGACTTGCCGCAGTTCACGAGCGCGCTTGAACTCTCGCGCCGCGGCGGCCAATTGAAGCTTCGTGTGCTGCGCGGCTCTTCCGAACTCGAACTCATCAAACGTTAATACAAGGCTGCGCTGGAATTCCGGGGGGCGCGCGCTAGATTCCGCGCATGGCTGATACTGGGTCCAAGGGCGCGGTTCTTGCCGCCGTTGTCGTCAATGTCTTCATCACGATCCTGAAGTTCGTGGCCTTTGGTGTTTCCGGATCAGGCTCGATGTTCTCCGAGGCCATGCACACACTGGCCGACGCGGGCAACCAGTTCCTGCTGTTCCTAGGCATCCGCCGCAGCGAGCGTCCGGCCGACGCCACGTTCCACTATGGTTATGGTTATGAGCGCTTTCTTTTCGCGCTGCTTTCGGCTGTGGGCATTTTTGTGCTGGGCTGCGGCGTCACGATCTATCACGGCATTGACGGCCTGATTGAGGGCCACAAGCCCCATCCCGGCTGGCTTGACTTCACCGTGCTCGGCATCGGCTTTGTTCTCGATGGCTGGGTGCTGCTCAAGGCAATCAGCGTGGTGCGCAAACAGAAGGGCTCGCTGGGCTTCTTTCAGTACTTGCGCAGCACCAGCGACCCGACCGTTCTGGCCGTGCTCTTTGAGGATTGCGTCGCGTGCGTGGGCGTGCTGATTGCGCTTGGCGGCATCGGCTTCTCGGTGGCGTTCAACAGCGGCGTGCCTGATGCCATCGGCTCGATCCTGATCGGCATCCTGCTGGGCATTGTCGCGGTCTGGCTGGGCTTCAAAAACCGCGCGCTGATTCTGGGCGTGGCGATTCCCAGGGATATCGAGCAGAAGATCGTTGACTGGCTCAAGAGCCAGCCCTCGATCGAGGCCGTGCATGCCGTGCAAAGCCGCGTCATTGGAAGCGACCAGTTCAAGTTCAAGGCCGAGGTCGATTTCAGCGGGCGCGCAATCTCGCAGGCCCTGGTCGGCTGGCTGGAGAATGAACCCGTGGTGAAAACCGGCGCCGCGGATCAGACACCCGAGCAGCGGCTGGAGTTCGCGCGGGTGTTTGCGGAAAAAATGATGCAGGCCCAGGGCGCTGAAGTGAACCGCATCGAGGAAGAAATGCGCAAGGCGTTTCCGCAGCTCCTGTTCATCGACCTTGAAGCGCACTGACCGGACGCATTTTCACTTTGACGTGTTTTCGCGCTGCCACGCGCGGCGGATGCGCGCCAGTTGCTTGACGTGGCTCTCAAGGTGCAGCGCAAAATACACGCACAGCCCGGCCACGGTTACGTCGTGTCCTTCGCTGTGCCGGCCCTTGAGTTTGAGCTGCCCGGGTGAAAGGGATTCAATCAGGGCCACATTCAGCGCACTGGAGGCCCGCAGCGAATCCAGCGCCAGCCGCACATCCAGCTGCGCATCACGCAGCAAGCCCACCCACGCGGGCAGATTGACGCCGGCGAGCGTGGGGTAATTTTCCGTGAGCAGACGCCGCAGGCGCATGCCCAGATTCTGGTCGGTTTCCGCCGCGTGAAAGGCCACCTCGCGTGAGGACCACGCCTTTTCGCCTGGCCTGAAGTCGAGCCGATCCGCGGGCACGGCCAGCGCGGCCTCACAAAACTGTTCCACGGCCGAAAGATATTTATCGGCAATGGCTTCAAGGTCCGGGGCATCGGCCATGGCGCAATGGTAACGAAAAAGCGCGGGCCTTGCCCGCGCGAGCACCCGGCAGACTGCGATTATTTGCCTTCTTCGCCTTTGGGCATCTCGCGCGACTGTTTTTCGAGCGCTTTGTCGCCGTCCTTGGGCTCTTCGGCCTTCTTGCTGCCGTCGCGCTGGCCATTGGGCAGTTCTTTGGCGTCGCGCGCTTCGCCTTTTTTGTCCTTCACGAGGTCGCGCTTGGCGAACTCGCGGAGGCGATTGGCAAAACGTTTGGACCAATCGGCGTAGCTCTTGACCTCGCACGTGCACTCCAGTGCCATTTTCAGCGTCTCATCGAGCGAAAGTTCCTGGTTGCCCTGGTAGGCTTCCTCCACTTCGCCCAGGATGCCCGTCAGGTCCTTCACGCTGAAGCTCTCGAGCTCAAGCACCCGGTTCATCAGCGCCGCGAGCGTGTAGCTGGCGTGGGGCAAACGACCCAGGCGCACAATCTGATCCTGAAGTGCGGTGGATTCGACACGGCTCAGCTTGCGCGCCGAAAGCAGCTTGTCGATGCGCGCCAGATTTACTTCACGGCGCACCACGCCGCACCACTCCGGCAGCACAAAGGGCTTCACCTTGGGAGTGGCCGGCATCTTGCCGAACTCGACATCCACCTGCGCGCCGGCTTCAATCGTTAAGGTGTGTTCGCCAAAGCGCAGCACGCTTTGCCCGCTGGACTGGGAGATGGCCACCTTGCGCGCAGTCTTGCGCACCACCAGCACCATCCCCGACTTGACCGTCAGCGCATAAGCGTCAAAGCCGACGACCGGCGACACTTTGCCGCCGTCAAAATCAACGGCAACTTCACCGTCTTCGAAGTTGAAACCCTCGGATGTCAGGGTGAACACCGTGCGCCTGCCCGCCGCAAAATGGCCGCCCGCGCGCCAGTTGAATACGGAAATGCAGTTGGCGCTTGTGGTCAGTTTCATGCCCACGCGCAATTCCACTTCAGTGTCCAGCGCCACAAGCTTGCCGCCTTCATCAGGCAGATTGACGCGCCCCGAAGGCACGCTGAGCATGCGGCCCCAGGCAGCGGGGGTCTGCGGCGCCTTGGGCGGGGAATCGGTGCTTTCGGGCTCGTTTGGCTTCTTGGGCTCAACGCTCGTGCCGGGAATGGGGCCGGCGCCGGGGTTGGCCGGCTCCTTCTTTTCCTCAACGGGCGGCGTCTCTACTTTGGGCTTGGGCCCGTCGTTCTTGGGCTCTTCGCCCCTTGGCGGCGCCGTTCTTTCGCGGCCTGAACCTTCCTCGGGGTGTTCAACAACCTGATCTTTCTTGACCGGCGGAAGCTTGTCCTCTTCGTCTTCTTCGACTGTGCCTTCGCGCTTGGGCGCGGGCGCCGGGGGCAGACTGGGCTCCGACTTCGGCGCTTCGGGCGCGCCGGATTGCGGCCCCTTGCCCGGCGTTGCAGCTTCACGCCGGGGGGGTGGCGCAGCGCCATCGCGCACCGGAACCGGCTGGCCCGAAACTTCAGGCGGCGAATGCGGCTTGCCACTCCCGATGATGCCCGTGAGGAAACCTATGGCCAGAAACAGCGCGGCTGCCGCAGAAACGGCGCCGATGCTCGAAAGTAGGGTGGTGATCGTGGCCTGGCGGCGCAGCAGCGCCGTGCGCCGCGAGGTGGGCGCCGCAAAGGCCGCCTGTTCTGCCGCCAACTGCGTTCCCAGGTTGCTGTCTTCAATGATCGCGGTGAGGTCGGCGTCGGTGGGCACGTGATCAGGCTGAACTTTGCGCATCACGCGCGCCGTGAAATCCGTGGGCAATTCCAGACGTTCAAACAGCGCCACCGTCGAGAGATGCGCACCAATCAATTCATCGTACTCGGCGCGCATCGTGGGATCCGACAGCAGCGCGCGGGCAAGCTCCTCACGCTCCGGCGGCGAGGCTTTGCCGTCGATGGCGCGATTCATCAGGATGTCGAGGTGCTCACGGTTCATGGCCCGGTCTTCGATTCCGCCTGTTAGTGGACTTCTCTGTGGCTTCCTTACCTGTATTCAGCCCTCGCCGGCTATACGTCCGGCATCAGTTCTTTCAGCGCGCCGGCCAGGGCCTTGCGGGCGCGGTGCATGCACACTTCCACGGCCCCCACCGAAAGCCCCAGTTCTTCCGCGATTTCGGGGTACTCACATTCTTCCAGGTAGCGCTTGATCAGCACCGCCTTGTAGCGCTCGGAGAGCGTGGCAATCGCCTTGTACAGCAGTTCGTGGCGCTCGCGCTGCTCAATGGACTCCAGCGGGTCCATGCCCACCACTTCCAAGTCGTGGCCCTCGGGCAGGCCGGCGATCTTGCGGCGCTTGTAATAGTCGCGAATCAGGTTGCTCGCGATGCCCATCAGCCAGGCCTTGAGCCGCGCCGGATCTTTGAGGCGGGCGAGGTTTTCATAGCCCACCACAAAGGTCTCCTGCGCGATGTCCTGGGCCTGCCCCAGGTCTGCCACTTTGCGCAGGCACAGGCCGTAGATGTTGTTCTGGTAACGGCGCACCACCTCTTCAAAAACGCTGCGGTCGCCCGTCAGGCAACGCTTGACGAGTTCATGGTCTTCAATTTTGGAACAATCCGCCATGCGCTTCCAAGGGGAGGTGCAGGGCCTTCAAGAGGTAGTGGCTGACAACGCATCCAGCTTACCACAACGCGGGTACTTTCGCAGGCCGCCCCACGGGCGCCACCCGCTGTTACTTGGCAGCCTTGAAGCGCGCGAGCAGTTCGTCGTTGGTGAGGTGGTGGCGCATGTCGTCAGTTTGATGCTCGCTGGACAGCGTCAAATCGGAGTTCAGGAACAAAACGGCAGGCCGCGCTCCGCTCTGGTCGGGGTCGCGGATGTTCAAGCCCTTGTGCTCGAGGTGATAGATTTTCGAAACCAGCGCCTTGGAGTCGCTCAACAACACCATTTTGAGGCCGTACTTCTCGGCTCTCGTTTTCAAATCGCCGGGCGGGTCGTTGCAGATGGCCACCATCTCGCCGCCGGCTTTCTTCACTTCGTCATAGACATTCTGGTATTCGCGCAACTCGCGAACGCAATACGCTCACCACAAGCCGCGCGTGAAGATCAGGATCACGCGCTTGCCTTTGAGGCTGCTGAACGCGAAATCCTTGCCTGTGGCGTCGGGCAGAGTGAACTCGGGCATGGCCTGACCGGTTTTCATGTCGGCGGGCGGCGGCATCATTTTGGTGCCCACAAGCATGAAGCCAAACAACCCCGCCGAGCCGACCAGCCCCAGCAGCATCAGCAGCGCGGCCAGCAGTTTGCCAAGTTTGCTTTCGCCCAGGCGCATGGCCTGAAATCCGCCCCAGAGCGCCCACGCACCGCCCAGAGCACCCACAATCAGCAGCGGCACGTCGCCATCGGAGAGCACGGGAATGTGCGGCAGAATCGGCTCGGGTGTCGGGCCCACCAGCACCCACGCAAACGCGGCAATGCACACGCCGAGAAAAGAGATAAGCAGGCCAAGTTTCATATGGAACGTTTTACGCACGCCCGGCGGCAAGGGCAAGGTGGCACGGGCAGCGCGCTTGCGCCCGGTCAAAGCACCTTTACGGCGTCGCCCACGCGCGCTTTGCCGCCCTTGAGCACGCGGCACATGATGCCCACGTGGCCCACGAACAGTTCTTCGCTGGGCGCCTCCACGCTCGAGGCAAAGTGCATGCACGGCTGGCGCGGCTTGGCGAGTTCGAGCACGGCTTCACCGACTTGGAGTTTCGTGCCAAGCGGAAGCCAGTTGACGTCCAGCTCGCTCGATACCACGACCTGCTCGCCAAAGCCGCCCGGCGCCTTGAGCTCGCGCTTGAAACTGGCCTTGAACCAGTCATAGCTGTGCTGCGTGATCAGGTTGACGTGGCGCGAGGTGGACTTGCCGAACTTCTTGTCACCCTTGATGCCCTTGCCCTCGACGAGTTCGATTTCATCGCAGGCTTGACGCGTCAAGTCCGGCGTGCCCTCGAGCCCAACGCATAGATGCAGGATTTTCGCGGGTTTGATCATGAAGGAATCCTAACTTTGAAGTACTCCGCTGCTAGCAGTCGCAAAATCCATTGATGTTGATAGAATGTGGGGCAAGACATTGTGGAAACCCGACACAGGAGAGATGCGCAGAGTGGCTGACGACAAGAAGGTTTACATCCTGCTTTGTGATGGAGCGGTTCAGAGCAGCAAGAAATGGACGCTCGTGGGGCTATTTGACCTGTTTTGGGCCGATAAATTCCCATCTCCAATTGGCGGTTACGCGTACGTGCACCTCAAAGATGTATTCATCGGAGATGGGTTGACCGTAGGTTTGGAAATTAGAGACAATCTGACGCCTGAACAGGGTGGTTCGACGGAGACCCTTTGGAGTTGTGAAGCGAACATCAGGCCTAGCAAGAATGGCCAGGCTGGAATCGGGCGAACAAGTACGGGTTATGCGTTGCCGATTATCAACGTGAAGGATGGTGTCGCTGAGCCTGTTGTACTGCCTCGCGAAGGCACATACGATTTGAACGTCGTGGTCAATGGCGAGCTGATAGATGTCGCGAGTGTGGTTATCAGGAAGCGTCAGACCAAGGTCGATGGTGGAGGTGGCGAATGAGTGCTCCAACAGCAATCCCACGAGAAATCGAAGCTGAAGCACCGGAGCTGGGCATCAAGCTGACGATTCAAGTTCATTTCCATCCTGCGGGACGGAGTTCGTCGGTTACTGCCGCGATGCGAGAAGCGTTTGACGCTTCGCGTATGAAGAAATCTCGCAAGAGCGTCGTTTCCAGACCCGAATCCAGAATCAACTCGATCGCTAGTGAAAAAACCCTGCGGCGAGATTGGGATCGTCCTGAGGAGGATGCTGCTTGGCGCAGTATGTAAAGCGTGATGTCTTGTGGGTCGATTTTCCTTTTTCCGACCTCACGGATTCGAAGGAGAGACCAGCGTTTGTTGTGAACCCATGTGGTGGCGAGGACTACCTTCTTTGTCAAATCACAAGTCAGCCTTACGGTGATGACAACACCATTTCCATCACACCCGCCGACTTCCATTGGGGTCGGCTGCCGATAGATTTGAGTTACATCAGGCCGAAAGTTCTGTTCACCGCGAATCAGGACCTGATTCTTGGCCGAAAAGGCAGGCTGAAGTCATCAGTCTCTGCGAGTGTCATCCAAGCCATTGTTGCATTCGTGAGTGGATAGGCTTTTCAACCCGACACGATTGTCTGTAACTCTGTTGACCCACAGATCTTTGGGCCCCTACTTCTTTTCTGGCAGCTTCTCGACTTTGTACTCGTGGGCGCGCTTGTTCAGCACGCGGGCTTTGATGATCTTGCTGCCCAGGCGCAATTGATCCATCACTTCCAGCCCCTGCGAAACGCGGCCGAACACGCAGTAGCCGTTGTCGAGGTGGTGTGTCGTGGCGGCGCTCAGGCAGAAATAGAACTGTGAGCCCGCGCTGTCCGGGTCGGCGCTTCGTGCCATGCCGATGCTGCCCCGAAAGTGAAGCCGCGTCGCTTCGCGCTTGATGCTGTAGCCCGGCCCGCCGGAGCCCGTGCCGTCAGGGTCGCCGCCCTGAACCACAAAATGCGGCACCACGCGATGGAACACGGTGCCGTCGTAGAAGCCCTTTTCGACCAGTGTGATGAAGCTGGCGACAGTGTTGGGGCAATCGTCCTCAAAGAGCGTAAGCACCAGCTTGCCCTTGTCGGTTTCGAATTCGACTTTGGGCAAATCCGCCGGCTCTTTGGTGTAGCGTTCTTCCTCGGCGGGCCAGGTTTGCGCGAGCTCCTTGAACGCTTTTCCGTACCGCTCGATGCGCGGCTTGGCGATGTGCTCGGGAATGTCTTTGAACTTCGCCATGAGCATGGACTCGGCGCCCGCATAATTGTGGCCGCGCGCCAGCACCAGCGCGCGCAACAGGCAATAGGTTCCAAACGCCGGAAGATCCTCAACTTTGGCCGCGGGCACACGCGTCAAGATGATGTCGGCCTCGACAATCGCTGCGCGCGCGGCTTCTTCGCTGCCGAGCCCGGCGAGCGTTGAGCCGCGCAACATGGAAAGCCGGAAACGCTTGACGTCGTGCTGCTTGCCCTCGAGCAGGACGAGCATGCGGTCGTACGCGCGCAGCGCCTCACCCTCGCGCCCGGAAATAGCGTAGAGTTGCCAGCAAGCGGGGCTTTGCATCGTGGTGCCGTCGCCCACAAAACGTTCGTACAGGCGATCAGGCGCGGCTGTGAATAGCTCCTTGAGTTTGTCTGTCTGCTCGTCGGCGCTGAAGATCGTGGCAATGAACCGAATCTCGCGCGACTGTTCGGCCAGCCAGCCAAGGGCCACGTCTTCACTGGGCGAAGTCTTCTTCCAGTCTTTGGACGCGCCTTCGACTTCGTCGAGAATGCGCAAGGCGCCGGCGTTGTCAAAGCGCGTCAGCGCAACTTCGGCATCGGCAAGGCGCGCGTGCAGCGATTTCGTGAACTGTTCGCGCATGGATATCTCCGGCGCGGGGTCGTTGGAATGCTGCACGGTCGTACACGCGCTGAGCAACAGGATTGCTGGGAAAAGGATCAAGCCGCGCATGATGGCTCCGTGTGTTACCAAAGCTATGAACGGATGATTGCTGACGTTAGCACTAAAATTGACTGCATCGGCGGTCATCTGCCATAGCGGCGGCTGCCGTTGTTGAACGCAGAAGCCCGTCCGTGACCGGACGGGCTCTGAATTGTGGTTCCTGCGGTTACTTCTTCTTCTTGTCGTCCTCGTCGTCCACTTTCTTGGCGCGCTTGCTGGGCGGGGGGCCTTCTTTCAGGGCATCCTGTACGCGCTTGAGCGCATCGTCGGCTTCTTTCTTGGCCTTTTCGAGCGCCTGCGCCGTGGAGAGCTTGACCTCGACTTCCTTGACGGGCTGGCCGGGTTTGGTGGGCTCGGGCGGCGGTGCGTCGCCTTCGGCCTTCGCCACCTCTTCTTCCTCGTTCATGATCTTGACGACGCTGACGATGGCGTCGTCATCGGCCACTTTCATCAGGCGCACGCCCATGGTGGCGCGGCCGATTTCGCGCATGCTCTCTTCGGTGACCGTCGTGCGCAGCACCACGCCCTGGCGCGTCATGACCATGATTTCGTCGCCCGAGTAAATGCTCTTGGCCGCGACGACTTCGCCGTTCTTGTCGGAAATCCGCACGTTGATCAAACCCACGCCGCCGCGGTGCTGGATGCGGTATTCGTCGTAGGCCGTGCGCTTGCCAAAGCCCTTCTCGCACACCGTAATCAGCGAGGCTTTGCGATTCACCACGGCCATGCTGACGACCTCGTCCTTTTCTTCGAGCTTCATGCCGATCACGCCGGCCGCGTCGCGGCCCATGGGGCGCACTTCGCTTTCAGGGAAGCGAATGGCCATGCCCAGTTTGCTGGCCAGCACGATTTCGTCGGCGCCGCCGGTTTCCATCACGTCAATCAGGCGGTCGCCCTCGTTGAGCTTGATGGCCTTGATGCCGGCGTTGCGCACGTTGGAGTAGGCGTCAAGCGAGGTGCGCTTGACCGTGCCCTGGCTCGTCGCGAACATCAGGAAGCGGTCTTCCTTGAACTCGCGCACGCGAATGCAGGCGCTGACTTTTTCCACGTTGCTCATGGAAAGCAGGTTCACCAGCGCGCGGCCCTTGGCCGTCTTGCCGAACTCGGGAATGTCGTAGACCTTGAGCCAGAACAGCTTGCCCAGGGTCGTGAACACGAGCAGGTAATCGTGGGTGCTGGCGAGAAAGAAGTGCTCGATGAAATCGCCTTCTTTTGATTTCGCGCCCACGCTGCCCGTGCCGCCGCGGTTTTGCTTGCGGTAGTCAAGCAGGGGCACGCGTTTGATGTAGCCCTCGAAGGAAATCGTCACCACGACTTGCTCGTCGGGAATCAGATCGGTGATGTCAAACTCGCCGATCTCGCCCTTGATCGCGGTGCGGCGCTCGTCGCCGTGGCGCTTCTTGATGTCGGCCAGGTCGTCCTTGATCATCTTGAATACGCGCGAGTCCTTGGCGAGGATGTCCATCAAGTCCTCGATCTCCTTCAAGAGCGCGTCAAACTCCTCCTGCAGCTTGGTTCGCTCCAGCCCCGTCAGCTTGCTCAGCGTCATGGCCAAAATCGCATCGGCCTGCAGGCGCGTGAAGCTGGTGCCTGACTCCAGCTCCAGCCCCTTGGGTGCGGGCGGGAACTTCACCTTCATGGCCATCAGCTTTTCGCGCGCTTCATCGACATCCTTCGCGGCGCGGATCAGCTTGATGATCGCGTCGATCAGATCCAGCGCGCCGAGCAGGCCGCTGACGATGTGATGGCGCGCCTTGGCTTTGTTCAAAAGCCAGCGCGTGCGGCGCAGGATCACGTTCTTGCGGTGATCGCGATAAGCCTCGCACAGCTGCTTGAGATTCAGCGTCTGGGGTTTGCCCTCGACGATGGCGATGTTGATGATGCTGAAGCTGCTTTGCAGTTGCGTGTGCTTGTAAATTTGGTTGAGCACGATGTTCGGGTCGGCGTCGCGCTTGATCTCGATGACCAGCTTGATGTCTTCCTTCGAGTAATCCTTGATGTCGCTCACGCCCGAGATCGCGTCGGTCTTCACCAGCTCCGCGATCTTTTCGATCATCGTGGTCTTGTTCACCTGATACGGAATCTCGGTGATGATGATCTGGCTCTTGCCGTGGTCGCTTTCCTCAATCTCGGCCTTGCCGCGCACCGTCACGATGCCGCGTCCCGTTTTGTAGGCGTCGGTGATGCCCTTGCGGCCGTGGATCACGCCGCCGGTGGGGAAGTCAGGGCCCTTGATGATTTTCATCAGGGCTTCGATGGGCAGCTCAGGATCGTCGATGATCGCTACAATGCCGTCGCAGACTTCGTTCACGTTGTGCGGCGGCATGGAAGTGGCCATGCCGACGGCGATGCCGCCCGTGCCGTTGCAGAGCAGGTTGGGGAATTTGCCGGGGAATACGCTGGGTTCCTGGCGCGTGCCGTCGTAGTTATCGATGTAATCGACGGTGTCTTTTTCCAGGTCCTCCATCATGTCCACAGAGGCGCGCGTCAGGCGGGCTTCCGTGTAACGCATGGCGGCCGGCGGGTCGCCGTCGATGGTGCCGAAGTTGCCCTGCGGATCGACGAGCAGATAGCGTGTGTTGAAGCTCTGCGCCATGCGCACCAGCGTCGGGTAAACCACGGCCTCGCCGTGCGGGTGATAGTTGCCCGAGGTGTCGCCGGCAATCTTGGCGCACTTTCTGAACTTGCCCGTGGGGCCGAGGTTCAAGTCATTCATCGCCACGAGCACGCGGCGCTGCGAGGGCTTCAGGCCGTCGCGCACATCGGGCAAGGCGCGCGCCACGATCACGCTCATGGCGTACGTGAGGTAGCTCTCGCGCATTTCGTCGGCGATGTTCAGCGGCTCGACGTTCTTGGGATTAATCGGCGCGGCTGGGGCGTCTTCGGGCTTCTTGGCCATGAACGGTCTTTCATTTGCCGCATGGCGAACGGCCAATGCGGCGTGCGATGCATTGCGATTTTCAATTTTCGATTTCGGATTTTCGATTGGCGCTCTCGCGCCTTGGGCTTTGCCCCGATGGTGCGCAGGACGTCAGTCCCAATCGAAAATCGACAATCGGCAATCGACTATCTGCAATCGAAGGGCGGGATAATAGGGGCAATGGCGCCCGCAAACAAGCCTCAAACCCGCTCGGCAATCGCCTTGCGAGCCGCTTGTCACGCGGGTTTGCGGGCCGTTGATAACTTGTTGAACGCTACCTGCCGCCGCCGAGCCTTTGCGCGGCTTCCCTGGCCTCGGAGTGGCCTGACATCGCCGCGATTTGATAGATGCGCGCGGCTTCTTTGGCGTTGGGCGCAAGGCCGAACAGACCGTATTCGTGGCACAAGCCAAAGCGGTACGTGTTCTCCACCGCCGCCGGATCGGCCTGCTGATAAGTGTAGCCGCCTTCGTCGGCGGGGCCGCTTTCAGCATAATGCAGCTCAAACGCAAGGTGCGTTACCAGGTTGACCGTGTTCACTTCGCCAAAGAAGCGTTCCTTTACGCGCACAAAGGGCCGGCCTTCGCCCCAGAACGCAACGTCATAGCCGCGCAGGACGCGCTCCTGCGCGGAGTTTGCAGGCGCGGCTGGGCCGCCCGCGGCGGCGGGCGGCGCGTCGGTGCTGAGTAGGGCCGACATTGCCACGGCGATCACGATTAGCGCCATGATGGCCGTAAGCCCCGCCGTCGCCCAAATCGCGTGTTTCATTTCCATAGTGACGATTAAACACCGCCGGGCGCGAGCGCGTCAGGTCAATTCGGGTTTGGCGCAACCCATGCCTGCCACGCGAAATGCGTCGCCACGGCCACGCCCGCGCCCACGACGAGCCAATCAGAGATGATGCCGCATGAACTGGGCGGCACGCGGGAGATCAGGAGCTATTCGGCTGACTCGGTTTCATCCGCGGGCGGTAACCTGATTTCGTCATCGCTCTCTTCAACACGTTCAGACAATCCCGCGTTGATGATCTCTTCTTTGGTCGGCCAAAGTGGTGGCCACACATCGTGCGCCGCACCGCAGGGCAACATGCCCTCGCGCTTTGGCGCAAGCGCCAAATCAACCCACTCTGCCTCGCACTCTTCACAAATCGCAAAAAGGCGTCCGTCGCTTCGCTTGGCCACGCATACCATACCTTGTTCGCACGACGGGCATTCGCCGAGATCGTATTGTTTGATGCGTTTGAAGGTCCCCCTTTCCGGCGCCACGACCGGCTCGAGTAGGTGTTTCAAACTTCTCGTTGTGTCAAGAAATGGAATCGTTTCCTGGTCTTTGAGCCAGAAAACATCTCCGATCGACCACCTGGTCCTCATTTCGTCCCGGGGAATGGCGGGGCCGCGCTTCTGCAGTTGCGCCTCCACGATTCCCAGCAGCTGCAATAATTCCTTGGTTGCAAAGTAACTTGACGCGATGGTCTCCAGGTTTAGGTCCACCACGCCGGGCGCGTACTGCGCCCACTGCAGGTGCCATCTTTCCAGATGCGGAGAAACGCTGGGAAACGCAGCCGGCGTGCGGCTCCATTCGTCAACCACCATGCGAGCGACCACCAGCAAGGTGGTGTCTTCAAACAAGGCGTGGCGTACGCCCACAACCTGAGTCGTCCAGCCCATCTTTTGCCTCGCGGGTGGGATGAGTCTAGTGCCAGTGCGGCCTCCCGTCACGGCCTGCGCAAGCCGCAGGCGATGCACTTCGAGCCGAATTACAGGAGAGGTTCAATCCAACTCAGCCACGCCAGCCGCGAAGCCACCGCGATTGCCGAGCCCACGGCCGCCAGCGCCAGCCAGATCAGCACCGTCATCAGCACGCTGCGCCGCCAGCGGGCGCGCTCCGTTTCATCGGCGTTCTGAGGCGGCGCTTCCAGCCTCATGCGCCGCAGCAGCAGCCGCAACGTTAGCGGAAATTTGCGATCCAGCATGTTCATCCAGCCGCGCGCGCGCTCGCTTGAGGCGGCCATCAGCGGCATGCCAATCAGCAGGAACGGAAAGCCGGGCAGCACCGGCAGAATCACGCCCAGAACGCCGTAAACCACCAGCAGACCGCCAATCACAAACAGCACCGCGCGCACGATCAAGCCGCGCCTGGTGGTCGTGGGCGCAAACAATTCGCCAAGCTCGTCGGGTTCGTGGCCCATGCCGTGTGCGCAATTCAAGCCAAAGAAAGGCTGCGCGATAGTGGCAAGGTGAAGGGACGGGCCCATCCCCTGACGCTTCGCCCGGTTTTGTCGCAGCACGTTGTACGCTTTGGGCATCCCTAAGGAGAAAGCCATGAGCAACCCATACCGTGCCGAACAAACATCGAAGGAAGAACTCGCGCGCCAGCGCGAAGAAATGCACCAGCGCAGACTCGCCGACGCCCGCGAGGTACTGGGCAGCTTTGCGCAAGGCGAGCCCGGCCACGAGTTCGCCAAGAAATCCATGGAGGCCTGCCTGGGCTCGCTCCATGTCCCGGAACTCGAGCGCGAGATTCAATCCCTCGACCTGATCATCAAAAGCGGCGACCAGTCGCGCGAACTCGAGCAACTTATCACCGCCAAGAACCTCGAGCTCCTCAAGAAGGGCGAAGAGCCCCTGCCCTGCCGCGTGCCCGTCAGCGCGGCTACGCACCTGCGCGCGATTCGCGAGAGAGAGGTGCGCCGCAAGCAGATCAAGGAATTGACGGAGAAAGCGCTGATCGACGTTGCTGATTACGTCATGGACACGATGAAGCAGATCAAGAAGGACGCCCAGCAAACCGGCCATACACCGCCCCAGGCCGGCGCCAGGCAAGCCGAGCCGGCCACAGGAGAAACCAAAGCCACGCCCCAGGTGGCGGCGACCTCGAAGGTCGGCTAAGGAGCGTGAACAGGGGCAAAGCCCGCACGCTCAACCACGGCCTGACTCGACCAGGGCAGAAGGGCTCGAGAGATCTTTGACAATTGAGTGGCTGGTGGTTGGTGGTTGGTGATTTGCGGATCACGCACAGTCCCGCCAGCCTGCCCTGAGCAAAGTCGAAGGGCCAAGGCTTGTCTTTACACACAACTTTCGGCGAATCGCTGTTGTGAGCCTGCGGAGCAGGCGGCGAAAAGTAGCGTGGGGCGGAAGCCCCACGAATTCACGGCAAGAAAAACGTCCAAGCCCGCGAAGCGGGCGACGCGGTGTTTGCACGACTTGCACAGAAAGCGCCGCCCGCTCCGCAGGCTTGACCTTCCCGGAAACGCCGGGTTCGAGGGGCTTCCGCCCCTCGCTATTGAACATCGCCTGCTCCGCAGGCTCAAAGTCAATTGCCCCACGCGTTGTTTGTAAAGACAAGCCTGTAAAGGCGGGGAGCCGTTTCGGCACGCGAAAAACACTCCGCGTTGACACACGGGACTGTTGTGGCGCTGGCTAACAAACCCAAGGCAACACCAAGCCCACGAAGCCACAAGGCCACAAAGAAAGCCAAGGCCAAGCCGCGCGTTGCTAATGTGAGTTGCGCAAACCGGGGAATGAACGCCGTGGTTTTGCAAAGCCCGGCTACGGCCCAAGTCAACGCAGGGGAGTGTTTATCTCCGGCCAATGCGCCGGAAATCTGTGCAACTGATTCGGGCGGAGCGCACAAAACACCCGCTGCGATTACTAGCCATATGAAAGCTGAGTCCTGCGAGTTTCGAATTGATGAAGACTTTGCCCACCTGCTCTTTGAGGAGGGAGAAGGCGTACGCTTGGGCACATCGGTTCGAAAGGTGGTTGTTCGAACCGATGACCCCAAATATCGGCGCGTCGGCGAGTTGCAACACTTTCTCAATTCTACTGAGGGAAAGCCTTTCTTTTACGGTTGGAAATTCCATCGGGTCTTTGACAAGTCGGAACTCGCAACAGCCGAGAGGTTTCATGTCGAGTTCCTGAAGCACTTCGAACCAGCGGGCGAAGAGAACGGTACTCGATACGATGAAGATTCCGGTTGCCCTGCGTGCGGGTCGGGAGCGATACAGATAGGCCCATTGGTTCTGCCGGCGCGACGGCTGCCAAAATCAGTGGATTTCGCGAGCACAATTGGAGGCGAAAAAGTCGCGTCTGCGCGCGCGAAGAGGATTTTCGAGCGCGAGCGCATTTCGGGTGTCGAGTTTGGCCCAATCGTCTCCCCCGGGAAGGTTGACGATCAGAACGGTGGGTGGTTTCAGCTCACCATCAAGTCCGCAACGGTTAGCGTAGTCCCGCCTACCCTCTTTGGAATTGGTCCGTTTGATATGGATGACGAAGGAATGTACCGCTGCCCTGCTGGCGATAAGCTCGGGTTGAATCGGCTCTCAGTAGTCACGATTGAACGGGCAACACAGGGAAAGACAGATTTCATCAGTTCAGCGGGCTACGTTGGCGTCCGACGCGGGTTACTTCGACCCGAACGATTGATCTTCGTATCTCAGAAAGTGCGGCAACTTATTGAATCGGAACGGCTCAGAGGGCTGTCGTTGGAGGTCGCGCAGCTTACGTGAGTAGCATTGTCCGCCTGAACAATGACTGGGAGTGGATGATTGATTAGTTCGGGTGGAGTAACGGCCCCTTCTTTGGGGCGGCTACTAGTGGTGCGAATCGTCGGGTGGAGGGGAGGCGCGGAGCTAGGCCCTCCGGGCCTAGTCACTAGGGCCGGAGGCCCTAGCTCCAAGCTTGCTGAACCCGGCGCGGTCGGCCCCGCGTCCGCGGCGCTGGCGATTTTTTTGCGTGGCTTGCAGACGAATGGACGGCTTACTTGCGTAAGCCGCTCCCTCCGTTTGGCGGGTTACTCGGCTTCGCGGATGTCGGGCAGCGTGCGGTGTTTGCCTTCGATGTCCATGCCGTAGCCGACCAAAAACGCGTCGCGCTCGAGGTCGAAGGCTACGTAATCGCAATCGAACTTCACTTTGCGCCGCGCGCGCTTGTCCACGGCCACGGCATACTTCAATGAGCGCGGGCCCTGCGCGCGGATGGCTTCGTCGAGCGCGCTCAGCGTTGTGCCCGTGTCGACCAAATCCTCGATCACCAGCACGTCGTAGCCGCTGCAGTTGGGCAACTGGCCGCGAAACAGTGGCGCGCCCGAACTTTTGGCGCCGACGTAACTCGTCAGCCTCACGAAATCGAGCTCCGGCTCCAGCGCGGCTATGCGCCGGATCAGGTCGCTGGCGAAAAAGAATCCGCCGCGCAGCACGACAAGGCAGAGCATGCGCTTGCCCTTGTAGTCCTTGAGGATTTGCGAAGCGAGCGCATCAAGGCGCTTGGCGATCTGGGCTTCAGAGAAGAGCACTTTCTTGGGCGCGGGCATGGGCGTGTTCTAGCACGAAGCGCGCGCATGTTCGAGGGTTTCACGGCATGAGAGATGGAGAGATGGCAAAGGCACTTGCGGCATACCGTCTCTGCAATCGCTCCATCTCTCAAACACTCCATCTCTCCCTGTGGCGTTACCGAATGCGCCCGTGCTGCCAGTTCTCGGGCGTGCGCCCTGCCCCGCGGGAAAGCGAGAAACATGCGCGCGCTGCCAGCGACTAATGCTCGTGCGGCACGAAGCCGCGAAAACTGAATCAGCCGGGCGCTGCCCGACTCACGGGAGAAAGCCATGTTCAAGCCACTTGCAGTCATTATCGGAGCCACCATCCTCAGTCTGGGTGCCAGCGACGCGCACGCCCAGCGACACTCACCGGGGCGCAACCCAAGACGCGCCCCGGAAATTGTCCAGCCGCGCCAGCAGGTTCGGCACGAGCGTGTCTGGGTTGAGGATTTCGAGTTGGTCGAGGAGCGTTACCAGGAAGAGGGCCGCTTCGAAATGCGCGAGCGCCAGGTCTGGATCGAAGAGCAGCACATCACCGTGCACGAGCGCTTCCTGGTGCCGGAAAAAAAGGTGATCGTGACCGAGCGCGTGCTGGTGCCGGAGCAGAAGATACTCGTCGATAAGAAGGTGCGCGTGAAGGGCCAGTTTGTGGAGTACAACGAAACCATGCACTTCGCGACGGGCTCATGCTTCACGTTCCGGAGAATCAAGTACGTCCCGGAGCACGACGAAATCCGCAAGGTCGAGAAATGCATCCCCGCGCATTACGTCGAACGCCAGGTTGAGAAGTGCATCCCCGCGCACGAGGAATGCCGCGAAGTGGTCAAGTGCATCCCCGGCCACTTTGAGACCGTGTGCGAGAAGGTGTTCGTGCCGGGCTGCATCAAGACGCGCATGGTCAAGAAGTGCATCGGCGGGCACTACGAGATTCGCGCGGTGTGCCGGTAAAACGGAGAGATGGAGAGTTTGAGAGATGGCAATGGCCTGAACGGTGCACTGAAGTGGCCATCTCTCAAACTCTCGAACACTCCATCGCTCGGCCCCACAAACTGCCGGATTTCCGGCGGAGGCTGCCAGAGTTCAAGCACATAAGTATATGTACAATAAAGAGTTACGCATAGTTCGCTGTGTGGGTTATCTTTCAAAAGCGTGCAGCAAGGGTGCTGCGCAGGGACCAGAAAATCAGGTCGGGCCAGGCCCGACTTACCGGGAGAAAGCCATGTTCAAACCACTCGCACTGTTAGCAGGCGTCGCGATGCTCAGCCTCGGCGCGACGGCCGCCAGCGCCCAGGTCAGCGTCAGGGTTGGCCGCGGGAATGTTGAGGTAAAGGTTGGCAAGGAGAAGGAAGAGCGGCGCGACAACGGCCGCGATCGAGGGGTCGGCCAGGAGCGCGTGTGGGTCGAGGATTTCGAATGGGTTGAGGAGCGCTACCAGGAGGCGGGCCACTGGACGCACGTCGAGAAACAGGTGTGGGTGCCCGACCAGCACGTGACCGTGACCGAGCGCGTCTATGTTGAAGAACAGCACGTGTGGGTGACCGAGCGCGTGCTCGTACCGGCGCGGCATTACACGGTCGAGGAAAAGGTGTACGTGGCGGGCCAGCACGTCAGCAAGCGCGTGGCCCGGCGCGACCGCTGCGGGAACATTTACTACGTCAATGAGTGTGTGTGGGTGCCGGCGCACTACGAATGCCGCCAGGTCGAGAAGTGCGAGCCCGCGCACTACGTGGACAAGCGCGTGAAGAAGTGCATCCCCGCGCACTACGAGGACAAGCAGGTGTGCAAGGTGATCCCCGGCCACTACAAGACAGTCTGCGAGCGCGTGTTTGTCGAGGGTTGCTGGAAGACCAAGAAGGTCAAGAAGTGCATCGGCGGCCACTGGGAAGTGCGCGCCAGAAAGGACAACTGCGGGCGCTAGTCAGCCGACCGGCCCAAGCGCGCAAGACGCGGAGAGAGCACTCTCCGCGTCTTGCCTATTTGTGGCCCGTGCGTCCATGGCACAATCTGTGCGGAGAGACCTATGGCCAAGCGCTTTTGGCTGGTGAAGAGTGAACCCGGCGTCTATTCAATTGACGACCTCGAGCGCGACGGCGTGACCGCCTGGAGCGGGGTTCGCAACTACCAGGCGCGCAACTTCATGCGCGATGACATGCGCGTGGGCGATACCGTTCTCTTCTATGCCAGCGGCGACGAGCCCGGCATCACCGGCCTGGCCGAGGTCTGTAAGACCGCATATCCCGATGAAACGGCCTTCAAGAAAGGCCACGAGTCCTTCGACGCCAAAAGCAATCGCGAGAACCCGACCTGGTTCAACGTGGACATCAAGTTCGTGCGCCAGCTGGCCGCGCGCCTTGAGCTTTCAACGCTCAAGAAAACGCCCGGGCTCGAGCGCATGATGGTGACCCAGAAAGGCTCGCGCCTGAGCGTGCAGCCGGTGCGGCCCGAAGAATGGGAGATCATCGCGAAACTGGCGAAGTGAGGCCTGAGAGTTTGAGAGATCGAGAGATGGCAACAGCAGTCTTGGCTTTTGCGATCTCTCCATCTCTCCAACGCTCGATCTCGCTGTAGCTAAACCACGCGGTTCTTTGGCTCGCGCCCCTGCAGCACGTCGATCACGGCCTGTGCGCACATCAAGCCCATGGTCTCGCGCGTTTCGTGAGTCGCGCTGCCGATATGGGGCAGCAGCACCACGTTCTTGAGTTCCGCCAGCCCCGGCGCGAGTGCCGGTTCGTTCTCGTACACATCAAGCCCCGCGCCCGCGATCGTGCCGGCCTTTAGCGCCGCCACCAGCGCGATTTCATCCACAACGGGGCCGCGCGCGGTATTGACCAGGCACGCCGTGGGCTTCATCAGCGCAAGCGCGCGGCTGTCAATCAGATGCCGCGTCTGCGCCGTGAGCGGGCAGTGCACACTGACAAAATCGCTCTCGCGCAGCAGCTCATCGAGCGTTTTCCATTGTGCGCCGGTCTCGCGCTCGAGCTCGGGCCGGCGCTGCCTGTTGCAATACAGGATTTTGCAGTCAAAGCCGCGCGCGAGCGTGGCGGCCACGCGCGCGCCGATGCGCCCCGCGCCAACGATGCCCGCAGTCTTGCCGTAGAGCCCCTGCCCGAGGTGAAACAGCGGCGCCCAGCCCGTGAACTGACCTTGACGTGTCAAGGCATCGCCCTCGATGAAGCGGCGCGCGCAGGCGAGCATCAGGCCCAGCGCGGTCTCGGCTGTCGCATCGGTCAGTATAATGGGCGTGTTGGTAACGGCGATTCCGCGCTCTTTGGCGATGTCGAGCGCGATGTTGTTGGTGCCGACCGCGTAATTGGCGATCACGCGCAGCTTCGGCAGCGCGTCAAGTATTGACGCGTCAATAGTATCGGCCAGGGTGCAGATCACGGCGTCGGCGTCGCGCCCGCGCTCGAGCAGTTCGCCGCGCAGCATCACGCGCTCGGCCTCATGGAGCACAAGCGCGGAGCCTGGCAGCTCGCGCTCGAGCAGCTCAAGAGCGGACGCGGGAATCGCGCGGGTAATCAAGATGGTGTGCACGGCGGGATTGTAGCGTGGTTCAGGGTATAGAGAGATGGAACGTTGGAGAGTTTGAGAGGTGGCAAGAACCAAGCCTGAGAGTGGATCCGCCGCTGCGGTCTCTGCAACTCTCGGACATTCCGACTCCCGGTGTTTCAGCGTGCGCGCTGCAGGCTGTCGCGCAGCGCCGCGCCGATTTCGGGCGCGCTTGCGTTTGCGCTGAGAGATACAAAGCGCGGCTCGCCCTGCTCGCTTGCGCCAATCAGCAGCACAGGAATCGAGAGGGCGAAATAGCGCATGTAGTCCGAGACAGCCCGAACGGAAAAACGGGGCAGGGAGGCATCACAGATCAGCACACCGAACTTTTCGCGGTCGAGACGTTTGAAAGCGTCGTCGAAATCGCGGCTGATTTCGAGCGCGACACCGGCTTCAAGCGTGGCGGCCTTGACCTGCGCCAGCACCGGCTCGGAAACAGCGGCGAGAGCGCGCACACTGTCATTGAGCGTGTTCAGCCGGCCGTTGCTGGAAGAAAGTGCGCGGCCTTTGCCGGCCAGCACGCTCTCGATGCTGTTGAGCAGGTCGCGCGCCTTGAAGGGCTTGACCATGTAAGCGTCGGCGCCGGAGAGCCAGGCTTCGAATTCGTCTTCCATCGAATCGAGCGCGGTCAGGAAAATGATCGGAATGTTGGCGGTCTGCGCGTTGGCGCGAATGCGTCTGCTCAGTTCAAAACCGTCCACCTGAGGCATCATGACGTCCGAGACGATCACATCCACGCGGTGGTCAAAGAGCAATTCCTGAGCGGCCTGGGGCGCATTGGCTACCAGCACGGAGTAGTTGTTGCGCTGCAGCAAGGCGCGGATGATCTCGGTGACTGCGCGGTTGTCGTCAATGAGCAAGACCGTGGGCATGGCTCGCCTTTCGTATCCCCAAGGTAGCGCACTACGCACGAAACGTCAAATACATAAAACCCGTGATGGCATGCATCTCTGCCTGAAACTCGGACTGGGCCAAAAGAAAACGCCCCCCGTAAGGGAGGCGTTCGAAAGAACCGAAAGGCTGTTATTCGCCTTCCTTGGGAGTTTCCTTGGGAGCTTCACCGCCTGTGTCTGAGCCGGCACCACTGCTCACGCTCTCGCCCGAGAACTTGCGGATCACGTCCTGGCCGGGCCACATGATGTGGTCAGGCGAGGTTCCAACCGCCACCGGAATCGGCTGATTCTTGGCGTTGGGCTGGGACATGTCGATGCGGTAAGCGGACTGTTTGATCTCGTTCTGTTCGTTCTTGCCTTTAAGGTACATGTTGTAACCCGTCTGGCCCCAGAAACCACCGAGCACGTCGTCACCCTGAATCATGCCCATGGTCGGGAACGTGCAGAACAGGAACAGGAACAGGATGAAGGTAATGCCCGTGAGCACCTTCCAAACGATGCCTTCGTTGGGCACGATTTCGACGTACTTGATCTGCTCCTGGATCTGCACCGGGCCGGGCATGCCCATGGGCGGGCCGGCAAAGCGAGCAGGCGCAGCAGCCTGCTGCGGCGGGGCTTCATCGAGTTCATCAAGGGCTTCGACGGGCTCGGTTTGCAGGCCGAGGTCGTCTTCTTCCTTGAGGTCGAGGCCGCCGGTTTCAATCTTCTGCGTGGCTTCGGCATCCTGGCCTTCACCGAAATCCAAGCCGCCGAGTTCGTCGGTTTCGTCGAACACCAGCTCTTCGGTGAGCGTCGCGTCCTGGTCTTCGCCGCCGCCGACATCGGACAGCTCGACAGTCGGCACCGAGGTGGCGCCGGTATCTTCGAAGTCCTTGTCGCCGGAGATGTTGCCGAGGTCGAGCAGGGTTTCGTCGGTTTCTTCCTCGACGACCTGCAGGCCTTCGCCGCCGACCTGGGTCTCGCCCAGATCCACCTGCTCGCCCACGTCCTTCTGGCGAGTCGAGGCCAGGCTGTTGACGTCCTCCGCACGGAACTTCATGCGGTCTTCGTCGCGGAAGGCGCGAATCTGGCCCTCGGAAACGAGCCTTTTCAGCTCGTCTTCGTCCATCTCGAGTTCTTTGAGAACTTCATCGAACGAACGGTACTTGGTCATTGCGTTGGTCCCGTTGATACGCGTTAGCTCGCGGCTGGGCCGCAAAGCTGTAAGCCTGCCGCTTGGGGGGCAGGCTTACAGTATGGTGCAATTCGGCTTGCGGTTCAAGCCTGTATCTCGGCACTCCCAAGCCGTGATGCCGATATGACAGGGCCGTCAATTGCGCGTGCTACTTGCCCTGCTTGTCCAGGATCTTCTTGATTTCGCGCGGCGCAATCTTTTCCGAGCTGCCGCCGAGCTGCTTGTCATTGGCCCATTCCAGGCGCAGGTCATAGGTAATCGTGCGGGCCGCCACGAAGAAAAGCTCGGCCTTGCCTTCACTGCCGCGGGCGCGGAGCTGGTAGCACGCAATCTGGAGCGACTCAGGGTTGGCAGAATCGTCAATCGGGTTCTTGGTGCGCGTCACGACCACGATGTACTCATTGTTCTGGTCGATCAGCAGCGAGGTCACCGTCCAGTCGGGGCCTTTGTCGCTGCCCGCGGCATACACCGGGTTCGCGCTGCCGGCGAACGTGTTGTAGGCGTACAGGCCGCCAATCACCGTGAGCATCAACGCGCAGCAGGCCAGCAGCGCGACACTGACATAACCCAGCACTTTCTTGTCCATGACTTTCTCCAGGGCGGCAAAAGCCGCCAGCGGGGTGGAAGCACAATCGTTCAGCGGGGGTAGGGGAAGTGTAATTGAAGCCCCCGCCATATCAAGTGGAACGAAGCAGTCATGCGCTTACGCCTGCAAAAGAACTGGCAGCTAGGGGACTGTCCCCGCAGTTGGGGACTGTCCCCGCCTCAACTGGTCCCAAGGAAGGCAAGACCCTTTCGAAGTTGGCCCGAGCCGGCTGTCTTTTTCTTTTCATTGCCAAATCGATTGCGCCCGTTGAAACGGGGACAGTCCCTCGGCGCTATCGCGCCGGGGACAGTCCCCTCGCTGCATTCTCTCCTACTTTCGCGGCATCCCTGCTTGGACCTGTAGCCTGGCCTCGTTTTGCGCCGCTGCCATCTTCGGCGAAAATGGCGCCCTTGAGCGTCACCTCGCCCTTGGCGACAACCGCGTGCGCGCCCACGGGCGCAGTGCAGCCCGCGCCCAGCGCGTGCAAAAAAGCCCGCTCGGCCGTCACGCAGGCAAACGTGGCTTCATCATGCAGCGGCTTGAGCAACTCGAGTGTGCGCGCGTCATCGGCGCGGCACTCGATGCCCAGGCAGCCCTGGCTGACGGCGGGCAGCCATTTCTCGGGCGGCAGAATGAACACGCCAAAGCGCTTGTCGAGTGATTCCATCAGGCCAAGACGCTTCAAACCCGCGAGCGCAAGCAGGCAGGCGTCGGCCTTGCCCTCTTCGAGTTTGCGCAAGCGTGTATCGACGTTGCCGCGAAACTCGATGATCTTGAGATCGCCGCGATGCATCAGCGCCTGCGCGCGCCGCCGAAGGCTGGAACTGCCCAGTGTCGCGCCCGGCCTAAGCAGCTTGAAGGGATCCTCCGTGAGCTCGTTCAACGGCTGGTGCTCGCGCAGCAATAGCACGTCGGCCACATCCTCGCGCTCAGGCGTACAGCCAAGCGTTAGCCCCTCCGGCAACGTAGTCGGCAAATCCTTGAGCGAGTGCACGGCAAGGTCAGCGCGCTTTTCCAGCAGCGCGTCTTCAAGCTCCTTGGTGAACGCGCCCTTGCCGCCAATGGCCTGCAGCGACTGGCCCAGCTTCACATCGCCCGAGGTCTTGATCTCAACGAGCTCAACACGCAGCCCCTTGTGCGCCCTTTCCAACGCAGCGGCAATCATGCGCGACTGAGTGAGCGCAAGAGCAGAACCTCGACTGGCAAGTTTGAGCGTCATGGCTTTCATGAAAGGCTCTCACGCGAAGACGCTAAGGCGCAAAGTGCGCCAAGACTACTCTTCCAGCCCGTTCACAATGCGCTCCACGTTGCCCTTGAACGAGGCTCCGCCGAAGTTGACAAGCAGGCCTAACTTGATGCCGCTGATGACAAGGTAAGTGAGCAACTGTTTTTTGTGGACTTTGGCCAATTCTTCAATGGCTTTGACTTCGATAATCAATTTTCTGTTAACAACAATATCGGCCCTAAGAGCGTGATCGATCTGTTCGCCATTGTGAACCAGCGGAAAACAGCATTCACGTTCAACTTCCAGCCCGTGCTTCCGCAGGTCGTGAACCAGCATCAAGGAGTAAGCCGATTCAAGGAGTCCTGGACCATAGGCCATGTAAATCTTGTAGGCGCAATCGACCGCTATCTTCGCGAGGTCATTTTCAGACAACTCCGCCATCTTTGCGTCCTTTGCGTCTTGGCGACTTTGCGTGAGTGCCCTTGCCGTAAGCCTTAGAACGAATCAAGTCCTTCCACCAGATCCTCGATCAAGTCCTCCGCGTGCTCGATGCCCACACTCAGGCGGATCAAACCATCGTCGAGTCCGATTTTCTTTCTCGTCTCGGCGGGAATACTGGCGTGGGTCATGCTTGCCGGGTGTTCGAGCAGGCTTTCCACGCCGCCGAGGCTTTCGCCCAGCGTCCAGATCTTCCGGCCGCTGACGACTTTCACGCCATCGGCCACGCTGCCCTTGATCTCGAAGCTGATCATCGCGCCAAAACGTTTCATCTGCTTGCGCGCGATTTCGTGGTTCTTGTGTTTGATCAGCGCGGGGTAATAGATCTGCTTCACCTTGGGATGCTCCGTCAGGAACGTGACGACCTTTTCCGCGTTGTCGCAGGCGCGCTCCATGCGCACGGCCAGCGTTTTGATGCCGCGATGCACCAGGTAGCAATCCAGACCGCCCGGCACCGCGCCGCTGGCGTTTTGATTGAAAGCCAGCTTTGTGGCGAGGTCGTCGTTCTTGGTCACGAGCACACCCAGCACCACGTCGCTATGGCCGCCGAGATACTTGGTGGCGCTGTGCAGCACCACATCGGCGCCCAGCTCCAGCGGGTTCTGCAAGTACGGCGTCGCAAACGTGTTGTCTACGACCGTCAAAGCGCCCTTCTTGCGGGCCACGGCCGCGGCTGCCGCGATGTCCGTGATTTTCAAGAGCGGGTTGCTGGGCGATTCGAGGAACAGCATTTTCGTGTTGGCCGTAAACGCGGCTTCGATGTTCTGGGGCCGCGTCGTGTCAACGAAGGTGAAGTCGAGGCCAAAGCGTTTGTAGGTCTTGTCAAAGATGCGGAACGTGCCGCCGTAAACGTCATCGGCTACAACGACGTGATCGCCTGCGTTGAGCAGCTTGATCACGCAATCGGTGGCGCCAAGCCCGCTCGAGAACGCAAAGGCGCGCGTGCCGTTTTCAATGCTGGCCAGCACGCCTTCCAAAGCCGCGCGCGTGGGATTGCCGCTGCGCGCGTATTCGTAGCCCTGGTGCTTGCCGGGAGCCGACTGTGAGTAAGTCGAGCTCATGTTGATGGGCGGGTTCACCGCGCCAAAGTTTTTCGATGGATCGTAGCCGTCGTGGATGGCTCTTGTGTCGAAGTGCATCGGTGCCTCACTGATGGGTGAAGTTTCGTACGCTCACTGATAACCGGTACGACGGCAATTCAAAATTCAAATTTCAAAATTCAAAGGTGGAAGGATGAGAGCGCACTCTCAATTCTGGCCATTTTGAATTTCCAATTTTGAATTTTGAATTGTGGCGCGAAGCGCCAAATGGGGTTCCGGCGCCGCAGGTCAGTGGGCGCCGGAGAGGGTGAGATGTTCTTTGAGGTGAAACAGTGCGCTTGCTCGGCGCGTGGCAAACGCTCCCGCGCTGGCCATGAATTGAATTGCTGGTTACGAACCTGACCGTCCGTCTCTCGAATTTCTCCGAGCCAAGGGCCGCGGCCGAGCAGCCTCGCACTATCCGAGGGACCGCAGCCCGAAATTGTTGGCGATACTCCGCGTCAGGAGTGTTGTCGGCTTTCGGGGCACGCCGCTTGAATGAAAAGCGGATGAGCATGAGAGACGGAGAGTTTGAGAGTTTGAGAGTTGGCAACGACGGCAATTGCAACCTCGCCATCTCTCAAACTCTCCATCTCTCGCCGTTGACGAGCCTCCGTCCGCTGCTATCTTCTTCGCCCCCTGCCAAGTGCAGGGTCAGCCCGCCCTTTGTGGCGGCTCGCGGCTTCCGAAGGCCGCGACATCCCGGACGTGCGTACGGTCCGGGCTGGCAAGTCGGGTGCAATAGAGGAAGAGAATGGGTCGTTACACTGGTGCAAAGCACCGCATTTCGCGCCGCTTTGCCGAGAACATCTGGGGCTACAAGAAAACTCCGCTGGCCACGCGCCCCTACAAGTCCGGCCAGCACGGC
>JADLFN010000040.1 GCA_020845475.1 Planctomycetota bacterium
AAAGCCTTGATGAGAGCTTCGGGCGGGATGGAAGGCCGCCCGACCTTGGAGTAAGCCGCGTCAAAGCGAGGGCTCAGGCGAGCCAGTTCATCATCCGCAAGCTTCTTGATGGCGCGCAGCGGGTGAGAGGCGGGAATCAGAGAGTTGAGGCTGATGGTGCCGAAGAGTTCGAACTGAGAATCCTTGATGCCGCGCATGCGCTTCTCCATAACAAAGTGAAGTCGATGCACCTCTACGTTTCTCCCATCGCCAACCCGAACACTTGTGGGTAGTTTTTCAGCGGCCTGCTAACGCCGGAAGGAGGTACGCGAATTGGCTCCGCCAAGGCGGCGACGCTGCGGCGAGCGGTTTTCAAGGCAGTGAAGCGGGCCACGCAGCGGGAATTTTCCGCAACCGTGAAAACACTCGACTTACAGGCTCGCGGCGATGGCCAACTCTGGCAGGCAGAGGTTGAGTTGGTTCTGGACCATACCAAGGCGAGCGGGCAGGCCTGGGGTACATCGGATGTTGAGGCACTGGCAGCCGCTTTACTGCAAGGCGCTTCAATGCTGGAACCAGGCCGACCAAAAGAGTGCAAGAAGTTTGTGACCGTAACTGAAAGTTAGGCGCGTCTAGAAACTCATTGATCAGAAACGCCGCATGCGGCGCGAGGTGTTTGTTTGTCTATATCACTTTAAATGTCCAGACCACGGAGACGCTCATGTTGGGAGACTCATCGGAATATGACTATTCAAACCGTACGCCGCTCAAGGTTGCGGTACTCGGCTACGGCAGCCAGGGCCGCGGCCAAGCCTTGAACCTGCGCGACTCGGGCCTCGACGTGAGAATAGGGCTGCGCACTTCCGGCAAGAGCCGGCAGCGCGCCGAGTCCGACGGCTTTCGCGTTGTACCCATCGCTTCGGCTGTGAGAGAGGCAGATCTCGTTGCCATGCTGGTGCCTGACACCGCTCAGTCGGCTCTCTATGGGCAGGCAATCGCACCGAATCTGCGCTCCGGGGCAACGCTGCTGTTCTCGCATGGCTTCAATATTCGCTATGGGACAATCAAGCCGCGCGAGGACTTGGACGTGGTCATGGTGGCCCCCAAGGGGCCCGGCAACCTTGTACGCGAGACCTATGAGTCCGGGCTTGGCGTTCCGTGCCTGATCGCGGTGCACCAGAACAGCAGCGGTCGCGCAAGGGCAACCGCGCTTCTCTATGCGCACGCGCTTGGTGCATCGCGCGCCGGCATCCTGGAAACCACGTTCGCTGAGGAAACAGAGACGGACCTGTTCGGCGAGCAGGCCGTGTTGTGCGGCGGTATGAGCGCGCTCGTCAAGATGGGTTTTGAAACGCTAGTCGAGGCGGGTTATCAGCCCGAGGTCGCCTACTTCGAGTGCCTGCATGAACTCAAGTTAATCGTCGACCTGGTCCAACGCGCCGGTCTAGCAGGAATGCGCGCGGCGATCTCCGAGACTGCGAAATACGGCGACGTCACACGCGGACCGCGTGTGGTAGACGGGCATGCGCGCGCCGCAATGCGCGAGGTCTTGGCGGAAATTCGAGATGGCACCTTTGCTCGCGAGTGGATCGATGAGGCCAGGCTAGGTGCGCCAAAGCTCGAAGCCCTGTTGGCGGCTGATGTCAGCCACCCGATCGAAATGACCGGGGAGAAGCTGCGTCGCTCGATGCAGTGGCTCAAGCGATCGCCGGAAGCCGCGCCAGCCGGGAGACCGGCATGACGGGTGCGCGCGTGCTGTTGAAATGCCTGCGTCGCGAAGGCGTGAACACGATCTTCGGTTATCCCGGGGGCGCGGCTTTACCCATTTATGACGCGCTGCCCGATGTACCGGGCATCCGGCATATCCTGGTTCGCCACGAACAGGGTGCGGCCCATGCGGCCGACGCATACGCACGCGCAAGCGGCAACGTTGGCGTTTGCCTAGCGACTTCCGGCCCGGGCGCGACGAATCTGGTCACCGGCATTGCGGCCGCCATGGCGGATTCCGTGCCCATGGTCGTGATCACGGCCCAGGTTCCCTCGCCGCTCATGGGGACTGACGCGTTCCAGGAAATCGACACGCTCGGCATCACGCTGCCCATAACGAAGCACAGCGCTCTCGTCACGTCGCCACAAGAAATCCCGCGGTTTGTGAGCGAGGCATTTGCAGTGGCCAAGAGCGGACGACCCGGCCCGGTTCTGCTTGACATTCCCAAGGACGTCAGCGCCGCGCGGCTTTCGGAGTTTCCTGATGACACCTCGGCTCTGCCCAGCCCTGAGGTGAAGGCCGATTTGGTAGGCCTATCCGAAGCCGCGCGGCTGCTGACTGCCGCCAAACGTCCTGTGCTGTATGTCGGCGGCGGAACGGCCCGCAGTGGTGCAGCGCCGCTCGTTCGCGAGCTGGCTCGGCGGCTGCAGATTCCCGTGACGACAACGCTGATGGCGCTGGGAGTTTTCCCGACGGATGACGAGCTGTTTCTGGGCTTGCCGGGCATGCACGGTTCACGGCGGGCAAACTGCGCTCTGAGCGAAGCGGACGTGCTGCTTGCCGTGGGCGCGCGCTTTGATGACCGTGTGACGGGCAACGCCGCGCGGTTTTCGCCCCAATCGCGCAGAATACATCTGGACATCGATGCCGCGGAAATGGGCAAGTTGTGCCGGGCCGACTTGCAGCTCGTAGGGGATGCCCGCGCTTTGCTCTCAACGTTACTGCGTGAACTTGACCGTCACGGCAAGCCCGAGACGGCGGGTTGGCTCGCGAGGTTGCGCGAGCAGCCGCGCCAACCGCCCGTTATGGGCGAGCTTCCGGGCGCGTCGGTTTCGCCGCGTGCGTTGTTTGACACCTTGAACGATCTGTTGCCGCGCGACGCGCTCATCGTGACCGATGTTGGCCAGCATCAAATGTGGGCAGCGCAACTGCTGCGTTTATCGACACCGGGTCAGTTCATCACCTCCGGCGGACTGGGTGCGATGGGCTTTGGCGTGCCCGCTGCGATGGGCGCAAAGCTGGCCTGCCCCGAGCGCACGGTGGTTGCAATCGTCGGAGACGGCGGGTTCCAGATGACCTGCCACGAGCTGTCCACGATGGCGCGCTACAACGTTCCGGTTGTGGTGATCGTGCTCGACAACCAGTGCCTGGGCATGGTGCGCCAGTGGCAACAGCTTTTCCACGGTGGGCGCTACAGCGAGGTGGACCTCTCGGACAATCCCGACTTCGCCGCGCTATCGCGTGCGTTGGGAGTTGCAGCTGAGAGCGTGCAAGAGGAAGCGCAATTGCGAACGGCATTGCAGCGAGCCCTGCATAAGGGCGCGCCCTGCGTCGTGCACGTCAAAGTGCGTCGCACGCAGAACGTGTTCCCAATCGTGCCGCCGGGGGAGCCGGCAACCGTGATGCTTGAAAGCGAAAAGGTCCTGGCATGAGCCTCGGAACGCTTGAACTCACGTTGTTGCCCGATCCGCTCAGCATCGAGCGTGTGTTGGGCACGCTGCGTCGGCGTCGCATCGACTGTCGGCAAATCCGTGCGAGCCACGACTATCGCTGCACCCTCACGCTGGCCACGGGCGATCTGGCGCGCGCAAAAAAGTGGCTCTCGCGCCTACCGGCGGTGCTTTCCGTATGTGTCGACACGAATGGAGACGAACATGCTGAGTGACCGCATCAAACGAGGAGCGCATCGAGCGCCGCATCGCGCGTTGCTGCGTGCCTGCGGCTTGAGCGAAGCCGATTTCGACAAACCCTTCATCGGGGTGGCGAACTCTTTTGTCGAGATCATCCCCGGGCATCGGCACCTCGACGTGTTTGCGCGCATCGTGAAGGAAGCAGTGCGCCAGGCGGGTGGCGTACCGTTCGAGTTCAACACTATCGGCATCGATGACGGGTTGGCCATGGGCCACGATGGCATGAACTATTCGCTGCCGTCGCGTGAGTTGATCGCCGATTCAATCGAGTCGGTCGCAAGAGCGCATTGCTTTGACGGATTGGTCTGCATTCCTAACTGCGACAAGATCACGCCCGGCATGCTCATGGGCGCTTTGCGCGTCAACATTCCAACGATTTTTGTTTCGGGCGGGGCCATGGCGGCGGGCAGCTTGAATAGCCAGGCCGTTGACCTTGTCAGCGTCTTCGAGGGCGTCGGCCGCCATGCGGCGGGAAAGCTTGACGATGCCGCGCTGCGCGAGCTTGAAGCCGCGGCCTGTCCCACGTGCGGCTCCTGTGCGGGCATGTTCACGGCTAATTCCATGAACTGCCTGTGCGAAGCTCTGGGCCTTGCGTTGCCGGGCAACGGCACGGCGCTGGCGCAATCCGGCGAACGCGAGGCGCTGGCGCGCGCCGCCGGCCGTCGCGTCGTCGAGTTGGTGCGCCTCGACCTCAAGCCTCGCGACATCGTGACGCGTGAATCCATCGACAATGCCTTTGCGCTCGATATGGCTCTGGGCGGCTCGACGAACACGGTCCTGCACACGCTGGCGATAGCGCGGGAAGCCGGTCTTGAGTATCCGCTCTCGCGCGTGGACGAGCTTTCCCGAGTCACGCCCAATCTGTGCAAACTGAGTCCCGCATCCCAGTGGCATATGGAGGATCTGCATCGCGCTGGTGGCGTGTCGGCCGTGCTGGCGCAGCTTTGCACTCGGCCGGGCCTGCTGCACTTGCATGCTCGCACGGTCACAGGTCGTACGCTGGCAGGCAATGTTGATGGTTGCGCGATCATTGATGGCGACGTGATCCGGCCGTTGTCTCGCCCGCATAGTGAAACGGGCGGCTTGTGTGTTCTCTCGGGCTCCCTCGCGCCGGAAGGGGCCGTAGTCAAAACCGCGGCCATTGCTCCCGGCATTTCGCGGCACGAGGGGCGCGCTGTCGTGTTCGAAAGCGAGGAAGAAGCATCGCGCGCGATCATGGCCGGCGCCATCAATGCTGGCTGCGTGGTCGTCATCCGCAACGAAGGACCCAAAGGCGGCCCCGGCATGCAGGAAATGCTTACGCCAACCGCAGCACTCATGGGACGCGGCTTGGGCGAGAGCGTGGCGCTCGTGACGGACGGGCGTTTCTCGGGCGCGACGCGTGGCATGTGCGTGGGTCACGTCAGCCCTGAGGCTGCGGCCGGCGGACCGATTGCGCTGGTGCGCAACGGCGACTTGATCGTGCTTGATCTCAAAACCCGCCGACTCGACTTACTTGTTGAGGCAGGCGAACTCGAAACGCGCAGACACGCATGGCATGAGCCAAAGGAGCGCGCCGGCACGGGTTGGCTAAGTCGCTATGCAAGACTCGTTTCAAGCGCGAGCCAAGGCGCGGTACTCACCTAAGGAATGGAAATGGAACCACAGACGCTGTTCGACAAGATCTGGCAGTCTCACGTCGTGAAGGAAGAACCAGGCTGTCCCGCCGTCCTTTACGTTGACTTGCACCTTATTCACGAGGTGACGTCGCCGCAGGCGTTTTCCGATCTGCGCCGACGCGGCCTGCGCGTGCGGCGGCCGGATCGCACGTTTGCCACGATGGATCATTCGGTGCAAACGAATCCGACGGGTGCGGCTCGGGAAGACGCGGCGGCTACGCAACAGCTCCGAGCGCTTTCGGAGAATTGCGGCAAGGCCGGGATCTCGTTGTTTGAGCCCGGTTCAGAGCACCACGGGATCGTGCATGTGATCGGTCCCGAACTGGGGCTTACGCGCCCCGGCGCGACAATTGTGTGCGGCGACAGCCACACTTCCACGCACGGCGCATTCGGCGCTTTGGCCTTTGGCATCGGCACGAGTGAAGTCGCGCACGTACTGGCAACGCAGTGCCTGCTGCAGCGCAAGCCGCGCACGATGGACGTGCGATTCACAGGCAAGCTGCGGCCCTGGGTAAGCGCCAAGGACATGTGTTTGGCGCTGACAGCGAAAATCGGCACCGGCGGAGCAACGGGCCATGTCATCGAGTATCGCGGCGA
The DNA here is from genome assembly GCA_020845475.1 of Planctomycetota bacterium. GTDB lineage: Bacteria > Planctomycetota > UBA8742 > UBA2392 > UBA2392 > UBA2392. Next base: position 5,913 of record JADLFN010000040.1, read on the forward strand.
GGCCGTGGACCAATTATCCGTCGAATCCCGCATGACGCTGTGCAACATGTCGATCGAGGCGGGCGCGCGCGCGGGCATGGTTGCACCCGATGAGAAATGCGTCGATTGGCTGAAGGGTCGACCCTATTCACCGCGCGGACTGGCCTGGACCGATGCCCGCAAACGCTGGCTTGCGCTGAGGAGCGATCGCGGCGCGAACTTCGATAGCCACGTGCGGATCGACGGCAGCGACATCGACGCCATGATCACCTGGGGCACAACTCCGGCCATGGCGGTTGCCGTCGGCAAGCCAACGCCGCGACCGGACGATTTCGCAACAGAAAGCGAGCGGGCGGCGGCGGCAAAGGCGCTCGCCTACATGGGCCTGAAGCCTGGTGAGCCGTTGACAGGACGGCGCATTTCCACCGTGTTCATTGGATCGTGTACCAACGGGCGCATTGAGGACTTGCGCGCGGCAGCCTCCCTGTTGCGCGGGCGCAGTGTCGCGCCGCATGTGCGCATGCTGGTGGTGCCCGGATCGCAGCAGGTGTTGCGGCAGGCCGAAGCGGAAGGGCTCGATGGCGTTTTCAAAGCGGCAGGCGCGCAATGGCGCAAGCCCGGCTGTTCGATGTGCATCGCCATGAACGGCGACCAGATTGCCGAAGGCGAGTACGCCGTAAGCACGAGCAACCGCAACTTCGAAGGACGGCAAGGCAAGGGTGGCCGGACGTTTCTGGCTTCTCCACTGACAGCAACTGCCGCAGCCATCACCGGCAGATTGACACATCCCCGTGAACTCATGCAGGAGGTGCCATGCGTTTTGAACGCATAACTTCAACACTGATCGTGCTGCCCATCGACAACATCGACACCGACCAGATCATCCCGGCACGCTTCCTGAAAACAACGTCGCGGGAGGGTCTGGGTGAAAAGCTCTTCCACGACTGGCGTTACAGCAAAGACGGCAAGGCGCACTCCGAATTTGCGTTGAGCATCGCCCGGCCCGGCTCGAGAATCCTGCTTGCCGGCTCCAATTTCGGCTGCGGCTCTTCGCGCGAGCACGCGCCATGGGCGCTCTATGACTTCGGCATCCGTGCTGTCATTGCCCCGTCGTTCGCCGACATTTTCCGCGCCAATGCCGCCAAGAACGGAATCCTGACCGTCGAAGTCACGCGCGAGTTTGCCGCGTTCCTGCTGGAGTCGCAGATGCGGGCTCTAGGCTTGGAGGTCACGATTGACCTCCAAGCGCAGGCCCTGAGCGCGGGCGGCATAACGATTGAGTTCCCATTCGATGCGTTCAGCCGCCAATGCCTGCTTCATGGCCGCGATGAACTGGATTACCTGCTTTCGCAAATGACGGAGGTTGAAGCGTATGAAAATGCACACGCCGGAAGTTGAAGTCTACGACACTACGTTGCGCGACGGCTCACAGGGTGAAGGCATAAGTTTCTCCTGCGACGACAAGCTCAAGATCGCCGCCAAGCTGGACGAATTCGGCGTGCATGTCATTGAAGGCGGCTGGCCGGGGTCCAATCCCAAGGACGCGCAGTTCTTCGCCCGCGCTCGGGAATTGCCGTTGCGCAACGCAAAGCTGGCAGCGTTCGGTTCAACGCGGCGCCCCGGCGTTGGCGTCGAAGACGACGGCCAGCTCGAGGCGCTGCTCAAGTGTGGCGCCCCACTGTGCACCATCTTTGGCAAGTCCTCGCGCCTTCACGTTTCGCAGGTGCTGCGCACGACTGCGGCCGAAAACCTCGCGATGATTGCCCAAAGCGTCGCATTCTTGCATGCGGCCGGTCGCGAGGTCACCTTCGACGCCGAGCATTTCTTTGACGGGTTCACCGAGGATCAGGATTTTTCGCTGGCTGTGTTGGCGGCAGCCTTTGGGGCGGGCGCCAACACGCTCGTGCTTTGCGATACCAATGGCGGCAGTCTCCCCTGGACTGTGAGGGACGCGGTGTTGCGTGTGCGGAAAGAACTTCCGCAGGCGCGTATTGGCGTGCACACACACAATGATTCGGATTGTGCGGTTTCCAACGCGCTTGCTGCTGTTGCTGCCGGCGCGCGACACGTGCAGGGAACCGTCAACGGTTATGGCGAGCGCTGCGGCAACGCGAACCTGTGCTCACTCATCCCCGGCATCCAGTTGAAACTCGGCCTGAACTGCGTTCCCGCGGAGCAACTGAAGCGTCTGCCGGAACTGGGCCGCTTCGTGGCCGAGATCGCCAACGTTCCATTTGTGGAAGCCGCGCCTTACGTCGGGCGCAGTGCCTTTGCCCACAAAGGCGGGGTTCACGCTGCGGCCGTGTGGCGATTGCCGGGTTCGTACCAGCATGTGGACCCTGCCTTGGTGGGCAATGAGAGCCGCGTCCTGGTCAGCGAACTTGCCGGCCGCGCCAGTCTGCTCGGCATGGCCAAAGAATCCGAAGCGACTGAATACCAGCGCGGCAAAGCGCTTTCATGCATCAAAGAAGCGGAGGCTCGCGGCCTGAGTTTCGAAGCCGCAGAAGCCTCCGTCGCACTCCTGTTGCGGCGGCAAGCAATTGAGTATCGGCCGCCTTTTCGCGTGCTGGATTACCGCTTGAGCGCCGGGCGCATTGACGACGAGCAATCCTACGCCGAGGCCACAGCGCGTGTGCAGGTGGGTGAGCGGGAACAGCATGTGGCGGCAGAAGGTGTGGGCCCCGTTCACGCGCTTGACATGGCGTTGCGCAAGGCGTTGGCGCAGGAGTTCCCGGAATTGGCGCACGTCGCGCTTTGCGATTACAAGGTGCGAATCGTTGACGGCCAACGGGCGACTGCTGCGATCACACGCGTGCTGGTTGAGTTCAGCATGCGCTCGCGAAAATGGACTACTGTCGGGGCCTCCGCAAACATCCTGGAGGCTTCGCTTGCCGCGCTTGTTGATGGCTACGAGTACGCGGTACTTGCGGATGTGGCAGCAAGCACGGGAGCCAGCCATGGATAGTCATATCGTGCTTTTGCCCGGCGACGGCATCGGCCCGGAAGTTGTCCAAGCAGGACAAGAAGTCCTGGAAACAGTTGCGAAAATCTTCGGCCATCGCTTCACGTTCGAAACGCGGCTTATTGGCGGCGCGGCTTTGGATGCGTCGGGCCAACCGCTCCCCCCTGACACCCTTGCGGCTTGCAGGAATGGAGGCGCAATCCTGCTCGGCGCAGTGGGCGGCCCGCGCTGGGACAACCCTAGCGCAAGGGTCCGCCCCGAGCAGGGATTGCTGGCGATTCGTCGCGAGCTGGGCTTGTTTGCGAACCTGCGACCCGTGAAAGTGTTCGACGAGTTGCGCAGTTGCTCCCCGCTCAGGCCCGAACTCTTGCAAGGCGTCGACTTGCTGATCGTGCGCGAACTCACTGGCGGCGCTTACTTTGGCAAGCCCCAGGGCACGGAGCGCAGCGAACAGGGCGAGCGTGCCGTGGACACGATGGCGTACACCGATCACGAGGTGCGTCGTATCGTGCGCTTGGCGTGTGAGATTGCGCAGAGAAGGCGCGGCAAGCTGTGCAGCATTGACAAGGCCAACGTGCTGGAATCCTCGCGTCTCTGGCGGCGCATTGCCATCCAGACGGCCGCAGATTTTCCAGGGGTCGCGCTGGAGCATGCACTGGTTGATTCGGCGGCGATGCGCCTGGTCAGCCAACCCGCGTCCTTTGATGTCATCGTGACGGAGAACTTGTTTGGGGACATTCTCTCAGACGAAGCCGCCGTGTTGTCGGGAGCGCTGGGCCTGCTCCCGAGCGCATCGCTTGGCGCCAAGGGACCCGGGCTTTTCGAGCCCGTGCATGGCTCAGCGCCGGACATTGCCGGCAGGGGGATCGCAAATCCCGTCGGGACGATTCTCTCGGTTGCCATGCTGCTCGAATACGGGCTAGACCTCGTAAGCGAAGCGAGGGCTGTCGAGAGCGCGGTCAAGCGCGTGTTTCAGTCGGGGCTTCGAACCGCAGACCTGAAAGCCGCGAACGCTGTCACCACAAAAGCAATGACCCGCGCCGTGACAGCCGCGCTCGATGAACTGCACTAGCCGCAGTCCAAGAGCAGCAAAAGCAGTCGAGAATCGTCCCATATGCGCTGCCACTCGCCGGCCATTCGACTCTTGGCGACAGGTGCATGCCGATGGAGGCAGTCAGCAAGCCTGAAAACGACCGGCCGCTGTCGCCGCGGATAGTAACCTTGGCGCGTGAAGAGGCGCAGAATGCGCATTTCTGACGAGAAGCATACCCGGAGCCCATTGTGTCCTACTCCAAACAACTCGAAGTCGCCCTGATTGCCGCGCGGCGTGCGGGAGAGCTCATCCGGGCCGACTTTCATCGTGATGGCGGGCCGCGGGGCAGTGGCGGCAAGGCGCCCGTAGATGCCGAGGCGGAGCGCGTGATCCGTCAAACGCTCGATGCCGCGTTTCCTGACTATGGCTTCATCGGCGAGGAACTGCCCGGTCTCGATCGCGCGCCCGCCAAGAGTTCCCACGTTTGGCTCGTGGACCCCAACGATGGCACGGCTTCATTCCTGAAAGGCTGGCGCGGCAGCGCGGTTTCCATTGGCCTGCTTCACGAGAGCAAGCTTGTTCTCGGCGTGGTGTTTGCGCCGCTCGCGCCTGACGATAACGGTGACCTCTTCAGCTGGGCCGAAGGTGAGTCGCTGCTGCGCAACAGACGGCCCGTAACCGTTGTGCCTTCTGCTGCGCCGGGCAAAAACAGCGTCGTCTTGGTTTCGCAGGACGCTGACCGCAAGTCAGCGGCCAATGCCGAATCCGTCGCGCCTGCGCGGTTTCGGTCCATGCCCAGTATCGCCTACCGCCTTGCGCTCGTGGCTGCGGGCGGGGCCGATGCCGCGCTTTCGCTCAACAGCCCCGGCGCCATCGACGTGGCGGGCGGCCACGCGCTGCTACTTGGCGCGGGTCTAGATCTCTTCGCTTTCGACGGACAGCCCGTGCGTTACAGCCGCAGCGGGTCGATGTCCCATGGCGGAAATTGCATCGCCGGAAGTTCCGCGATCGCGGCTGTGCTTTCAAAGCGCGACTTGCTTGGTGTGCTGCGCGCCCCGGCAGATCCTGAGCCCGAATGGCCGCTGGTTTGGCCGCAGAAGGGGCAAGCGATGGCCGACGCCGGCGTGCTCGCTCGCGCCCAAGGTTGCCTGCTGGGTCAATGTTCAGGGGACGCATTGGGCCAGTTGGTCGAATTCCGAAGCGCGGCCGAGATTGCAAGGCCGTATCCAAACGGAGTGCGCGAACTGGCAGATGGCGGCGCGTTCAACACATTGGCCGGTCAGCCAACCGACGACAGCGAGCTGGCATTGATGCTGGCGCGCAGCATCGTCAAGGCAGGTCACTACGACGCCGAAAGCGCGGCCCAGGCCTATGCATGGTGGCTGGGCTCACATCCGTTTGACGTTGGCAACACCACACGGGCCGCGCTTGGTCCTGCGCTCGCTGCCGCCAAGGCAGGCAAGTCCGCCGCTGCGGCTGCGCGCAAAGCCGCATCGATGTCCAGCCAGGCCAACGGAGCACTCATGCGGCTGAGCCCGCTCGCCATCTTTGCCTGGTCGCGCAAGCCAGAGGAAACGGCGAAGCTGGCCCGCGAAGACGCGGCACTCACGCACCCTGATCCTGTCTGCCGCGACGCTAACGCGGTGTTTGCGATCGCGGTGGGGCACGCAATCAAGACGGGCGCGGAACCTGCCGCAGTCTTTGAATTCGCTCGCGACTGGGCCAGCAAGAGCCAGTGCCACCCGGACGTGCTGGTCACACTGGAAGCCGCGCGCGAGGCAGCGCCGAAATGCGATGGCCAGAACATTGGCTGGGTTCGCGTTGCGCTGCAGAACGCTTTCTACGAGTTGCTGCACACCCGCAATCTTGAAGAAGCACTGGTGCACACTGTGGGTCGCGGCGGCGACACTGACACAAACTCGGCCATCACCGGCGCGCTGCTGGGCGCCGTCCACAGCCGCGACGCCGTACCCCTGCGCTGGCGCAACCTCGTGCTGACATGCCGCCCGCTCTCAACTGCGAGCGGCGCCAAACACCCAAGACCGAAGCCGCTCTGGCCCGTCGATTTGCTTCTGCTCGCTGAGCGCTTACTCGTCCTCGGCGGTGCATAGACACTTTGCCCACTCCCTGGGATCGGGATGGGTCGCTTATGGGGTGCGTTTGGGGCGGCGCGCGATTTCGGCTGGCGCACTTCTCGTCTTTTCTGATCGCCCTGGAAGCCGCTTGTGAAGCGGGGAGAGGCTGGAGCCGCCTGTCGGATTTGAACCGACGACCTATGCTTTACGAAAGCATTGCTCTACCGCTGAGCTAAGGCGGCCCTTTGGGCCGGGCTTGCCGATTGGACTTTGGCAAGCGGGGCGCAATGGTGTAATCGCTGGGCCTTGCCGTCAAGCGGGCGACGGTTGCTATGCCTCGGTGATTCGATAGGCGCAGCGACGCGCGCCGGAGATGATGTGTTCCTCGCGCGCAATCTCCACCCTGCCCAGCAGCTCCGTGAACAACCGCAATTCACCGTCGCACAGGCCGCTGCACGCGCTGGCCGCCGCACAGATCGGGCAATTGTTTTCGATCAGCCACAGGCCTTGCTCGTCCTTGCGCCATTCCGCCATGTAGCCTTCGTCGCGGCGCAGCACTGCCAGTGCAGCCACTTTCTTTTCCAGCGGCAACTCCGCGTCGATGCGCTCGCGGTAGCGGGCCAGTTGCGTTCGTGTGCGTTCGCCCACAAGCCGCGCCAGGCCGCTGTCGCCAAAGGCGGTGCGTACGGCGTTGATGATGCCAACGGCAAGTTCGCTGTGATTGTCGGGGAACATCGCGGCGGATTGGGGCGTCAGGCGCCACACGCGCGATGGCCGTCCGACGTGCTTGCGTTCATCGGTGTAGCCCACGAGAGCGGTTTGCTCAAGCGTGTAAAGGTGCTGGCGCACGGCCATGGGCGTTACGCCCAGGCGTTTGGCAAGCTGCGCCGCGGTCTGCGGCCCTTTGGTCTTGAGGTAAAACAGCACTTTGTCGCGCGCCCGCGCGCTGTCTTCGGGCTTCATACCTTGAGTCTAGGCGACGTTCGCTATTTAGCAACGTTACACTTGACTTATGCAGGGTTCAGCGCTGGTAGTCCGCCGTGTGCTGGGGTTGCGCCTCCCGGATCACGGTTTGCCAGTTATCAATCATGGCCTTGGCCAGACCGTAGCCGCGGTAGCGGCCGTCCACCGTTTCCTGGCGGCACTCGTCGATCAGCGTGCGGTACTGCTTGTACTCCTCATAGGTCATGGGCTCGGCGAAGAGTGCTTTGAAGTGTTCAATTTGCAGCGTGTTGTTGCGCAGGGTCTCGTCCATGAGGATGTCGCGGAAAAACTCAAAACGGTTTTCCACGACACCTGCTTCGCCCTTGTCGGCGAGAACCGCAAAGCAATTGGAGTTGAACGTAACATCGCGCTCATCCTTCGCGTCGGGGCTGCTCTTCTTGCGCAAGGCCGTGAGCCCCTTGATCAGTTCCGGTCGCGCTTTCTGGTAATAAAACTTCTTGACGTAAAAGCGCGCATCAAAGACGGGCTCCGTGATGCCCTCTTCACGCATCGATTCAGAGATGCCGCTGCTCTGGTAGTCGTGCAGTTCCTTCATCAGGCGGTCGTAGAATTCGGGGTGCCGTTCGACAATCTTCGGGTCTTTCACATAGGCCCGCGCCCACTGCACAAAACCCAGCGGCGTGCGATAACAGAACTCGGAGATAGCGTAAAGTGTGTCTCCCATGCGCCAGAGGAACTCCGGTTCGTTGGCGTAGTCTTCGTAGGTCATGCGCCACATTTCCTGCCCGAAGGAGCCGTAGTCGGTGCGCATGATCTGCTGCTTGAGTTCGTGGCTGGTCGTATAGTGCCAGAGCGCATTCAGCCGCACCTCGCGTGTGATCTGCTTGATGATTGCGCCGGGCAGCGCAAAGTGCGTGCGATAGTCCTGCAGCGTCTTGAGCGTGGCGTCCTTTCCGGCTTTGCGCGCCATTGCGCACAGTTCATGCTCAATGGCCGTTGTCAGCAAGTCGAGCACCGGGCCGGTCATGTTGTCACCAAAGGCCTTGACGAGAATGCCCACCACGGCTGCGCCGTTATCGCGCGCGTCCTCACCTGTCAGTAGTTTACGGGCGCGGATGACGGCGTTGGCCTTCTCGCGGATGCCTTTGATTTCGTCGCTGGGGTCGGTCTCCCCATAGGCGGCCTTGACCTCGTCGAGCGCCTTCTGCGCATCGCCCTCCTCGATGGCCTTGCGCGCCGCCAGATAGTGATCGACCTGCTCCTTCAGCGAGGCGGCACGCTTGGTGAATTCAGAACCGATGGTCGCGGCCTTGAGCTTGTCGCGCGCGACGTCAGGTTTGCCCTGCGCGATGAGGCGTCCGACTTCCTTTTCCAGCTCGTCAAATTCGCGCGCGGCCTGCGCGCCGGCGTCCTGTTTCTCGCGCAGGGTTGCAAGTTCAAGGGCATCCTTGAGATCGGCGCTGTCGCCATGCTCCTTGATGTAGGCTTCGAGGCTTCGGCGCGCCTCGGCGGGTTTGCCGTTGGCCATCAGTGCGCGGGCGTCAGCCAACACAACCTGTTCCGGCGTCAATTCGTTGGCGCCCTTGAGGATGAAGAAGCCGACCAGCAGCACGACCGCCAGCACCAGCACGCCGCCAAGCAACGCCACGACCGTGGTCTTGGAAGACTTCCCTTGCGCCTCCATCAAGGCTTCGAGGGCCTCCTGATAGCGGGTGTATTCTTTTTCGGCCGTCGCGCTCAGTTCAATGATGCGCGTCTTCATTTTCTCGGGGTCGATTTTTGTCTGCTCGACGATGCGCTTGTAAACCTCGTCTGCGGGATCCTGCACGACCTTGTAGAGCTTGATTTCCTGGCTGTTTTCTCCGCGCGGCCTGAATGTTTTCACGAATGCGTTAGGGACTTCGGCCTTGTTCATGGCCAAAAACACGGTCTCGGTGAAATAGATTTCGTCGGGGTTGGTGGCCTTTTCGATTTTCGCGGCCACGTTCACGGCGTCGCCGAAGACGTCGTTATCCGTGGCCGTAACTTCGCCGGCGTTGATGGACACTTTAATGTGGATCTGCTCGCCATCGGGGATGCCGTGGTTGTACTTCTTGAGCGTGTACTGCATGTAGGTGCCGCACTGCACGGCATTGGTGGGGCTTTCAAAGGTGATCAGGAATGCATCGCCGATGGTCTTGATGACCTTGCCCTCAAAGTGCGCCACAATGGGCATGAGCAGCTTGTTGTGCGTATCAAGCCGGTTCATCAACTGGTCGCGGCTGATTTTCTCCGTGTGGCGCGTGAAGCCGGAGATGTCCGTGAACATGATCGTAAGGTTGCGCTGCATCCGCTTGGTCGTCATGGCGTTTTCCTGCGGGTTCAGTCTTAGGTTCCGGCCCGGGAAAGAAGTATGTTGCAGGGCTACCGAACCTGAACCTGATTTTCCGAGGCCGACAATGTACCTGCCCCAAGGCGCCTTTGCACCCGTCCCCACGCCATTTAGCCCGACGGGCTCCATCGAAGGCTTTGCGCTGCGAGCTCACCTGGCGTGGCTGGAGCAGGAGGGGCTGCAGGGCGCGCTGATCCTCGGCACCAACGGCGAGTTTCCTTCGCTCACCTTTGCCGAAAAACGCGCCGTGGCATACGCAGCCGCGCGTTCGGGCAACGGCGATGCTTCGCAGCAGCGCACGAAACTGCAACTCATGCTATGCGTGGGTTCCTGCGCACTGGGAGAAGTCATCGAGCTTTGCGGCGTGGCCAAGGAGAACGGCTACGACAGCGTGCTCTGCCCGCCGCCGTGGTACTTCCGTAACGCGAGCGTGGCGGGCACAGCCGCGTTTTTCAGGCGCGTGCTCGATGCAAGCAAGCTGCCGGTGCTGCTCTATCACATCCCGCAACTGACAGGCATGCCGATTTCGGACGAACTGCTGGCCGCGATTGGCGAACACCCCAATCTCGCCGGCATCAAAGACAGCACCGGCGACGACGCCGAACTGGCGCGCCTGAGCCGTCATTTCAAGGGCAAGGCCTACATGGTGGGCAGCGATAAGTTGATTGCGCCAGCCTACGCGGCAGGGGGAACAGGCAGCATCACGGCCGCCGCCAGCGTGGTACCCGACCTGGTAGCCAGCATCAAGGCGCGGCCTGACCAGCAGGGCAAACTGAACAGTGTGCGCGGCCTGCTTGAGAAATTCGGACTGGGCGGCGCAGTCAAAGCCATCCTGCGCAAGAAAGGCCTGGGTGCCTACGCCGCGCGCCCGCCGCTGATGAACCTCGAAGCCGCGGCAGAGCAGCAGTTGTTCTCGATGCTGGACATGTTCGGCGCGGTCAAATGGTAGCCAGCCAGTTCGCCAGCAAATGCTTGCCATGCACGGTGAGGATGGCCTCAGGATGAAACTGCACGCCCTCAAGCGGCAGCGTTCTGTGGCGCAGGCCCATGATCACGCCGTCAGGCGTGCGGGCGCTGACTTCCAGGCATGCGGGAACGCTTGACGCGTCAACACACAACGAGTGATAGCGTGTGGCGGCGAAGGGATTGGGCAAGCCGGCGAAAATCGTGCGCCCGTCATGGTGCACTTCGCTGGTTTTGCCGTGTACGAGAGACGGAGCGTGACTGATCCGGCCGCCGAAGCTCTCGGCCAGCGCCTGGTGGCCCAGGCACACGCCCAGAATCGGAAGCTTGGCGGCGAATGCTGCGATCACGGCGGGTGTGATGCCCGCCCTGGAAGGCACACCCGGCCCGGGCGAAATCACGATGCGCGCGGGCGCAAGCGCTTCAACATCGGCGACGGTGAGCGCGTCATTGCGAATGACACGCACGTCTTCGCGCAACTCCTCAAAATACTGCGCGAGGTTGAAGGTGAAACTGTCGTAGTTGTCGATGAGAAGCAGCATGCGCGTTTGGCTCTTGGCGTTGTTTCTAGCCTGCGGAGCAGGCGGCGAACAATAGCCAAGGGCGGAAGCCCTTGGAAACTCGCAATCACAAATCGATAGCCCGCAGCGCGGGCGGCGCTGGGGCGCACCTGCCTTGACTCAGCGTCGCCCGCTCCGCGGGCTTGCGCATGAACCGTACACGAAAACGAGGGGCTTCCTCCCCTCGCTATTGAACGTCGCCTGCTCTGCAGGCTGGCCGGGAACTACTTGAACAGCTCTTCGCCAATCACCGGTTTCCATTGGCGGATGTCGTACTTGGCCAGGCCCTTCACGTTGAACGGGTCGCCGCGCAGCACCATCTCGGCCTGGATGGCCGTGTCGAGCTTGAGGATCAGCGCACCACCCGTGCGCGGCTGAAAAGGCCCGCTGGCCAGGAGCTTGCCGGCGGCCTTGAGCTTGGCCAGAAACGCGCGGTGATCTTCTGTCGCCTTCTCAATCTGTTCGATGGGTTTGATGTATTCGATCGTGACAATGAAGAGCATGGGGCTCCCGGCTAATCTTCCTATTACCAATGTTCAATGTCCAATTACCAATGGCCTTTGCGTGAATGTCAATTGGTCATTGGTAATTGGTCATTTCGGTTAGAATGGTGGGTCGCCTTCGGGCCCCGGGGGCATGCTGGTGGCGTAATCCTCATCGGAGTGCGGGGGGCCGTCGTCGTCACCTCCACCCTGAGGCGCGCGGCCTTGGGGCTTGCCGCGATCGCTGCCGCCGCGCGCGGGCTGGCGATTGCTGCCGCCACGGTCGCCGCCGCCTTCACCGCCTGCTCCTGTGCCGCGCCCGATGAACTTCACGGCCTCGGCAACCACCTTGAGCTTGGTGCGGTTCTTGCCCGTCTCCTTGTCAACCCACTTGTCCTGTTGCAGGCGCCCTTCAATCAGCACGGCGTCGCCTTGTTTTTTCCAGCGGCAGACCAATTCGGCTGTCTTGCCCCAGCAGGTGATATCGACGAAAGTGGCCTTCTCCTGCTGCTTGCCGCTCTGGTCGGTCCAGTTTTCGTTGACGGCCACAGTGATGTCGCACACCTGCGTGCCGCCGGGCGTGCTGCGCAACTCGGGCGTGCGGGTCAGGTTGCCCATGACGATGACTTTGTTGAAGCTGCTCATGATCTCCCTCCGGTTGGGATCGCGAAATTGCGGGTCCCGGAACGCGAGCGAGTATAGCGAGCGCGGCGACATAACAAGGGTTGACGGCAAAAAGGGGATAGATGCCGCGCCAAGTTGCGTTAACCTGTAACCATGGCGAAGATTCCGTTTCAGTTAGCGCGTATCATTTTCAACGAGATGCAGTCGATCCAGCACGTGGTTCTCAAGGAGACCGGCAAGGAGCGCCATTTCTCCATCCAGATCGGTGATTCCGAGGCGCTGGCCATTTACCGCCGAGCCATGAAGCGCTACCACCAGCGCCCGCTGACCCACGACCTCGTCGATCGCGTGATAGCGGGCATGGGCGGCAGCCTCAAGGCTGTTGAGATCTCCGACCTGCGCGACCACACCTACTACGCCAACCTCGTGATCGAGACCGCCGACGGCGAAGTACGCATCGACTCGCGCCCGAGCGATGCCATTGCGCTGCTCGTGGGCAACAACGTAGATCTTTTCGTCGATGATGAACGCGTGCTGCAACCACTTTTTGGCGAAAACGGGTAAGGCTTTGGAACCCCAGATGAACACAGATAAGCGGCAAAACGCTTCAATCCGTGTTCATCTGTGCCTATCTGTGGTTCAATTGCAGTTCGCCGTGACGGGCCGGAAACGCTAGGGCAAATATGCGCATATTGATTCTTGCGGTCGTGCTGGCTTTCGCTTGTCCGTTGATTGCCGAAGAGTGGATTGATTTCAACGCCCGCGACGCCGGCTTTGCAGGCATGGGCGGCGCCTACGGACGCGATGGCACGGGCGCCTACTACAATCCTGCCAACACCTCGCGCCGTCCTTGGGAGGGCGATTCCTTCCCCAAATTCGAAATCGACCTGCCTTTTGGCGTCGCGGGCGGATTGCACGGACGCTCTTTCAACAACATCTTCCAGGCCATCGACCTCGCCAACGAACTGCATGATCGCTTTGCTGACGGCGCCTTCGACGTTTCCTCCAGCGCCCTGACCACCGAAGACATCGGCTTTGCCATGGGCGTGATCGACGCGCTTGATGGCCTGAGCAGCCTCAACGGCGAAGGCGTTTACATCACCACCGCAGCCGGCCTGGGCGCGCGCTTTGACTTGCCGCTTTTGCCTCGCGCCGGCATTTCCATCTTCGTGGGCGCATTTGGCATTGGCGCGGTTTCGCCCATCGTTGACCTTGACTCCCTGCGCGGCTACCGCCTGACTGACGAATCCGGCGCGCAATGGGACCAGTTGATCAACATCGCGCTGGCCAACTCCGGCGGCGGCGGCACGCCGCAGACCCCCGGCGGGCAGGGCTTCCAGTCCGACCTCGAAGCCGCGGGCTACCCCACGGCGCAGGCCGCAGCACTGGCGCGTATGGCCGAGGACGCCGGCGTCAACTTCGGCGGCAAAGGCTCGGAGATCCTGCTCGACTTCCTCATCAACACGCGCAACGGCACCGGCCAGAGCCTTGAAAGCGGCGCCAACCCCCTTGAGGGCAACAAGAGCGGCTTTCTGGCGCGCGGCTTGGCCTGGTATGAACTGGGCGTGAATTTCGCCACCGGCCTGCCGCTGCCCTGGGTGAGCGACTGGCTGAGCCTGGGCGTGACGGTGAAGTACATGCAGGCCTACACGTTCAATCAGTTGCTGCTGGTCGAAGACCTCGATTCCAACGGCATTTCTGACACCTTCAACGCGCTGCGCGAGGACGTGCAAGATGCCTATGGCCTCAATGGCGAAGCCGCGCGCAGCAACGTCGGCATCGACCTGGGAATCGTGTTCACACCGCAGATCAAGTTCATTGATACGCTGGCTGTTTCGCTGTCGGTACGCAACGTCAACGGCCCGGAGTTCCGCTGGAAAAATGTGTATCCCACAGAACCGATCCTGATTCGCTTTGACCCGCAGATCCGCGCGGGGCTCAGTTACAGCTTCTTCACGCCTTATCTGCCCCTGACGCTGGCCGCGGAGATGGACATCAACCGCGTCAGTAGCGACATCCTGCCAGGCTATTCAACGCAATTCCTGCGCGCGGGCGTGGCCTTTGACCCAAGCTGGAAAGGACTCGGCTTCACGATTCGCGCCGGTGCGCTCAAGAATTTCGCCGACGCCGACGAGAAATGGACGCTGACCGCCGCCACGGGCGTGAGCCTGTTCTTTGTGCGACTCGACGTGGGCGCGCAAATGGCCCTGGACACAGTGAACCTGGGTTCGCAAGCCGACAACCAGGACATCCCGCAGCGCGCTTCGTTCTATTTCCAGCTCACCGTGCGTATCAACTGGTAGAAATAGAAGGGGCGACGCAAGCGTCGCCCCAGACTTCGCCCATCAGATTATTCTATCGACCGCGCTGGCGATGGTGCTTGCCTTTGCCGCCATGCTTCTTGCCGTGCTTGCCTTTGTGCCCTTTACCGTGCTTGCCCTTGTGCTTCTTGCCCTGCTTGCCTTTGTGGCCCTTGCCTTGTTTGCCTTTGTGGCCCTTGCCTTGTTTGCCTTTGTGCTTCTTGCCCTGCTTGCCCTTGTGTTTCCTGCCCTCTTCAGCTTTGCGCTTTTTGCCCTGCCGGCCTTTTTCTTCCTTGTTCTTGCCGGCCTTCTTGCCGGGCTTGGCGGCTGTTTCGATGGCCGTGGATGTGTCACTGTTCTCGGCCGGGCCCTGTGCAAAAGCAGGAGCGCAGAACAGCAAGAGCGCCCCAAAGATGGTTGCAAAGTACTTCATGTTGAATCTCCCGTTGTGATTGCCCCTTGAGGCGTAGTTATTGGACTACTTCTTCTCGCCGCGCTTTTGCTTCCATTCATTGCGCAGGCGCTCGATTTCGGCTTTGCGTTCCTCGGGCGTCATGTTCTTCAGGCGCTCGCGGATTTCCTTGAACTTGGCGCGCATCTCTTCGGCCTTGGCCTTGAGTTTGGCTTTGGCGGCCTCTTTTTCCTCGGGCGTCATGGCTTCCCACTTCGCCTTCATTTCTTCGCGCTTCTTGCGGATCTCTTCGAACTTCTCTTTGGCTTTGGCCTTTGCCGCCTCACGTTCTTCGGGCGTCATGTCCTTGAACTTCTCGCGCAAGGCTTCACGCATGCGCTGGCCGCGATGACGCATCCCGCGCCCCGGGCGTTCGTGCCCTTCAGCTTTGTTGCCTCTGCTTGGGTCGGTGGTGTCCTGCGCGAAAACCGGTGAACCGAAAAGCGCCAGCGCGATGACTGTGATTGCGATGTACTTCATGTCAGCTCCCGTTGAAGTCTTGAACTCCCCCGCTTCCAAAACACTAAACCCCGCGTCTTGCGCGAGGTTGCGGTTAATCGACATGGATGTCCGCAGAGCGCCGGTTTCAGGCGGGCTTGCGCTTGAGCAGGAAATCAAAGGCGATTGCGTAGTTCTTGATCTGTTTGATCATCGCGGCCAGGCCGTTGGCTCGCGTTTGCGATAGATGCGAGCCCAGGCCGGTCTTGGCGATGAAATCGGGTGGCGTGGCCAGAATCGTTTGCGGCGTTTCGCCCGAATAAACGTACAGCACGAGCGCCACGAGCCCGCGCACGATCATGGCGTCGCTGTCGCCCAGGAATTTTACTCTGTCGCCTTCGAGCTCAGCGTGGAGCCAGACGGTGCTCTGGCAACCTTTGACCTTGTTTTTTTCCAGTTTATATGGCTCAGCCAGATCGGGCATGGCCTTGCCGCGCTCGATGATTTTCTGGTAGCGCGCCTCCCAATCAGAGAGTTTTTCGAATTCGGCGATGATCTCGGCTTGTTTTTCGGCGATGGTCATGGCAAAGGCTTAACACGAAGGAACGAAGTAGCGAAGTCCCAAACGCCTGCTTCGTTCCTTCGCTCCTTCGTGTTAATGTGGTAGTGAGCAGAAGCAATTGGACTAGCTATGTCCATTTTACCCTTGCTCGTGGACAACTTGTGGCGTAATTTCGGACTAAGTTGGTCGAGTATCCAACACCATGCCTGACAAAGACCTGCAAGCGCTGACGGAACAGGAATACAAGTACGGCTTCGTCTCGGACATCGAGATGGAGTCGATCCCTGCCGGCGTGAACGAGGACATTGTCAAGCTGATCTCGCGCAAGAAGGGCGAGCCCGAGTTCATGCTCGAATGGCGCCTGCGCGCCCTGCGCCACTGGCGCACCATGCGCGAGCCCACCTGGCAGAAGCCGCACTATCCGGCGATCGATTACCAGAGCATTATCTATTACTCCGCGCCCAAGCCCAAGAAAGAGCTTTCGAGCCTGGATGAAATCGACCCCGAGCTGCGCGCGACGTTCGAAAAGCTGGGCATCTCGCTCGACGAGCAAAAACGCATCGCGGGCGTGACCGGCGGCCTCGACAGCGCCACGGCGGCGAGCCCCGCACCGGGCGTTACACCGCGCGTGGCCATAGACGCGGTGTTCGACAGCGTGAGTGTGAAGACGACGTTTCAGGAAACGCTCAAGGAGCAGGGCATCATCTTCTGCTCGATGAGCGAGGCCATTCGCAATCATCCCGAGCTGGTGCAGAAGTACCTGGGCAGCGTGGTGCCGTTCACAGACAACTATTTCGCAACGCTCAACTGCGCGGTCTTCAGCGATGGCAGCTTCTGCTACATCCCCAAGGGTGTGCGCTGCCCCATGGAGCTTTCGACGTACTTCCGCATCAACACCGCAGGCACGGGTCAGTTCGAACGCACGCTGATCATCGCCGACGAAGGCGCTTACGTGAGTTATCTCGAAGGCTGCACCGCGCCGCAGCGCGACGAAAACCAGTTGCACGCTGCGGTGGTCGAGTTGGTCGCCCTGGACAACGCCACGATCAAATATTCGACCGTGCAGAACTGGTACCCCGGCGACAAAGAGGGCAAGGGCGGCATCTACAACTTCGTCACCAAGCGAGGCATCGCCCACAAAAACGCGCGCATCTCCTGGACGCAGGTCGAAACCGGCAGCGCGATCACCTGGAAGTACCCGTCATGCGTGCTCAAGGGCGACAATAGCGTCGGCGAGTTCTACAGCGTGGCCATGACGCGCGATTACCAGATGGCCGACACCGGCACCAAGATGATTCACCTCGGCAAGAACACGAAGAGCACGATCGTCAGCAAGGGCATCTCGGCGGGCAAAGGCGACCAGAGTTATCGCGGGCTCGTGAAAATCACGAAGGCCGCAAGCGGCGCGCGAAACTTCAGCCAGTGCGACAGCCTCCTGCTCGGAGACAAATGCGGTGCGCACACGTTCCCGTACATCGAAAGCCAGAACAAGAGCGCGGTCGTCGAGCACGAGGCCAGCACGAGCAAGATCAGCGACGACCAGATTTTCTTTTTGCGGCAAAGGGGCCTGAGCGAAGAAGACGCCGTGAATTTGATCGTGAACGGCTTCTGCAAACAGGTGCTCAGCGAACTGCCGATGGAATTCGCCGTCGAGGCGCAAAAGCTGCTCGGACTTAAGCTCGAAGGCGCGGTGGGATAGAAAAGGTATCGGGTATCAGGTTCCGGGTATCAGGAGTTCCGTTTCTACCCGATACCTGAAACCCGATACCTGATACCCAAGAGAAGTCAGACGAAGAAATTGAGATAGAACGAATGCCAACCCCGTTACTTGAAATCAAAGACCTCCACGTCTCCGTCGAGGGCACCGAAATCCTCCACGGCCTTTCGCTGAGCGTCAACGCCGGCGAGGTGCACGCCATCATGGGCCCCAACGGCAGCGGCAAGAGCACGCTCACTAAGGTGCTGGCCGGCCATGAGGCCTATCAGGTCACTTCAGGCAGCGCGCGCTACAAAGGCAAAGACCTGCTCGCGCTCGAGCCCGAAATCCGCGCGCGCGAGGGGCTGTTTCTGGCTTTCCAGTATCCGCTTGAGATCCCCGGTGTGAGCAACACGTACTTCTTGCGGGCCGCGCTCAACGCGCACCGCAAGCATCGCGGCCAGCCCGAGATGGATGCCGCCAAATTTCTCGAGGTGCTCAAGGAGAAGGCGAAACAGGTCGACGTTGACCCCGCATTGCTCAACCGCCCCATCAACGAGGGCTTCTCCGGCGGCGAAAAGAAGCGCAATGAAATCCTGCAGATGCTCATGCTCGAGCCCACGCTCGGCCTGCTCGATGAAACCGACAGCGGGCTTGATATCGACGCGCTGAAAATCGTCGCCCACGGCGTCAACTCCCTGCGCTCCAAAGAGCGCGGCTTCGTGGTCGTCACGCACTATCAGCGGCTGCTCGATTACATCGTGCCCGATTACGTGCACGTGCTGTTTCAAGGCCGCATTGTCAAGAGCGGCAAGAAGGAATTGGCGCTCGAACTCGAAAAGAAGGGCTACGGCTGGATCGAGGAAGAACTGGCCGCCGCCAATCCCGGCAGCGTGAAAGTGTAAGGAAACGGCAATTCTGAATTCTGAGTTCTGAATTCTGAATTGTGGCGAAAGCAGTTCATTCAGAACTCAGCATTTAGAATTCAGAATTGGCAGATGGTCGCAACTGAAACAACCACGGACGTTCTCCTCGCTGCTTTCGAAAACTCGAAGGCGAGCGCCGGGCCCACGTGGCTGCATGTGCTGCGCGCGCAGGCGCTGGATGCTTATCGCGAAGCGGGCCTGCCGAACATCCGCCAAGAAGAGTGGCGCTACACGCCGCTCACATCCATCACCCGGCAAACCTGGCGCGTCGCCCCGCCCGACGCCGGCGCAACATTGCGCCTGATCGATATCGCGCGCCTCCTGCCCGTGGGCATGGAGGCGCCGCGCCTTGTGTTCGTCAACGGCCGCTTCAGCACGCGGCTTTCCACGCAGGGCCGCCTCGCTGCGGGCTTGCACTACCTGAGCCTGCGCGACGCGCTCGAAAGCAAGGGCCCCTCGGCCAAGGTCGTGCAGGCGCACCTCGCCCGCCACGCCGAAATCGAGAGCGAGGCGTTCACCGCGCTCAACACCGCCTTCTTTGAAGACGGCGCGTTCATCCACCTCGAGCGCGGCCATGACCTCAGCCAGCCCATCCAGGTTTTGCATCTCAACGTGGCCAGTGAAGCCGCGCTGAGCCAGCCGCGCTCGCTGGTGCTGCTTGATGAAGGCAGCCGCGCGAAACTGATCGAGATTCACGCGGGAATCGGCAATGCGCCGCGCCTGCAAAATTCCGTGTGCGAGATCGTGGTGGGCGAGCGCGCGAACCTGTCGCACTTGCTTTTGCAGCACGAAGATGACGCCGCAGTGCAGATCAACATGCATCGCGCGCGCGTGGATAAGGGCGGCGCCTATGCCTCGCGCGTGTTTTCGCTGGGTGCGGCGCTGACGCGCAATAACGCGCACTGCGTACTCAACGGCGAGGGCGCTGAGGCTACGCTGGGCGGCCTGTTTTTGGGGCGCGGCACGCAGCATCTCGATAATCACGTTTATCTGGAGCACGCCAAACCGCTTGGCACCTCGCGCCAGCTCTATCGCGGCGTGCTCGATGAGAAATCGCGCGGCGTGTTTTCGGGTAAAGTAGTCGTGCGGCCCGGCGCGCAGAAGACCGACGCGCAGCAGCAGAACAACAATTTGCTTTTGTCAGACGACGCCCAGATCGACACCAAGCCGCAACTCGAGATCTATGCCGACGACGTGAAATGCAGCCACGGCGCGACGTCCGGCAAGCTCAACGAAGAGGCCCTGTTCTTCCTGCGCTCGCGCGGCCTCGCCGAGCGCGAAGCACGCTCCCTGCTGACGTACGCGTTCTGCGCCGAGTTGATCGAGGCCGTAAAACCGGAAACATTGCGCGATGCGCTGGCGAAACTCGTGCAGGCGAGGTTTGAGTAAGCGGCGGAAACAGTTCACCGCGAAGACGCAAAGGCGCGGAGAGAAGCTGAAGGGAAATGCAGTTCATTGCGCCTTCGCGTCTTTGCGGTGATTAAGGGTCTTGGATGAAGACAGCCGAACGCATTTCATCGCTGGACGTCGCGGCCATCCGCGCGGAGTTTCCCATTCTTGCGCGCCAGGTGAACGGGCGGCCGCTGGTTTATCTGGATAATGCGGCGAGCGCGCAGAAACCGGCCTGCGTCATCAATGGCCTGCGCGATTTCTACACAAACGAATACGCCAACATCCATCGCGCCGTGCACGAGCTTTCGCAACAGGCCACGGAGCGCTATGAAAATGCGCGCCGCATTGTGCAGCGCTTCCTCAACGCCGAAGACTCGCGCGAGATCATTTTCACGCGCGGAACCACTGAAGCGCTCAATTTAGTGATGCAAAGCTATGGCCGCGCTAACGTGAAGGCCGGCGACGAAATCGTGATTACGGGCCTCGAACACCACAGCAACATCGTGCCCTGGCAGATGCTGTGCGAAGAAAAGGGCGCCAAGCTCAAAGTCGCGCAGCTCAACGACGCCGGCGAAGTTCCCTTTGAAGAATTCGAACAACTGCTCTCGCCTCGCGTGAAGCTCGCAGCCTTCTCGCACGTTTCCAATGCGCTGGGCACGATCAACCCCGTGGCGCGCATGATCGCCGCCTGTAAACAGCGCGGCATCGTTACCGTGATCGACGGCGCGCAGGCTGTGCCGCATTTGGCCGTCGATGTACAGAATCTTGGCTGCGATTTCTACGCGTTCAGCGGCCACAAGGTTTACGGCCCCAGCGGCGTGGGCGCGCTCTATGGCCGCGCTGAGCTCTTGGAGAAAATGCCGCCGTGGCAGGGCGGCGGCGACATGATCAAAAGCGTGACGTTTGCGAAAACCGAGTACGCCGAAATCCCCGCCAAGTTTGAGGCCGGTACGCCCAGCATCGCCGATGGCATCGCGCTTGGCATCGCTCTCGAATACGTCATGGGCGTGGGGCTCGACAAGATCGCCGCCCACGAGCACGAATTGCTGCTCTACAGCACCAAGAAACTTTCCGAGATTCCCGGCCTGCGCATCGTCGGCACGGCGCGCGAGAAGGCCGGCGTGATTTCGTTTGTGCTCGACAAGATCCACGCGACCGACGCGGCCATGATCCTTGACCAGTTCGGCATTGCCGTACGCACGGGCCACCACTGCGCGCAGCCGGTGATGGATCGCTTCAAGGTGCCGGCCACGGCGCGCGCCAGCTTTGCCATGTACAACACAAAGGATGAAATCGACGCACTGGTGGAGGGATTACACAAGGTGCGGAAGATGTTTGGTTGATTGAAACCGTCCCGGGTCGCGTGTCGCGGTCTGGGGTGAACAGCAATTGACGCGCGACGCCGCAGAGGCGAAACATGCCAGACGAAAAGAAACTCGATTCAAATCAACCCGTTGGCGCTGCCGCACTCGTGGCACAGGCGGGCGGAGCCGTGCAAACCGTGACGCCCCAAGCCGCGCCGATTGAGGCACCGGCGGCCCAAGCTCCCACGGGAGAGTCGCGCAAGCCCATGACGCTTGTGGAAGCGCGCAATCTCAAGGAGCGCATCATCGAGGTGATGAAGACGATCTTCGACCCCGAGATACCCGTGAACATCTACGAGCTGGGCATGGTGTACAACGTCAGCGTCGATCTCACGGGCAACGTCGATGTGACCATGACGCTCACCAGCCCCGCCTGCCCGGTGGCGGGCAGCCTGCCGGGCGAAGTGCAGAACAAAATCAAAGCCGCGCCGGGCGTCGCCAACGCCAAAGTCAACCTGGTTTGGACGCCGCCCTGGAGCAAGGACATGATGTCCGACGCGGCCAAACTGCAGCTCAACATCATGTAGGCACTTGCGGCTTGCGCATTCTCAGAACGGCTTTTCAGGCCACTACAGGCGACGAATATTGGCGCGATAGAGCCAGGACGCATACGCGGAAGAGCGAGATCTGCTGCACTTACTTTTCTTCCGGGTAGCCTTCGACCAGATCACCTACGTCGATCTCGACAACTTGATCCGGATTGGCGACTGTCAGCGTCACGTTCTGTGAGCCCGCCTTGCCGCCCTTTCCGACTGAAATACCCACGCAGTATTCCCGCAGCGGTAAGGCATCAAATACCCACTCGCTTTCCGTCATCTTGAACACAGTGCGCACATCGGAGCCGCGAACCTGCATGACGCCCAGGAAGAACGACTTCTGGTGATCCTTGCGGTTCTTGAGCACAACCTTGATGCGCCCGATGGCTTTCTTGAGGTACACGTCGCCGCCGTCGGTTGTCTCGCCGGCGGGCAGTACCAGAGTCACGAAGTGCGGCTCATAGCCGTAGGCTTCAATTTGAAATTCATGGATACCGGGCCGAAGGCCGTGTATGCGCGCACAGCCGTCTGCCGCGCTAATGGCCGATATTCCTCCTCCGTGGTCGGTGGCCTGCGCCACTCTTGAATCGATACGGTACCGGACATAACGCTTGGTATCACGCGTCACGATTGCGCCCGCCAATGGCTTGCCAGTTTCGTCAAGGACGCGGACATTCATGCTCGCGGGCACATAATCGTCGGGCACGACTGTGTAGGTCTGACCGGGCGCAAGCTCAAAGGGCGCTGATTCCCAGTTCGGCCTGCCGTCAATCCGGACAAAGTAGGTGCCCGCCGGAACGGGGCGGGACGTCCAGATCTTGTGCTCGGAAATCTCGTCGGCGAACCCGGTCTCGCCGCCGCCAAACCCTCCAACCGCATAAACACTGATTGCGGAGGGACTGCCCGACCATTTCGAAAAATCCACGGCAACGACGCCGAATGCAGGGCGCTCAGAGCGCACCAGGCGAAGAATGATCAGTTCGCCCCGTACCACCTGTTCTTTGGAAACCACAAACTCCTGGGCGTCGTAGCCAATCAGCGAGCATCGCGCAAAGACCTTGAGGTCGTGACCGACGGGTGCCTGCTCCACCTCGACCGGCGCGTCGCCCTTGAAAAGTAGTTGACGATAATACCGTGCACCCGCACCAGACTCGCCAATCGCGCTGACCGCAACCTCGCCCACAAAGGGTTCATCGGCGGCACCGACGATGCTTAGCTTGAATGAGACGCTGTTGCGCGCGACCAATTCGATGGGCTTTGCCTGTTGCGGTGTTTGTGGTTCTGCGGGAAGCAGCCATGCTTTATCTTTGCTGCGGAACGCAAGCGGGTATTGGCCGAACAGCGGCACTTCCAGGCACCCGGCACGATCTGTTACGCCTTGGCCCGACGCAAGCTTCTGGCCCACAACAACGCTGTCCCAAGCCACGGACAATCCCCCCAACGGCGTACCTTGCTCTGTTCGAACAAGAACCGTCACGAAACTCTTCGGGCTGGGCGGAGCTTCTTGAGTCGAGCATGCGGGGCTGTTACCGCCGCGAAAGCGTTGACCTCCGGCCTCCTGAGTTTCGCACGAAGGCTCACGGTCTGAAGTCGCGGGAGTCATCCAGCCGTGCTGATTCAGCGCAATAGCGGCACCGAGCAAAAGCAGCGCAGTCAGAATCGGCAGGCTCAACCATTTGCGTTGCGCGGTCATCACTTAGTCCAAATCAACTCGGTCAACCAAGACGCCGTTGGCCCAACTCAGCATGCCGCCTGAAAACGGCTTCTGGTGTTGGTGGTCGACCTTGAATTCGACGTGGTCGCAGTCGGGGTTTGTACGCTGCGAAAACTCCAGGTGAACATGACCGCCGCTGACCGACTTGTAGGTGAATTCTACGATGTTCTGACGAATCGTTTTGCTGCAGGTCAACACGACCAAACCGCCATGCCTGCTGCCTCTCGGGTAGAAACTGACGAAATCACGATTTCCGTGGCTGGACAACGTGACCTGACTCAATCCAACAGTAATGTTGATGTCGTAAACACCTACCCAGTTTGTCGGGCAGTAGTCTTCTGCCTCGTAAGCATTGTAGGCTCTACAATCGCCGTACAGAGTCAATTCGCTCCGAGCGGAGCAGTCCATTTCCTCCCAGTTGAGCCGCTCACTCACGACGTAATACTCCGATGTCGCGTCTAGGAATATCTCCCACTTGGGGCTTGCCGAAGGGATGCTGCCGCTCCAGTACTTGCATGAAACAGCGCCGCCGTAGAGGAACTTCGACTGGGCGGGATCGTAGGAGTCCAAACTGCCCTCGGCATCTGCCCATGTTTGTTGAGCGCCATGCTGGCCTTTAACCCAGCCATTGTCGTCTACGAAATCTGCCATACCCCATTTCCAACCGCCGCGAACACTCGACGTGGCCGCGCTGATTACTGAAGCCCAAACCATAAGGACAGCTACTACCAAAGCTAGCCGGATTGCGCTTGCGGACTTAACCGATGCAATTGCCTTCTTCATGTGGGGCTCCATTGGGTAACTGTATCGTGAAGAATACCCCCCCCATAGTCTGCAAGCACAATCCCACAAATCCTGCAAAACGTTTGCGTAATTCGGAATACAGTACGCGATTGCACAGAACGCACAGACACACTTCTGAAAATACCAGCTCTGTGAACGCCCCAAATCCGTTGCCGCAAGAGATTCCACTTTGCTCCCTCAATTAGAGCGGACAGGGTTTGTTTGCGGTGTAAGATTCAGGCATGCGCGCATTACTGATCTCGATGATGGTGTGTTTCCTTGCTACGCCGCTGGCCGCTCTGGAAGCCGGTGATGCCGCGCCGGATTTTGCTTTTGAGCAGACCTGGAACATGGGCAGCGAGTCTTCGTTGTCGGCGCTGCGCGGCAATGTCGTACTTGTTGAATACTGGGCCACGTGGTGAGGGCCGTGCCGGTCGGGCGTGCCCCACCTCAATGATCTCCATCAGCGCCATGCTTCGCGCGGGCTCAAGATTGTTGCCGTCTCGCGCGAGAAGGGCGATGTCATTGCCCAGTTCATTCGCGAGGAGAGTGTGGTTTATCCTGTGGCCCGCTCATCGCGTGCCAGCGGCCTGTACGGCGTGAGCGGCATTCCCGACGCGTTCATCATCGGCAAGGACGGCCGCATCCTGTGGCGCGGCCATCCCGGCTACATTGACGATGTCATGCTGAGCGCCTGGCTGGACGGTCAGCCGCTGCCCCCCGGGGCCGCGCCTTCGAGGGGCGAAGCGGCGGCGTTTTCGATGTTCTGGAAGCTGGGCGTGGCGATTTTGCTTTGCGGCCTCGCCGTGTTTCTTGTTCTGCGTAAACTGGGTGCTCGGCCCGCCGCGCCGGCCTATCCGATGTACCCGATGCACGCCGGGCCGCCGGTGCAGCAACCGCAGCAACCGCCCCCGGCCCAGAGCGCAAATTGCGCGCATTGCGGCGCGCCCAAACGCGAAGGGCGCAAGACGTGCATGTCGTGCGGTGCACCGCTCTAGCTGGATAATCTGCGCGCTCAATGCACACTGTTCGCGGAGGCTCTGTGCCGCGCATCCTGATCCTGTGCCTGCTGTTTGCGCCCGTCTTGAGCGCGCTGCCGTTGAACGACAGCGAGCACGGTTTTCGCGCCGAGATTCCGGATTCCATGCCCGCCGCGCGCATTGACAAGGCGCGCTTTCCCAACACGCTGCACATGTTTGCCGAGCAGGAACGCGGCGGCGCTGTGTTGCAGTTTGTTCTGCTGCCCGAAGAGATACCGCAAGGCGCCAGCACGGCCAACGGCCCGCGCGACGTGGCCGTGAACTGGAAGGGTCATTCCCTGATGCGCCGCCAGCGCGTGCTTTCACCCGGCACGGCCCACGCCGCTGCGGAGCTGTTTGTCGATGTGCCGGTGGTCAAGCGCGGCATACGCATTGCTTTGACGGGGCCGGTGAAACGCGAGACTGAACTGGTGGGACTATTCGTGTCCGTGCTGGAGCGCTTTGATGCGCAAAGCAACTGGAAAACTGGCCCCGATGTCAGCAACTCCATGCCGCCGCGCCCCGCCGTCATTGGCGACGAGCCTGCCCGAGAGAGCGAAGAAGGCCTGCCGCACGCGCTTGCGGGCTTGGCCGTTGGCATAGCCATGGTGCTTGGATTTGCGGCGGGGTGGTGGCTGCGCGGGCAGGGCGCGGCGGCACCGGCGGCTGTCAAGCCTCCCGGCACCACCGCGATTGCGCCCTCTGAAAAGACAGCCGCGCCGAAAACAGAGCCCCTACCGCCGCCGAGTTTCGCCGCGCCCAGCCCGCCGCCCAAGCCGCCGGATGAAACAGATCCGGGCCAGCCGGCCAAGTGCCGAGTGTGCGGCGAGCCCACGCGCCCGGGCCGCAAGAAGTGCATGAACTGCGGCTCCGAGATTTTCTAGCGGCATTAAAGCGCGTACCCGCTTGTGCTTAGCCTCACCCCACCGCATGATGCGCGCCCAAATCAGACCGAGGGCTAAATGGGCTACGATCCACGACTTTACGAGCGCATCAAAGACGCGCTCATGCGCAAAACCGGCTGGACCGAGCGTGATGCGCTCAGCGGCCGCACCTGTGTTGTTAACGGCCATGATTTCGTGGGCGCCGTTGATGACGGCCTGATTGCACTGTGCGACAACGACGCGCTCCAGAAGCACCTGGCGCTGAAGCATTGCTCGCCCTTTGCTTTCAAGGGCGCGACGCTGCCCAACTGGGTCAAGGTGAGCATGGACGCGCTCAAGACCGCCAAGCAACTTTCGCGCTGGGTTGAGGCGAGTTTTGCCTATGCCTCGGCGCTGCCTCCGCCGGTGAAGAAGGCTGCCAAGAAAGCCGCGCCGAAGAAGGCCGCAGCCAAGAAGAAGAAGTAGCGCCGCACAAACCGACATTTCAAACAAACAGGACGGCTCTGCCGTCCTGTTTGTTTGCGCGCCGGAATGTTTGCCGCCGCCTGCGTGTTATCATGCACGTATGCGCTACATCATTCTCAGCATGCTGGTGTTCCTTGGCGCGGCTATCGCGATCGGCGGCTACACGCTCTCGCGCGACAAGCCCGCGCAAAGCGTCAGCGGCGACTATGAGGCCGCAGCCGCGCAGGTCGAGAAAAGCGAGGCGCGACTATTGCTGGTCGTGGATGCGCCGCCGCCTTACTTGTGAGCAAGCTGCCCGTCGCTGGTTCAGCGCATTCGCAATGTCCCTGAAGTCAAGCGCGCCACGGAAGCAGGCGATGTGGTTGTAGCCTGTGTTTACACCGGCTGGATTCCGCCTGAAATTGCAGCGCAGCTCCCGGAAAACCACAACGCCCAGAGCTGGGCCGCAGAAATCGAGCGCGGCAAGATCGTGCGCCTGCGCGCGGGCCCGCCGGAGAAGGTTGCGGCTGAACTGGTAGCTGCAAAACCCTGATGGCAGCAGCGGTTGCGAGGCTATAATCAGCAGCGCACAAGGGCCGTTTACCACGGAGGCTTCCATGCGACGCCTGCTCTTCCTGCTTCCTGTTCTCTTTGTCTGTGCCGGCGCGTTGAGTGCCGAGCGCATCGTTGATTTCAGCGAAACGGTTTACCTGCAAAGCTACGAGACCGTTCGATACCGCATTCCCTTCGATTACGGCACGGCTACCCACGCCGATATACGCATTGTGGTGCGCGGCTTTGACGCGCCGCCGCGCGCGCGCCTGCTCAACGCCGATTTCGGTCTGGCCAAGGAATCGCGCGATACAAGCCACGACGGCATCATTGATTTCACGCACCGGGCATCGGAGCCGCGCTATTACCTGGAAGTGGACAGCGCGCACGCGAGCCACTCGGGCGATTTTGAGATCCGCGTGTTAATCGATGCGGAAGATGGCGCCGACGCCTGGGCGCAGGTCGAATTCGTGAAGTATTTCCACGATCACGAGGGCGACCACGACCACAATTGCTCAACGAGCGAAAGCCAGAGCGGGTGGATGGGCGCATTGGCGGCCCTGGCCGCTGGCCTGTGGCTGCTGCGCCGCAGACTGGCCTGATACAAGTCAAGCCGGGCGGGCCGTGACGCCGGCACCCTGCATCAGCGGCACTTCACTTGAAACGGGGCGCGAGGCAGGGCGCAGGCCGGCGACGGCAAGGGCCTGCTCGGCGGCACGGCGCGAAGCGCCGGAACCGCCCAATTTGTCAACGACCGCCTTGATTTCCTCGCGCTGTTTGGGCGCGCCGGTATCCATGGCTTCACGAGCGATCAGCGCCATGGTCAGCGGTTCGGCCTGCCACTGCAGCAACTCGGGCACCACCTGCTTGCCCGCGAGAATGTTCACCATGCAGGCGAATTCGTATGTCACCAGCAGGCCCGCCAGAATCGCGCTGGCCCAGGCCATGCGGTAGGTGCACAGCATGGGCGTACCCACGATGGCCGTTTCCACCGTGGCCGTTCCGCTGCACACCATGGCGAAGTCAGAGAGCTTCATGACCTCGTGGCTGCGGCCATGCACGCCGCGCAGCGGCAGGTCTTCGTAGCCGCGTATGGCGTGTTTGTAGCGGTCCGGGTTGAACCAGGGCGAACAACCCACAGCGAACACGATGTTCTTATCGCGCGAGTGCAGCTCGCGCGCGGCTGCCAACATGCGCGGCATGAGGCGCGTAACTTCGCCCTTGCGCGAGCCGGGGAACAGGCCCACGACGCGGCATTTGTCCGGGATCTTGAAGCCGCGGCGCAATAGTTCGGCGCCCTTTTTGATCTTCTCGTGGTCGATCAGGTCGAGCAGCGGGTGGCCCACAAAGCGGGCCTCAATGCCGTGCTTGGCATAGAAATCGACTTCAAAGGGGAAGATCACGAGCATGCGGTCAACGTATTTGCGGATCTGCTCAACGCGGCCGCTGCGCCAGGCCCAGAGCTGCGGGCTGACGTAATAAACGACGGGAATGCCAAGTTGCTTGAAGCGCGGCGCCATGCGCAGGTTGTAATCGGGCGAATCAATCAGCACGACGACATCGGGCTTGAGCTCCTTGGCTTTGCGCACCAGCTCGTCCATGGAATCGAGGAAGAAGCGCAGCGAGCGCACGACTTCAACAAGGCCGACTGCCGAGTGTTCAAGCATGTTGCGGAAGAGCCTGACGCCGGCGTTTTCCATTTTGCCGCCGCCGATGCCGTAAACTTCGATGTCGGGGCGCAGTTCGCGGAATTGACGGGCCAGCAGGGCGCCGTAGTTATCGCCGCTGCTTTCGGTTGCGACTATGAAGACGCGTGGTCTCATGGTTACTGTTCCGGCCCACCGGGATTGTCGTTTTTCGTGTCCAACTTGTTTTTCTTCATGCGCTGGATAATCAACAACGCCACGAAGATGCCAAAGGCAATGGCCACCGTTTTCATCACAAAACCAACAACGTCTCCGGCCTCAAGTCCCAGCATGCTCACTCCCACTGCCTGCCGTAATACACTTCCACGGGCACCGGAACTTCCTTTCGCACGCGCGCCGCAAGTTCATCGAGGCGTGCGTCCGATAACATTCCAATTCCCTTATCGGCAGGTTTGCGCGCCGTGGTGTACACCTGAATCAGTTTCAGTTTTCCGGCGCTCAAGATCTCATGAAGCAGCCCGATGTACGCCCCGATCTCGTCTTCGCCTGAAACCGCACCGTCCATGGCCGGGAACAGGCTTTGAATCGTGACATCAAAGCGCGCGGCACAGGCGGCAATGTTGCGGACAATATGCCGCAGATTGAGGGACGTTCCGTTCACCTTTTCGAACCAGCCTTGCGTGCCGGCATCGAGTTTAGCCCAGATTTCATAGGGCCCGCCCTTGAGCGCCTCCAGCGCTTTCAACACCATGGGCTCACCTAGCCGCGTCGCGTTGGTAATCACGATCAGCTTCAGGTCGGGCAGGCCGTGAGAAGCGCGCAAGTCGCAGGCTGCTTTGAGTGCTTCAGCCAGGCGCGCATAGGTGGTCGGTTCGCCGTCGCCGGCAAAGGCGATATCGTTGATGCGGCGGAAGGGTTCGGGCGTTGCGGCAAAGCGCGGGTGCTTCCAGATTTCACCGGACACGGCGAGTCCTAATAGCCCGTCCAGCTCATCAACCAGCACCTCGAAATCAACTTCCGTGTCGCGGCCCGCTGTCGTGCGATCCACCTGGCAATAAGGACAATGAAAGTTGCAGACCTTGTCAGGGTTCAGGTTTACGCCAAGTGACAGACCCCGGGAGCGACGGCTGACCACGGGATAGGCAAAGCGCAGTTCGTCGAACTGCCTTGCATGATCGCTCAACACCGAATGTCGGACCGTCGCCATCTTCCCCGCAAGAAAAACCGGCGCCGGGCGGAAAACACGACCACGGCGCCGGGCTAAATTAGTGCCCGCTAGGAATTTGTATTGTAGCAGTGCCACTGGCCAGTCAATGGAAAATGTGGCGCGCGCCTTGGACACTCGTCACGCCATGGGATACGCTCAACTCGGAGAAAAACATGCGCCTCCTTCCGGCTTATCTGCTTGTGACAATTGCCCTTGCGTTCATGATTGTCGCGTGCGACGACAACGAAGACTCGGGCGGCTCGGGGTCGTCGGGCCCCGGCGGCGCCACGGTTGGCAACACCGCCAGTGCCAGTGAGTTGAGCCTTGCTTCGCAGGTGCTTGTGCTTGTGAACCAGGAACGGGCCAATAACGGCGGGCTGCCACCGCTTTCCAACAACCCCGCTCTCGCTCAGGTTGCGTACGACCACTCCTGGGATATGCGCAGCCGCGGCTTCTTCAGCCATACCAACCCAGGGGGCGCCGATCCCTTTGACCGGATGGCTTACGCCGCCATACCTTACAGCGCTGCTGGCGAGAACATTGCCATGGGCTATGCCACACCCAATGACGTGATGGCAGGCTGGATGGCGAGCAGCGGGCATCGTGCGAACATACTGAATAGCAACTACACGGAAATCGGGATTGGCGTTCGTGAAGGTCCCGGCGGGCCCTGGTGGACGCAGTTGTTCCGTCGGCCATAGCCTTTGAGCATTCGCGTTGCTAGGCTTGATGTGCGCGTAGAACTTGGTTGGGCCATTTTCGGGATTGTATGGCAGGGCTGCAGGCGTATCATTCCGGCTCCCCGCGCATTCCCAGGTTTTGATTCGCCCACGGGCGTTATTGTGGAGGCTCCATGTTCCGCGCACTTGTAATGTTGGCCTCGGTTCTGTTCTCCGGCGCCGCTTTTGCCCAGTTCACGATTACCCAGGTTGTGCACAATCCGACGGCCAGCGAGGTCGGCACCGTGATTGCCGGGCTGCCCGCTGATATTCCGCCGCCCGCGCCGATTCCGGCTGCTGGCGTAGCGCCCAACAACGCCTACGGCGACGGCAAGACCTACCACAACGAACTGCCCCGCGTGAGCGCCGAATTCTACGCCATGAGCGGCACGACCACGCACGAACTGGCCTACCTGCGCAATGGCTCGGCTGCGGACATCACCGTGGCCACCGCCTCTATTGGCATTGCCAGCGCGCCGGCAAAGGATGTTTCAGCCAAGCCCGAACAGGCTGACCCCGGCATCATGGCGGCGTTCATTCACGGCACCGCCACGAACGTGACCATTCCGGCGGGCTCGGAGCTGGCCTTGTTCCTGTGGGTCGTGAAGTGGCGCGTCGGCCTGGACACCAGCCCGCGCGACTACAACCTGACGATCACCATGACCGATACCGTGTCAGCCACCCAAATTACCGCGACCGCGCGCCTTACGGTTCCCGATGTCGGCGGCGAAAACGGCAGCGGCTGCGTATCGGATGGCAACGGCTCACCCGCAGCATTGCTGCTGCTGGCGCTTGGCGGCATGGTGGCGATACTGCCGCGCCTGCCTCGCCTTCGCCGCAAAGCCGTAAAGGCATAGCCCGCGCAAACCGGCGCAGGGATGGACAGGATCGACAGGATGTTGTGGCATTCAATCCTGTGAGTCCTGACCATCCCTGCGCTTTTGTTGCCGCTTAGAGAATCGTGGAAAAATCCGAGACCAACCGCATTGTCAACGTAACGTTCCCGCTTGACCAGCAGGACGACTGGCCGCCCGTGGCCCGTGAAGATATTCCCTGCAACCAAGTGGCCGAGGGCCAGTACCGTCTGCGCGGCATCCCCTTTTACGCGCGCGCAGTTGCGCGCGATGACGTGGTGAAAGCCTCGCCGCGCAACGGCAGGCTGGAATTCATCGAGGTCTGCGACCGCGCCGAAGCGGCCACGGTGCGCGCCATCGTGCGCGACGAATCCAGGGTTGCAGCCGTTCGCAAGGCGCTGGGGTTTCTGGGCTGCGACACGGCGGTGAATGACCTCGTCAAACTGGTCGCGATTCACGTACCCAGCTTCGTGCCCTATGGGCCAATCCGCGATTACCTCGAGGCCCAGTCGCGCGAAGGCGTACTGAGCTACGAGGCCAGTTGCCTGATGCACACGGTCTAGCGACCGAAATCCTTGCGGTTAAACAGGGCTTCGAACTCGAATCCCGCGGCTTTCAGCGCGTCGGATGCGCCTTCCATGCGGTCCACCAGTGCCATCACTTTCACGATGTTCGGTTTGTACTGCGTGCGCAGGCCCTCGATGGCCTTGATCGCGCTTCCACCTGAGGTCACCACGTCTTCCACGATCACCACGCGCGCGCCATCTGCCAGCGCCGGACCTTCCACCCAGCGCTGCATGCCGTGGCCCTTGGGTTCCTTGCGGATCAGGAACCCGCTCAGCGCTTTGCCCTGACGCGCGCTCTCCACAATGATGCCGGCCACCACCGGATCGGCACCCATAGTGGGGCCACCGACGGCGACTACGTCTAGCTTCGCGATACGCTCGTAAAAGAGCTGCGACATGAGTTCGAGGCCGCGCCCCGAGAGCGTGGTCAGACGGCCATCAATGTAAAAATCGCTCATCTTGCCGCTGGCCAATTTGACGGGCCCTTCGGCGATGGTTTTGCCAATGAGCTGCTTCAGTTCTTCACGCGCGGCTTTGAGGTCAGGCATTCTCTTCTCCGTAATGGCCCCGCGGCAACGCGGGGGCAACACATGCAACAAATCTTGTAACAGGTGCCAACAAAAAGCGGGCGATGTGGAAAGTTGAACGGGTGGCCCTGCGCACGGCGTCTGTCTATTCGCAAGAGCGCACCCGCACCTCAGCGGTATCGGCCCGGAGCTGAGACTTGAGCGAATCCAGCGAATCAAACATGCGCTCATCGCGTACGCGGAACAGGAACTCCACCTCAACTTCCTGGCCGTAAAGGTCGCCGTTGAAATCCAGCACGTGCACCTCGAGCAGCGGCATGGTGCGCGACTTGTCCACGGTGGGCCGAAGCCCGATGTTAGCCGCGCCGATGTGGGCCTTGCCGTCGATGGTGATGCGCACGCCGTAAACGCCACGGGGCGGGTAGGCCAGCCCAGCGAGCGAGATGTTGGCCGTGGGATAGCCAATTGTTCGCCCGCGCGCGTCGCCGTGCTGCACAACGCCCACGAGACTGTACGGGCGGCCCAGCATTTTGCGCGCCCACAGAAAATCGCCGTTCTGGACGTGCTGGCGGATGGCTGTGGAGCTCATCGCCTGGCCGGAAACCTCGATGCGCTCGGCTTCAACAACTTTCAGGTTGTGCTTTTCGCCAATCGCCTTGAGCACTTCAAAGGTCCCTTCGCCATCTTTGCCGATGCGGTTGTTGAAGCCGACCAGCAGGGCGCGCGCGTTCATGGCGCCCACGATGCACTCGGTTACGAAATCAGCGGCGCTCAACTGCCGCAACTGCTCGTTGAACTCCAGCAGCAGCACGGCATCGACGCCGTGCTCGAGCAGCAGCTTGCGCTTGTGGGGCGGCGTGGTCAGCGCGGGCATGGCCTTGCCGGTCATGTACTCGCGCGGGTGCATGGAAAACGTGACCACCGCGCTGGGCGCATTCTCGCGGTGCGCAAATTCCACGAGCTCATCTATCAGGTAAATGTGCCCGAGGTGCAGGCCGTCAAAGCTGCCCACGGTAACGATGGGCCTTGCGCGCGCGATGTGCGCGCCTTTGCTGTCAAATTCCTCGAAACTGGTGAAGGTGTTCATGTCAGCGCGGATTGCGCCGGATGTTGGGCCCGCCGCCGGTGCCGCTGGTGCCGCGCGGCAGGGCATAGCGCGTGTAGAACACCACAATGTTCTGGGCATCCGTGAAGTAGCGCAGGCGCTCCTTCTCCTGCTCATTGAGCGAGGCCAGCACGGCGTCATTGATCGGCTGGCGCGGGAAATAGGCGCAGTTCACCACGCCGCCCTTGATGATTTCGACGGCGAGAAAGCGCTCCGTCTGGTTGTAGGGCTGGGACAGGGCCAGCTTGAAGGGGTCGCGCGAGCCGATTTCGCGCGAGATCTCAAAGAAGCTGCACTTCTTGCGCAGGCCGTTGAGCATGTCCATCATGTCGGCGTTGGAGATGTAGTACTCGTCGGCGCGCAACTGGTTGTCGGGCAGCCCGCGGTAAAGCGAGTGCGTTTTGTTGATCAGCGTGTAGCGCACTTCTTTCTGGGCTGCGCCCGCCACGCCCTGCGCACCCTGCTTGACGTAGTAATACACGCGCGCATCACCGTACATCTTGGTCGCCCAGGCCTCGGTTTCGGTATCGCTTGTTGGGTCAACGGGCTCGTCGCCCCCGCCATTGTCGGTGGTGCCGCCGGTGGAGGCACAACCGGCAAGAGTAAGAAGCAGCAGCGCGGCTAATATCCATGAACGGTACAGCATAGGCGTCTCGAGTTGGGGCAAGGCAGGGGTAACAAGTGTGGCTTATGCGCTTCGCAAGCGCAACCGGCGGCATGTTACGCCGCGAAATCCTTGAGGCGCACCGATTGGCGGCGCGCACCCCAGTTTCCGTGCTTGGGCAAAAACACGCCCGCGCAGGGCGTCTGGCACTTTTTACAGCGCCCCTGTGCATCAAGGTTCCAGGCCGTGATTTCGTACCAGTCGCGGCCGATCAGCTTCTGACCGCACTTGTGGCAGAACGTGCTGCCGCCTTCTTCATCGTGCACGTTGCCGGTGAACACGTAACGCAGACCATGCTTCATGGCGATTTCGCGCGCGCGCGTAAGCGTGCTGGCGGGCGTGGGCGGCTTGTCGGTCATCTTGAAATCAGGATGAAAGGCCGTGAAGTGCAGCGGCACATCGGGCCCCAGGTTGTCTGCGTACCACTTGCACAGCTTTTCGATTTCCTGCGTGCTGTCGTTGGTCTCGGGGATCAAGAGCGTCGTGACTTCGAACCAGACACTGGTTTCTTTTTTCAAGTACACCAGCGTGTCGAGCACGGGCTGCAACTCGCCAATGCAGACCTTCTTGTAAAACTCTTCCGTGAAGCCCTTGAGATCGACGTTGGCCGCGTCCATGTAGCGATAAAACTCGCGGCGCGGCTTGTCGCACATGTAGCCCGCAGTCACGGCCACGGTTTTGATGTCGAGCCTGTGGCACTCCTTGGCGATGTCGATGGCGTACTCGTGGAAGATCACGGGATCGTTGTAAGTGAACGCCACGCTCGAGCAGCCGAGTTTCTTCGCGGCCCGCGCGACAAGTTCCGGCGAAGCCTGGTCAGCGAGCGTGTCGATTTCACGGCTCTTGGAAATGTCCCAGTTCTGGCAGAAGCGGCAGCCAAGGTTGCAGCCCGCAGTGCCGAAGCTGAGGATGCTGGTGCCGGGCAGATAGTGGTTGAGCGGCTTTTTCTCGATCGGATCAATGCAGAAGCCCGAGCTGCGCCCGTAAGTCGTCAGCACGATCTGGTCGTTCACATTCTGGCGCACGAAACAGAAGCCGCGCTGGCCCTCGGAGAGTTTGCAATAGCGCGGGCAAAGGTCGCACTGCACGCGGCCATCAGGCAGCTTGCTCCAGTATTTCGTGGGAACGATGGATGGGTCTTTGGCGTCGATCATGGCGCGCCTCCAACTGGCATTCTAACACGCAACCTCTTGAATCATGCGTAGATGATGATGCAGACAATAAGGATGGCGGCATTCGTGACGCCTACGATGTTGGCCCAGATCAGCACTTTGTCGCGCTTGACTACACCGTAGGTGAGCCAACAGGCGAGGCAGAACAGTGCAAAGCCCCAGGCAATGGGGCTGACGTTCTCGGATTTCTCGTTGGCGATGATGCGCCCGGCCTGGATCAGCGGCACGAAGTTGCCGCCGATGGCCGGAAAGTACATGAAGCGCGTGAACCAGCGCGCGAACTCGGATTCCGCTGGCGGCGCGGGCCTCTCCACCGCGCCAAATGGCTCGAGCGATGACGCGGCTGCAGTTTCGGGTGTCTGGCCGGTGGAAGGCATCATCGCTCGCGATCGCTGCGTTGTTTTAGAACGAGAGATAAATGCCGGCGCGGATGCGCAGGCTGCGCCCGGACGATTTGCCCGGGTCGTTGCGTGCGGGACGCCCAAAGCCGAACAGGTCGTAATCCTCGCGCTCGCTGACCATGAAACTGCCGAACAATACGAGTTTGGGGAAAATCGCCACGCTTACGCTGAACTCGTAGCCCTTGATGTTGGTGTTGATCGCCTCGTCGTTGAACTCGGGGATCAACGCATCGGCCTCGACGTAGAAATATCTGAACTGCAGCCGGAAGTCCCACTGGTCGCTTACATTGGGCATGCCCCAGCTCACGCCCGAAGTAAACGCCTGGTTGTTGTTCTCGCCCTTCTTGCCCTGCGCTGGAGCCGCGCCGAAATTGTAGATGCCATGAAACCACGCGCGCAGATTCGCGCGCGAGCGGCGCAGGAACAGGATTTCGAAGTATGCCTCGCCCAGAAAGAACTCCGATTTGACGCGGCCACTGCCGTTGAGCACGTTCGTGGTGCGCGGCAACAGGCCCACGCCGATACTCTTGGAGACGGCTTCTTCGCCGTCAAAATAGTGCAGGCCGATGGCGGTGCGGAATTCGAGTTCGCTGGTTACTTCGGGCGCGATCGTGCCGGGCTCGGGAGCTTCTGTGTATTCGAGCGGCGCGAAGTCAAAGCGCATCTGCCCGCCGACGTAAACCGGAAAGCCCGCCGAAGAGGGGTTGGGGATGCCGAGGTTATTCTGGGCCATGTAGCTTTGCGCGAACTGCAATTCCAGGCGCGGCATCCAGCGGTTGAGGCCGCCCTTGAACAGGCGATCGAATGAAATCGTCTGGCCCAGCCCCTGCAGGTTGTAATCCGAATCAAACAGCAGCTCGCCGCCGGCATAGGGCGAGGGAAAGCGGCCCGCCGTTAGCGTGAAGACTTTTTCCAGGGTGTAATCAATCAAGAAGCGGTCAGCCGCAAGCAACTGCGGCCCGCCAAATCCGGGGAACGGAAGCCACGCCACGGTGGGCACGGGCAGGCCTGCGCCGTCTGTCGTAAACGTGGTCATGCGCAAGTTGTAGCGGATGCGCTGGCCCTTGGCCTCGTAGGCGGTGCCAAAGGCGCCCAGGTGCAGGCGGAACTCCGGGCGGTTCGTGGTTTCCGTCTGGCTCTCGAACAGGCCGTGGTAGCGCAGGCCGATGTCGCCATAGACCTGGATCAGCGCCTTGACGCGCAGCGCTTCATCGCGCTCTTTGGCGTCACGCTGGTCAAGGCGCGCGCGCAATTCACGGATCTCTTTTTCAAGTTCGTCTAACCGGGTTTCTGCGGGATTTGCCGGCGGCCTGGGTTGAGCCTGTGCGCTGAGCGGGCAGGCCGAAAGCAGCAGGAAGGAAAGCACGATCAGGGTGAGACAATTCCGGATTCTGGAGTTCAGATTCTGGATTGTCACGCCCTCGCACCGCCTGCGGGAGCCATCGAAAATTCGGATTCGAAAATCCAAAATCGTCATCAGGCTCCGCGCTAGGCAATCAGGAACCAGACCCACACGAGCAGGGCCACAATAAACGCAGACATTCCGGCGATGCCCAGCAGAGATTGCCACAACGGCCCCTCGGTCAATTCCAGGTTCGCTTCTTCGCGGGGGATGTTATCTGACTTCGGCGCGTTGTGAATGCGCGTGCTGCGCGCCGCCTGCGAAAGCAGCTCGCTCAAATCATCCGACAGCGAACTTGCCGCCAGCCTGGCCGAGGTGCGGCGCGACATCGGCTCCTCTTCAAAGATGCGGCGGCCGCGCTGGGAGCGCGGCTCGCCCGGCTCATCGTCGAGAATTCTGCGGCTGTTCTTTGCGCGTGTCTCGCGCGCATCTTCTTCCACGGCTCGCTGCTCGATCGGTGCACCGACCGCGGCCGCTTCCTGCGCGCGCCCTGAGGAGGAAGCCGAAACCAGGTCGCTGAGCGACATTTCCGCGTAGGGATCAGGCTCCGGCTCCTGCGCGGCTATGGCCGCGCCGCTGAGCGCCTTGCGCAGCGACAGCGGCTTGCGCTCTCCTTCACGGGCGCGCATGCGCTCTTCAAATTCCTCGCGCGTTAGCGCGCCCGTCACGCGCTCGAGTGCCGCCGACGTTGAACTGAGGATTTCGTCCACGCGCGCAGCCGCGCCGCCCAGCCTGCGCTCAATGCGCAAGAGCGGATCGTCGTGCCCGTTGCCGTTGTCGCTTGGCGCTGATTCCGCGGCAGGGCCGCGGCCGCTTTCGGGTTTGCGCGCGGCCAGGGCCTTGCTCGTTTCGAGCAGTTCCTCGGCCAGGCGCAAGTCGTGGATTGTGGCCGATGCAACATCCTCCAGCGGCGGCAGGCCGGCAAAGGCCTCTTCGGGCTCGGCCGAGGGCTGGGGCTCGTTGTCGTCAATATGAGCGGGCACCGGCTCGGGCCGGGCTTCGACGGGCGGCAATTCCGGCTCTGCGGGCGAGACCAGCACCGGCGGCGCGGCTTCAACCCTGGGCTGGCGCGCGGACACCGGCGTCTGGCGCAGGCGCAGCAGCACACCCTCGGCTTCTTCGATCAGCTTGCGGGTTTCGTCGCGCTCCTGGCGCAGGCGGCGCGTGAGCGCGTCGGTAATCTTCTTGACTGGCGAGTCGCTTTCGGCGCTTTGCGCCGGCACTCTGTCCGTGTCATGGCTGACCGGCGGCTGCTCCTGCTGCTTGACCTTCTCTGTGATTTTCTCGGCCGACTGCGAGTCCGAGGCGCGCAAACGGCCCGAGCCCGCGCGCTTGGGCGCGGCCTGAACCGGTGCCGGCGCGCCGTATTCGGGAATGATGCGCGTGCCGGAATGAACCGGCGGCTTGGCAAAATCCGTTTTCACGACGGCCGGCGCGGGCAGCGGCGGCGCGGCTTCGACTTCATCCGTGCCCGAGGACGTTTTATCCAGCGAGGCTTCCATGCCGGTGGTGCTGCCGCTGGAAGTCAGGTCGCGGTCTTCGACGTCATCCGAAAGCGGCACGGGCTTGGGCGCGGGCTTGAAGGTCGCCACACCCACGAGATCGGAGACGAAGAAGCGCTGCGTGTCGCGGCGCGAAGCCGTGTCTTCATCTGCGACGCGCATGGGCTCTTCGGCTTCCCGGGGGAATTCGCTTTTGTCGATCTTGTCCGTGCCCTCGGGCTGGGCGAGTTCGGCGGGGCGCAAGTCGGCGAGGTTGAAACGGTCGGTGTCCTTGCGGTCGGCTTCGTCGTGGTCGTCAGAGGCAGACAGCGCCGGGGCCTCGGCCGGCAGCGCCTTGACCTCTCGCGTGGCCGTTGAATCCGTGTCAGGCTCTGCGCCTTCAAACTCTCCCATGGCGGTTGGTTCGAGGCTGTCGAGCGAGGGCGCGTCGGCCACGTCCAACGCGGGCTCCATGGCGCTCACCGGCGCCGCGACGGGCGGCTCGGGCTCAACCTCAAGGGGCAGGATCGCCGGCGCCGAGGCCGGCTTGGCGCGCGCCTCTGCGGCCCTGGCCAGTTCCGGAGGCGGCGGTATCTTGTGCGTGGCCAGGGGCGCGCCAGGCGCGTCGTTGGGGCCCGGCAGTTTCTGCGTGGCAATGGGCACGGCATTGGGGGCTGGTCGCGCGTTGGATTCCAGCAGGTCGCGCAGCGCCATGGTCTGGTTGTAGAAGTTCACCGTGTCGCGCACGACTTGCCCCGGCTGCGCGGGCGCGGGCTTGGGCTCGACCTTGGTGGTAATCTTCTCCGCTTCGGCGCCCTTTTTCTCCGCGGACGTTTCATCCTCGGCGTCATGGCTGAGCAAGTCGTCTTCCGGGCTCAGCCGGCTGATGGCGCCCGTCTCGATCTTCAGCTCCTGGGGCGCGAGTTCCTGCGCGCGCGGCTTCACGTCGCGCGGCGTCATGATACGCGTCTTGGCCTCAGGGCTGGGGGGCGTCGGATTGGGTGCACTTTCTTGCGCGGGCGTTTCGGGTTCGAGGCGCGTGTCGAACACGGTGTCGGAGGCGGGCGAATCCAGCATCATGCCCGGCTCAGTGGCGTCGAGCGAAAGGGGCTGGCTTTCCGGTTCGGCGTGGGGCGCGAGCTCAGTGTCGTGGACGGTGTCGCCGGAACTTGCGGGCGCGAGATCCAGGGCCGTCTCTGAACCCACTTGAAGCTGCGGCTCGACGGGATCGCCGAACAAGTCGGTTTCCGGCTGCGGCTCCATGCCCTCAGGCGCCAGCGAGATCTCAGTGTGGCCGTTGCCGGAATGGCCGTTACCCGAGTGCCCGTTGCCCTGCACGCGCTGGATGACGGCCGGGAACGCTTCGGTGTCCTGGGAGCGCGCGCTGATCACGACGGTGCCGTCATTGCTCAGGGCGCGGCCTTCTTCCACTTCCGAAATCTGGCGCGCATTGACCAGAAAACGCACCAGCGGCGCCACAGCATCATGCTGTTCGCCCGCAAAGTGCCCGTTCAGGTCGCCCTTCTTCGCCTTGCCGATTTCGCGCATGGCTCCTGGCCACAGTTGAACCTTTCATTATAGCGCAATTCCCCTGCCAGTGGGGCTCGTTCTCTAACGGTGAACCTGCCCGTCCTGGCTGATCCAGACCTTGCCGTCAAGGCTCTCCGCCACGCGGGCCTTGGCATGATCCGGGGCCTGCGTCGAAAGCCTGAAGCCGGCGCTGGGGTTGGGCGCGTGTGTTTGCCAGCCGCGCTCGCCGGTTGGCGCCGCTGCATCCACCCAGTCGCTTGCACGCAGGCCCAGATCCTGCGCCGTGGGCCAGCGCGCGTGCTTCTTGAAGTTTTCCAGCGCTGCCTGACGAATGGCGGCAAGGGCGGCTTCCTGGGCGCTTTGCAGCCGCTGCGCCTGGCTCGTGCGAATGGAGAATCGCGCCTGCCAGCGGCCGTCTTTGCTCGCGAACAGCACCCAGAACAGCGTGCCTTCATTGTCCAGCGCCACCAGTTCCAGCGAGCGCGCCGTGGGCGGCAAGGCGCTTGGCAAAGCCGGCAGCAGCGGCGCAAACTCGCCGCCCAGCGCGGCCGCGGGCGAGGCAAACACCGGCTTGCCTGAAACCAGTTCTTCGGTCTGGCCGATGTCTTCGCCGGCGTAAAGTTCCGTCAGGGCGTTGCCCATGTAACCCACGCGCGCCACGCATACACGCTCGGACAATTCCGCCTTGTAACGGTAAAGGCACGCGCTCAGCGCCGCCGGGCAAGCCTTGGGCGCGAGTTCGCGGATCAAATCCAGGGGCGGGTCCACGGTGCGGAAATACCGCCGCCCCTCGGAGTAGCGTTCGCTCACACGCGAAGGCGCTCGCAGCAGCGTTGAAACCAGCGCGTCGTCGGTGAATCCCAGCGCCAGCCGCATGGCTTCGTCGTTGCGCGCGCGCCAGGCGGCGTCGAGGTCGTGTTCGCGCCAGCGCGCGCCCTGGGCCACGAGCCAGGCCTCAGGATCAAGGCGGGACAATTCCGCGCGCGCGCGCGCGCACAGTCCGGTTTCTTTGCCAAGGTCACGGCGCAGTGCTTCAAGGTCGCCGCGGCGAGTGGCTTCAAGGGCTGACTCAAGGCTGCCAGGCCGGACGGGTGCAGGCTCATCGGGCGGCGCACAAGCGGCCAGGAACAGCACGACCGCGCCCAAGAGCGCGGTCGCAAAAAATCTCATGTTGCGCACAGGCGCGGCCAACGCTGCCCGGC
Source organism: Planctomycetota bacterium (assembly GCA_020845475.1). Lineage (GTDB taxonomy): Bacteria > Planctomycetota > UBA8742 > UBA2392 > UBA2392 > UBA2392. The sequence goes on from JADLFN010000040.1 coordinate 47,444, forward strand.
GCATCGCCCAAGCGGCATGGCTCAACAAGGCGCGCGCCATTTCACTAGGCCTTGGGCTTGGCAACGCGCACAGCCGCTTTGCGAAGGCGGGCCTTGATGCGGTTGGCGCGGCCCGTGGGGATCACCTTGGACTTGGCGGCGCGGTCAAGACGGCTTTCGAGCGCGGGCATCAGCTTGGCCACGTCTTCGCCCTTGGCCAAAGATTCGCGGTACTTGCGGATACCGGTCTTGATTTCGCTCTTGATCACGCGGTTGTGGAGGCGCTTCTTGATCGCCTGGCGGTTGCGCTTAAGTGCCTGCTTGCAGTGTGCCATTGCATCCTCTTGGTTGGGGCCGCAAAGGATAGAAACGAAGCGCGGCTTTTCAAGGCAGGGGCTTGAGGCGGATCATGCGTTCATTGGCGTCAAACTCCACGCCCGAGAATTGCGCCGGCACAAGCGTCAGCACGCAATCGTCGCCTTCGAACTGCACACTGATGCCATGGAACTTGCGCGCCACAGTTTCCACCTGCTCGCGCTGCTTGCCCAAAGGCCCTTCGTGCTCCAGCAGGCGCAACTCGATGGCGGCCCTGCGCAGGGAAAGCAGCGCTTCATATTTCAACACGCGCAGGGCATGCGGGCGCGCATCAATGGCAAGCGGGCTGAGCGCATCATGGGGAGCCGGCAGGGCGGACAGGCTCTCGCCCTCAAGCATCTTGCCCAGGCACTCCTGCAGGTGCTGCATGTTCGTGCGAATCGCGCGACGCAGGCTGACGCCCACAAAGATGCCGCGCTCCTGCGTCAGGCTGGTGTCCTCGTTGTCTTGGGTTGGCGCCCAGGCAAACCAGCCGTCGGCGGACGTAACCAGGGGTTCGCTTTCCGCCATCCAGCACATCCACACGAGCTCTCCCTCAAACATGGGCGCAAGCAGGGCCATGGCCTTGGGCCACGAAGCGGCGAGTTTGCCCAGCGTCTCAGCCGAAAGCCTGTGACGCGAACTGATGCGCACGGCGAGATCCGTCGCGATGGCGGACTGGCTGAACGCCACCAGGCCCTCGATCATACTCGCGGGGTGCGCGCGCAACGAAGACAGGCGTACCAGGTTGCCGAGTTCACGTTCACCATCGGCGACGCGTCCCACCTGGAACAACAGCTCAACGCGCAAACTCGCCAGCTTCCAGGCGTACATCTCCGGCGTTACCCGGATGGAGGCATCCAGCCAATTGCTGCCGTCACGATACTCGCGCACCAGCACATCGGCGCTTGCCGCTTCGGCCAGCGCCACGGCCATGGGCTCCATCGCCGCGATCCAGCTCTTCGATGTTTCCTTATCGGGCAGCGCCCGATCATCGGAGGCGGACTCATTCATCCAGTCAACGATGACCTTGAGCCGGGGGTCATCTTTGCGATCGGTGTGCGCGGGCATCATATCCAGCGCCGATTGATACGCGGCCCAGCCGTTGCGGCCCGTGGCATGCGCGTTGTAATACGCCACGGGGGTTTTGCCGTGCAGGATGGCGTCGTCTACCTTCTGCACGGTAGCGGCCAGCGCGTCGCGCTCAAATTTCAGTGTGCCCTGCCGCCACACCTCAAACACGCCGACAATCGCCACAATCGCGACCGTGAAGATCAGCAAGCCGCGCCGCAGTGAGCGCAACACGGACTTGGGCACTTGCTCAGGGGGCGGCGGAGGCGAAAGCGGAACAGTTTCGGGGCGATCACTCACACCCACAGGATAGCATCGCCGCAATTGTTCAAAACCTGCATTGATAACGGACAACTGATAACTGATAACTGAGCCCATGCCGCTGGAGTATCTGTCACGCATGTACGAACGCGCCAATCGCGAGAATTACGCGATCGGCCAGTTCAACGTGAGCAACCTCGAATTCGTGCAGGCCGCCATTGGCGCGGCAGTCGAGCTCAAGGCGCCGATCATCCTGGCCAGTTCTTCGAGCGCCATAAAATACGCGGGCATCGAAACGCTCGTCGCCATGATTCGCTCGCTGGCCGACAAAGCGCCCGTGCCCATCGCGCTGCACCTCGATCACGGTGAGGATCTGGCCCAGGCGCAGCATTGCATCAAACATGGCTACACCAGCGTCATGATCGACGCCTCCGGCAAGCCGCTGGAAGAAAACATCCGCATCACGCGCGAGGTGGCGCAGGCGGCTCACGCCGCCGGCGTGACTGTCGAAGCCGAGCTCGGGCGCCTGGGCGGCATCGAGGACAACGTAAACGTCAGCGCGCGCGATGCGTTCTTGACGGATCCGCTCGAGGCGCAGCGCTTCGTGCGCGAGAGTGCCTGCGACGCGCTGGCAATCGCGGTCGGCACCAGCCACGGCGCCTACAAGTTTAAGGGCAAGCCGGTGCTTGATTACACGCGCATTTCCACCATCAAGAAAATGCTCGGTATCCCGCTGGTGTTGCACGGCGCTTCCAGCGTTGATCCGCAAAGCGTGGCCATGATCAACCAGTTCGGCGGCCATATCGAAGACGCACACGGCATGGATGAACCCGCCTACCGCGAGGCCATTTCGCGCGGCATCAACAAGGTCAATATCGACACCGATCTCAGGCTCAAATGGACAGCGATACTAAGGAAGCAACTGGCCGAAAAGCCCGCCGAGTTCGACCCGCGCAAGCTGCTCGGCCCCGCTCGTGAAGCGGTGCGCGAGGTCATCAAAGAAAAAATCACGCTGCTCGGCAGCGCCGGCAAGGCGTAGCACCGGCAATGGGATCAGGCACCCTCCGGGAGCCAGACCCCTTTGCTGTCGCAGCGGCTGTTACGATTCCGGTGCCGCGGGGGTGTCCCCGCATGACCGGAGATGAACATGGGTGCAGCACGACGTAACGCCCGCCGCAAGGCGCGCGAGGCCGCAAAACAACTGCTTGATAGCGGCATTCCCGCTTCCGCCATCGCCGACTACGCCGATCTCGAACGCGACAAGCGCTTCCTGGGCAAGATCGTGGAGGCGGCCGAGAAAGCGCTCGATGGCGTCGAGAGCAAAGTCAGCCTGCGCGAGGGCCTGGCCGCCGTCAAGGAACGCCGCGCGCTGCGCGATCAGCAGCTCGAAATCGCCGAGCGCAGCCCCGACGCCGAAGACCTCGATCCTGAACCCGTGCCGCTGCCGCACACGGCAGAGATTCAGGCCGCGCCCGTCGGCGCCGCGAGCGAAACGAAAGTTCAGGGTGCAGCCACGAATAGCTCGGGGCGCGCGGCTTGAGCCCCCAATCCAAGCCGACGCGCGTTCTTTGACAACTTCAGCGGCACGCCAGCACGGGCAAGCGCTATTGAATTAACGCAAAAGCGCGCGCTTTGTTATTTTTTCGTTTTTGATGTTTTCGTTGTTTGCGGTATATTCCCGGAGGTGCGCACGACGTCCCGCCGTGGCACGCGCAACCAGACCGCGGGAATGATGCAAAGCCGGGAGCAACCATGCACTCTCACTCGAACAAAAACTGGGGTTACGTAAATCCGCGAAAACTGCTGTGGCGGGCGGGAGCGCTGCTTGTTGTGGCGCTTCTGGCTTCCTCCGCGGCGGCCAACACGGCGCCCACGGCCGCTTCCATGGCCACGGGCGTTTACGAAAATGACGTGCTTGAGTTCTACGCACCCGGCGTGCTGACCAACGCCACCGATCCCGAAAACGACCCGCTGACGGCGCAACTGGTTCTCGGCCCGCAGAACGGCGCACTGGTGTTGAACGCCGACGGCAGCTTCACTTACACGCCCAACCCCAATTTCTCGGGCACAGACAACTTCCAGTTCGCGGCCTTCGATGGCGAATTCCAGAGCGCGCCCGCCGTTGTGGCGATCGATGTTATCGCCGTGAATTCGGCACCAGTGGGCCAGTCCCAGGACTTCAATGTCGTCGAGGACGTGGTTTTTACGCAGGCCGCCCCCGGCGTGCTGGCCGGCGCTACCGACGCCGACAGCGACCCCCTCACGGTTGCGCTGCAAAGCGGCCCCGCCAATGGCACGCTCGCGCTCTTGCCCGATGGCAGCTTCAGCTACGAACCCAATGCCAATTATTTCGGGCCGGATTCTTTCACGGTCATCATCAGTGACGGCCAGGCTCAAAGCGCGCCGGTGATCATGAACATCAACGTGCTGCCCGTGAACGACGCACCCGCCGGAAGCGATACCACCTTCATGTTGAACGAAGATGAAACGTTGCAGGTAGCCGCGCCGGGCCTGCTTGACCTTTGTACGGACATCGAGGCCGACGTGCTGGCCATCTCGATCGTGGCGCTGCCGCAAAAGGGCACGCTGATCCCCGACGGCGCGGGCGGCTTCACCTTCCAGCCCGCCCAGGATTTCAACGGCGACGAGAGCTTCGAGTACATGGTTTCAGACGGCCAGCTTGATTCCGGCCCTTACCGGGTCACGCTTCGCGTGGCCGCCGTCAACGATGCGCCGGTGGCACAGGGCGCGGCTTTCAATGTCCGCGAGGACGAGGTGCTGTCCGCCCCGCCCTCTGCATTGCTCGCCGGCGCGAGCGACATTGATGGCGATGCGCTGTCCGTGATTCTGGCCGGCCTGCCTGCCAGTGGCACTCTGGTGGTAAACGACGACGGCAGCTTTACGTACGCGCCCGTAGCGGATTTCAATGGCAACGACTCTTTCACGTTCTACGTGACCGACGGCCAGGCGCAAAGCCAGATCGTGACCGTGGCGCTGTTCGTGGAAGAAGTCAACGACGCTCCTTCGTTCATCGGCGGCGGTGACGTCAGCGTGTTCGAAGACGACGGCGCAATCGAGCTGCCCTGGGCCAAGGCTATCTCCGCCGGCCCCGCCGACGAAAGCTGGCAGCGGCTCGACTTCACCGTCACCGGGTTCGAGAGCAGCCCGCTGTTTGCCGTAGCGCCCACCATTTCCGCCGATGGCATGCTCAGGTTCACGCTCCTGCCCGACGCCTGGGGCGCGGCTACGCTGACGGTCACGCTGCACGACAACGGCGGTAGCGCGCTTCCCGGCGATGAGGACGCCAGCATCGCCTATGAGTTCAACATTTTAGTGGTGGCCACCAATGATGCGCCCAGCTTCATTCCCGGCGGCGACATCACGGCGCTGGAGGACTGCGGCAGCGTGACCATGCAGTGGGCCAAGGGCATCAGCAGCGGCGCGGGCGACGCGGCCCAGGCGCTGATCTTTGTCGTCTCCGAGGTTGCAGGCGGCGAGCTCTTTGATGAGACCCCCACGCTGGACGCCGCGGGCGTGCTGCGCTTCACGCCCTGTGCCAACGCCAACGGCCTTGCCACTTTCTCAGTAATCCTGATGGAGGACAACGGCCTCGATGCCGGCGGCGAACAATCGGTGGCCCAGATGTTCAGGATTACGTTGCGCGCAGTGAACGACGCGCCCAGCTTCATGGGCGGCAACGTGGCGGCGCGCACCGGCGGCGAAGCCGTGGCGCTCATCGGCTGGGCCCACGCCATCAGCGCCGGCCCCGCCGATGAACAGGGCCAGAGCGTCGTTTTCCAGGTGATGGACGTCGACAACCCCGGCCTCTTCGAAGTGCAGCCCACCGTGGATGCGCAAGGCACGCTGAACTTCAAGGCCGCCAAGGGCGTCAAAGGCACGGCCTCGATCATGCTGCGCATCGTGGACGACGGCAGCACCGAGTTCGGCGGCGAGAATGCTTCCGCGATCCAGACTTTCAACATCTCGCTTGAAAGCCACGACGGCAGCGAGTTGCAGCTCGACGCGGGTTCCTGCACGACGGGCAGCGGCTCAGGCCCATGGGCCTGGCTGCTCGCGCCGCTGGCTGCGCTGGCGCTGCTGCGCCGCCGCAGTGCCAGAGCGTAATCTCCGGAATCGACGCCAGGAGCGGGCCCTTGTTGAGGCCCGCTCCGCCAGTTTTTCTATACTCCGCCCATGGGCATGCGCGAACTCGAACAACCGGACAACGGCCAGGGCGACGGTGAACACATGTTTGTGGCCACACTCGAACCCGGGCCCCTGCGCGGCATCTACCTCGTGACCGATAGCCGCGCGCTGACGGCGCGCAACGGCAAGCCCTATCTCGCGCTCACGCTCAAGGACAATTCGGGGCAGATTGGCGCCAAGCGCTGGGACGCCGCCGAGGGCGACGCGCGTGTGGCGCAAGCCGGCAAGTTCGTGGAAATCACGGGCACCGTGGAGATGTACAAGGATTCACCGCAGGTGGTCATCAACACCCTGGCCGAGGCCGCGGCCGAAAGCATCAAACCCGAAAACTTTGAAGCCCCGCCGGACTTTGACCCCGCAGCCCTCAAGCGCGAACTCATCGGCATCCTGCGCGGCCTCGAAGACGAACAGTATCGACTGGTTGCGGAAGCCTACATCAACGACGAGTCCTTCATGGCGCGCTTTGAGGTTGGCCCGGCCGCGCGCATGATGCACCACCCGTACAAGTATGGGTTGCTCGAGCACGTGCACAGTGTGATGAAACTGGGCGTCGCGCTGACCGCCCATTACGGCTGGTGCGACCGCTCGCTGGTGCTGTTGGGGTTGTTCCTGCACGACAGCGGCAAAGTGGTTGAGCTGATCGGCGAGAACGTGCCGGGCTATTCCGTCGAAGGCGAATTGCTGGGTCACATCACGATCGGCATCAACCTGCTTGATCGCAAGCTGCAGGAACTCGGAGAGCAGGTGCCGCACCACAAGGGCACGTTGCTCAAACACATCATCCTGAGCCACCACGAAAACGCTGAGTATGGCAGCCCCAAGCCGCCCATGCTGGCCGAGGCGCAAATCGTGCACGCCATCGAAGCGCTCGACGCCAAGATGAACGCGTTCATGCGCGAGAAAGAACTGCCCGCCGAACAGGAAGACGTCACGGGCGCCCTTCGCTACTCGAAGCTGCTCAAACGCCGAATCTACTCGCCGCCAAAATAGCTGGTGCGGACGGTGGGTGCAAACAGTGCAGCGCACTGTTTGCTCAGCGAGCTTTGCGAGCGGCGGGTCGGGGATTCAAAAATCAACCGATGTTGTTTGGTGCGGACGGTGGGACTTGAACCCACACACCTTGCGGTACAAGATCCTAAGTCTTGCGCGTCTGCCAATTCCGCCACGTCCGCACGCACGAATTGTAAGCGCGAGCGCCACTCGCGCCAGTGACCCGCTGACACATAAACAAACAGCGCAGGGATACACAGGATCTACAGGACAAAAAGGCTAGAGCCTTTCCCATCCTGCAAATCCTGTCCATCCTTGCGCCGTTGTCAGAGCTGAACCTAGAACTCCTCTTCTTTCTCTTCGTCTTCCTTCTTCTCGTCCTTGCGGCGTTCTTCCTTGCGGCCGGGTTGCGCGGGCGCGGGTTCCTTGGGCGTTGGGTTCGTCGGGGCCGCGCCTCCCACTTTGGCCTTGTCGGGCGTGCCGTTGGCCTTGTAGGCGGGCAGATATTCCACGCTGTCCGGATCGAACTTGGCGTCGCCCAGCGTGACCACCATTTCGGCGAAATGGCTGCCATCGCTGCACTTGCCCATGAACTTCTGCTCAGCCTTGCCGCCCAGCGCATATTCGCGATTCTTGCCCTTGAACGCGGCATCGGTCAGGCCGTCAAAGAGCTTCCAGTAGCCAAACCAATCGAAGAGATCAATGCCCGCCACGCGCTGCGAGCCCGGCGTCTGGTGCGTGCACACCATCTTGGGCTTGCTGCGCACATCGCTGCGGACTTCGACGAGGTTCCTGTTCTCGGCGGGCACGTTCTTGGCATCGGCGAAAATCTTGGCCGCGCAATAGCTGCCCACGGTCTGGTCGCTGTCGCCAAAGACGCACAGCAGCAGCGTTTCGGCGGGGATCTTGGAGTAATCGGCGAAATCGATCAGGCCGTTGTCCCGCTGCTGGTCGTAACCAAACGCGCGGCCCGGCTGCACGGGCATGGCAGCCAGCGGCTTGGGCATGCCCAACTCTTCCCACTGTGCGGCCAAGTTGCCGGTGGTCATGCCGCCTGCGCTGTGGCCGACGATCGCAAACTTTTCTTTCAACGGCTGCACGCGCGTTTTCTCGGCCTCGAGATACTCAAAGGCCAGCTTCATCGACTTCGCGCAGTTGGGCGCGTAATTCGCCGGCGGCTCCAGCGGTGTGGCCTGGAACACCGGGAAAACCACAATGTTGCCGCGCTTGACGAGGTGCTCAATCCAGCCGATGTAGGTTTTGTCCGGGTCGATGGCGTTGTAGCCGTGGATAAAGCAGATCACCGGTGCCTCTTTGGGCGCGGGATCGGCGGGCGTGTAGAGGTAGTATTTTTCGCTCTTCTCACCGCCCGTAACCATCTCGGCTTTCTTGTGCGTGTATTCCGAGCTGCCCGGGCCGCTCTTGGGCTGCTCCGAGGGCGGCTTGATTTCAACGGGCTGCGTTTCGCCCTTGGGCGTCTCCTGCGCCAGCGTACGCACTGAAGCCAAACCCACCAGCGCGGCTACGGCGAACAGGGCAATTACTTTCTTCATTGCATGACTCCGGATCAATTTCAGTCAATGTAGTGCGCAATGGGGCCCGTTTCTAACCCGAAAACCAGCCGCGCCTATTCCCGGGTTTGCTCTCGCAGCACGCGCAAGATGGCGTCGCCGTAGGCGGCCAGCTTCTGCGGACCGATGCCGGGCACTTCCAGCAACGCATCGCGCGATTTCGGTTTCGCCCCGGCGATCGCTTCCAGCACGCGGTCGCTGAGCACGCGAAAAGCGCGCACTTTTTCGCGCGCCGCCTGCTGCTTGCGCCATGCCTTCAGCGCGACCACGGACTCCGGCGCGGCTTGGGCGCTTGGCGCTGCCTTGGCCTTGCGTTTGGATCTGGGCGCCTCGATGGAGTCGGCCGCCACCATGACGCGGCTTAGCGCGTTGGCCTCATAGGCGGCCTCGGTGAGCTCCGCGCGCTGGAAGGCGATCTTCTCGCCGTTCTTCTCGAACTCGGCGGCCTCGATCTCGACAAGCCCTGCGCTTTTGAGCGCGCCCAGCAGGCGCTCGAACTTGCGGCGGTCCGCGCCCTCGCCCAGGGTCTCCTTGAACAGCCGTCCCGTGGCCATGCCTTTGCCGCGCAGTGCATCGAGAATGAGTTGCAGGTCGCGGCGCTGATCCTCGCTCGGCGCGCCGAAACTGGAGAGTACGCAGTCGCGCGGCGCGCAAACGTCGCACTTGCCGCAGGGCCGCGTCTGATCCTCGTCGCCAAAGTGAGCCACCAGCGCCTGCATGCGGCACTGGCGGCCCTGGGCGAACTCAAACATTTTCTCGATCTGCGCCATTCGAAACTGCACGCGCGCATGATAGGCGCCCTGCCAGCCGCCTTCGCCAAGGCTTCGGCGCCCGGGGCCGTCAGGGGCACGGATGAACAATCCATCCGGAGTCATTTCGGCGCCGCCGCAGGCCAGCAGCGGCGAGAGTCGCTGCTCGACTGTTGACGCGTCAAGGGAAAGCCCAGCCGCCAGCGAATCAGCGCTCTGGGCGTGTTTGTCGAGCGCCATGTAAAGCTGCTGCATGTCCGGAAGCGGCGGGTAATCGCGCTCGAGAAAGAACTCGTGCAGCTTTCGGTCCGACCACGCATACATGAGCACGGCGCGCGAAGGCTTGCCGTCGCGGCCGGCGCGGCCGATTTCCTGGTAGTAGCCCTCGATGTGCGCGGGCAGCGCGGTGTGAACGATCGTGCGGACATCGGCTTTGTCGATGCCCATGCCAAAGGCGATCGTGGCCACGATCACGCTCACGTCGCCCGCCTGAAACGCGGCTTGCGCGCGCTCGCGTGTTGACGCGTCAAGACCCGCGTGGTAGGGCATGCACGGCACGCGCTTTTCGAGTGTTGCGGCCAGCGCCTCGCACTCCTTGCGCGAGGGCACGTACACAATCGCGGGCAGCTTGGGGTCTGGCTCCGTTTTGGCGTCTTTTGCCAAAACGGTGCCTGACCCCTTTTGTGCCAGCAGCTTGACCACAGCATCGCTGCGCTCGCCCTTCTTGACCTCGACCACCTCCACGGCCAGGTTTCCGCGCCAGAAGCCGTGAATCAGCCGCTTGGCGTCTTTGAGCCCCAGCTGCTCCACGATGTCGCGCTGCACCAGGGGCGTGGCCGTGGCAGTCAGCGCGATGATCGGCGCCGGCCGCAGCGCGGGCAGGCGCTTGCCGAGCAGGCGGTAATCGGGCCGAAAGTCGTGGCCCCACTGGCTGATGCAATGCGCCTCATCGACGGCGATCAGCGAGGGCGTCTTTTTCGCCAGCCACTCCACGAATCCCGGCACGCGCAAACGCTCGGGCGCCACGTAAAGGAAATCCAGCTTGCCCTCGGCCCAGTCAAAGCACGCCTGCCGCGATTCCAGGCGCGGCCTGCCCGAGTGAATGCGGGCCGCGTTGAATCCCTGCTCGTGCAGCTTGGCGACTTGATCTTCCATGAGCGAAATCAGCGGCGAGATCACGAGTGCAGCGCCGCCGCGCGCAATCGCCGGCAACTGGTAGCACAGCGATTTGCCCGCACCCGTGGGCATCACCAGCAAGGCATCGTGGCCCTCCGCCAGTGTCGCGCACGCGGCTTCCTGGTGCGGCCGGAAAGCGGCGTGTCCAAAGCGTTCGCGCAGGATGTCGGAGAGGTTCACGGCGGGAGTATAGCGGAAATGGCGGCGCCAAAGTGCTAACCTCGTCGCGGGCCCAGGGAGATCAAGATGCGTCAGATGACCACGATGTTTGCGTTGATGCTTGGACTATTGCTGGCGGCCTCAAACGTGATGGCAGATCGCGCGCCGCCGCGCGAAGAACCCAAGCCGGAAGCGAAGCCCGCGGAGGAGACCCCGCTTCCCTGGACGGTCGAAGAGATTCGCAAGAAATGGGACGACGGCATCACGTTCGAGTTTGCCCTGACCAACGACGGCAAACCCGACGGCGGCATGCGTCTTGAGGCGGAAACCATCACGGAGAAGTCGTTCCTCGGTACGACGGTCAGCATCAGCAACGAACGCGAAGAGCGCGTCGAAAAAGCCAAAGAGAAAACCTGGGAAGTTTACCTGGGCGAACTCACGCAACGCATCAAGGGTGCCGCGATCACCGACGAAGAGATCACCGTGCCCGCCGGCAAATACAAGTGCAAGCGCTACGCCGTGCCGGCCGCGGCTTCAAGCGTGAGCTACTGGTTTTCCGCTGACCTGCCCGGCATCTTCATCAAAGCCGAGAACCGAATGGTGAAGGACGGCAAAGAAATTTCCCAGATCTGGGAATTGGCGGAAGTCGGAGTGCCGCTGGTGCAGTTTCCCTGGAGCTACAAGCAGGTGCAGGAATCATGGAAGGACGGCGCATCGCTCAAGTACGACGACGAAAACGGCGAGCAGAAAGGCACCGTCGCATTCAAGGTGGAATCCACCGACAATAACGGCCTGACTGCTTCCATGACTTTCGGGGACAAGGCCATGCCCGCCAAACACCAAAAGTGGGCGAAATTCTATCGCGAGTTCACCTGCCCTCGCGCCATTGCCACGATCAGCGAAGAGACAATCGAGACCCCCGCCGGCAAGTTCGAGTGCCAGGTCATCAAATGGGAGCGCAAGAAAACGGTCAACACGGTTTACATCGCCAAGATTGAGCCCGGGCTAATGGTCAAAGCCGTGCGCAAGGACTTCAACGGCAAGGAAGAACGCACAAATACCGTAACGCTGACTGAATTCAAGAAAGGCAAGTAGTCTCAAGTATCCGTGTTCAGAGCCCGCCGGGTTGCCGGCGGGCTTTTCTTCCGGAGAGTCCATGCGCACCGTCTTTCTCGGTTCACTTGCTGCGCTCGCCGTGGCGATGTCGATCAGCCAACGCGCGGCCCAGGACGCTCCCAAAACCACGAAGCTGTGCAAAGAAGCGGGCCTGGCCGATCTCGTGGTCACGCGCACGGCCTGGGCGGATGTCAACGGTGACGGCTACCCAGATTTGATCGTGCACGGCCATGGCCAGAGCGTGCGCAACAACGGCTGGATTCTGATTAACGACAAAGGCAAAGGTTTTAAGGCCGCCGACGCGACCGCGTTCCGCAACCGCGACGACAAAATCAAGGACGGCCGCGTCAGCGGCTTTGCAAGCACGGCGGACGTCGACAACGACGGCGATCAGGACTTGTTTTCAGGCGCGCATTACGCGAACAAGACGCCCAAGGGCGCCGACGGCACGTTCATGGATCGCAACGAGCTCATGCTCAACGACGGCAAGGGCGGATTCGCGTTCGTGAAAGCCGAGCAGAACCCGTGGCTGGGCGAGGAAAGCAAGACCACCTCTTCGATCGCGTGGCTGGATTACAACCTCGACGGCAAGCTCGATTGCTTCATTGCCAACTGGTACTCGAATTACGGCGTCACGCTCGATTGCTACCAGAGCGAACTGTATCAGGGCGACGGCGCAGGCGGCTTTGCGCTGGCAACCGCCGAGGCGAAACTGGAAACGCCCGCCGAGCCCGGCACCAAAGGGCTGTGGTCGCGGCCCGCTTACGGCTGCGGCAGCTTTGATTACGACGCCGACGGCTTCATGGACATCTTCGTGCCGATTTACGGCCGCCAGTGGAATTTCGTGTGGCGAAACCGCGGCGACGGCACGTTCGAATACGTGGCCGACCAGCTCGGCCTCGACGGCGACGAACTGCGCGACGGCAAGTATCCCGCCGGAGTGCGACGCGCAACCGAGCCCGCCTGGCGCGCCAACGGCAACACCTTTGACATGGCGCCGGGCGATTTCGACAACGACGGCGACATGGACGTGTTTCTCGCCGAGATCGCCCACGGCTGGGCGGGCGCTTCGAGCGACCTTTCATGCATCTGCGAAAACCTCGGCGCCAAGGAAGGCTTCAAGTTTAAACGGCGCCTCGATCTGGTGGAGCGAGCCGCGCCAGATATCAACGACAACTGGGGCGACACCTACGGAAGCTGGATCGACATCGACAACGACGGCCGCCTCGACCTGCTCACGAGCGCCACGAGCTATCCCGGCGTGGGTTTAATATTGTGGAAGCAAGGAGAAGACGGTCGATTCAAAAACGCGAGCGAAGAGTACGGCCTGAACATGTTGAGCAGTCACGGGCTCTCGATTGCGGATTTCGACCGCGATGGCGACGTGGACATCGCCTGCGTGCAATACAAATGGCCCGACCGTATCCCCGAAACCAAGGACCTGCCGCACCACGAACTTTCGGTGTTTCGCAACGAAAGCAAAGGCAACCACTGGCTCGCGCTCGATCTGATCGGTGACGCCACCTGCAACCGCGACGCAGTGGGCGCCATCGTGTACGTCACGGTAGGCCTGACCACGCGCATCTTCCAGGTCACCGGAGGCACGGGGCAGTTTGCGCCACACTCGCCGCGCACCATCCACATCGGCCTGGGCAAAGCCACCCAGGCCGATTCCGTGCGCATCGTATGGCCCAACGCCAAACACGAAGAACAGAAGATCGCCGCCATCAAGGCCGACAGCTATTACACGATCGAAAAAGGCAAAGCACCCAAGGCCGTCAAGTAGCAATGCCGCACTCTACTTGTTGCGCAGCGCTTTCTCCTCGATGGGTGCGGCTGCGTAGGCTTCTTCGAGCGCATGGCCGTTGGTTGCGGGCGCGGGCGCTGATGGCGCTTCGTCGCTTTCGCCCTGAATGAAGCGGCCAAAGAACCTGCCCGTGGCCTGGCTGATGCGGTAGGTCATGAGATAGAGCGTGGGCACGTAGAGCGTGGTCAGGAACGTGGCAATGGCGAGGCCCCAGCTCACGGCAGTGGCCATGGGCCGCCACCAGGCCACGGAATCACCGCCGATGATCCACGAGAACGTGAAGAAATCAAAGCTGATGCCGACCACCATCGGCAGCAGGCCCAGCAGCGTGGTCATGGCCGTCAACAGCACCGGCCGCATGCGCGTTTTGCCCGCAATCACGCAGGCTTCCTCAACGGATTTGCCCTCCGCCATCTGCACGTTGATGAAGTCAATCAGCACGATCGCGTTGTTCACCACCACGCCCGCCAGACTGACCACGCCAATGCCGGTCATGATCACGCCGAATTTCTGCGCATGGATCACGAGCGACAGGTTGATGCCGATGAAGGACATGATCACCGAAGTCATCACGATGAATGTCTGCAGCACGCTGTTGAACTGCGCCACGAGGATCATCGCGATCAGCAGCAGCGCCACGACAAAGGCCTGCATCAGAAAGCGCGAGGCTTCGGCCTGGTCTTCGCTTTCGCCGGTCAGGCGGTACAGGGTGCCCGCGGGCAACTGGTTGGCGGCGCGCGCCTCATCGATTTTGGCGAGGCATTCGGCGCGCACCACGTTTTCATCGACGCCTGCGGGCACATCGGCCATCACGTTGATCACGCGGCGTGCGTCGCGGCGGCGCAGCGAGCCCGGGCCGCCGGAATAATCGAAGCGGGCCACGCTCGAAAGCGGCACCGGGTTGCCGAAGGCGTCGCTGACCAGGATCGAATCGAGCACCTTGGGATCGTTGCGATTGGCGGCGGGCAATCGCACCACGATGTCGCGCTCTTCGTTGCCTTCGTCGTAGCCGCCAATGCGCCGGCCATTGATGAACATCTTCACGAAGCTGCCGATCCATTGCGTGGTCATGCCCATCAGCGCGGCTTTCTGGCGATCGACGATCACGCGGAACTCGGGCTTGCCGGGCCGGTAGTCGTCGCGCAGATCGACCACGTTGGGCACGTTGGCCACAATCGCGCGCACGCGCTTTGCGGCTTCCACGAGATCGGCCTGGTTTTCCGCAGCGACTTCAATGTTGATCTTGGCGCCCGTGGGCGGGCCCATGCTCTGCTTTTTCACTTCGATCTCGGCGCCGGGAATGTCGTGCATCACCTCGCGCACCTGCTCGATGTATTTGCTTGGGCTGCCCTTGCGCTCGCTGTCCTTCTTGAAGTGCATCGTCACGACGCCGGTGTTGCTGGAGTCGCCGGAGGCCGAAAAGAAATTGTCCGCGCCCGTGCCCACGCCCGTGGATACTGACTCGACATCTTCGTTGGGCGGCAGCCGGCGCTCGATTTCGCGCACGATCGCGTCCGTCTGATCGAGGCTCATGCCATCGGGGCCTTTCACATTCACCGTCGCCAGGCGCGGCTCATTGTCGGGGAAGAACTCAACGCCGTGCCCCGCCACCGTCAGCAGGAAGCCCGAGCCAAACAGCGCCGCAAAGCCCGCAAGGATGGTGATCTTGGGCCACTTCAGGCATGCGCGCAGCGTGCGCTCATAGGCGCTCAGGAACATGTGGCCGGTCTTGCCGAAGTAATCGGCCAGGCCCGCCTCGCCGTGCTTGCTTTTCTTCATGAACGTGGCCGCCATCACCGGGTTGATCACGAGGCCCACGAACAGTGAGCTGGTCAACACGATGATCACGGTCAGCGGCAGGTAACTCATCCAGTCGCCGATGATGCCGGGCCAGAACAGCATCGGGCCAAAGGCCGCCAGCGTGGTCATCGTCGAAGTCGTGATCGGCCAGGCCACCTCCGCCGTGCCGTCGAGCACGGCCTGGATTCGCGGCTTGTTGAGCTGAGAGAAGTGCCGGTAAATGTTCTCAATAACCACAATGCCGTTGTCCACGAGCATGCCGTTGGCGAGGACAAGGCTGAACAGCACCATCATGTTCAGCGTCAGGCCCATCGTGCGCACGACGACAAACGTGATCAGCATGGAAAGCGGAATAGCCGCGCTCACGAACATGGCGTTGCGGAAACCCATGGCGAAGAACACGCACAGCATGACGAGCACCAGGCCCGAGAGCACGTTGTTCTCGAGGTCGCTGACCATGTTCTTGATCTGGACGCTCTCGTCGCCGGAGATTGCGTAATCCACGCCGGGCGGAAAGCGCGTGGCCTTGGCCTGGGCCATGCCCACTTTGATCATCTCGGTGATCATGATGATGTTTTCGCCCGCACGCTTCTTCACGCTGAGCGAGACGCTGGGCTTGCCGTTGAGGCGCGCAAAACTGGTGGGCTCCTTGAACACGCGGCGCGCCGTGGCCACGTCGCGCAGATAGACCGGCTTGCCATTGACGTGATAGACCACCAGCGAGTTGACGTCTTCGGCTGTCTTGAACGCGCCGGGCAATCTCACGGCGGGTTTGACGCCGCCGGTATCCACGGCGCCCGCCGAGATATCTACGTTTTCGCCGGAGAGTTTTGCGATCAGCTCGTTCACGGGCAGGCGGAACGAGGCCAGCTTCTCGGGGTTGATCTCAATTTCGATCTGCGGTTCGAGTGCGCCCGCGATGTCCACGCCCAGCACGCCGGGTACCTGTTCGAGTTCGTCTTTGAGCTTTTCCGAGAGCGGCTGCAGCGTGTTCATGTCTGCGCCGTAGAGCGAAATCGTGATGATCGGGAACTCCGAGAAACTGAGTTCGCTGATCGATTCGTCTTCCGCGTCATTGGGGAACTCGCCCTTGGCGATGTTGAACTTTTCGCGCGTGCGCTGCAGCGCGTCCTCCACGCTGATATCGGGCGTGAATTTGCACGTCGTGATGCTCACGCCTTCGCTGGAAACACTCGTGAGCTCGTCAAGCCCCTTGAGGTTCTTGAGCTGGCGCTCCAGAGGCACCGTGATGTTGTTTTCGACGTCTTCGGGGCTGGCCTCGGGCAGCGGCACCACGACGGTGATCAGCGGAACCTTGATATCGGGCGCTGATTCGCGCGGCAGCGCGATGTAGCTGTAAGTTCCCATCAAGATGATCGCCAGCGTGAAAACAATGACCGCGGCGCGTTGCTTGACGGAGATGTCGGTGATGATTCGCATCAAAAGTCTCTGGATGCCCGTTGCCTGGTTGCTGAGTCTTCTTCCTCTGGTTCACCGATTCCGGATTGGGGTCTTGGCCTGCATGCCAATCCAGAATCACTAGGGCTTGCCCGCCCCAGGTTCTTCACGGATTACGACGGTGTCGCCCTCGTTCAGAAGCCGCGCGCCCAGCACTGCGATTCTGTCGCCGGCCGCCAGGCCGCTGGTGATTTCGACAGAGTTCTGCGTGAACTGCCCGATGCCGACTTCACGCTTGCCGGCCTTGCGGTCGGCGCCAATCAGCATCACAAACTTCTTGTTGCCCTCGAGCTTGATGGCGTCGACCGGAATCACCAGCGCGTTTGGCTTGTCGTAGATGGTCAGCATCATCGTGCCAAACACGCCCGCCGGGATTTGGCCGTCGGCGTTGTCCATCTCAAGTTCCACGCGAAACGTGTGTGTTTGCGGATGCGCCACGCGGTCAACGAGCGAGACCTTGGCCTTGCGCGTCACGCCCTCAAGCGCGGCAAAAGTGATGCTTTGCTCGTCGCCCTGCTTGAGGCGAGCCACATGCGCTTCAGGCACATCAATGTTCACCACCATGGGCGTGAGCACGTTGACAATCGCAATCAACTCGCCGTGATTTACGAACTCGCCCTTCTGGCGCATGCGGCGCGTCAGCACGCCCGCCATCGGGCTCACGATGTAAGTATTGCGAATCGCCTGCACGGCGGCTTTTTGGGCGGTGCTGGCGGCGTCAAAGCCGGTTTGCGCGGCATCAATCTGCTCTTTGGTGGAATCGGCGTAGTCGAGAACGCGCTTGAGCGCGCGGCGCGCGCTTTCGAGGCGCAGCTCGCGGTCCTTGAGCGCCGTTTGCAGCTCCGTGTCCTCGATGCGCACGATCGGCTTGAGATCTTCCAATTTCTCCGCGGTCTGTGGCGAGGCGCTCGCCGGAACGTTGTCGTTTTCGCGATAAGGCAAGTCGGCGATGATGCCCGAGGCCGTGGCGCGAAGCTCAATCACCTCGCGCGGCTTCGTCAGACAGGGCAGCTTGATTTCAACCTTGAAGGGCTGCGGCTTGAGCGTGAGCGCCGTGATGTAATGAACGACCTCGGGTTGCTCGGCGGCCGGCGGCTGCGAGCAGGCCGTGAAGAACACGGTGGTTGCGGCCAGCAGCCACGCGATGGTGGATCGAACTCTCATTTCGTCTTCCTCGGCTTGTCCATGACTCCGTGGAACAGGATGTTCACGACATCAGCGGCGCGCGCCTGCGGGCTTCCCGACCGCTCGGGACAATCCAGCACGGCCAGCAGTTCGGAAAAGAGCAGACTCCAGAACGTGCGGGCCACACGCTCGCATTCCGACTTTGCGACTCCTCTTTGCGAAATCAGTTCGCCCCATTGCTCGACCATGCAGCGGTCGTGCTCGCGCATCTCGTCAAAGATCACGCGCAGGCTGGTGCGGCCAAAGCGCACGCTCAGCCCGAACTCCAGGGTGGCGCGGCGGTTTTGCGCAAGCTCCAGCATGCCGCGCGCGTAGTGCGTGAGCGCGCCGGCGAGATCTTCGTTTTCCGCAAAGGCCTGTGCCCGCAGCGCCAGTGCCTGCTCAAAGAAGTCCGCGATGATCGCGCGCGCCACGCCTTCCTTATTCTTCCAGTGGTAATAGAGCACGGGCTTGGAAACGCCCACGGCATCCACAATCTCGCGCACGCTCACGGCGTCGTAGCCGCGCTTGGCGAAGAGTTCCGCCGCGCGCTCAAGCATGTTGCGTGAGGTGGCGCTCTGGCCGCGCACGGTCGTGAGTCGCGAGGAAGATGATTCGGAGGATCTTGGGCCAGCTTCGTGCATGGCCCCCTATTTACCGGTAGGTAGCTTCCATTTCAAAGGAATTTTCGACCAAACGGTCATGAAGTTAATTTGCGACTTGACTAGACAGACTTGTCTGTATACAATGGATAGATGACAGCACCTCCGAAAGTGGACGTTCGACAAAGGCTGGTTGAAACCGCGGGCCGGCTCTTTTACGCCCAAGGTTACCAGGCCACCGGAGTCAACCAGATTATTGATGAAGCCGATGTTTGTAAGGCCAGCTTCTACAACCACTTCCCTACAAAGGAAGACCTGCTGGTGGCGTGGTTGGAACGCATCCATAACGAGGCTACAGCGCGTGTGCGTAGTCTGCTCGCGCAGCCTTTGTCGGGTCGAGACCTAGTGGCAGAGATCTTCCGTTTTCATGAGGAACAACTCAGCGCAAGTGCTTTTCGGGGTTGCCCTTTCATGAATTGCCTGGCTGAAATGCCGGTGGCGGACGGGCGTGTTCGTCAGGTGATGCACTGGCACACTTCGACCATGCGCCAGATTCTGGAGGAGATCGTTGGGCGCGCCACGCGCGACCGCAATCTACCCACGGAGCAGATTGGCACCCTGTCGGATGATGTCGAAGTCGTTATGCAGGGAGGACTTACAAACGCGCGCAAGGCTGGCGATCTCAAGCCCCTGCGACACGCAAAGCAGATGACACTGAGAATTCTGGGCTTGGCCTGAAATCGGGCCAAAGAATTTTGGAATGAATAGACAGACGGGTCTGTTCCGCTTTGATGACCAACAAGTCATTTATGCAGTGGATGCAAACGCGGTGAGAGGTTCAGCCGCACAACGAGGGGGAGAACGCCATGGTATCGACCATCAAAGACCTGAGTGAAACTTTCACGCGCGACGCGCTTCCGCTGCACGACGTGCTTTACCGTCAGGCGCTGCACCTCGTGCGCAACCCTGACAGCGCCGAAGACCTCGTTCAGGAAACCTACCTGCACGCCTTCAACAAGTTCCATACCTACCAGCCCGGTACCAACCTCAAGGCCTGGATGGCGCGGATCTTGTTCAACCAGTTCGTCAACCAGTACCGGCGCAGCAAGAAGGAAGGCCCGGCCGTTGATCTCGCCAGCGTTGAGCCCTTCCTCGGCAAGGACGTTGTCACGCAAAGCGACGCCGAAACCGAAACGCCCGCGCAGCTTATGCACGACGAGCGCTTCCTGGAATCGCTCGAGGGCCCGGTGCGCCGCGAGCTTGAAGGCCTAGACGAACGCTTCCGCGACGTGCTGCTGCTCAACACCGTGGGCGGCGAAAGCTACGCCGACATCGCGCAAAAGCTCGACCTGCCCATTGGCACCGTGATGTCACGCCTGCATAGAGCCAAGGCCACCATGCGCGACAAACTGGCCGAAGAGAACGTCAGCAAAAGCTAATCAACCCTACATCAGAGACGCGGCCAAGATCACTTGGCCCCGTCTTCTTTTCCGGAATCATTAAAGGGCGGCACGCCCGCCTTAGCGCAGGCCGCGCGCATGGCGCTCACCAGTTGCGCCTGTTCGCCCTTCACGGGTGGAAGGCTTGTTGCCTTGAGCCACGCGGTTCTTGCTTCCGCAATCTTGCCCAGGGCGAGATACGCCAATGCCAGACGCGCCCCATCGAGTGCTTCGTATCTGCGATTGCCAACCGCACGGTGAATCTTGAGAGAGGCTTGCAGGTTTTCGGCAGCCAGGCCGGCGCGCCCGGTTTTCAAGTACAGCGCCGCGAGATTTCCTTGCGTAGCGCCCTCCAGCCGGCGCGAGCCCAACGCGCGGTGCAACGCCAAAGACTGCTGATAGTAACCCTCCGCAGCCTCAATGCGGCCCGATGCCAGACAAACATCGGCCAACGTTCCCAGGGCCGCGCCTTCGTAAACGCGGTTTGAAATCTCGCGATGGATGGCCAGCGCTTGCTCAATGCTGCGCTCGGCCGACTTCCAGTCACCACATTCCAGTTGCACCGCCGCGAGGTTGCCCAGTGTGATGCCTTCAAAGCGGCGCTCACCGATCTTGCGCAATACGCTGGCAGCAAGCGCGAACTGCTCCATCGCGCCGGACTCGTTCCCGGCATCCGCAAGCGCCTGGGCCATGTTGGAGAGGATTGCCCCGCGCGAGCGTTCATCTCCGGCCTGTTGCGCCAGCGCCAGCGCCCGCTCGTTGAGTCGCGCTGCTTCATCGGCGCGACCGGCCTCCCGGTTCAGCAGTGCGAGATTGGCGATCACCATGCAAAGCGATCGGGGGCTGCCTTGCGCTTCGCCCCGTGCCAGTACGTTTTCGTAGGTTCGGCGGGCCGCGTCAACCTGGCCGCCTTGGTGATAGACGGCGCCCAGGTTGCCCAGCACGAGACACTCGTCCCGGGTATGGCCCGCCCGCGCCAGCATGTCGAGCGCCCGTTTGAGAAGCGCTTCCGCCTCGCCCAGGCGCCCGCCGGCGCGCAAGAGAGTACCCAGGCCATCCAGTGTCAGGGCCTCCAGGCGTTCGTTGGCGCATTCACGGTGCAGGGCCAGCGCGGCTTCAAGTTCGCGCTCCGCTTCATCGCTGCGACCGCACAACATCTGGGCCCGGGCCGCCTTACGCAGGGCTTCGGCCCGTGTGCCGCGCTCTTCAAGCGCGGCCAGTTGCAGCCAGAGTGCTGCCGCCTTCTCAGAGTCGTACGCGAGCGCAGCCAGCTCTGCGGCACGGCGCAAGTAACGCCTGTGTGCGCCCTGGAGTTCGGGTTGAGGAACGTCGGGGGCGGCCAGGGCCTGTCGCGCCTGCTCCGCAAGTTCGAGGCAAACCTCATCGGTGGGATGAGCGTGCGACCCCTCCGTGCCGGAGTCCAGCGCGGGCAAGTCTGGCGCCCGCCCGCCAAACATCTCCTCCAGCAAGAAGAACGCGACTTCGTGCAGCTTCGCGCGGTCGCCGGGAAGTTGCAGTTGGTACGCGGCATCGCGTAACAAGGCGTGGCGAAAGAGATAGGTGGTCTCGGCCTTAAGTTTGTCGTTTGGATCGGCGCGCGTCACGGCGCCTCCCCGCATAAGGGTGGAACTCCCGCCTTTTCGCAAGCATCGAGCATTGCGCGCCGCTTTGCTTCGCGGGTGGCGGTGCCTGCGAACTGCCGAAGCAACTCTTCGCCTTGCTTCCAGACAGATGACGCATGCAGGTAGCATTCTGGAGAAAGTCGGCTCGTAGCGAAGTCACACAAGTGCGCCCCCAGTCCCCACAGGTTGCCGGTTTCACGAAGGATATTCTTTGCGGTCTCGTGTGATTCGGCGGCTTGTTGCTGGTGCCCTCGGCTTTGTTGCACGCATGCCTGGTTGCCCAAGGCGAGTCCCTCGGCATGCCGCAGGCCATGCGCCCGTGCAATCGCAAGAACGTTCGCAAATGTGCGCTCGGCCAGTTCAACCCGACCATCTTCGAAGTACAAGACCGCCAAGATGCCCAAAATCGTTGCCTCTGCCTTGTGGTCGGCGGCGGCGCTGCGGACCAGGGCGAGCGCCTTGAGTAAGTTCTGTTCCTGCAGTTTCGGTCTATCGGTTCTGCTTTGAATTCCCGTCAAATTTGCCAGCGCCTTTCCTTCTGTGAGCGCGTCGCCGTCTTCATGCGCGAGTCTTATCACCTGCAAGTATAGGCGCTCGGCATCTGCGAAACGACCAGTGTTGCCGTGTACTCGGGCGAGGCTACCTAGTGCTTGGCGCTCTAGTTTGCGGTCGCCATATTGCCGCGAACAAGCCAGGGAGCGCGCAAAGAGATCTTCAGCTCGCGCAAAGCGCCCGGTTTCGACGGCATGCTGCCCTGCAAATCCCAGCGCTTCTCCGCTTGCCGAGCCATCAATAAGGGCGGCAAGCGACTCCCAATGCTGACTTGCCGAGGTCGAGTCGTAGGTTAGCTCACTGAACTTGGCGGCGCGCCAAAGGTACAGGCGTTCACGCGATACCATGTCTATGCCTGCAAACGCACTCGCCTGTCTGGCATGGTTCGCCAGCTCTGCAGCAATCACATCCGTATGGTGTTGCTTGAAAGGCGTGCCATCGATGGCGTCAGGCCCCGGTGGCGGGCCGCCATGAATTGTTTCGATCGCACTCAGCGCTAGCCCATGCAGGCGGCCTCGATCACCCGGCATCTGCAGTTGGTACGCCGCATCGCGCAGCAGTGCATGGCGAAAGAGATAGGCTTGTTCGGCGCTTGCCATTCGAAAGCTCGACGAAGAACGGTCCATGGCGCCATGCTACGTTGAATGCGACTGCGCCGCTTCAACGCTTGGGCACGAAGGCGCTCAGGATCAGGCTGGCCCAAGTAGAGAGCACGCAGCCCCATAGAAACGGCGCGATCAGGCCCATCGAGAAATCAAACGCCTGTTGATTGTCTCCAAACTCCGCCAACGCCGCGCCGCCTACGATTGCCGCGCCCATCAACGCCAGCGTGGCGCTGCCCATCACCATCACAGTGCGCGGCCAGCCGCGCTGCACCGCGAACGTGCAGGCCAGCGGCAGGAGCAGGAATCCGCAGCCAACGCCCGCGAGCAGCAGAAGATCGACGTCGAAGACCCAGCCCGCCAGCGCGCACACGATGCCTAGCGCCAGCACGCCGCCAAACAGGTTCATCTCACGGATCTGCGTTTCGCTGAGCGCGTGCCGACCTTCGCGATCGAGGCGCAGCAGCAGGTTGAACATGGGGTTGGCCATCCACGACCCCAGCACCAGCACAATCAGCACGTAATACAGCGGCATGATGTAAGGCGCGGCTACGGGCAACGAATCCGAAAGCATGCGCAGCGCGTTTTGACCAAACAACACGCCCAGGATAATCGCCCACTGCACCCAACCCTTCTGGCGCGACATGAACAGGAAGTAACGCAGGAACGCGCGATAGATGAAGTTGCGCGCCTTGAGCGTCTCCACAATGCCCATGCGCGCGAATTCGTTATTGGGGTCGAGGCGCATAGCCTCGCGATAATGCTCGAGCGCTTTCACGCGATCGCCCGCGTTGAGCAGCGCCCAGCCCTGGTGCGCATGCGTGCCCACATTCTCCGGGTCGCGGTTGAGCGAGGCTTCGAGCGTATGTTCGGCTTCTTCGCCGCGACCCAGTTGCACCAGCGCAAATGCGCGCATGTTGTTGCATTCGACGTGTTCGGGATCGCAGCGCAGGCCGCGATCGGCGGCTTCAAGCGCCATGTGCCACTGGCGCAGGGCAATGCGCGCGCGTGCTTCGAGCAGCCAGTTGTCGGCGTCATCGGGGTCAAGGCGCGTGGCTTCGCTGGCGGCGGCGATGGCGCCGCGAAAATCGTTACGCTCCAAGCGCACCTGGCCCAGCGCGTAAAACGAAAAATCGCTGTCGGCGGCCAGGCCGATGCCGGCAACTGCTTCATCTTCGGCCTGCTGCATCTGGCCCAGTTCGGCCAGGCAAAGTGCCAGCATGGAATGGGCCGGCGCGAAGTTGGGATCTTCGGCCAGGCAAAGCCGCAACTCATCGGCCGCCATCTCCGTGCGGCCGGTCCGCAACAGCGCACTGGCTCGCTCGAAATGGGGGTTCATTTCAGCTTCAGGTGGCGGAGCACGTCGTCGTAGAGGCCGCCTTGATTGGAGTAGAGCGCGTAGTTCTTGGCTGTGGCGAACCACTCCTTGGTGCTGGGTTTTTGCTTCTTGGCGGCGTTGAGCAGGTCTTTCGTGGTCAGCGGCGCGGGCTTGCCGGTTTTCATGGCCTCGCGCAATT
>JADLFN010000041.1 GCA_020845475.1 Planctomycetota bacterium
CAATGCGGCCGCATATTTCTGTACGCGGCTTGCATTGTCCGTCTCGTCAACTCATGCACGCCCGCAGGCAGTTTGTTGGTGCGCTTTGGGAGCTGTTCTCGGCGTCTCGGCGTCTCGGCGGTTTGCTTTATGGGCCATCGCATTGCGAACCCGGCCTCGCGCACACCACCGAGCGGCCCTATTCGCATCGCATTGCACGCGCACCCGAGCGCTTGCGCGTGCATGGCTTTCCCGCCTTGATTTCTTGGCGAGCTTGGCGTTCTTGGCGGTACATGCCGTTGCCGCGCTGGTTCCATGGTCTGGGCGCGATCACGGCCCGTGCACCGCGCCCGGTTTCCTGAAAACGCTTCGCGTTTGTCAGGCTCGCGCCCGTTGGTCGCCATGCCGGGCCGAACGGCCAACCGCGATCCGCGATCCGCGATCCGCGATCCGCGCCTCGGTATGTTTGGCGTTGCAAGAGCGACAGATGTCGTATTGGGCGTTACTTCGGCAGGCGGAGTCGATTCGGCGGCACCCATTCGTCGTCGGCTTCGGGGTATCCTTCGTAGTGCACCAGGTGCAAGCCGAGCTTGTTGTACTTTACTTTGGCCCGGTACCACTTTTTGTCCCACTCCACTTCCACCACGGTTCCGCCTTCATGCAGCACGGGCTTGAAGGGGCGCAAGCGATCGGTGCCGACCCAGCAATCGAATTTCTTGTCCCAGCCAAGCCAGGTCACGAAGAACTTGCCGTCCTTGGCGTCGAGGATTTTCACCTTCCACCATTTGCCTTCGTCGAGGCCCTCGCAACGCTCGCCGACGCGCTCAGCTTTTTTGCCGCTGGCCTCGGCCATGACGGTCTTGGCGCTGAACTTGCCGGTCGTGGCGCTGCATGAAAGCTGGCCCTCCGCAAAGCTCATCTCGGCTTCGCAGTAGCTTGCGGCCTCGGCGAACGTGATCTTGCCGTCGTTGTCGCCGTCGAGCAGCGGGTTGCCGTTGATCATGTCCACGAGGCATTGCGTGAATGTCCAGTTGCCGGTGCTGCGCGACGAGGCATGGGCGCTGGTCAGCACGCCGTAACTGATTTTCGCGCTGTGCTTGGCCGCGTCGAGCGCAAGCTGGCCCGAGTGGCAGCAATCGGCCGTGAGCAGCACCTGCCGGCCTTTGAAATTTTTGTCGATGGCCTCAAAGACCTCCGACAGTTCCCAGTTGGCGTTCTTCTTGTTCGAGGTGTCGTAGGGGATGAGGCAGACGGGGCGGGCGTCGTCCTGGAAATTGCGGCCGCCGTGGCCGGCGTAATAGAAGATAAACGTGTCCTCGGGCCCGGCCTTGGCCAGGTGCTCGGCGAATTTCGCCACGAGATTTTCCTTCGTGGCATCCTTGTTCTTGATGAACACGATGTGGTCGTCGGCGATGCCGCGCTTTTTGTAGGCGTCGATCATCACGGCATCAACGCGGCCTTCATCGGGCCAAGTGGCCAGCTTCTTGTCCGCAAACGAAAGCACTCCGACGGCGAACACCCACGTCTTAGCGGGCTGCCATGCGGCTTCTTGAGCAACAAGCGGCGCGGCTATGCCAAGCGCCAGCAAAGCGGCAATCAGTTTCATGGAGTTGTCCTTGGTGGCCCGGCGGGAGTATAGCAACTCAGGTGCGCTCGATGCGGCGGCTTTCCTGTTTGTCGGCGGGGGGAAGGTCGATCACGAAACGGGCGCCGCCAAGCTTCTCGCTTTTCTCGACGCGCACCACGCCGCCGTGGTTATCGACGATCGTGTGCACAATCGAAAGCCCGAGGCCCGTGCCTTTGCCCGGCTCTTTGGTGGTGAAGAACGGGTCAAAGATGCGATCTCTGATTTCCTCCGGCACGCCTGTGCCGTTGTCCTCGATGGCGTAATCCACGCCGCCGCGCGCGTTCCTGGTGATGGTGGCGCGCACAATGCCGCCCTCGGGTGCGGCGTCGGAGGCGTTGATCAGCAGGTTCATGAACACCTGGCTGAGCTCTTCCTCGTTGCCGTAAACCTGGGGCAGGTCGGTGTGGAATTCCTCCTCGAGCTGGATCTTGCGCTTCTCGAGGCGGTGCTTGACCAGCGGCATGGCGCGGCGGTAGGGCCGCAGCGCTTCAAAGCGTTCGGGCTTCATGTCGCGGCGGCGCGAGAAATCGAGGATCTGCTTCATTAACTCTTCGATGCGACCCAAACCCTCCTCGATCAGCCCGATGTAATCGCGGGCGCGCTCATCGAGGCCTTCGCGCATTTTCAGGCGGCGCGCGGCATTGAGCATGCCGGAAAGCGGGTTGTTCACTTCGTGGGCCAGGCCCGCCGCCAAAGTGCCCGTGGCCGCCAGGCGCTGCGCGATGACCAGCGATTGCTGCTGCTTCTGGATTGTGCGCGTGGCGTCTTTGACTTTGCCCTCGAGGTCCGCCTGGTAGGCCTTGAGCTCGGAGAACATGCCGTTGAACGCGGCCACGAGCGTTTCAACCTCGTCGCCGCCCTTGCCCGTCAAGCCGCGCACTTCGAGGCCGGAAGTGCCCTTGACGATCATCTTGCTGTTTTCAAGCACGTTATCGAGCGGCTTGAGCACCAGGCGGCGCAGGGCGTTTGTGAGCAGCATGAACACGCCAACCATGGAGATGCCCAGCGTGATGAAAGCAATCAGCGCCAGGGGCGTGAAGTTGGGCGGTTCCGCCACCGGCAACTCAGGCGTCCGTGGCGTGCGGATGGACAGTTGAAGCCGCATCAAGCGCGTGCAGGAGCCGGGCTTGTCGTTTCGCTGCGGGTAGGGGTAAAAGACCAGGTCCTGCGTGAACACCGGCTCGCGCTTGTCGAACACCTGCTGCATGGAGGCGCGGTCGTCTTCGCCGGGCTGCAGGTTGGATCCTTCGGGCTTGAACGCCACAACATCGAGCCTTCCATCGCTGCGCCTGGTGACGATCGCCGTTTCGTTGAAGCCGTTGTCCGCGTCGCGCAGCCGGTCAATGACTTCAAGCTCGCTGTAACCCGCCATGCCTTTGACCCAGGCTTCAACCAGCGTCTGGACTGACTTGGCCGCCGCATTGCGTGTTTCCGTGCGGTACGTTTCGAGCGACTGCTTGATATCGCTTTGCTGCTTTTCGCTGGCGCGCTTGAGGCCGCGTTCCGCTTCAAAGCCCAGGTAAACCAGCGCCACGGCCAGCAGCAGAGTGGCGAGGCACACGCCTACCAGGATTTTGACGCGAAGCGACATGGGGCCAGTTCTAGCAGCGCGACGGGGATTTCCCACAGTATAGGAACGGCCGCGCCTTACACGCAGGTGGCAGCCTTGGCTAGGATGCGCTGATGGCCGACTCGCAACACATTGAGGGCTTTGTCGTGCGCCTGCACGGGCGCACGTGCTGGGTACGGGCCGGCGCGCGTGAATACGAGTGTTCCATGCGCGGGCGCCTGAAAAAGGGGCGCCGGCAGCAGAAGAGCCTGGTGGCCGTGGGCGATGAAGTGGTGGCGCTGCTCGATGCGGGGGGCGCAGGCTCTATTGAGGAGGTCAAGGCGCGCCGCTCTGAACTGATCCGGCACACGCCGCACAGCCCGAACATCAAGCATGTAATCGCGGCCAACGTGGATCAGATGTTCGCCGTGATCGCCGCCGACCAGGCCGCGCAAAGTCTCATCGGGCTTGACAAGCTGCTGGCTGCGGGCGTGATGCAGAGCCTTGCGCCGGTCATTCTGGTCAACAAGTGCGACCTGTGCGATGTGCGCGCCTTGCTCGCGCCCTATCTTGCCGCCGGCTTTGCGACGCTGTTTGTCAGCGCGAAAACGGGCGAGGGTCTGGAGCCCTTGCGCGCACGACTGGCGGGCAAGATATCGGTGTTTGTGGGCGCTTCGGGCGTGGGCAAATCAAGCCTGCTCAACGCGCTTGAGCCGGCGCTGGATTTGCGCGTGGGGGGCGTGGATCGGCGCGGCGAAGGCCGCCATACCACGACCAGCGCCAGTCTTCTGCGCGTGGCCGCAGGGCGCGTGGTGGATACGCCCGGCCTGCGCGAGTTCGGCCTGACCAACTTCAATACCAGTGAGCTGTCGTTGTTCTACCCGGACTTCGCACCGTTCCGCGAGAAATGCAAATTTGCCACTTGCACGCACCGCCATGAGCCCAAGTGCGCGGTAAGAACGGCCGTTGAGCAAGGACTTCTCGATCGCGGCCGCTACGAGCGTTACCTCACTGTGCTTCGTGAGGCATGGAACACCGAGCAAAGCCAGAGACCCTGACCCTGTTCGCGCCCTTTGCGCTTGAAGGTACAATGTCGCGCCCCGCAGACCCCGCCGGATCGCCTATGCGTTATTGCGTTTTCGTGCTTCTTCTGCTTCTCGCCGGTTGCGGCGGCGGCGACGGCAGCGGCTCAAAGCCCGGCCCCAAGGCCGTCAGCGCGAGCGCGATTCTCGAGCAGCAGGGCGGCATCGCCAACGCCAACGGCGGCGCGCCCGTCATGCTCACCATCTCCGGCAAGATCACCTTTGAGCGTTACGCGCCCACGGCCTTTGGGCTTGCGGCAGCCGCGCCGCGAAACGCGGCTTTCGTGCTGGTTGAGTTTGTTGAGCACGGCACGCTCAGTTCATCGGTGGCAACGAGCGTGAACACCGATGCCAACGGCGACTACACGGCGACTTTCTCGACGGACAAGGATTTCTTCGTGCGCGCGCGCGCGCAGTTCAGCGCGGCCTCGTTGAATTGCCGCGTGCTTCACACGCAGATGAACACGCCGATTGTTCACGCCGCCTCAAGCGCCGTGGTCAATCGCGCGCTGGGCTCGCAAACCGTGAACGTGAACGCCGACCTTGCAATGCCGCACCTGCGCGGCGGCGCCTTTGCCGCGCTGGATACGGCGCGCGAGCTCGCGCAATCCGCGGCCTACACGGGCAGCCCGGCGCTTGGAACGCTCGACCTTTACTGGGCGGCGGGCAACCTGGGCACGTCATTCATGCGCGACCTGGCCAGCCAGCCGGTTGCTATCAACGCCACTCGTTTTGTGAACGCAGGTGCATTGGGCCAGCCTGGCATCGAGATTTCCGGCGGGCGCTGGAACGACGTCGCCAACACCGACCACGATGAGTTCGACCAGAGCGTGCTCGCCCACGAGTTCGTGCACTTTCTCATGCGCACACAATCGCGCGACAACAACTGGGGCGGCGCGCACAACGGCGAAGCATTCACGCCCAACGCCGCCTACGGTGAGGGCCTGCCCACGGGCCTGGGCAACGCGCTGCTGGGCAGCAAGGACTACATCGACACCACGGGCCTGCCCTCCGGCACGACCAGCGCCATTTTCACGTTCGATTGCGAGAACCCCAGTTTCGTTCCCGGCGTGCCCTCGGCCGTTTCCGGCGTCAGCGGCTATCAATCCGAGTTTGCAGTCGCCGCCGT
This sequence comes from Planctomycetota bacterium, assembly GCA_020845475.1. Taxonomy (GTDB): domain Bacteria; phylum Planctomycetota; class UBA8742; order UBA2392; family UBA2392; genus UBA2392. Next base: position 5,367 of record JADLFN010000041.1, read on the forward strand.
GGTCTGGGATCTGATTGACGGCTCCGCGGGCGGCCCCGCCTCCAGCGATGGCGATCCCGTCGCCATTACGCCCGCGAGTTTCCTGGCCAGTTTCTACGCCCTGCGCACGCGCAACGGCACGTTCAACATCGCCTATCTGGCCACGCTGTTGCAGCAACTGATCGACGACGCGCAGCTTTCCAGCGGCAATGCCAACACGCTCGTAACACCTCATAACGCCGCTTTCCCGCCCGCGGGCGCTGACAACTGGCCGCCTGTGCTTGCGGCTCTGGGCACGGTCAACGGCAGCCTTGATGCTTCCACAGGCCCCGGCGCCACGCCGGCCAACTCCGAGATTGGCGCCAGCGCCAACGCCTGTTTTCACCTGACGCTGGCCGCGCCGCAGAGCGTGACTTTCAATCTCACGGCCACGCCGGGCACCTACAACGCCGACCAGCACCGCACGGACGTTTACGTTTACGACCTCGGCAACGCGCTTCTGGGCGGCGCATCGGGCTTGAACGCCGCCAAGAGTGTGACGCTGAGCCTGCCCGCGGGCGATTTTCTCATTCGCGTGCATCATGCGGCGCCCAATGCCGCGCCCGTGACTTTCAACCTGACTTTGCCTTGAGCACGCGCTGGCAATCGCTGGCGGTTACGCTATGTTGGCGTTCCCTTTTCGCCCATTGACGCCATGCCGTATCTGGACATCAAGCTAGGCACCGACTCGCTGCTCGTCCGCTTTGTGGGCCGCATTGATTACGTCGTGGGCCGGCTGCCCAAAGCCGACGTGCAATTGCGCGACATGTCTGTCTCGCGCCTGCACGTGCAGTTCTTCATTGATTCGCGCGGCCAGTGCTTCGTGCGCGACTTGGGTTCTTCCGGCGGCACCCTGGTGAACGATTCGCCTCTTTCCAACGCCATGGCGCGCCTGCATGACGGCTCGCGCATCCGCGTGGGCCAGGCGCGCGTGGTGTTCTATGACTCTCAGCCGCCCGTCAACTCCGTGGATCCGCCGGGCAAGAGTGAGCCGCGCGGCTTGATCCGGCTTAACGCCCGCAAGCGCGCGATCATGGGCGGCGAAACGGTGCTCGCGGCCGACAAAGTCAGCGCGCAGACATCCGATGGCGGGCCCGCCGAGGCGCCGCCGGTCATCAACAGCGCGGAATTCAGCGAAGACGGCAAAGCGATTGAAGATGCCAGCGTGCGCGCGCCGCAGAAACCGGGCGCGCCCGTTGCCAAGCCGCCCACGGCCGCGCTGAAGCCCGGCGCGCAGGCCGCCAAGAAGAACGACACCGGCATCATGTCCGCACCCTGGGATGACAAGCGCGATTTCTCGCGCAAGCCATCGGGCAAGCAGCCCACCGTGCCGTTGCCGCCCAAGCCCGGCCAGGCGGCCAAGCCCGCCGCAGCTTCGCCCGCGCAGGCGGCCAAGGAAGCCGCGCGCCAGAAGAACCTGCCACCGGCATTTGAGAGCGTCGCTCCTGAGGAAGACTCGCGCAAAACGCTTTACGAGCCGCCGTTGCCGCCGGAGATGCGCCAGGGTCGAGTGGCGCCGCGCCCCGGCGCGATGGGCGGCCCCCGCCCGCCTTCGGCACCCGTCGCCAAGCAGCCAGCTCCGCCGGCGCAGCCCGTTTCACAGCTGGGTGCGCCGCCGCGCCCGGCTTCGGTGCCTGCGCAACCGCCGGTCAAGAAAGGCGACAGCGGCACCAAGCGCCGCACGCTGGCCGAGGAGATGCTCGAGGATTACGAGCCCAAGGCCGCCATGCCCACGATCAAGATGGGCAGCGAAGGCCAAAAGGCGCCGCCCGCGGCCAAGGCGCCCGCAGAACCGCCGCCGCCGGCACCAAGCACCGCCGTCGATCCGGACCTGACGACTGATGAAATCGCCGAGTATTTCGGCGGCGAGCGCGCCACTGGCAATCTCAAAGAAGTCAAGTTCGCTGACACGGATCCCGCGCAGCGCAAAGAGGAAAGTGCTCCCGAGGAAGTGCGCTTTGGGCCATCGTCGGCTCGTTTCAGCGCCGCGGCCGACCTCGAGGACGAATTCGACAAGCCCATCGAGCCCACCACCAGCCAGATCGGCGGCGTAACCAATCTCGACGAAAGCAAAGTCGAACAAGAGCCGGTAGCAGACACTACCCCGCCTGAGGTGATGAGCTTGACGGCGCCTCCGCCTTCGCGCAAAGCGCCTGAAGCTGCGGGCGTGCAATCCGGCCCCTCGGCGGACGAACTTGAAGCCGAGCACCAGCGCAAACTGGAAGAGGTCAAGCGCATCGCGCGCGATGCCGCGCGCAGCACGTCCAAGATCCCGGAGGCCTCGCCGGGCGCGCCCACGGAGCCTGTGGCCAAACCGGTGTTCATGCCCGGCCTGCCCACAGAGCAAGTGGCCAAGCCGGCAATCATGCCCGGCGCGCCGACCGAGCAGGTCGGCAAGCCCGCGGAAATGCCCAAGCCGCCGGCGAAGTCCGCCGCCTACCCCGTGGCTCTGCCGCAGCGCGAGAAGCGCGAGACCAAGAAGCTGATGAAGGCAAAGGCTGACCTGGACACGAACAAGATCAAGGAATTCACGATCCCGATCACGGAGAACCCGACCCAGAAAGTTGAAGGCCTCGTGCCCGGCGCCAAGACGCTTTACATTCCCAAGCCCGACGTCGTGGCGCGCCAGGAAGAACGCAAGCCCTCCAAGCCTGACCTCGCTTCCATGGCGCAGGGGCCCGGCGGCGACACGCTGGCCGTTTCCTCCAAAGAAATGATGCAGGAGATCCAGCAGGAATACGAGAAATCCAAAAGCAAGGGCAACATCGCCTCGCTCCAGTTCGCGAACGAAGTGCGCAAGGATCCCGTCCCCGTGGACAAGCCTGCCGTCAGCCCGGACAAAACGCCGCCGGACATGCCCGTGCTGCCCGATGCCGAAACGGTCAAGAAGAAACCTGACGCCGACGAAGACATGGAATTCATCGTCGATGACAACTACGCCTTCTTCACACCGCCGCCGCCCACGCGCAAGGACCGCAAGCCGCTGGGCGACGACCTGATCGATGCCAGCGAAGCGCTGCCGCCGGAAAAAAAGGCGCAAGAGCCGCCGACCAACGACAAAACTGTCAGCTAAACGGGTTTCTGGTACTCGCCAAGTGCGCGAAGGTTCGCCAGGGCCGCAAAGAACGGCAAGCGCCTGAACACCATCCCACAAACTCTCCCGGGCTGCCATGGATGTTCTTGGCGTACTTCGCGGCGCTTGGCGTCTTTGCGAGAAACAAAATCCCCCATGGCTGACAGCAGGCCAGGCCTTCGTATCCTCTGGCCCCGCAAGGAGCGGCCATGAAACGCACGCAACGCTGTGGTGAACTGCGCAAAGAACATGTCGGTCAAACCGTCACCGTGTGCGGCTGGGTGGACACCAAGCGCGAGATGGGCCACCTGGTGTTCATCGACCTGCGCGACATCGCGGGCAAAGTGCAGCTCGCCTTTGACGTTGAAAAACGCCCCGAAATCCACGCCGCCGCCAAGAACCTGCACGGCGAATATGTCGTTCAAGCCACGGGCACTTTGCGCGCGCGCGACCCCAAAAACGTGAACGCCAAACTCGCCACGGGCGAAATCGAAATCGACGTGGCCGCGCTCGAGGTGCTCAACACCGCCAAGACGCCCGCCATCGAAGTCCGCGACGAAATCAAGACGGACCCCGAAATTCGCCTGAAACATCGCTTCATCGATTTGCGCCGCAGGCCCATGCAGCGCATTCTGCAAGCACGCGCGGCTATGATTCGCTCCATGCGCGCGACGCTCGATGCCGAGCAATTCACGGAAATCGAAACGCCGATTCTCTACAAGCGCACGCCCGAAGGTGCGCGCGACTTTATCGTTCCCTCGCGCGCCTATCCCGGCCAGTTCTACGCGCTGCCGCAGAGCCCGCAGTTGTTCAAGCAGTTGTGCATGGTTGCAGGCCTCGACCGTTACTACCAGATTGCGCGCTGCTTTCGCGACGAGGACAAACGCGCCGACCGCCAGCCCGAGTTCACGCAGCTCGACATCGAGATGAGTTTTAACGATCGCGAAGACGTCATGGCGCTGCTTGAAAAGGTGGTGCCCAACTTCGTACGCGCCCTGCAACAGGATCCGACATTCAAAGATTGCGACTGGCCCGTGCTGAAATGCGGCGAGGTCAAAGCGCCCTTTGAACGCATGACCTATGAAACGGCCATGCGCGACTACAGCATCGACCGCCCGGACCTGCGCTCGCGCGACCTGCGCCTGACGGAACTCACGGCCTGGGCCAAGGGTTGCTCGTTCAACGCGTTCAAGGGCGCTGCCGAAAACGGTCTCGTCAAAGCCCTGCGCTGCCCCGGCATGGCCGAAGCTTTTTCGCGCGGCCAGATCGGCAATTTAGAGCGCGACGCCAAAGGCATGGGTGCATCAGGGCTCGCAAGCCTCACCGTTGGGGCGCCGGTTTCCGTAGGGGCGACATATATGTCGCCCCTACAGGGTGCGATTGCCAAGTTCATCCCGGCTGGCGAACAGGATGCGCTTGTCAAAGCGTGCAAAGCGCAGCCCGGTGATCTGATTTTCATCTGCGCGCACGCCAAAGAAAAAGTCGTCCACGCCGTAATGCACAACCTGCGCACGGTTGTCGCGCAGAAGCTGAACCTGCTCGACCCTTCGAAGTTTGCGCTGACGTGGATCATCGACTTCCCGCTCTTTGAGTACAAAGAGGAGGAAGAAAAACTCTACGCCAGCCACCACCCGTTCACGCTCGCACAAGATATGGAGCTGGTGCGCAAACTGGCCGAAGCCGCGCGCAAGAGTGGCGATGGCTCGGTGATTTCACGCCTCAAGGCGGCGGGCTTTTCGCTCGCGCAGGTGCTGGGTATTCGCAACAACCAGTACGATCTTGTGCTCAACGGAACCGAGATCGCCGGCGGCAGCATCCGCATGCACCGCACGGACTGGCAGGAAGATGTGTTCGAGCTCGTGGGCATCTCCAAAGAGGAAGCCGAGAAGAAATTCGGCTTCCTGATGAACGCGCTGGCGCACGGTGCACCGCCCCACGGCGGCGTGGCCATGGGCATTGAGCGCAACCTCATGTGTTACTTCGGCCTCGAAAACATCCAGGAAGTGATGGCGTTCCCGAAATCAGCCACGGGCCGCGACCTGATGATCGACACGCCCAATGAAGTCGAGCCCAAGCTGCTGAAAGAGTTGGGCATTGAGATGACACCACCAAAGTAGCGTGGAGCGACTCATTTGCCGCGCACAACGCCCCATCGCGCGATGACGATGCCGATCCACCAGAACACCCCAGTGAGCGGCAACACCGCCCCCGTGGGCCAGTAATTGTTCCAAAACGCCAGCGAGCCAAGGCCGAGCAGCGGCACGCTCAGCATGGCCAGATAGGTCAAGGGCACGAGCGCCCTGGCGCCTTCGCTTATGTTGGTGAACCTTCTTCCGGTCAGGCGCTCGATGACTGCGACATCGGCCAACGTTTCACTGCCGCGCGGCCCCGCCAGCGGCACCATCAGTTGGCGGCCGCAGCGGGGACATTCCAGCGTCAGCCCACCTGCGCTGGCGGGCACGGGTTCACGGTGGCCGCAGGGACAGGCCAGCTCGACGGGTGCGGCTAGCACAAATCCTGCTGGTGTTCGCGGGCTTCCTTCACCAGCGCGGCCAAAAACGGCGCAAAGCGGGCCTCGTTTTCTTTGTCGTTTTTCACGAGGTGCTTGTGGGCTTCGTAAACGAGCTTGGTGCGGCCGCGGCGGTCCTGCCAGCCTTCGCGCAGGCGCTCAAGGTTGGTGGCGGGCGGGTCAACGTGGTCGGTTTTGACGTGGCACATCTTGGGCAGGCCCAGTGATGTCATCGCGCGCAGCGTGATGGGCGTGGCGTTGACAATCGTGACACAGGGCTTCTGGTCGCCGCTTACTTCGTAATCGCGAAAACCAATCAGCGTGCCCATGAACGTGGAATCCAGCCCCGTGCACTGCCCGAGGTCAATGACCACGCCGCGGATGCCCGCGCTCAACGCCGCTTCCACGTACTCGCGAAGCGGGCCGGCGTTGTTGAAATTCCCGAGACCGACAACCTTTGCGTACACGGCCCCGGATACTTTGGCGACTTCCACGTAACCTGCCATTGCCGTCGGCGGGCAGAATCACCGCCGTCCCTGGTGTGGTTCTGCGCTAACTCACGCGCAGGCCCGAATTTACCCGCTTCATCGCCGTCAGCGGCACTACCTCCGCCCCGTCGCTCACGGCCAGCATCATGCCCTGGCTGTCAATCCCTCTCATCTTGCGCGGCTTGAGGTTGGCGACAATCACGATGTCTTTGTCGAGCAGATCCTCAGGCTTCACGAACTCTCGAATGCCCGCGCAGATTGTGCGCGTTTCTGCGCCCACCTGAACGGTCAACACCAGCAGCTTGTCGGCGTTGGGGTGGGGCGAGGCGGCTGTCACACGCCCTGTCTTTAGAACAACCTTGGCAAAGTCTTCAATCCCGATTTCCCCCGGCTCTGCTGGCGCTGGCGCCGGTGCGGGCGCGGGTGGAGCAACCGGTTTTGCTGTCTCGCCTTGCGTCAAGTTCGACTCCCTGAACAATTCCGCAGTTTATCATCGAATCCTCATAATCGCAACGCGCGGTAGGTCGCTGGCCGCGCCAAATTGCTATCCTTCCGCCGCTTATGTTCGAAAGGCAGCCGCTGAGCTGGAAACAGACCTTCGCCATGGCGCCTGTGCAGGCGGCGCTGCTGGCGCTGCTGGCGTTTGTGGCCACGGCCTGGTTCCAGATCGGGCCGGGCTGGGTCGATGACGGCCAGGGCGGCGAGCGCATCGGCATGCAGGCCGTGGGCCTGCTTGATGTGGACGGCTACTACCACATCGTCATGGGCGAACTGTACCGCGAAGGCCGCGTGCAGGCCGCCGGCGGCGATTTTCACTGGGCGCGCGAAAGCATCTGGAACGGCAGCTTCTCCGACAAAGACTACCTCTACCACCTTTACCTCGTGCCCTTCACGGCACTCATGGCCGATGGCCCGCAGGACGCGCGCGGACTCATTGCCGCGGGCAAGCTGGCCTGCTGCGTGAACATGGTGCTGCTCACGCTGGCCATGTTCGGGGCCATGCGCCTGCTGGGCGTGAAACGGGCCTGGCTTTACACGCTGCTGGCCGTGTTCTTTGGCGCGGGCTACTGGGTGTTTCGCGTCAACCTCAACCGCAGCTATGTGATCTCGATTGCGCTCGCGATCGTGGGCTACGCCATGCTGGTGCGTGCGGAGTTTACCGCGGCGCGCTTTAGGGCGCTGCTGGGTCTGTTCTTCCTCGCCGCGATTTACGCTCTCACTTACACAGCCAGCCACTTCCTGCTCGTGCTTCTGGTCGTGCGCGCGTTTTTGCAGCTCATTGTCGGCCACGCCGAGCTTTCGCGCTTTGCCGAACTCAAGCGCAACGCGGCTACGGGCCTCGTGATATCGGCAGGCATTCTGTGCGGCATGATGCTGCACCCCAGCCCCGTCAACACCATGCATCACTGGTGGGTGCAGAGCATTGTCGTGATGGCCCTTTCGCACCAGGATTCCATGGGGCGCGCCCTCGACGAAGTCATGCGCACGCTGTTCTCCAAAGAAACGAATTACGCCGGCCACATCGAAATCGCACTGGGCATGGAGCTTCAGGAAATGGGCGGGCGCGGCTTGCTGTTCGACAACTTTGCCGCGCTGTTCGCGCCCATGATCATGCCGCTGATTGCGGCCTGGCTGCGCTGGCGGCCTTCGCGCGAAGCCGTGCTCACGGGCGGCGTTTCGATTGCCGTGTTCTGCATGTTTTTGCTCAACATGCGCTTCATCGAGTATGTGGCGCCGTTCTCGGCGCTCGCCGTCGGGCTCTGGGCCGAGGGCATATTGGCCTCCAAGGGCTACGCGGCCTGGCGCCGCCGCCAGCCCGTAGCCTCGCTGGCCTGGCCACTGGCACTGGCGATTATTGCCGTGATTGGCGCCGTGGGTTTCTGGGTGGGCTCGGGGCTTGGGCTGCGGCCGGGGAATCGGGGCGAGATTGAGCAGGCCGGCCGCTGGCTGCAGAACCACAAAGAGGCGCACGGCAAAGTCGTGTTCCACGACCGCTGGGACGACTTCTGCCACCTGCTGTTCTACGCGCCGGACTGCGACTATCTGATCGGGCTTGATCCCACCTTCTTTGCCGTCAAGGATCGCGAGCGCTACGAGCTGTGGCGCAGCATTTCGCGCGGCAAGGTGACGGATTTCGTGCCCGCCGTGCGCGACACTTTCGGCGCCAGCTACATGCTGGTGCACCGCAGCAGCAGCGACTACCTTTACAACCGCTGCTCGGAGGAAGTGCGCGCGGGCCGCATGAAACTGTGCATCCGCGACGTGGACGACGACTGGGCGCTGTTCGAGATCGTGCGGGACAAGCCATGATTGAAAGCAGCCTCGATCGCCCGAAATCCGCCTTCCGCGAGGGACTGCTGGTCTTCCTGTTCACGCTGCTGCTCGTCGGCCTGCACCAGACACAGCCCGGCATGGTGGAACGCGAAGACGGAAGCCGCGTCTTCGGCCTGCGGTCGCGCTCGCTGCACCTCGGCGACAGCCCCTACAACATCCGGCTTGCTTACCTGTATCGCACCGGCGATGTAGCCAAGGCCGGAAGCCACTTCCACTGGATGAGCAGCTCCATCTGGGCCGACAATTTCTGCGACAAGGAACTGCTCTACCACCTTTACCTTGCGCCCTTCACGCTGGGCGCCAGAGACGCCGGCGACACTTCGGCGCTGATCTGGGGCGCCAAACTGGGAATTGCCGTCATGTTCGCGTTTTTGGCCTGGGTTTTCTGGGCTGTGTTGCGCGGGTTTGGCGTGAAACAGGCGTGGTGCTACGTGCCGTTGATTGTCGTCATGGGCGGCGCGGTATTCATGAGTCGCGCTGCTGAGGCGCGCGCATGGCCCATCGGGGTCATTTGCTCGCTCACGGCCTGGCTGGTGATGGCGCGCAATCGCCGCCTTGATCTGCTGCTCGTTGCGGCCATTTACACGCTCTCCTATGCACCGGTGCACTTCCTGGGGCTGCTGTGGCTGGTGCGCACACTGGGCTGCCTGTTGCTGGGCCCGGGGCAAACCGGCCTGTCCCGGGGCGCCGAACTCAGGCGTCACCTGACACTGCTGGCGATGATCGCCCTTGGCGTTGTGCTGGGCGTGCTTTTGCACCCGGGACGCGCTGATTTCATCCGGCTCTGGGTCGTTGCCTACGTCATGATTCCGGCTGCCACGCTGCAAGGACCCTTGCGTGACCTGGTGTTCAACCTCGTTGTGGCCCTGAATTTCGCCACGGAGTTCCCGCCCGGCGAAGCCAAACGCATGAAGCTTGGGCTTGAATTCCTGCCCCAGGCCGGCACGGCGCTGCTGTTTGTCGGCGGCGCGGCCATGCTTTCACCGATCGTGCTGGCCGTGACCTCCGCCTGGCATCGGCACAAGCCCAGGCGCGAGACCCTGCTGGCCATGGGTGCGGCCTTAATGACGCTGGTCATGGCCATCAATAGTGGCCGCTTCTTTGAAATCGCCGGGCCCTTCTGCGCGCTGGCCTCGGCACTGTGGGTCCAGGACTTGATTCAGTCACGGCGCATGCAGTTGCGCATGGCCCTGCGGCCGGTGTTGTTCCGGCGTTTGCGGGTGCTGGCCTGTGCCGGTGTGTTTGCCGTTTTCGGGGTTCTCTGGGCGACGGGTCTTGACCGCTACCCGCCCATGCCCCGCCCATGGCGCGACGCGGCTATCTGGCTTCGCGAGAACCCGCAGGCCCGCGACAAGATCGTATTCCACGCGAACTGGGACACGTTCCCGGACCTGTTTTTCTACGCGCCGCACTGCGATTACATCGTCGGCATGGATCCGACCTTCCTGCTTGCCCACGACGTCGAGAAATCAAGGCTCTACTGGGACATCGCTTTCGACAAAGTGGACGCAACCACCGTGCCGCGCATCCGTGAAATGTTCAAGGCCGACTACATCCTGGTGGTGGCGCCGATCAACGCAGGGCTGGATCAAGAGTGCCGACGCCTGGAATCCATCGGTACGCTCCGGCGCGCTTACACTGACCCCATCTTCAACGTGGCCATTTACGAGTTCGCGCCATGACCGATCCGGAGCAAAGCCGCGGCGGCACAACGCCCGCAAAGTCCCGCTCCTGGATTGCCGGCGCGCTGCTGGTCTTTGTCTGTGCGTTTGCGCTCCAGGGAGTCATGCAGACGCTGCCCGGCCTGGTCACAACCGAAGACGGCTCAAGCGAATGGGGCCTGCGCTCGCCGGAGCTGCCGCACGGCGACACGCCCTACCACATCCGCATCGCCTACCTTTATCGCACGGGTGAAATCGCCCGCGCGGGCAGCGATTTCCACTGGATGCGCGCCTCGCACTGGTCGGGCCGTTTCGTTGACAAAGAACTGCTCTACCACATCTACCTCACGCCCTTCACGCTGGGCGCTTCTGACATCAACGATACTGCGGCCCTGACCATCGGCGCCAAGGTTGCCAACTGCTTCACCTTTGCCCTTCTGGCGCTGTGCCTGTTTGGCGCGCTGCGCGCCATGGGCGTGCGAAGGCCGTGGCTGTTCTCCGCCATGCTGATTGTGCTCGGCGGCATTTCGTTCTGCACGCGCTCTGAAGAATCGCGCGCCTGGCCCTTTTATGTCATGTGCACGCTGGCCGCCTGGGTGGCCATGGCGCGCAACCAGCGGCTTGCGCTGCTCCTTGTGGCGGCCGCCTTTACGTTGTTCTACGCCGCCGGCCATTTCCTGCTGGTGATCTGGGGTATTCGCGCCCTGATTTCCTTGATCGCCGGCCCGCAGGAGGGCACGACGCGGCTTGTTGAATTACGCTCGCTGGCGCTGCAGGGCGCGGCGATTGTGGGCGGATTCGCGCTGGGAATTGTGATGCATCCGGGCCGCGCTGATTTTCTGTACACGTGGCTGATCACCTACGTGCATGTGTTTCTGGGCATCTTGAAGGGCCCGCTCCATGATTTCGCCCAGTCTGTGGTTTCGGGAATTGGTCTGACGTCGAGTTATTCCGCCGAGGATGCCGAGCGGCTTACTCTAGGCATCGAGTTCCAGCCCTTTGCCGGCAGCAATCTTCTGATTGCCGCCGGGCCCGCCTTTGCCTGCCTGTTCGGGCTCTCATTCACGTCGATGCTGTGGCGCCATCGTCCGTCGCGAGAGTCCGTCATGGCGCTGGGCCTGGGTCTGCTCTCGGTGGCCATGTACATCAACAGCATGCGCTTTGCCGAGGTCATGGGGCCGTTCATGGCCCTCTTTTGCGGCATCTGGGTTGAGGATTTCCTGCGCGCGCGCCACATCGCGCGCGGCCTTTCAAGGCGTGCCGGTCTTGCCCGCAAGTTCGCCTTTGCGGCAGCGGCGCTGGTGCTGATTTCCGCCGCTGCCATGTGGTCTTGGGCGCTCGCGGGCAAAGACAACCGCAAGCCAAGCCCCCTGAACGCCACGGCGCTTTGGTTGCGCGACAACCCCAGGACGCATGGCAAAATGGTTTACCACGCGCACTTTGACGCTTTCCCCGCGCTCTTCTTCTACGCCCCTCAGGTCGATTACACAGTCGGTATGGATCCGCACTACATGCTGGCTCATAGCCGCGATCAGTCGAACCTTACCTGTGATATCCTTGATAACAACGTGGATGCTCAAACCGTGGAGCGCATTGTGGCCCTGTTTGACTGCGACTACATACTTGTCATTCCGGCCATGTCACCCGGCCTTTTCCAGGCGTGCCAGGAAGCCGAAAAGGCGGGCAGGCTCAAGCTCGCCTTTGTGGACCACAAAACAGACATGGGACTCTTTGAAGTCGTGCGCAAATAGGAACGGTCATGGCCCTGCGCTTTATTGTCGCGATCACCGGCGCCTCGGGCATTCAATACGCCCAGCGCCTGTTGCGTGAACTTGCGCGCCACGACACGCACGTCGTTTTCAGCGACGCGGCTTTCGAAGTCTGGCGCGCGGAGCTCGATGTGCCGTGCAAGCCTGAGAAGCCGGATCTCGCGGCGTTCTGCGGCGCCGAAGGTGCGACGTTCAAGCTTCACAGCAACAAACAGATAGGCGCGCGCATTGCCTCGGGCAGCTTTCGCCACGACGGCATGGTCATTGTGCCCTGCACCATGGCCACGCTGGGCCGCGTCGCGAACGGGGCGGGCGAAGGCCTGATCGAGCGCGCCGCCGAAGTGACGCTCAAGGAGCGGCGCAAACTGCTGGTCGTGCCGCGCGAAACGCCCTATTCGCTGATTGCGCTGCGCAACATGGTGGCGCTGACGGAAGCGGGCGCGACCATGATCGACGCCAACCCCGGCTTTTATTCGCGGCCCAAGAGCGTGGACGATCTCGTGGATTTCGTGGTCGCGCGCGTCCTTGACCATCTCGGCGTCGAGCACAAACTCGGCAAGCGCTGGGGCGAGAAGTGAACGCTGAAGACGCCTATCTTTTCCGCCACGCCTTGCTCAGGGATGCCGCCTATCAGTTGCAGCTTCCCAGTAAGCGCGCGAAGCTGCATGCGCTGGCCTTCGAACTGATCGAGGCATTGCACGGCGGCCGCGCGCCCGAGCCCCCGCCGCTGGACGCTGTTGACCCGCCCAAGTTCCAGCCGCACCCCACAGACGCCGTGGCCTTTGAACTCGCCGAACACGCGCGGCTTGCGCTGGCTGAAAGGGGCGCAACGCGCGCAGCGCTCAAGGATATGCGCGCACTTTATCTCCGAAGGGCCGCCGAGCATGCCGAGCGGCAGTATCGCTATCCTTCTGCAGCCGAACACTGGCTGGCCCTTTCCGAAATCACGAAGGGCGTGGTCCAGGCCGAATGCCAGAGGCGCTGCGGTGTTGCACTATACCGGGTCGCAAAGCTGACGCCGGCCAGAGCGTGCAACAAGAACGCCTTGCGGGCATTTCGCACTCTGGGGCACACCCGCTCCGAGGGCCTGGCACTGACCAATCTGTCCGCGATCTGCAAGTTGAGGGGGCAGGTCAAGCGTGCGGAGCTGCTTCTCAGGCGCGCGTTGGTCATCCACGAGAAGGACGGCAGTCCCATCGATATTGCTTCGGAGAAGTCAAATCTGGCCAACATATGCCTCGAAACCGGCCGTCTTGATGAAGCGGAGCGCCTGTTTCGGCAGGCGCTTGATCTGCTGCGCGGCCAGGGTTGGCCGGAGACCGAAACCGTCGCGCGTTCCGGCCTCGGCAATGTCTTCATGTACACCGGCAGGTTGAGTGAAGCGCTGGAGATCCACCGGCAGGCCCTCGCGGCTCACCGCGACGAGGGCAACAGGCGTTACGAAGCTGTTGCTCTTGGGAACACTGCAACAGTGCTGAGTGCAATGGGACGTCATGCGGAAGCACTCAAGCAGGACGAGGCAGCTGTAGCCGCTGCGAATGCTGTCGGATTCAGCGCTTTCGCCGGTGTCGCATTGTGCAATCTTGGTGTGGCGTTGGTCGGTGTTGGTCGTCTGAAGGATGGGCAAGCGGCTTATGAGCATGCTCTGCAAATCAATTGTGAAAACGGCAATCGCCGCTTGGAAGGCATTGTCCGCGGAAACCTTGGGGCGCTACACCGTCAGATCGGCAACCTGGAACTGGCGGATTCGTTGATGGCCAAGGCGCTGGAAATCGCTCATGCCGTCCAAGACCGCCGATCGGTGGGTATCTACCTGTGTGAGCGTGCGTTCATCAAGATTGCGGGCCGACAACTGGAAGGGGCGCGTCGTGATTGGCGCGACGGCATGGCGGCGCTCAAAGTTCTCAAAGCAACCCGGGAACTGGAGGAAAAAGCGGCCATCATGCGCGAGGCCTGCGCCAAGGCGGGAGTGCCGCCCTTTGACGAGGACGTTGGCTAGCGGCTGGTGACTGGACTTCGCGGGCAGCGACGCTCAATCCGCAGACAACCAGGCGACGACTCCCGACTGCCGACTCATAACACTCGACTCTCGCCTTCGGGCATTCGACAATCGGCGCCATGTTCGCCGAACAGGCCTACCTCTTTCGCCACGCGCTGCTGCGCGATGCCGCCTACCAGCTCCAGCTTCCCGGCGAACGCGCGCGGCTTCACGCGCTGGCGATCGATATCTACGAGGAGTTGTTGCCCCACAATACCGCCGAGATCGCCCTGGAACTGGCGGATCACGCCCATGCTGCGTCAGAAGCCCTGCCTGACGACGGTGCCCGCTGCGGATACGCCCAGCGGGAGCTGGGTTTTCTCAGCCGCGCCGGGCAGGTCGCCGAGCGCAGGTTTCGTTTCGCGGAGTGTGTCGAGATAGCGTCACGCCTGCTTGGCCATCCCGCAGTTACAACGGCCGGGCGAGCCGAGGCCCTGAGATTGCGCGGAACGGCGCGCTCCCGCGCCGACGATTGGCAGGCCGCCGAACACGACCTGATGGCCGCCCTGGAGATCAGCGAGCCCCTGGGACAACTGGACATACTGTTCAATCTGGGCAATCTGTTGCGTGGAACCAACCGATGCAAGCTGGCCGAAGACCGCTTTGCCCAAGCCCACGAGCTTGCGCTTCGCATTCGTCCGGAAAGCGTGCCTTCTGCCTTGGGCGGGCGCGCACTGTCGCTGGGCCTGCAGGGGCAACTGCCACGCGCCCTTGAGATGTTTAACGAGGCTCTCAAGCTGGAGCCTCCTTTGGCTGCGCGGGCGCGATTGCTCTCCAACCGCGCCAACCTGCTGCAAACCATGGGGCGCTGGAACGACTCGCTCTCCGACCTTGAGGAGTCCTTGAGAATCTGCCCGGCGCTGGGCGATCGCGATTTCGAGGGCGTCGTGCGAAGCGGTTTCGCCCTTGCTCTCAAGATGCTTGGCCGGTTGCAAGAGGCGAAGCCGGAGTACGAACGCGCAATTGAAATTGCATGCGTGACCGGCAACCGCAGAAATGAAGGCGTATCAAGAGGAAACCTCGGCGAGTTGCTAATGGACCAAGGCGAATTCTCTTCCGCCGAGGCTCAGTTGTTTGCCGCACTCGTCATTCATCGAGAAACGGGCAACCTCCGCTTCCAGGGCAATGTCCTGACTAGTCTGGGCACGCTTGCGTCGGTCCGCGGCGAACATGAACGCGCCTCCACTTGGTATGACGAGGCCGTCAGGATGCACCGTGCAAGCGGTAACAGCAGAGGCCTTGGCATTGCCATGGGAAACGCATCCTATGTTGAACGTGACCGCGGCCGCCTGGCCACCGCCGTTGAGATGGCACGCGAGGCCGTCAAGATCCTGGAAACTGCCGGCGACCCTGCAAATCTGGCCATTGCAAGGGGCCACCTGGCCAGCCACCTGTGTCTTTCCGGTCAGCTTGCAGAGGCTCTTGCGGTGTTGCCGCTCATTGGCCGGTCGCTGCTGGATGCCGGGCTCACGGGCCTCTATTGTGAGTATGCCCTGATGCCAGAACTGCGCTGTGCGCTGGCTGGACGGGATCGCGCGGCCACAGCCGCCGTGCTCAACGAATTCAGGAAAAGCGACGAACCTCGTTGTTTGCGCAAAGCCCTTGAGTTGGCGGAGATGCCGGGCGAGAGCCTCGTCGCCGGCTTCTCACCAGATGAACTCACCGCCGCAACGCGGGCGGCTTGCGAGGAGATTAATCGCGGGCATCGTCCCTGAAACACAGGCTACGATTCCACCGTGGCAATGCTGACGCTTTCCCCGTTGCCCGCCTGCTCTCGCCCGCTACGCTTCTTTCTCTTCTGGAGTCCACCATGCGGCAACTGGCGATTATTGGCGGCGGGTTCATGGGTGCGGCTTTGGCGCAGGGGCTCGTTGACGCCGGCTGGCGGCGCGAGAGCCTTGTCATTGCTGAAGTGCGCGAGGCGCGGCGCTTCTTCCTTATGGAAGAGCTCAAAGTTCCGTGCGTGCGCAGCGCGCGCGAGGCTGTGGCCGATGCGCCGACGGTGCTCTTTGCCGTCAAGCCGCAGGACTTTGCTTCGGCCATGGCCAACGTCGCGCCCGTATTCACGCGTGAAAAGCTGGCCATCTCCATCGCCGCTGGCGTGAAGATTGCGGCTATTGAAGCCGCGCTGGATTGCGCCGTGATTCGCTGCATGCCCAACACGCCCGCCGCCATTGGCGCGGGCGCGACGGCGATCGCACGCGGCAAATACGCCAACGATTCGCACCTGATGACGGCGTTCAATATCCTCAGCGCCGTCGGCAAAACCATCATCGTTGACGAATCGCAGATGGACGCTGTCACGGCCGTGAGCGGCACCGGCCCCGCCTATGTTTTCTATCTCGCCGAAGCTCTGATCGACGCGGCTATGGCCGAGGGGCTTTCGCGCGAGCAGGCCTACGCGCTGACCTACCAGACGTTCGTGGGTGCGGCGCAACTGCTGCAGCACGACCCCGCCGGGCCGGAGGAACTGCGCAAGCGCGTGACCAGCCCCAACGGCACCACCCACGCCGCGATCACGCATTTGCAGTCCAGGGGTTGGGCGGAAACGTTCAAAGAAGCCGTGCACAAGGCCCGCACCCGCAGCGAAGAGCTGGGCAAGTAGCGCTTTTCCGGACGCCGGTGGGGTGCTCATCCGTTGAATGTTCCCGGAGGGCGCTTTGCTCTGGTTTCGCTGGACGGTTCGCGTCGTGGTGGCGTCGGCTTTGGCTCTGGCGGGCGTCTATCTCTATTGGCCCTCGGGCGATGTTCACGACATCTCCGGCGAGCGTGCGCCGGCCACTGCTCCTTCTTTGCGCGTGATGACCTACAACGTGCGCGTGGCCACACCCGCCGATGGCGACAACGACTGGCCCTATCGCAAAAACGCCGTGGCGCTGCTGATTCGCCACCATCAGCCGGACGTGTTTGGCTTGCAGGAGTGCTACTTCTCCATGGCGCGCGACCTGGAGAAACTGCTGCCCGAGTATGACTGGTACGCGCGCGGCTCCTCTGACGGCAAAGAGGAGGGTGCCGCTAACCCGATCTTTTACCGCACGTCGCGCCTGACGCTTGTTGACCAGCGCACGCTCTGGTTCTCGGACACGCCCGACGTGCCTTCGCAGGGCTGGGGTGCGCAGTTCCCGCGCGTGGCCACATTCGTGAAGCTGCGCGACACGGGCGGCGAGGTCTGGCAATTCGCCAACCTGCACCTCGATCACCGCGGTGAGAACAGCAAGCGCAACAGCGCGCAACTTGTGGCCGAACAATTGAAGGGCCAAAAGCTCGCCGTGGTGCTGGGCGATTTCAACAGCCGCATTGGCGGAGAAGCCGCGTCGGTGCTGGTGCAGTCTGGTTTCCTCGACGCGCAGGGGGCAAGCAAGACCGGGCACACGGGCACGGAGAACACGTTTAACGGGTTTCGGCGCAACTGGGTGCGCTTTTGGAAAATCGACCACATCCTGGTCTCGCCGGACGTGGCGGTGGAAAGCCACGAAATCCCGGCGCAAACGGTGGAAGGCCGCATCCCGTCGGATCATTTCCCTGTTCTCGCGCGCCTGGGTCCGTGATTGCAACCCGCGCTCTTCAAACGTGTTATGACGACATTAGGGGAGCATTGGCCCGGGATTACCGGACGCTGATCTCTGTAACCCGTTCCCTGACAATGCGTTGTGCAATTCCGCATAACCATCGACAAGCGACGGGCTTTCAAGGACAATGGCCGCCATGCCACGCGTAAGAACTGCCACGATCGACAAGGCCAACACGACTCCGCTAGTCCACATTATCGGCGTGCCCATGGATCACGGCGCCGGCCGACGTGGTGTGGGCATGGGGCCCAGCGCCCTGCGCATTGGCGGTTTGCATGACAAGTTGAAAGCCGCCGGCCGCGAGTTTGAAGACCACGGCGACATCCTGATCCGCACGCCGGAGCGCTCACGCGCCACGGTAGAAGGAAAAGCCAACAACCTGCCGATCGTGCTGCGCGCCTGCGACGCGCTCCATGAGCACGTTCAGCGCATAGTTATGAAAGACGGTTTTCCGCTGGTGATCGGCGGCGACCACAGCATCAACATCGGCACCATGGCGGGCCTGGCCGTGGGCATCGCGGAAAAACACAAGAGCCGCAACAGCAAGAAGCAGGCGCGCGCTCATGAACTGGGCGTGATCTGGATTGACGCCCACGGCGACCTGAACACACCCGAGACTTCGCCCAGCGGCAACATCCACGGTATGCCGGTGGCGGTGGCGCTGGGAAAGGGGCCGCGCGCCTTGACACACCTGGGGGGACTCTCGCCCAAAGTGCAGCCCAATAATGTGGTGCTGGTGGGCCTGCGCGACCTCGACGTCGAAGAGAAGAAGGCAATCTTGGATTCCGGCGTGCACGCGTTCACGATGCAGGACATCGACATGCGCGGCATGGCGGGCGTGATGCAGGAGGCGATTTCGCTCGCCACGCGCAACACGCAATATCTGCACGTGAGCTTTGACATCGACAGTGTGGATCCGCGCATGGCGCCCGGCACGGGCACGACGGTGTTTGGCGGCCTCACGTACCGCGAAGCGCACCTGGCGCTGGAGATGGTGGCCGAGAGCGGAAAGCTGACGAGTTTTGAGATGGTTGAGGTCAACCCGATCCTCGACAACTACAACATGACGGGCGAACTGGCCTGCGGCCTGATTGCCAGCGCGCTGGGCAAGCGCATCCTTTAGTCTTGACGTGTCAAGCTTGCGCGCCGCGCGCGTTCTTGACAAGTCAAGCAAAGCCTTGACACAACCTTGACAGGTCAAGCCGGCCGCTTTCGGCATGGCGCAACAACTGACACACCCCCCGCGCCCTGGAACCCGCTTGCCATCGAAAGTTGCGGCCCATGGCACCCTGGCCCGCTTTTGTGAGTTTACTGTCTTACGGCGCGCGATTCAGGTCTTGCCGGTGCGTGAGTCGATCGCGCGCGCCGACGCAAGTCATGCAAATGAAGCAGTTTGGAGCCGGTTTTCCTGCCGCCTTCCACCGCTTTCGGCCTGTCGGTTGCGGCAATTTTCAAATTTCTTAACTGACGTGTTCACTAGGAGTTGGGCGCTTACTGACACCTTATCTAGGCGTGTCAGTAAACTTCGCGCATTGACCCGTCCTTCTTCATTGCTATCTGTGTTCGCACTTACGCAGTTGTTTGGCTTCGGGGCGCGGTTGCTGCACTGCCTTACAAACCGTGACTCGTCATTTCTGACCTTGAACCGGCCGGCTTTGCCTGCCGGCTGTGAATTCTGTTTGCCGTGCGCTTTGCCGGCCTCATGACCGGCGGGATGGGTCGTGCCGCGACAGCCGAACCGGCGCGAACGACCTCGCACACACCCGGAGATTTCAATGAATGAACCCAGCCGCGATGTGTTGAGCCTCTGGCCCGCCATCGAGGAACTCGCCCTGACCCGGGCGCGCGGCTTGCCCGTGGCCGAACTGCTTCGCGGCGCCAAGGCGCTGGCCTATGATTCCGGCAGCGAGACGCTCAAGCTGGCCGTGGAGACTCAACAGCTCGACAGCACGGCGACGGAAACAATCCGCTCGTGCGTAGGCAAGGCCTGCTTTCAGGTGCTGGGCTTCTCGCCGCACCTGGATGTTCAGACGAGCACGTCCTCGCGGCCCGCGCCGCGCCAGCCCGAGCCGATCAAGCAGGCGCCGGGCATGTTCATGACGCGCTCGCGCCTGCCGGCCACGGCCGATTTTGAGCACTTTGTGGTCGGACCCTCGAACCAGCTTGCCTTTGCGGCCAGCAAAGCCGTCGCCGAGAACCCGGGCAAGACCTACAACCCGCTC
The DNA here is from genome assembly GCA_020845475.1 of Planctomycetota bacterium. Taxonomy (GTDB): domain Bacteria; phylum Planctomycetota; class UBA8742; order UBA2392; family UBA2392; genus UBA2392. The sequence continues at coordinate 25,048 of JADLFN010000041.1, forward strand.
TTCCTTCATGGAAGCGTGGGCCTGGGCAAGACTCACCTGTTGCAGGCGATCTGCCGCAAGCTGCTGACGAACATGCAGAAGGTGCGTTTCATCTCCTGTGAAGAGTTCGTCAACCAGTTTGTGCAGGCACTCAAGGCCGGAAACGTGGACAGCCTGCGCAACGAGCTGCGCGATGCCGACGCCCTGATCATCGACGACATCCATTTCCTCGCGGGCAAGGAACAGACGCAGGAAGAGTTCTTCCATACATTCAACCACCTCTATCAGCTGGGCAAGCAGATTGTGCTCTCGAGCGATTCGCTGCCGCGCGACATTCCCCGCCTGGAAGACCGCCTGATTTCACGCTTCCACTGGGGACTGGCAGTGAAAATTGAGGCGCCCTGCACTGAAACCCGCATGGCCATCGTGCGCAACAAGGCCGAACTGCGCGGCGTGGAACTTCCCAATGATGTTGTGACCTTCCTGGCCGAGAACATCACCACCAACGTGCGCGAGCTTGAAGGCGCGGTAGTGCAAATCTCCGCGCTCTCGGGCATGACCGGCAAGCCCGTGACGCTGGCCCTGGCGCAGGAAGCGCTCAAACACCTGATCAAGTCGCGCCCCACGCCCTCGCGCGTCGCCGCCGAAGACATCATTGAACTTGTGTGCAACCATTACGCCGTGCGCCTCAATGATCTGCTCTCGCAGCGGCGTACCAAGAACCTCGCGTTCCCGCGCCACGTGGCCATGTACCTGACCAAAGAGCTTACTCAGCTTACACTGAGCGAAATCGGCCACTTCTTTGGCGGTCGAGACCACAGCACCGTGCTGCACGCCATCAACAAGATCAAGAGCAAGCGCCTCAAGGAAAACGACCTGCGCGCCGAACTCGAACGCTTCGAGCAGCAACTGCGCCGTCCGGCATGACGCGGCCCTTCAACTCGCAGCCCGCCCAAAAAGGGGCGGGCTGTTTTTTTGCTGCCGTTCTTTTGCGCGCGTGGCCCAGTTTACCCCCGCGCTTTCCTGAGCTTTTGCGTGTGTTGCCAACGACTTTCCGCCATTGCTGCTTTCGTGCTCACAACTTTGTGGCAGCCTGCTTGTAACACGGATTTTTCCGCCACCGCCACACCACAAACTCCTGACGCAGGCACCCTTCGCCGCGATGCTGGCACATTCCGCGCGACGCTTTCCGGAATAGCGCATCGCCTGCTTCCCCGCCTGGCATGCGCGTTTGCGGTCAACGGCCGTTCACTTTCCACCATTCCGACAACCCCTGCTGCTACTGCTTGTAATTAATCTTCTCGTAGCTCAACACGCGCGCTGCCCTACGGTGCACGCATTTTTCTTCAACACCTTGCGAAGGCGGTTCAAAGGCTTATCTTCAGCCGCAATCCCGAGAGGAACGGCCATGCAGATTACGAGCGCGCGCGATCAGTTGCACGATGCCATGAACGTGATTACCGGAGTGGTGAACACGCGCTCCACCAACCCGATCACCCAGAACGTGCTGCTCGTCGCGGACAAGTCAGGGCTGGAGTTGCGCGCCACCGATCTCGAGGTAAGCCTGCGGCGCAAACTGGCCGAAGTGCAGGTCAAAAAACCCGGCAGCTGCCTGGTGAACGCCAACCTGGTGGCGGGGCTGCTCAAGGACATCCGCAGCGACACTGTGGAAATAGTGGTCAGCGGGACCAAAACAGAACTCAAGGCCGGGCGCGACAAATTTGAACTGCAAGGCGCAGACCCCGAAGAATTTCCGAAGTTGCCCGAAAGCGGCGGGGACACGGCCATCACGCTGGCCGCGCGTGATTTTGCCGCCGCCATTCGCAAAGTCGGGCGCAGCGTCGCACTGGAAAAGGGGCGCTACGCGCTCAACGGCGTGCTGCTGGAGCCGGCGAAAACGTGCCTCGAGTTCTGCGGCACGGACGGTCGCAGGCTCGGCTACGTGAAGGCCGCGGCCAAGGGCAAAGAGGTGAAGTACCAGGTGATCGTTCCGACCAAGGGCTACAACCTGATTTCAAAGGTGATCGGCAACGGCGAGGGCGACATCACGCTGCACCTGAGCGAAAACCGGCTGACAGCCGACGTGGCCGGAACGGAAATTGCCACGCTGCTTGTAGAAGGCCAGTTCCCGGATTACCGCAGTGTGGTGCCCAAGGAGCTGGACAAGAAGTTCATCATCAGCACCGAAGATTTCCGCGCAGCGCTGAACAAGGCCCGCCACCTGACCAGCATTGAAAGCCAGGCCGTAAGGCTCGAAGTGGCGCCGGGGGAGTTGACACTGCGCAGCAAAAGCCCGGTGCACGGGCAGGCCGAAGTGCGCGTTGAAATTGAATACAGCGGCCCCGAGGAAGCGATCGGCTTTGACCCGCAGTACATTCTGCAGGGGCTGGAAGGCGTCGAGGGCGAGAAGGCCACGTTCGAGTTCAAGGACAAAGAAACCGGGGCGATCGTCCACGCCGGCGACAAGGCAAAGTTCTACTACCTCGTAATGCCGATCGACATCTAGCACGCCGGGACCGGGCACGGCAGCTGGCGGGCAGGCCGGAGGCCTGCGCTCCATGGCCTCAGAAAACACCATTGACCGCGCTTTGAAGGGCCTGGGCTCGACGATGATTTCGGCCGGGCAGCTCGTGCGCAAGGCCACGGTCGATTTCGGCCACGCCCACGAAGCACGCCAGCGTGTGGTCGTCTCGGGCCTCACGGCCTTGGTCTGCTGCCTGATTATGGTGCCGCTGCTGATCGGCGGCGCCGACGCGCCCATCGAGCATGTGGAACTGCCGCTGCAATCGGCGCGCGTGCGGCTTCTTGAAGACAACTCGCGCCGCGACGGCGAGATCCTGCTGATCAACATTGATGATGCCTCGCTGGCCTACGGCGACTGGCCGGATTTCTCAGGCGGAACCCCGGGCGAACCGGTGCGCGATAACCGCTATGCCTGGCCCTGGCCGCGCAGCGTGTACAACAAGATCATCCGCTATTGCCGAGAGGGCGGCGCGCGCGTGGTCGTGTTCGACTTGATCTTCTCCGAATCCGGGCCCAATACAAACCAGGCGCGACGCACCTTCACCAGCGAAGGCACGCTATCCGACATCTGGACGCTCGATCGGGCCGGCGACGACCTTTTCATTCTCGAGGCCTGCGCGCGCGACGATGTGGCCGTGGCCGTAGCCGCGCAGCAATCCGGGCGCAAGCCCGAGCTGCGAGACGAATTGCTCAAGCGCTATTCACTCAAGGTGTCGGGCGACCCTGACGCCTATCTGGACCAGCTGCGCGCGCCCACCCGATTTGGCCCCTACAATTCCGGGGCCGTGCCGTTTTCAGGCCTGCTTGACGGCATGCCGGATTTCCTGGCGCAATATCGCGGCGCCGACCACGACAACGCCGAGCGACTGGAGATGCTGCAGAGCTACGAAGGGCTGGTGAACAGCGACCCGGACTTCGCCTCCGTGCTCAACTTGCGTTCGCTCGCCCCTGTGGCCGCGCGCACCAGTGTTCAAGGAGTGGGCGGCGCCGGAGTCGTAAACGTGTTCGCCGACGCCGATGGAGACGTGCGCGCCTACGACCTGGCCGGCTTCTCGGGCCAGACGGCCTGCGCCAGTCTGCCGCTGGAAACTTACCGGCTCCTCGTGCTCTCCTATGCGCGTGAAGCGCAGTCCAACAAGGCGCTTCGCGAACCCTTCGCGCAGCGCTTCAGCGGCTTGCGCGTGGATGAGAAAGGCGTGCACGAGGGCGAGCGCACCTACGCGCTTGAAAACAAGCTGCGCGACGCGCCGCTGAACGTCACCGAAGGCAAGGCCGTTTACCTCGGCCGCGAAATCGCAATCGACAGCCGTGGCCGCATGCTGCTGCGCTATCGCAACCGCATCGATTATCGCGAGATGCCGCGCTACAAGCTGGACCCGGAAAACTACGAGAAGTCAGGCGGCACTCACGAAGTGTTCGCGGTTTACCCGGCTGTCAGCGCGCGTGACGTTCTCTATGACCACGACGCGCGCGACACCAATCGGCGTATCGCCGAGGCGCAGGCCGAAGTCGATCGCCTTGTGAGCGCGTTGGCGCGCGCCAGCGGCTCGACCGCAGAGCAGATCCGCAAAGATCTTGAAGTGGCCAAGCAGGCCCGCGCCCGCTATCCGGCAAAACCCGTGGTGGTCGCGCTGGGCGATCCGCAGGCGCTCATGAAGGACAAGGTGGTTTTCATCGCCGGCACTGCGGCGGGGCTCTACGACGCTCACGCCACGCCGCTCGATGCCAATACTCCCGGCACGTGGATCATCGCCACCGCCTTCGACAACCTGAAAAACGGCGATGTGATGCACGAGCAGCCGCGCTGGCAATCGTGGCTGATTTCGGTGCTGGCGTGCTGCGCTGCCGTCGGCTTTACGTTTTTCGTCCGGCGCGTGCGCTATGCCGTTTTGTGGCTGGCGTTGGGCGTGGTTCTGGTGATCGGGGCCGGCTTGTTGGCCTTTGAAATGCAAAACTGGTTTCACGTCAGCGGACCTCTTGCGGCGCTGTTCGTCGGGTTCACCGGCGGCGCGCTTTCCAAGGCCCTGACCGAAGGCCGCCAGAAAGCGCAGCGCGAAGCCTTTGCGCGCCAGTACATGGGCACGGAGCTGGTGGATTACGTGATCTCGCGCCCGCAGGCGCTCAAGCTGGGCGGCGAAAACCGGCAGATGACGATTTACTTCTCCGATGTCGCGGGCTTCACGACGGTCACGGAAACGCTGGGCCCCGAGCATCCCGACCGGCTCGTGGAGCTGCTCAACATCTATCTCGAGCGCATGACTGACATCATGCTCGATTCGGGCGGCGTGATCGACAAATACATCGGCGACGCAATCATGTGTTTCTGGGGCGCGCCCAAATCCATGGAAGACCACGCCGTGCGTGCGTGCAAAGGGGCGCTGGCCTGCAAAGCCGAGATGGCGCGCATGCAGCCGCTCTTTGCCGACGCCGTGCGCCAAACGGCGCCGCAATTGATCAAGCCCGATGGCACCGTGCTCGCGGCGCGCGCCGGCATCAACTCCGGTATCGTTACCGTGGGCAACATGGGATCGAGCAAGCGTTTTGCCTACACGGTCATGGGCGACGCCGTCAACCTGGCCTCGCGCCTCGAGGGGCAGAATAAAGAGTACGGCTCGTGGATCATGCTCGGCGAGAACACCGAGAAGATGGTGCGCGGCGAGTTCACCACGCGCCGCCTTGATCTGCTCGTGGTCAAGGGCAAGACCAAGCCCACGGAAGTCTTTGAATTGCTCGGGCCCAAAGAAGCGCCGCAGTTCATTCTTGACCTCGTGCGCGACTTCGAGCGCGGCATCGAGTGCTTCCGCAACCGCGAGTTTGACCACGCCCTTGAGTGGTTCAAAACGGCGCTGCAGAACGAGCCGGACAAAGAGATTGATAACCCCAGCGCTTTGTACATCGAGCGCTGCGAAACGTTCCTTCAAGCGCCGCCGCCCGCGGAATGGAACGGCGTTTTCGTGAAGAAGACGAAGTGAGGCGGCGGCTCGCTGTTCGCGGGCCGCATTTCGCGAACGGCGAACCGCTAGCCGCGAACCGCCAGCGATTCTATTCTGCGCACACACTCAGGGAGCAATCCATGCATCGTTCTCGACTCGAAAATCTGCTGCGCGCGCTGGCGCTGCTGCTGATCGCCGTGGTGGCGATTGCGGTGTTGTCGCTGCCGGCGCAGGGCAAGGAAATCTACTGCGCCCAGCAGGAGGGCTCGTCAAACGCTGTGCTGCTTGACAAGGCGGACCCTTTCGCGGGCAAGACCGTGGCGCGCTTGAAAGTGAACGACAAGCTTCAGGTGCTCGACGACACCAGCAAGAAGAACTACATCAAGGTGCGTACAGAGAGCGGCGTCGAGGGCTGGATTCTGCGCGGCGCCACCTCGGACAAGTACATCCCGCAGGTAGGCGACAAGGGCAACACGGTCACGGAAGGCGGCAGCTCCAGCGCCGCGGCCAAAGGCCTGAACAGCCAGATTGAAGCGGACTTGAAGAAGAACGACCCCAAGTACGCCGAGCGCATGAAGACGATCGATACGCTCGAAATCAGCTTCAACAACAATCTCGGCGGCGGCAACAAGGTCATCGCCCGCAAGGATCCGAACACCGGCTACACGGCGGACGAAAACGTGCCCGTGGATCCGGCCAGGATCCGCGAAATGTTCACCCAGTTCGGCATTGACGGCGGCGTTTTGAGAATCGTTCCTTAAGGAGAATGGCCATGAAATACGTGCGTATGCTGGAAGCGGCCATTCTCTGTGCCGTGTGCGCTTCGGTGCTGTGTTCTTGCGCGATTCTTCAGGCGGCTGCCCGCGGCGACGTCGGCGGCATGATCCAGGGTATCGCGGAGCTCAGCGCCGCTGTTATTGAAGAAGTCGGCAAGGGCAACGTGCCCAAGGAATTCACGCCCGAGAACGAGTACTTCATCGGGCGCGGCGTATCCGCTGCCATCGTTGATAAATATCCCGCCGTGGACATGAGCAAGCCCGCGACGGAAAAACAGCTCGTTTATCTGAACCAGATGGGCTGCTACATCTTCGCCGCCAGCGGCGAGATCGACAAGCTCAAGCTCGGCAACCACGTTTCGCGCGACGACGACGAGAAGGATCGTCTCAAGCGCTTCACGATGCACAAGGATATCCACGTCGGCATCCTCGACACCGATGAAGTCATGGCCTACGCGACGCCCGGCGGCTTCATCTGGATTTCGCGCGGCGCCATTGCGCTGTGCGAAAATGAGGATCAGCTCGCGGCCGTCATCGCCCACGAACTGGGCCACGTGGTCATGAACCACGGCATGGACGCATACCGCAAGGCCACCGAAGGCAAGATCACGGACAGCCCGGTGTTCAAGAAAGTCACGTCGGATCTGGGCCCGGTGGTGGGCAATTTCGCGCAGCTCGTGGGCGGGTTTGCGGACAACCTGGTGCTCAACGGTTACGGCAAGGACCAGGAGCTGGAGGCCGACAACTTCGGCACGCGCGCACTGGCCACTGCGGGCTATGACCCCAAGGCCATGCTGAGCATGCTCAAGCGCCTCAAAGCCCACGAAAAGGCGGCCGGCGACAAAGAGGGCAACTTCTCGAAGAATCACCCCGACACGGACGAGCGCATGGACGAAGTCAACAAGCTGCTGAAGGATTCCAAGTCCGGCGTCAAGGCGCCCACCTCCGACCCCGGCAAAGCCGCGCGCGACAAACGCTTCAAGGAAGTGTGGGGCAGGTAGGCTGTTGCAGCAACCGAGAGATGGAGAGATTGAGCGACGGGGAGAGGGCAATCTCTCCATCTCTCAAGCGCTCCATCTCTCCTGTTTTGAGTGAGAACGGCGCGACTTCGCGCACTAACGCCGGGCCCGTGCTACACTTCCCGCCCTTTGCGGCCGGAGACTTCCATGCACTTACGTGCGTATGCGGCGGCGATAGCCGCCTTGTTGTGGGTGGCTTTCCTGTCTGTGCCGGGTGTGGCTGATGAAAAACCGGCGTCGGAGCAGCCCACGCCGGATTACCTGATCATCGCCGCCAACGATCTCCAGGGCGCGGCAGAAGAATGGCAAAAGCACCGTGAAGCCAACGGTCGCACCACGCGCGTGGCAACGCTGGCACAGATCGCCACCTGGGCGGGCAAGGAAAAGATCAACCTGCTCGACCTGAAGAACTTCATCAGGAAGCACGGCGGCGAAAAGCCCGCCCCTGAATTCCAGGTGCTTTTGTTAGGCGATTGTCCCGCGGAAGGCAGCGAGGGTTTCGACCCCCGCAGCGAAATCCCGTGGTTCATGAGCACCTACAAAGACGCCTATGAACGCAGCGCCATTCCCGGCGACAACTTCCTGGCCGACACGATCGGCGAAGACAACGAGATGCCCGATTTCGCCATCGGCCGCATCCCTGCCCGCACGCCCGCGCAGGCGGCCATCGCCCTGAAAAAAGTCAAAGCCTATGAAAGCGCCAGGCTCGGCGAGTGGCTCAAGCGCCTGACCTTCTTTGCAGGCGAGGGCCGATTCGGCGCGGCCGTCGATCAGATGCTCGAAAACCTGTTCACTCAGATGGCGGAACAGGTGATCGACCCCGCCTACGACCTGCGCATGACCTACGCGAACATCAAGAGCGCCTACGCCTACGTGCCCTCGCGCTTCTCCGACAAAGTGCTCGAGGAGGCCAACACCGGCGCATTCCTGCTTTCCTATATGGGGCATGGCGCCGTCGATCGCCTCGATGACATGCACGTTTCGCAAGGCGAAGGCAAGCGCGACTTGCGCTACCCGATCCTTCAGGATGACGACGTCGCGAAGTTCAACATAGAGGAAGGCAAGCTGCCCGTCATGATCATCGTGGCCTGCGCCACGGGTTTCCTCGATCACAAGGAGCTTTGCCTTACGGAGCGCATCTGCTTTGCCGAGAAAGCGCCCGTGGCCGTGATTTCTTCAAGCCGCGACAGCCACCCCTACAGCAACACGCTGTTGCAGAACGCGCTGATCACGGAAATGACCAAGAACCGGCGCGGCACGCTGGGCGAAGCGTTCAAGCTCGCCAAGCGCGAAATCGTGGAGGGCAAAGACAAGAACCGCAAGTCGCTGGAGAACATGGCCGCGTTCATCATTCCCAAGCGCGAGGAGCGCGAAAAGCTCAACCGCGCGCACCTTTACCTCTATAACTTGATCGGCGACCCCGGGCTCAGGCTGCGCTACCCCAATATCGAACTGTCGGCTTGGAACTCGACAAACGGGGTCGCCACGGCAAAGGACAAACCTCTGACGTCACTTGTGGCAATTCAAGGAGAAACGCTGAAACTGGTGGTTAAGCCAAATGAACGCCTGCCCTACACGCCGAAGGACAAGACTTCCACCGCATACATTGAGTGTGGCCTGGATGTGCGGCGGTCCCAGATTTTTGGGGAGATCAAAGCGCTCAACACAAAGGACTTGATCAGCCCCGACGACGCGCAAAGAAAGGCAGCAGAGGAAGCTGTTGTACAGAATCACGCGACAGCGAATGACAAGAGAGTCGTGGATTACGTCGGCGAAAAGAACTACATCGGCGAGGCTCTCGCTTGGTCAGAGTTCACGATTAAAATCGAAGAGGGTCTTGCGCCCGGCGATTACATTGTCAAACTCTTCGCCCTTGATTCAACGGGCCAGCACTGCGGTTTCGCGGCGCTCAAGCTCAAAGTCAAGGAGAAGTAGCACGGGCCGGTGCGGCCGTGGCGTCAAAAAACTGAAGACAGGAGTACATGCATCGCCCAAGGGGCGGTGCTGCTCCGGGAACGAGCCCCCGCCTCAGCCTTGTGCGCCGGCGGGGGGTTCAATACCGAGGAAGACATGGCAATTCCCGCCTTGAAGGCTGAACGCCGCACCGTCTGTGGCACCAAGTACAACCGCAAACTCCGCGCCGAGGGCAAGCTGCCCGGCGTTCTCTATGGCAAGGGCCAGGAGAACGTAAGCCTCACGCTCGATAGCCGCGCCGTGAAGAAGCTGATGCACGACGCCGAGCATGTGGTCGAGCTGGAGCTCGAAGGCAAGAAGGCCCACGCGCTGATGCGCGCAGCCCAGATGGACCACTTCGGAGACGAAATCCAGCACCTCGACCTCACGCGCGTCGCGCTGGAGGATGAAGTGACCGTCAATCTGCCGTTGCGCTGGGTGGGCACGCCCAAGGGCGCGAACCAGGGCGGCGTTCTTGAAGTCATCCGCGCCACGGTCAGCCTCGCTTGCAAGGCGGGCAACATTCCCAAGCACATCGAGACTGACGTTTCGCACGTTGAACTCAACCAGTCGATCTACTTCAAAGACATCAAGCTTCCGGCCGGCGCGCGTCTGATTCCGCGCGCTGAATTGCTCGTCGCCATTTGCCGCGTGCCGCGCGAAATCGTGCTGCCCGAGGCCACAACGGCCGCCGCCGCAGCACCTGGTGCAGCGGGCGCAGCTCCAGCCGCCGGCGCGGCTCCGGCTGCGGGCGCAGCTGGCGCAGCAGCCCCGGCCGCAGGCGCCAAGGGCGCCGCTCCGGCTGCCGCCGCACCGGCCGCCAAGGCCGCACCGAAGAAATAGGGATAGAGATGGGCGCGGGTCGTTGAACCCGCGCCGCAGTGGCACCTCCCCGTTTTGCCTGCTCCGGGCAAGACGGGCGAAGACCGAGGGGTGCAGGAGTGCCGGCCAACGCCGGCGCATCCGCAGGAATGGGCAAGCAGCCCGCGACGGAGCAAATAGAGGAAGCAATGGCCGACGAAATTACCAGGCTTTACGAGGGGTTGTTCATTGTCGATCCCGCGTTTGCCAACAAGGATGAAGCCGGCGCGGTGGCGATGATTCAAGGCCTGCTGGAAAAGCACGGCGCCACGGTGATCCGCTGTGAAAAGTGGGCCGAGCAGAAACTCGCCTACGAAATCCGCAAGAACAAGCGCGGCGCGTACATGCTGGCCGCGTTCAAGGTTGATCCGCTGAAGGTGAGCGAAATCGAGCTGGAATGCCGCCTGACCGAGCGCATCATGCGCTATCTGCTGGTGAACCGTAACGGCATCCCGCTGGAGAAATGGTTCAAGAAGTACGAGCCGGTGAAGCAGGAGAAGCGCGACAGGCCCACGGAAATTGTTGTGCCCCAGATGTAAGGAGTGGGGCGCACGGACATTGGCAGTGACTGAGCAAGGACGGACATGATCACGCTGAACAAGGTGTTCCTTGTGGGGAACCTGGCGCGCGATCCCGATTTGCGGCATACGCCCTCGGGAACGTCGGTCACGGAATTCCGGCTGGCGGTGAGCGACAGTTACACCACCAGCACCGGCGAGAAACATGACCGCACCTGCTTCATTGACGTGGTGAGCTGGCGCAAACTGGCGGAAAGCTGCGCGGAGTATCTGAAAAAGGGCTCACCGGTGTTTGTCGAGGGCAGGCTCGAGCAGGACACGTGGGAAACCAGCGACGGGCAGAAACGTTCGCGCATCCGCGTGGTGGCCTACAGCGTGCAGTTCATCCGCCGCGAGGTCGAGCGCAGCGCATCAGGACGCCACTTCCGCGTGGTGGAGCAGGGCGGAGAAACGATCACCGACGCGCCCAGCGGCGGAGATCTGGCGCCGCCGCCGGACGAAAACGGCGAGCGCGCCCCGATTGAAGACGTGGGCGACGACGTAAACTTGTAAAGGACGAGATTCGAGGATCGAAGTTCGGGGTTCGAAAACCCGATACACGAAACACGAAAGAGAAAACCATGCCACGCATGCAGAACGTTCAGCAGCAGCGCCTTTCGGCGAAAGAACTGAAGAAGAAGAAGAAGAAAAAGAAGGCGCGTATGCTCGCGCCCGTGCCCAGCAAGCTGGCCAAGGAGCAGAAGCACTTCATCGACTACAAGGACATCGAGACGCTCTCGAAGTTCACCTCGGGCGTGGGCAAGCTGCTTTCGCGCAAGCGCGCCGGCACCAACGCCCGCGAGCAGCAGATGGTGCGCGAGGCCGTCAAGCTTTCGCGCTTTATGGCGCTTTTGCCGTACGTGTCGAAGTAAGTGTCAGAGACCGTGTTTCGTGGCTCGTGTTCCGTGCTTCGGCAAAGCCGAAGCCAGGCCGCCGCGAAACACGAAGCACGGAACACGAAGCACGATATACGGGGTGAACTATGAAACTGCTTCTTCGTGAATCCATCCGCGGGCTGGGCAAGCGCGGCGAAATCGTTGACGTCACCAACGGCTACGGCCGCAACTACCTGATGCCGCAGGGCCTGGCCATGGAGGCCACGCAGGACAACCTCAAGCGCCTGGAGAACGAAAAGCGCTCCTACGACGCGCGCCAGGGCAAGATGAAGGAGAAGGCCCTCGAGATCGCCGAGGCCGTGTCCAAAGTCCAGCTCACCATCCCCATGCGCGCGAGCGCCGAGGGCCACCTGTTCGGCAGCGTAACGCCGCACACGATCGTGGACGCCTTCAAGCGCGAGAACATCGAACTCAAGGCCGCCCAGATCGAGCTCGACAACGACCACATCCGCGAACTCGGCACCTACAGCTTCAAGATCCGCCTCCACGAAGAGGTCGAGGTTCCAAGCCGCGCCTGGGTCGTCGCCGCCAAGGAATAGCCAGCTTCCAAAATCGCCACGAAAGCACGAGAACACAAAACGGTTTTCGTGCTTTTGTGTTTTCGCGGGCCAGATTCATCGGGATGACGGAACGCGGCTGGTTCGTATGCTGGTCTCCAGCCTTCGGGCTTAGAAAGCAGGGTGTTTGGCGATTCCTGATGTCATTCGTGTGCTCTGTCTGGGCGACCTGGTGGGTCGGCCGGGCCGGCGTGTTTTGCGTGAGTGTCTGGCCGCCGTTCGCGCTGAGCATTCGATCGACTTCGTGATCTGCAACGTCGAGAACGCCACCAACGGCGCCGGCACGCGGCCCAAAGAGGCCGATGAGATCCTCGCGACAGGCGTGGATTGCATGACCAACGGCGACCACATCGTTGATCATCCGGAGATTTACGACTATCTGGCGCGCGAGCCGCGCCTTTTGCGCCCGGTGAACTACCCGCTGCTGGGCAAGGGCGCGCACGTTTATGCGATCGCTCAGGGACGCGCGGCCGGCGTGAAGGTGGGCGTGGTTTGCGTGTGCGGGCAGGTGTTCATGAAGGCGCCGCCGAACACGCAGCCGGCGTTCATGGCGATCGAGCCCAACGTGAAGCGCCTGCGCGATGAAACGGCGATTATCTTTGTCGATGTCCATACCGAGGCCACCAGCGAGAAAGTGGCCATGGGCTGGTTCCTCGACGGAAAAGTTTCCGGCGTGTTCGGAACGCACACGCATGTGCAGACGGCGGATGCGCAGGTGCTGCCGCAGGGCACGGGCTATATCACCGATCTCGGCATGACGGGCCCGCACCTGGGCGTGATCGGCCGCGACAAGGACATGGTCGTCGAGCGCTTCGTGACGGGTGAGCGGCGCTTTTTGAAAGTCGCGAACGACTGGAACCGCATGAACGGCGCGATTTTTGATGTGGAGACAGCGAGCGGCAAGTGCCGCAACGTATCGCTTTTCAGCCACCAGCTTCAAGCCGCGCCGGAAGAGGAGTAGGGCGGCAATTGCTGAAAGAGCGAAACGAGCAGGGCGAAAGCCACGGCAAAAGCCACCCACAGATGGCACAGATTCACACAGATAAGAAATCAGGCTTCGTGAATCTGTGAGCATCTGCGCCATCTGTGTTTTTCGGTTGCCTTGCCATTCGGCTGACGTCCCGAATCCTGGCTGTAATAGAAAGTTCGCCATTGCGATTTGGAATAATCGGCACAAACTGTGTCGAACTACGGGCAGCACTTCGATCTCCAGGGGGAATCCATGCGCATATTGCTGGCACTTCTATGCCTCGCGGCAAGCTCGCTTTCGGCCGCCACGTTTACGGTTGCCAACGTGAGTGACTCGGGCACGGGTTCGCTGCGCGACGCGATCACGCAGGCCAACGCGCTGGCGGGCGACGACATCATCAACTTCGGGCCCGGCGTCACGGGCACGATTACGTTGTCCAGCACGCTGCCGCAGATCACGCAGGCCGGCGGCGTGTTGACGATCAACGGGCCGGGGCGCTCGCTGCTCACGATTTCGGGCAACGGCAACGTGCAGATTCTTGATACAGGGCTCGCGGCCTGGCTGAACCTCAACCGCCTGACGCTGACCAGCGGGCGCGCCGCGGTGACGGGCAGCGACGCCAGCGGCGGCGCAATCTACTCGCGCGGCACGCTGGTGATCTACGACGTCGAGATCACCAATTGCAGCGCGGTGTGCCCGGCCTCGACAACGGGCAACGGCGGCAGCGCCTATGGCGGCGCGATTTTCCATCAGCCGGTGATCGCCAACCTGAGCATCACCAATTCGCGCATCGCCGGCTGTCTGACTCAGGGCGGGGCGACGTCGTTCGCGGGCGCGACCGCGGGCTCCTCTAATGGCGGCGCCATTTGCGCCCTCGCGGGCTCGCTGCTCCTCACGCAAGTGACCATCGAGAATTGTCAGGCCAACGGCGGCACGGGCACGGGCACAAACTGCAACGGCGGCGCGGCCCGCGGCGGCGCGATTTACGCGGATGTCGTCAGCAGCCTGGTTGATTGCGTGCTCACGAACAACGACAGCGCCGGCGGCAACGGCTCGGGCACGGGCACAAACGCCGCCGCAAGCGGAGGCGGCATCTATGGCGGCAACAGTCTTACCCTCAATCGCAGCACCATCGAGCAATGCGACGCCTTTGGCGGCATCAGCGGCACCGGCGGCGGCGTGGCGATTGTGGGCGGCCCGGCGGCGCCGCCCACGGTTGATATTCAGGATACGTTGATCGACACCTGCACCTGCGCCTCCAGCGGTACGGGTTCTGCGTCCTTCGGCGGCGGGCTGTTCTCGGAGTTTGAAACCACCGTCGCGCACACGCAGGTGACGGGCTGCTCGGCGACCTCCGGCAACAACGCGCAGGGCGGCGGCGCCTACTTTGCTTCGAGCGGCGCGAACACCGTGACAACCTCGACCTTTGACACCAACGTCAATGGCGGCGTCGTTGCGGCCGCGGGCACGATCACGTTCACCAATTGCACATTCAGCGGCAACACCGGCGCAGCCGGCAGCGGCATCGCCTGCACGGGCGCCATTGTCACGGTCACGTACAGCACCGTCACTGCCAACGCCTCGACGAGCGCCTATGCAGGCGGCGTGTTCAACAGCGGCGGCACGATCACGCTCGTGGGCTGCATCGTCGCGGCCAACACCAGCACCACCGGCGGCCCCGATATCGGCGGCACCGTGGCCAACGGCGGCAACAACCTCATCGGCGTGCAAGACGCGGCTATGGCCTTCGTCAACAACGCCAACGGCTGCAAGGTTGGGTCGGTCGGAACGCCGCTCGTGCCATTGCTTGGGCCGCTCACAAACAACGGTGGCAAGACACCCACGCACGCGCTTTTGGCCGGCAGCCCGGCTATCAATGCGGGCGGCACGGCGGGCGTGCCTTCTACGGACCAGCGCGACGCCCCGCGCGACCAGGGCGTGGCCGATATGGGCAGCTACGAGTTCGGCGCAACTCCGCCCAATACCGGCGGCCAGGCCGGCGGCGAAGGCGACGGCCGTTGCAGCGCAAGCGAGAGCGCAAACTGGTTCTGGGCGCTGCTCGTACTGGCGTTGGCTGGAACAATGGCGCTCCGGCGCCGCACGGCCTAAGCGTGGAAAAAAACCGCCCCGGCATTCCGGGGCGGTTTCATTTTCAACTCACCACGCGCTCTTTGGGCCGCGTGCGTTCTTTATAGGCGCGGCGCAGGTTGTCGATGTCCTTGCGCACCTTGACGAATTCCGCAGGCTCGATGTCCTCGAGGAAAACCTTGCCGTCGAGGTGCTCCAGCTCGTGCAGAAATGCGCGTGCCAGCAGGCCTTCGCCCGTGACTTCGAACCATTTGCCGTGAACGTCCTGGGCGCGCATGGTCACGGTCTTGGGGCGCTTTTTCTGCACGAAGATGCCGGGGAAACTCAGGCAGCCTTCGTCGCCGCACTGTTCACCCTCGACGCTTACCACAACGGGATTGATCAGCGCCAGCTCGGTCTCCGGCGGCTGCTCTTTGCCGCAGTTCACGACGTAGATTCTCTGGCTGATGCCGACCTGAGGCGCGGCCAGACCCACACCCTTGCTCTGGTACATGGTCAGGAACATCTCCTCGACGAGCTGCGCCAGGCGGGGCCCGAAATCCGTAACCGGCTTGGCGGGGGTCGTGAGGACGGGGTCGGGATATCGAACAATGGTCAGCAAAGCGGCCTCCTGAGCAGATTCTAGGACGTCTGGCCCGTCTTGGCTATTCCCCAAACTCAAGAGGGAAAGAGGCTGGCAACTCAGCGTTCAAATGCCACAATCGCCTTCACACCGCCCTTTCAGGGCATAAACTAGAGCTTGCACCGTTTGGAAGGACCATCTCATGGCCGATGTATCCCGTTTTCTCAGCAAGGCCGATGAAGCCCTGAAGAAGCGCAACTACGACTACGCGATCCAGATGTATCGCGAGGCGCTGATCTCCGACCCCGGCAACGCCGAGGCCCGCCGCAATTACCGGCTGGCGCTGGTGCGCAAGTACGACGAACAGGGCTACCCTCGCTCCCTCTTTGGCGCGCTGGGCGCGATGAAAACCACGGTGATGACCAAGGACCCGCTCAAGACGATCGAGGAGTATGAGAAGATCATCGAGAAGGATCCCAAGAGCATCAGGTACAACACACGCGTGGCGGAAAACCTTGCAATCCTCAGCCATCACGATGCTTCCGTGGCCGTGCTTGAGTTCGTGTTCAAGAATTGCGATGGCGGCAGCAACGACCTGCCCGCGCTGAAATTGCTCGCGCGCGAATATGTGTCGGTCAAGCGCACCAAGGACGCGCAGGCCATCCTGAACAAGGCGCAAAAGCTCGCGCCCAACGACAAAGACGTGAAAGAGCTCGCCAAGAACATCGCGGCGCAGGGCATGCTCGATTCCGTGGGCAGCGCCAAGAGCTCCTACGAACTCGTCAAGAATGCCGGCCAGGCCGCCCAACTGGAAAAGGCGCAGAAACTCGTGCTCGATGCCAACGACATCGACGGCATGATCGGCGTCGAGGAAGAGAAGCTCAAGGCCAACCCGATGGATCGAAAGGCGATCCGCGAAATCGGCAAGCTGCTTGAGAAGAAAAAGGCCCACGACAAGGCCTACGAGCGCATGATGGCCTTTGTGCAGGTGGATGCCAGCGCCACCGAAATCGCCGATGAAGCCGCGCTGATCAAGAACCGCGGCTTCGACTACAAGATGGCGGCGTGCCGCCAGAAGGCGCAGGCCGAGCCGCAGAATGCGCAGGCGTGGCTGCAAAAAGAGCAGCAGTTCGCCACCGCCAAGAAGGAGTTCGGGTTGCAGGAATTCGGCCGCCAGGTGGAAGCCGCGCCGACGGACATGGACAAACGTTTCCGCTTCGGCCAGGCGCTGATGGATGCCGGGCGCTCGGAGGATGCGTTCAAGCATCTTCAGAAGGCCAAGGCCAGCCCCAAGCACGCCAAGGCCGTGAACGTGATGATGGCAAACTGCCTGGTGCAGATGAATCGCCTGGAAATGGCGGAACAGCAGTTCACGATTGCCGAGAAGCTGCTGACGCCCGACGACGCCGATTTGCAGAAGGCGCTCAACTACGCCCGCGCCGATCTGGGCGAGCGCAAGGGCGATTTGATCGGCGCACTGGAAGGCTTCCGCACGCTGTACCTGGATGATGCTGAATTCCGCGATGTCGAGAAGCGAATCGACGCGCTCAAGAAGAAGCTGGGCCAGGGGTAGAACGTGGCTGATGCGTTCGAAGAAGGCAAGAAGGAATACGAGACCGGTCGCTGGTCCAAGGCCTTTCGTTACTTCAAGGAATCGCTCAAGGACACCGTGCGCGTCAGCGAGGTGCGCATCCTCATGGCGCGCTGCCTGCTGGAAATCGGCGAGCCCGAGAAGGCCGAAGCCGAGCTCAAGAACGCCAAGCAGGTGCTCGCCGAAAAGGACAAGGAAATGCTCCAGGCCTTTGAGGAGGCCTGGCGGCTGCTTCATGACACGCGCCGGCTCACGGCACGCGAACTTGAGGAGCGCCGCCGAAAGGCCGCAGAAAACAATTAGAGCCGCTTGGCAGTGTATCAGTTTCACGTAGCGCCGCCGTCTCGGCGGCTTCGACGGGCGCGTCCCGCGCCCGTCCGGTCCTCGCCAAAACGGGCGCTGGCGGGACGCCCGCGCCGAGGCCGGCAAGATGCCGGCGCTACGAACTGATACACCCCGCGCGGCTTTCGGCGCTCGACAATCGCCTCATCCCAACCGATGATTGCGCCATGGCCGGACGCACCGACCCGGGACTCACCATCGACGGCATGCCCCTGATGGCGCGCGAGATCAGCGAGCACGCGGCGCATCAGGCCGCGACGTTGCTGGCCACGCTCAATCTGCAGAATACGCAGCGCGTGCTGGTGTGCGGCTCCAACGGCTCGGGCAAGACCACCTTGCTCAAGATGATCGACCCGATCCTGCGCGGCGCCGGCGCAACCGTGAGCTGGTTCAACCTCTGGCAGCACAAGGAGGATATCGATCCCTTTGTTTCGCTGCTGTTTGCGCTCTGGGATGAACTTGATTTCGATGCCGGTCTGCGCTGCCCGCAGGGCGAGAGTATTGAGAGCATCGTGGCTGCGGCCATGCGCCAGAAGGGCTTTCCCTCCAGCACCAGCATCCGCCAGAGCGGCTGGGTGGAGGGCGGCGAGCGCTCACTGCTGATTGCCGCCGACCTCATGGGCCAGATGACACTGGGCCACGAGCCGATCACGGATCTCGCCCATTCCGCGTTTCTCCTCAGCAGCGCGGGCGAGGCTTCGGGCAGCAAGTTCCAGCGCCAGAAATTGCTCGAGCGCTCGCGCAGTTACCAGTTCGGCGCACGCTTCCGAGAGCATCTGGCGGTGGTCGTGCAGAGCGTGGCCACACGCCGCGGCGGGCGCGGCCCGTGCTTCCTGTTCGTCGATGACATTGACCGCGTGAAGCCGCAGTTGGGCTTGCAGATGCTGGAGGTGCTCTCGCGCTTCTTCAGCGCGCCGAACCTGCACCTCGTGGTCGCCGTCGATGAGCAGATTGCGCGCGCATGGAGTAACGAAGCCTACCGCGGCAACATTGATCCCAAGACTTACATCGACAAGATGTTCGACCGCCGCATCACGGGCGTAGAAGAACGCGCGCGCACCATCTGGGCCGAGCTGCTCGCCAACGAGTGGCGCCTGGGCGAGTGGCCCGCGCTGCAGGGCAAAGCCCACGCCAACCTCGCCGACAAGGCCATCGTCAGCGCCACACGCCTGTTGCGCCTGCACGCCGGCAGCGACATCCGCCTGGTGCGCCACACGCTCACGGAAGTGCGCGACATCATCGCGCGCGTGCCCGAGTTCGTGCAAAGCGTGACGCTGGTGCCCGACATCGTGCGCCTGGGCGTGCTGTGCGGCTACCTCGTGCGCGAGACCATCCCGCGATTGACGGAGCGCATCAGCGACCTGCGCCTGCTTGAGGCGCGCGTCGAGATCATCGAGCAGCTCATGACCATCGGCCCCACCTGGACGGGCGCGCAGGATGAAGAAAGCCTGCTGTGGCTGCGCGAGTTTCTGGGCCTGCGCCCCGAAGAGGAGCGGCTCGCGGGTACGATTCTCGACATCCGCTATTACCTCCCCAGCCCGGTGCTCACGAAAGTCGGCGCCAACCTCGTGCTGCTGGGCATGGGATTGCGCTAGGCATGGCCGACTCTGACCCCATCCTTGACGCCGCCATCGCCTCGCTTGAAAACGCCGGGTTCAAGCGCGGCTACGCCGAAACGGCGCTGATCCTGGGCTCGGGCTTCGGCGCGATCGAGGAGCGCTGCGAATGCACGGCGCGCATTGCCTATGAAGACGTGCCGGGGTTTGCGCGCCCCACAGGCACGCCCGGCCACGTCTGCCGGCTCACACAGGGCAGGCTGTTTGGCCGCAACGTGCTGGTGTTTCGCGGACGCTACCACGCCTATGAAGGTTTTCAGCCGCGCGAGCTTGTGTTCCCGGTGCGCGCCGCCCACGCTCTGGGTGTGAACACGCTGGTGGCAACCAACGCCGCGGGCGGCATTCGCGATGATCTCGTGCCCGGCACACTCATGGCCATTGCCGACCATATCAATCTTCTAGGGGTCAATCCGCTCGTCGGCCGGCAGCGCATGGCGGGTGCAGCCGCGTTTGCGCCCATGGCCGGCGCCTACGACTCATCGTTGCAAGACCAATTGCTGTCGGCCGCAAAGCGCGCGGGCGAACCCATGGTCGCCGGCGTCTATGCGGCGGTGCTGGGCCCAAGCTTTGAAACCGAAGCCGAAGTCCGCATGCTGAAAGGGCTCGGCGCTGACGCCGTGGGCATGAGCACCGTGCCCGAAGTGATCTGCGCGCGCGCGTTGGGAATGAAAGTCGCCGCGTTTTCGCTGATCACCAATCGCGCCGGCTCGCGGGAGGAATCGCACGCCGCCAACCTCGCCAAGGGCGAGCAGGTGGTAACGCGGATTGCGAAAGTGCTTGAGGCGTTGCTGAGCTGACGCGGCGCCGGGCGCGCAGGCGCCAGACCAGGCACGCACATCACGCAAACCGCCCGGACTGAGCCGCGTCGCGCAGCCGCTTGCTGGGCGCTTTGCCTTCCGTCAATTGCGCGGCCTCGTCGTCGGTCAGGTAGTCCAGGCGGTCGCTTTCTGCCTTCTTGGCTGCCTCATCCTTGGCACGGCGCGCGGCTTCAATTTCTGCCTTCGTGCGGCGCTTGCGCTTTTGTTTGACGGGCTCGCCGGCGGGCTCGGCCGCGGGCGCTGCGGGCGGCGTCACGGCCTGGGCGGGTGTGACGATCTTGGTCTTGCGCGGCTTGCGCTTGGGTTTGGGCGGCAGATCGGCTTCGCACGGGGCGCCCTGGGGCGTCAGGCGCGCACTCAGGTTTTGCGTGAGGAAGGCAGCAGCCTCGCGAACGACCGAGTCAACTATCTTGGCGCGATCGGCGTCGCTGCCCACAACCTGCGCCAGGCCGTTGGCCAGCGCGTCGATGCTCTCGCCCAACTGGATGCGCACGGTCGCCGCTTCGTTGTTCGCCACCGGCGTCTGCAGCGCGGAATCGGCCGCCGGGTTGAGCGGCGAGTTGTCGCCGGCCAGGCCCAGGCGCCGCTTCACTTCGCTCTCCACGTCGCCGCTGCGCTCGATGGCGTAGAACTGCGCTTCGCCTTCGCTCACGGCCACGCAATTGCGCCCGTGAGCCTTGGCGTAATAGAGCGCTTTGTCGCAGGCTTCCTTGAGTTCCTTCTCGGATGGCATGGCGGCGACGTTGTATTCGGCTACGCCAAAGCTGGCGCTGACCGGAAGCAGGCGGCCCTTATCATCATGGAACTCGGTGTGCGCAATCACACTGCGCAGGCGCTCGGCGGCCAAAGCCGCGTCGTCGCTGGTGCAGCCCTGGCAGATGATGCACAGTTCTTCGCCGCCATAGCGGAAGGGCGTATCGCTCTCGCGCGCCTCGCGGCGCAGGATTTCAGCCACCTGGGCCAGCACGAGGTCGCCGGCCAGGTGGCCGTAGGTGTCATTGACGTGCTTGAACTTGTCGATATCCAGCATGATCAGGGACAGCGCAATGCCGCTGCGGCGGGCGGTCGCGGCCATGCGCTTGATCTGGTCGGCGTAGTGGTTGGCGTTGTACAGGCCGGTCTTTTCGTCCTTGATGGCGCGATCCCACATGGTGCTCTGCTTCAGGCCAAGGCCCAGCATGCGCGCCAGGTGGGCGACGCTCTGTTCAAAGGCGGGCATTTCCTCACGGAAGTCGGCATCGTCAGCGATATTGCGCGAGATGCGCACGACGCCGCGCAGGCCGTCAGGCGTAGAGAAGCTGGCGGCGAATACATAGGCGCCGGTGGCTTCGTCGAACTCGCGGCGGGACTGCCCGTGCTCAATGGCCTGCGCCACGAGCGAGTCCTCGACTTCCAGCGATGCCAGTTCAGGCGGGAAGTGCGTTACGCCGTGGCGGCGCAGGGCGCGCGGCTCAAGGCCGCCCTTGCCCGCAACAAACACGCTGGCTTGCTCGGCGCGGGCGAAATATTCGATCTGCTCCAGCACCAGGCCCAGGATGCGCTCAAAATCGACTTCCTGCTTGAGCGCCATGGAAATCTGCTGCGCGGCCGCGAACACATCGAGGTTGCGCTGCATGCGGTAGCGCTCGCGGGCGACGTCTTCATTCAGGTAGCGTTGCAGGTTGCGGCATTCGTTTTCAAAGCGCAGGCGTGCGCGCCAGGTGGCGTGCGAGAACAGCGCCAGCAGCGCGGCCATGATGCCCGAGAGCCCGCCCGAGATCGCGATGATCGAGAAAGCCCAGGCGTCAAAGGGCACGGCTTCGCGCGCCAGCGGGCCCATGCGGAAAAAGTAGTAAGCCGTCAGCACGATGGTGCCGATGGGCAGCAGCAACGCAACGCCGAGAAAATAAGTCAGCCGCCAGTCCTCGGTTTTGCGTGCCATTTTCTCTCCAACGATGATGGCCCGATGACACGGGCCTTGTTGTATCGGCGGAAGTTGTGGCGGGCTTGAGTGTTAACGCCAGTAGCCCGCGCGCGGTCCCACATCGCGGGAATGCCCAACCACTTTCCGCTTGTTATGCTTGGTGCATGGCGGCGGCGAACAAACTGCGGCAGGCGCTTGACCTTTTCCGCGAGGGAGATTTCCCGCGCGCGCAGATGCTGCTTGAAACCCTGCCCCTCGAGGAACTCGACAACGACCTGCAGGTGGAGGCGCATTACCTCTGGGGCCGCGTGCTCGTTTCGCGTGGCGACCCGATGGAAGCCGCGCAGCATTTCCAGGCCTGCGTCAAACTTTCGCCGCGCCATGTGCCGGCGCTTGACGCCTGGGGCAACGTGCTGGCCGGCATGGGCGACGCGCGCGGCGCGATTGAGAAATATCGCCGCGTGCTCAGCCTCGCGCCCGCGGAGCAGCACGCCCACGTATTGTTCAACTACGCCACGGTGCTGCTGCAAAGCGGCGCCTACATGCGCGCGCTCAAGCGCTTTCGCGAGTGTTTCAAGCGCGACAACCGCCGCGCTGACGCCGCCTACGGCGCCGCCGACTGCTACCTGCGCCTGAATCGCTCGCAGGGCGCCTTGAAGTGGCTGCGCATCGCGGAGAGCCTCGAACCCAAAGCCGCGCGCATTCAGGTGGCCATGGGCAACGCGCTGGCCTCGGCGGGGAAGTCAGAGAAGGCCATGGCCTGTTTTGCCAAGGCGATCGAGTTTGACGCCGCGTGCAGCGACGCCTACTACAACTGGGCCGTGGCGCTGGCGCGTGCCGAGGACTACCTCGGCGCGATCAAGAAGTGCAAGGCCGGCCTGAAGCAGGCGCCGGACTCCTTTGAGCTGCATGTCGAGCACCTGTTCTGCCTGCGCAAAATGGGCGCTTACGATGCCGCGCTGCAGGTCGCGATTCGCGCGCGGCAGGCGCTCAAAGGCGCGCCCAACGACCGGCGGGGCGAGTTCTCGGATCTTGTCGCGTGCAATGAAGCCGTGTGCCTGCGCGAACTGGGTGAAGGCGAGCGCGCGCGCACGGTGCTGCGCGATTTTCTGCGCGAGTCGCCCGAATCAGCCCGCCATTGCGTGGCAGAGTTGCGCTACTCGCGCCAGGAGCGGCTTGCCAAAGCCAGCCGCTTTGAGATGACGTTGTACGTCAAGCGCAGCGAATACGCCGAAGAAGGCGGCGCGGCCAGTTACTCGCGCGTGTATTGGGTGATTGCGCGCGACTTGGCGCAGGCCCGGCAGTTTGCCCGTGATCTTGAGCCCGCTCAGGCCGAGGTACGCTTTGGCGAGGACACACGGGTGATCGAAGAGCTCACCAACGCCGATGCCGGCGCGGTGGAGCGCACGAGCATGCTGGCCAATCAAGAGCCGCATCCGTAATGATGGCGGCGCGCAAAATGCAGCGGGGCGGCCAGGGCCGCCCCGCTTTGATTACTGGCAACGAGCTACTTGCCGCCTTCTTTGTCGCCGCCTTCTTTCTCTTCCTCGGGCTCCCAGGGCTCGTAGTCGTTGGTCCATTCCTTGAACTTGGAGCCAGGCCGCTTGGCGAACTGGGCCGTGGAGACCAGCGCTACCTTGGCGTCCGTCGAGTACTCCTTCTTTTCCCAGTCGTAGCGCAGCTCAGAGCGCAGCACCACAAAGGTGTCCTTGGGGTCCTTTTCGCCGGCCTTGGGGTTGTTGAACCAATAGGCCAGCTCCGACGACCAGTAGTTGAGGAAGATGCGGGGCGCGCCTTCCGAGGCGCTCAACTTCTTGAGGCGCTTGGAGAGCAGGTCGTAGGGATCGACGCCGTCCTGCGCGCCGGAAAGCAGGTCGAGGGTGTCGCTTTCATAGGGGTCGATGCGTTCCTTGAGCTTGGCGCCGCCGGCATCAATGGCTTCGCGCGTTTCCTTCACGCCCGCGCCGTAATCGCGGCTGAATTCGTCCACCCAGTAATCCTTCAGGCACCAGTTCTTTTTCTCGTAGGTGGTGCGGATCAGGCGCATGCCGCCGGCCTTGGTCGCGTGCATGACCACGGCATAGTTGCCCTGCGTGTTCTGGGCGAATTCCTTGAGGTTGGCGGGGTCGAAGGCCGCGAGGACAATGGCGACGGCATCAATGGCCTTGATGTTCTGGCCCTTGTAGTAGCTCTCGTTTTCAAGGTACTGCTGGTTGTCCTTGGTGAAGCAGGTCTTGAGCACATCCATCTTGCCGTCCTTGGAGGCCTTGATGGCGGTGGTCACGACTTCCGTGGGCGACTTGCGGCCCTCGGCCGTGCCGGCCTTGACCTTCAAGGCTTCAGCGGTGGGCAGCTTTTCGTCTTCCTGCACGGTCACGGGCTTGTCAGCGGCGTGTACCGTTACGTTGAGGCAAAGCAGCAGCGTCAGCGCCGTAAGCGGCGCAAACCATGTCTTGAGCATTTCTGTCTCCAGTGAGTAATTGGCCCTACCCGCCATTGCGGGCCTACCAGCATAGTTGGAGTACGAATCGGGTCAATGCGGGCACGGGCTTCCATGGCCACCATCGCTACCTATATTCGCGCCATGGACTTCGCACTCAACGAAACACAAATGATGTTCCAGCAGGCCGCCGCCGATTTCGCCAAGAGCGAAGTCGAGGCCGTCGCCATCAAGCTCGAAAACTCCAAAGAGTTCCCCAAGGAACTCACGCAGAAGATGGCCGCGCTCGGCTTCATGGGCCTGGTCATTCCCGAGCAATACGGCGGCGCGGGCGCCGATTATCTTTCGTATCTGCTGGTCGAGGGCGAAATGGCCAAGACCAGCATTTCGCTTTCGATGACGCTGGGCGCGCAGAACTCGCTCGTGGCGCTGCCGATCATGAATTTCGCCAACGAAGAGCAAAAGCAGCGCTTTCTGCCGGCACTGGCCAGTGGCGAAAAGCTCGGCTGTTTTGCGCTGACCGAGCCCAATGCGGGCAGCGATCCCGCAGGCATGGCGACGACGGCCGTGAAAAAGGGCGACAAGTGGATTTTGAACGGCACCAAGCTCTACATCACTAACGGCAGCGTCGCCAAAGTGGCGATCGTATGGGCCAGCACGGGCAAGAAGCCAGACGGCAAGAACATTATCTCGGCCTTCATCGTCGATCGCGACCAAAGCCCGTTCAAGACGGGAACGATCGAGGACAAAATGGGCGTGCACGCCTCGCCCACGACCGAACTGATCTTCGAAGACTGCGCCGTGCCCGCCGAAAACCTGCTCGGCAAAGAAGGCGACGGTTTCAAAGTAGCACTCATGACGCTGAACACGGGCCGCCTGAGCGTCGCCACGCAAAGCATCGGCCTCGCCACGGCGGCCTACGAGCGCGCGAAAAAGTTCGCCAAGGAACGCAAGCAGTTCGGCAAGGCGCTCACGGAGTTCCAGGGCATCAGCTTCAAGCTCGCCGACATGATCACCGCCATCAGCGCGGCTAAAATGCTCACCTACAAGGCCGTATGGCTGAAGGAACAAAAAGGCCTGAGCGACCCCGAGTTCATTTCGGCGGCAGCGCAGGCCAAGCTCTTCGCCAGCGAAATGGCCAGCAAGGTCACCAGCGACGCCGTGCAAATCCACGGCGGCTACGGCTACATGAAGGATTACCGAGTCGAAGAGTTCTTCAGAGCGGCAAGGCTCATGGAAATCGTCGAAGGCACCAGCGAAATCCAACGCCTGACGATCTCAAGCTGGGAACTCAAGTCTTAGGCGGAGTTATTCGTCGCGTTTGAGTTACTGCTTATTGCGATTTTTCAGGAAGTACTGGAAATAGGTTTTCAACGAATAGCTCTTTGGGCAGACCATCTTGGTACAGGCGCTTGCCATGCAGTAAGACGCGCTTGTCGATGTTTTCTTTGACGAGACCTTCAAGCTGCCCGCCGTCATAGTTGCACTTCAACGGGGGCTGGCCGTTAGCTCGCTCTCTTAGCGTAAACGAAGGCCCGTCAAGATCTAGCTCGCGGATAACGCCCTCATGCTCTTCGAATTGGTCAAGTGTGGATGTGGAAATCGCTGCACGTACCCGGTCACGACTTTTGACAGTTAGCTCGAAGCCAGCCCCCGCAGGAACGCGTCGGCCGACAAACCGCACACTGGTGATGTTGCTTGAGGGCCGGGGTGCTATTCCAAAAACTGCTTGAAGAGCAAGCCGGCGCAGGTCGGGGCTTTGCGGAAGATTCTTATCTTCCAAGGGGTTCTCCTCAGAAGCGCTCCACTCCAGCGTTTTCATCAAGACCTCAACAGCTTTGCTCACCGCATTCGATTCATTGCTATCCCAAAGCTGAGTGTTGGCTGGATTGGCTAGTTGAAGGCCCACGCGTACGCTGCCTGGCTGCAGCGCGACGGGCGAGAGATTGCAGAGTTGTCTCAAGCTCTCTAACGGTCGGCCGGTGTGGCGCTGGATTCCACTGAAGATGTGCTCCGCGAGCCTTAGAACTCCTTGTCGCGTTGCCTCAATAGTCCGCGAAATCTCGGCGAACGACGTCGTTCCTAAGCGAACGCGAGGCCCTTCAAGCTCAATCCAGAAGTCCGCCGTGTCGCTCGCAAAGAGAACTCCAGTGTATTCGTCGATTTGTGCCCGCAACTGACGAATCAACCGCGTCGGGGCATCCGCCATCGCGCGGAATAGCTCCGGATTGGGTTGCCAAATACGAGCCTTGAGAGCCGCCAAACCGGCTTCTGCCGCCTCGAGCGCTTCGCGCGCCTCTGTCAATTGCTCGTTATTGGAAATCATGGCTGGCTCTTACAGATGTAACTTCAATAGCCCTTTGGTTCGACCCGGGAGATCCTTTGCTTTGCTGAAAAGCTTTACGAATTCCTCATAGCTCCGGTCTCCCTCAAAGGCTGGGAAAAGGTCAAAGTCGTAGGCCTTTTGAACCATTCGTTTCGAACGGGCATTGTAGATAAAAGGGGGGACATCCTTACTCAAGTCAACGTCATCTTTAAGCACAAGAATCATGTCGATATCCGAAGGCACTTCTTTGGCGGTCACGTAGCTGCCGTCGATTATAAGCGCCTTAGCGACATTCGCCGAGCGCACTTCTCCGACGTACTCCTTTAACTGTTTTGTCAGCTCCATTCGCTGACTGGTTCTTTGGAAACGCCCGAAAACCTCGTCAATTTCTTCGAGCGTAGCCTCATGAAGACCCTCGGGCAGGATCCCCTCCGCATTTAGTTCGGGTATCGGCATTCACGGTCTCAAAACGATGCAGATAATGGTACTAAACTAACGCCAGCAGTGCGTCCCGCACGTTGGCGTAGTACAGGTTGATTGGTCGCTAACTGGTGAACCCAGCTTTGGCGTGGCTGCCGTCGCACATGGGTTTGTTTTGGCTGGCTCCGCAGCGGCACAGGAAACACTTTTCGCCCTGGTAGATGACGTCGCCGCGCGCGTTTTTGAGCGTGAGTGGGCCTTCGATTTGCACGGGGCCGTTGGGGAATGGCGCTAGTTTCAGCGCTCCGGCCTTGGGTGCTATTGCCGCGACGGCCTTGGCCGCGTTGGCGCCGTCTTCTTTGAAGCGGATTTCTTCGTGGGAGTTGTCGCAGTGCGGCTTGTTGTGGGAAGCTCCGCAGCGGCACAGGGCTGCGCGTTTTTCTTTTGTGCCGCCTAAATCCATTTCGCCGCGCAGATACACGGGGCCGTTGGCCGTTACGTGCCCCGTGGGCGTGGCATCGGGCTTTTCTTCGGGGCCCTGCTTGAGCTTGTAGCGCAGGGCTCCCGAAGGGCATTGAATGATGGCCTTGGCGATTTCTTCAGCCTTGCCGCCGTCGGGCTTGATCCAGGGCCGCGCGTCGGGGTTGAACACTTCGGGCAGGCCGTGCACACACTCCGCAGCGTGGATGCAGCGCGTGGCGCTGAACTCGACGTCGATCTCTTTGCCCGCGTATTTCTTGAACTTGTCGGCCATGGCTACTTGCTCCAGCCGCTGGGGCGCGGCTTGACCTCGGCCGCCTTCTCTTCCGTTGTTGCGCTGTCCGGGTTTTCCTCGCTGACCAGCAGCACGCCGGAGCTGTCGCAGCGGAATTCGCCGGTGGTCTTGCCCGTTTCGGTAAGCTTGAGCGTGCGGCTTACGCCGCACACGCGCAGCGTGACGCTGATCGTGTCCACCTCGGGTGTTTTGTCGGCCTTGAGTTTCACGGAAATCCAGACGCGCGCGCCGGCCTTTTCCGAAACCAGCGCATTGAGCACCAGGATGTCCAGGGGCTTGAAGTCCTTGTCGCAGAAATAGATGCCCGGCGTGGTGATCAGCACGACCTTGGGCTCCTCAACCTTGGCCGGCGGTTTCTCTTCGCCTTCTTTGGTGGTACCGACAGTGGCGCTGCCATCGCCGCCGGAGCGCGGCTGGGAGCCGCCCGCGGGTGCGGGCGCAGCGCCGGGGCTTGGGCCGCGCGGAGGTTCGGCGCGGCCGCCTGGTGCAGGCTGAACGCCGGGGTTCGCCGGGCCAGGGGGTGGCGCGCTGGACTCGCGCGGGGCCGAACCGCCCCCCGGCTGGGCCGGCGAGTTGACCGATCTCCCGCCGGAGTTGCGGTTGCTGTTGCCACTATCGTTGCGGCTTGGGCGTTCGGTTTCGCGGGTGCGCGAAGCGCCCGTGCCGGAGGATGGATTATTCTGGCTCGTGCCGCTGCTGGTGGTTTCCCCGGAGCTCGATGAATTGCTGCCCTGGTTGCTGGTGTCCGCGGGCGCGTCGGTGTTGTCGTTGCTGCCGGCAATCGTGGTCAGGGCCGTGTGGGCGTTGGCCACAAGGGTGCTTTGGCCGCCCAAAGCCGCGCCGCTGATGGCGCAGTTCAGTGCGCCCAGAACGCCGCCGGTGGTGGTGAAGAGCGAGGTGTCGTAGCTGATCTCGGTGACGCGCACGACGGTATCGGCCTGCCCGGAGTTGATGATGAAATTGAACTGGGTGTTGTTCTCGGCCAGTGCCGGAGAGCCGATGGTGCCCTTGCTGGTGACGGGTGAGGGTGCACGGGAAAAGCGCGTGCCGGTGGGCGCGCTGAGCGTGACGGCGCCGCTGAGGTTCCCGCTGAGCACGATCACGCCCGCATTCTGGGCATCGGTCACGTTGACTCGCACCACGGGCGAACTCTCGACCGAAACATCGATGGCGCCGACTTTGGCCGGGCCTAGCAGCCCAAGCGTGGCGCGCTGGGTGCTGAGAACTTTGGTGCCGTTGACGGAGTAAAAGATCAGGCTGACGTCGCTTACGCCCATGGCGTCGGCGTCGACGTTGACCTTGCACTCGGCTTCATTGGCATTGAGCATCTTGAAGCTGCCGGTGACGAGCTTGACGCCCTCGCCGAACTTGATTTCAGGCTGGCGCGATGAACTGGAGGCAAAGCCCGCAGGCGTGTTGGAAATCAGGCGCAGCGTTGCGTTCTGCGCGCCGGTGGCCAGGCCCGTGGGTTCAAGCACGAAGGACTCTTTGCTCTCGCTGGCCTGTGGCGTGGGGATGGAAGTCGGTGGTGTCTGGGCGCAAAGGGGCGCGGCCAAGGCAAGCATGAGCAGCCATGACCAAAAGCCGATGTTCAAATTCCGGTCGGCAATGGCCAGGTCTTTGTAGGGATCATGGGTCATTTTGCTTCTCCGGCTTGGGGCCATCGGTTTTCGGATCAATGGCCGGAAACGGCATGACGGAGGTGTCATCGGATAGCGGCAGGTCGCTGATGCGCACACTGTCGCCGCTGAAACCCTCCAGCTTGCTGATCTCCAGGCGCCGCACGCGCTGGTCGCGCACGCGGGTGGCCTTGAACCGCAATGAATGATACGTCGCTTCTTCCCCTTCCGACGGGATTTTCCCGAATGCCTTGAGTGCCAGCCCTGCCGCTGTGCTCGCTCCCTCGCTGGCTTCCTCGGTCAAGTCCTGGCCGATGGTCTCCTGCAACTCCTCGATACCCAGACGCCCGTCCACCTCCCATACGCCGTTGGCGCGGCGCTCGATCAGGCGCGCCTGCACGTCGTATTCGTCCTCGACGCGGCCCACGAGTACCTCGACGATATCCTCGAAGGTGACGAGGCCCGAGGTGCCGCCGTATTCGTCGATCACGATGGCAAGGTGCGCGCGCCGCTCGCGCATCTTCTCGAGCAACACGCCGACACTCATGGTCTCGGGCACGAACAGTGCGGGGTGCAGGTAGTCCTGCAAGTTGAACTTGGCTTCATCGGCGGGGCTCAGGCGCAGAATCTCTTTGTAATTGAGCACGCCGAGGATGTCGTCGAGGTCGTGGAGGAACACGGGCGTTCGTGAAAACAGGTCGCGCTTGAAGGTGCTGCGCAAGTCGGCGAGCGTGGTCTTGGCGGGAATGGCATGGATGTCGGTGCGCGGCACCATGATGTCGCGCACCCTGGTTTCGTTGAGCACGCTGGCCTTCTGCACGATCGCCATTTCCATGGAGTCGATCACGCCCATCTCTTCGCCCATCTTGGCCATGGTTTGCAGTTCATCGACGCTGACCTGGGTTTCGGCTGCGTGCCTGCCGCCGCCTAAAATCCAGGTCAGACCGCGGGTCATGGCGCCCAGCACCAGCGTCAGCGGGCTGAGCAGCTTCACCACGGCAAAGCACGGCCAGGCCGCGAACATGGACCAGTTGCTGGGAAAGGTCACGGCAATGGCCTTGGGGATGACCTCGCCGAACACCAGCAATACTCCGATGGCGGAAACGCTGGCGACAATGGGCGCGGCCCAGCGCGGGAGAAGGTCGCTGCCGGCGAGTTGCTGGTCAAACAGCACGCTGGCAAAGATGGCCAGAAGGGTGTTCACGATGGTGTTGCCGACGAGCAGCGCGGCAATCACGCGGCGCCGGTCGGAGAGCATGGACTTGAGCAATCGGGCGCGGCGATGGCCATCATCGACCAGCCGCTCCAATGTGACATCGGACAAGGCCGTCAGGGCGCTCTCGGTGCCGGAGAAAAACGCCGAGCACAACAACAATAGAATGAAGGCGAGAACGTCACCGGGGGTCATAGCACACGGTTATAGGAACCACGCGGCGCTTCGCACGGGGTGGAAGGGCGATTGTCACTTGCCCTGCCGTGCGCGCGTGCCCTTGAATTCTTCGCTGTTGAAGCGCTTGTCCAGTTCATCGGCGCGCGCGAGATTGCCATTGTCCAGCTCAAAGCGCGCCTGCATCTTGAGCGCATAGGCCATGTATTCGCGCATGGGCGTAAACCCTGCGTCCGAGGCCGGCAGCGCGGAAAAGCACGAGTCCATGGCCGCGAAGAACTCGTGGCTCGCGCCCAGCTCGGCAAACCAGGCAAAGATGCCGGCGACTACGGGCGCGTCGCCTTTGGTTCCGTTGCAGGGCGCCAGCACGGCTTGCCGCAGGCGGTCGTCAATGGCAATCAGGTGTGCGATCGCGCAGGCCAGGCCGCTGATGTCCTTTTCACGGCCGGGGCCGAGGTCGGCGGCCGTCCATTCTTTCTTGGTGGCGCCGGCGAACACGACCAGCGTCCATTGCGCTTCATCGGCCTGGTTCTTGACGTCGAGGCGGATGCGCGCGTCCTTGGCGCCAAACAGCGTTTCGGCGGCCTTGGGCCAGGGTTTTTGCTTCAACTGCTCGCCCTGCCAGGTGGTTGAGGGCAGCAGCGCGCGCGCGCCGGCACCCAGCGCAATCAGGGCCTGCACTTCGTGGCGGGTTTGCTCGCGGCGCAGGCGCAGCGTTTCCAGGCAGCCCGCAAATGCGGGGTTGCTCTTGTACTGGTTGAAAGTCGCGTTGGACTTCTCGAACGTCTCCAGCCGCGTCGTCGGTGACTTGAAATCGCCGCGCGCGATGTCCGCCGAAACCTGGGCGCAGAGGTCAAGTATCGCCTGCTCCGTGTCCGCCAGCGCCTTTTCGAGCTTGCGTTTGGTTTCGTCCTCGAGACCCTTCTTGGCCAGGTCGCGGTTCTTGACCGCGGCGTCGAGAATCTTGTCCTTGATGTACTTGCGTGATTTTTCGTGGTCGCAGGCATCGTGCGGGCCCTGTGCCAGCTTCACCGCTTCTTCCAGGATTTCCACGCGCTTGACCGGGTCAGTCTCCGGCGCGGCTTCGGTGGTCTTTTTGGCCACGGTCTGGCCCAGCCTGGTCAGTTGGGCGTCAACGTCCTTCCAATACTGGACAAACCAGTATTCGTGCGCCTCTTCGTAGATCTTCCTGCGCGCGGGCTGCTCGTCCTTCTCGTGCTTGTCGAGGAATGCCTTGAGGATGGATTCAGCCTCCTGGAACTTCCATTGCTCCATCTTGTCGGCCTTGTCGCGCTGAGTCTTGCTCCATTCTTCGCGCAGCGCGTTGACCTGGTCGGTGTCTTCGGTGACTTTGGTTTTGTACAGCTCGATCATCTTGCGGGCTTCGCCGATCAGCGTGCTGTCCGGGTTCTCCTTGACGGCCTGCTCGAGCATCTCGATGGCCTTCTGGTATTCCAGGTTGCGTGCGCGTTCATCGGCGAGGATCATCACGCGATTGAGCCGGATGTCGGCGTTCTTTTGCGCATCACTCAGGGTGTTGGCGGGCGGCGTATTGGCCGGCGGCGCGTTGGTGTTTGTGCCCGCTATCGGAGAGTTGCTGTTCGAAGCCGCGCCGTTGCCGGTGTCAAACGCGAACACCCAGAGAATGATCGCAAGCGCCGCCACGCCCACCACGGCCGCAATCGCCGCGAGCATCAGGTTGCGCTTTTGCGCCGAAGCAACGAGCTGCTCCTGCATCTCTGCGCTGGGCCCCTTGACCGGTTTGGCGAAGACGGAAGCTTCTGTCTGGCCGCGCTTTTGCGCCAGCGACTGCCAGTTTTCGAGGTCATTGAGCACATCGCTGGCGTGCTGGTATCGCTCGGCGGGATTCTTGGCGAGCATCTTGTCGATGATCGTGACGATCGCGGGCGGACAATCGGGCAGGTGCGTCGTGATCGGCGGGTGCGGGTCGCGCACCTGCTTCTTGAGAATCTCCTTGACGGTCTGGCCGGTGAACAGCGTCTGGCCGCACAGGATGCGATAGAACGTCGCGCCCAGCGCGTAAATATCGGCGCGGTGGTCAATGGGCTTGCCCATGGCCTGCTCGGGCGCGATGTAGTGCGGCGTGCCGAACACGCCAGCCTGCTCACCCTGCAACTCCTGCGCGCTCATGGCCAGGCCGAGGTCGCCCAGCTTCACGGCCTCGTCTTCCATCACCATCAGGTTGTCCGGTTTGATATCGCGGTGCACCAGGCTCTTGCGCTCGCCGTAATCGAGCGCGCGGCAGGCGTCTTTGATGATGACCACAGCGCGCGGCAGCTCGATGCGCTTGGCGCTGTTGAGCTGGTCAAGCACGCTGCCCTTGGCCGCGAATTCCATCGAGAAGTAGTACTGGCCCTTCTCTTCGCCCACGTCATAGACCTGGATGATGTTCGGGTGGTTCAAGGCGCCGGCGGCGCGCGCCTCTTTCAGGAACATCTCGCAGAACTTGGCGTCCTTGACGAGATCGGGCGAAAGCACTTTCAAGGCCACGACGCGGCCCAGCGAAAGCTGGATCGCCTTGTAAACGGTACCCATGGCGCCGCGGCCCAGGCGCTGCTCGATGCGATAGCCGCCCACCTGCTGGCCAATGAGCCCGCCCTGCTTGCTGTCGGCTTCGTCGGCCAGCCACGAAAGCATGGTTTCGCCGCACTGGATCATGTCGCCGTTGGCCAGTTTTACCGGCCCGTCGGCGGTTTTGCCGTTGACCTGCGTGCCGTTGGCCGAGCCGAGATCTTTCAGGCCGAACACGGAGCCTTTGCTCGCAATCAGGAAGTGCTTGCGCGAGCACATGACATCGGAGAGTTGCAGGTTGGCCGCCACGTCACGACCGACCACCACCTGGTCGCCGATCTTCAGCTCCAGGCTCTTCCCACGGTCCGGCCCTTTTTCAATCAGCAAACGCGGCATGGGTCCCGATTGGGGTGCAACGACACAGGGGCATTCCGCGAGAGTAAGTGGCTCGCGCTCAAGCATTATTACACGCGCCATTGCCCCAGTTCCACGGCGCGGGCCAAGTATCGCAAGAAAGTGAGCGGAATCAATGCGGGAAGCATGGGGCAATTCCGACTCATCAATCAAAAAAACGCGCGCGAGCGCATCCGCCCCCGGGCGTGCGCTGCGCGTTATGGTTGTCTCTGCTTGCTCTGCTGGAACATCCACTTCGCCTTCGCCATGATCTCGGCTACGTCAATCCCGGCTGCCTCGTTGGGCGTGGCTGGCTTCGGGGGCGGGTCCGCTTTCACTTCCTGCGGGCCCGCATTCACAGGCGGGGGATTGCTTGCCGGCGGAGTGATGCGTTTTCGCGCCTGATCCATCCACTCGCGCACTTTGGCGAGCGCCTCAAACATCGAGTTCACGCTGCAATGGGCCAGGTCTTCAAGGTCGAGCTTCAACTCATCCTTGAAAATGC